>CAKKPP010000004.1:68478-188449 GCA_919901745.1 Chloroflexota bacterium | reverse complement strand
GACGCGGCTGCGGGCGCCGGCTCGCGGACGAAGCTGACCCACGGCCACGCCGGACTCGAGGGGGCTGGTGAGGCGGCGGGGATGGGGCGGGGCTCCGGGCGCGGTTCGGGGCTCGGGACCGAGCCGCCGGCGACCGATCCCGGCGATGACGCCCCGCCTTACCTGCCGCGCTCGGGTTGGGATCGGGAGCCGGTCGCCACGCACGTTCGACTGGTGTCGCTGCCGATGATCGCCGGCGGGATCCTGTCGATCGCCGTGGCCGCCGCCGCCCTCGCCGGTGTCAGTCGCCTGGGCTGACCGCCAATCGCCGAGCGGCCCTAATCGACGCCCAGTTCCCCGAGCCGATCGTCGTCGATCCCGAGGTGGTGGGCGAGCTCGTGGATGACGGTGATCCGGACCTCGTCGGCGAGATCGTCGGGATCCGGGTAATCCTCGAGCAGGGGCCGCCGAAAGATCGTGATCCTGTTCGGGACGGCGACCCAATCGGCCGCCCACTCGGTCCGCGGAACGCCTTCGTACAGCCCGTACAGCGTGTCGTTGGGGCCGAGGTCGTTCTCGCGCCGCTGGTGCGCGCTGGGTTCGTCGTCGATGACGACCGCGACCTCATCGAGCGCCGCCGCGAACGGCTCCGGAATCCGGTCCAGGGCCTGCTCCACCAGCCGCTCAAAGGTGTCGAGACGGCGACGAACACGAGTCGCCCGGGATCCGCGTCGTGACTTCGTCATGGCCGCCTATCCTAGGACGCGATGGACCTGTCGGGTGATCCGGCCGCGAGCGCGCCTCTCGACGCGGTCCCGGGGCCCGACGCGGTCCCGGAGCCCGACGCGGTCCCGGAGCCCGACGCCGACGCACAGCCGGCCGGCTACGTCGTCCTGGTGCCGCCCGGGGAGCGGATCCACTTCCTCGACTGGACCCCGGGAACCCTCGCCGCGCAGACCGTGGTGATGATCCACGGACTTGCGGCCACCGCCCACGTCTGGGCGCCGGTCGCGCGGAGGCTGTGCCGGATCAGGCGCATCGTCGCGATGGACCTGCGCGGCCACGGGTTGTCGGACGCGCCCACCGAAGGCTACACCGCCGCGACCATGGCCGGCGACGTGGTCGCCGTCGTCGAGGGCGCGCGGGCGCTCGACGAGCCGGGCAGCCGGGTCGTCCTCGCCGGCCATGGATTCGGTGCCATCGTCGCTGCCTGGACGGCACGAGAGCTGGGCGTTCGGTGCGCCGGACTCGTCCTGGTCGACGGTGGATGGGAGGACCTCTCCGCCGCAACGGGCCTCGATCCGGACGAGTTCCTGCGGACTCTCGAGGAGCCGCCCGAGGTGCTTCGGTCGCTGACCGCCTATCTCGCCGATCGTGCGGAGTTCGATCGACCGACCTGGAATGCCGACCAGGAGGCGGCTGCCCGCGCGGCGGTCGTCGAGTTGCCCGCCGGAAAGGTCGTGTCGGCCACCCGCCCGCACGCCCTCGAGGGGAGCGTGCGCGCCATGTTCGCGTACCGCCCGCTCGAGGTTCTCGCTCGCGTCACGGCCCCGATCGCGATCCTGTCCGCCGCCGATGACGAAACGGGTGGTCGAGCCGCGGCTCTCGATCGCCTGGCGGAGGCGCTCGCCGCCACCGGTCGGCCACTCGCCGGGCGCCGTTCGTTTCCGTCCGACGGCCACAACCTCATGCGCTATCGACCGGTCGAGGTCGCGGCGACGATCATCGACGCGGCCGAATGGCCTGTCGCACGGCCCTGAACCGCGGTCGTCGGCGCGCGTAGCATTCGCTGCCTGATCCCGGGGCGGCACCCCGGCACACGAGGAGGCTCACCCCGTGCAGGTCGTCTACTCGCCCGCGCACAACCTTCACGACATCGGCTCGGAGACGATCATGGGTGTGGCCGTCCCCGCCAACGAGGTCGCCGAGCGTGCCGAGCGGATCCGGGAGGCGCTCGACGCCGACGGCGGGTTTCCCCGGCGCGAGCCGACCGACCACGGGCCCGATCCGATCACCGCCGTCCACGAACCGGGCCTCCTGCGCTTCCTCGGGGATGCGTGGGCCCACTTCCGGCGCGAGCGTCTCACACTGCCGTCCCTGATCCCGGAGTCGTTTCCCGTGCGCGGTCTCCTCGAGGGGATGCCACCCGGACCGGAACCGACGGCGATCTCCGGGCGCGCCGGCTACTGGGCCTTCGACACCTCGACCCCCATCGTGGCCGGGACCTATGCGGCCGCGCGCGCATCGGTCGACGTGGCGCTGACGACGGTCGATCTCGTGCTCGGCGGCGAGGCGGCCGCATACGGGTTATGCCGTCCCCCGGGCCATCACGCGGCCCGTTCGATGTACGGCGGATACTGCTTCTTCAACAACGCGGCGATCGCCGCGGAGGCCATCGGGCGGGCGACGGGCGAACCCGTCGCCATCCTCGATGTCGACTATCATCACGGCAACGGGTCGCAACAGATCTTCTGGGACCGCGGCGATGTCCACTACGTGTCAATCCATGCCGACCCGGTCCGCCAGTACCCGTACTACCTCGGATTCGCCAACGAGACCGGCGGCCGAGGCGGCGTGGGCGCGAACCTGAACCTGCCACTCCCCGCCGGCACGGACGATGGCGCCTATCTGGCCTGCATCGATCGAGCCCTTGACGCGATCGTGGCGCGACCGGGCTCGGTCATCGTTGTTTCCCTCGGCTTCGACACGTACGCCGAGGATCCCATCGGCGACTTTGCACTCAGCACACCCGTCTATCACGAGATCGGGCGCCGGGTCGCGGCCACCGGACGACGCCTCGTCATCCTCCAGGAGGGCGGCTATCACCGGCCCACGCTCGGGGCCAATGCGCGCGCGTGGCTGCGCGGGGTCGAGGGGCGACCGTTCGACCATCTGCCCGGCGCGGGCTGAACGAAGGCGCGTCCGACGAGCTCGTCGTACCATCGGGCTCCGAATGCGCACACGCCGCGGGGTGAACCAGTCCAGTGACCGACCAGATCCAGCTCCCTGATCACGTGCGAAGGATCGTCGAGGAGATCGAGACCGAGATCGGCGACGGCCCTGGTTCGATCGGACCGAGCGACGTGATCGAGGGCCACCTCGGTCGCGATCGCGAGACGAACGGCCGTGTCGAGTCCGCCGTCCGCGAGATCCTGACGGAGATCGGTGAGAACCCCGATCGCCAGGGGCTCGTCGGCACGCCGGATCGCGTCCATCGGATGTACGCCGAGCTGACCGCCGGCTATCACGTCGATCCGGATCGCCTCCTGAACGGCGCGGTCTTCGATGTCGACTACTCGGAGATGGTGGTCGTAAAGGACATCCCGTTCTACTCGTTGTGCGAGCACCACCTGCTGCCGTTCTTCGGGACGGCCGCCGTCGCCTACATCCCGAAGGGTCGGGTCATCGGGCTCTCGAAGATCCCGCGGATCGTCGAGATGTACGGGCGTCGCCTCCAGGTCCAGGAGCGCCTTACCCAGCAGATCGCATCGTTCCTCATGGAGCGGCTCAACCCCCAGGGGGTGGGCGTCGTGGTCGAGGCCACCCACCTGTGCGCGGTCATGCGCGGAATTCGCAAGCCGGGGACCGTGATGACCACGAGCGCGGTCCTTGGCCTCTTCCGGACCCGAGACCGGACCCGGGCCGAGTTCTTCGCCCACCTCGAACGACCCGCCCCGCGAGCGTAGGGACCCTACAATCCCCGCATGACCGATCGCCCCCTCAAGGTCCTCATCGCCAAACCGGGCCTTGACGGCCACGACCGCGGCGCCAAGGTGCTGGCGCGGGGCCTGCGCGACGAGGGCTTCGAGGTCGTCTACACCGGGCTCCGTCAAACGCCCGAGATGGTGGCGACCGCGGCCCTCCAGGAAGACGTCGACGTCGTCGGGCTGTCGATCCTGTCGGGGGCCCACATGACCCTGGTTCCCAAGATCTGCCGTCTGCTCGGAGAGGCGGGACTCGACGACATCCTCGTGACCGTGGGCGGGATCATCCCGGACGACGACGTCCCCGCCCTCAAGGCGGCCGGTGTCGCGGCCGTGTTCGGGCCGGGGACGACGATCGCCGAGGTCGCCGATTTCGTGCGGGCCAACGCCCGACACCGGGGGTAGGGTGGGGTCCCCGGACAACAACCCCGGGATCGGTGGCGCCGAAGGACTGGTCGACGCCGCGCTCGCCGGTGACCGCCGAGCCCTGGCCCGGCTCCTGACCGCCGTCGAGAACCGCACCCCGACCGCGGAGTCCGCGCTCCGCCGCCTGTATCCGCTGGCCGGCCGCGCCCACGTCGTGGGCATCACCGGACCGCCCGGCTCGGGCAAGAGCACGCTCGTCGCATCACTGACGTCGGTGGCCCGGGAGGCCGGCCGGACGGTCGGCGTCATCGCCGTGGACCCCTCGAGCCCGATCACCGGCGGGGCGCTCCTCGGTGACCGTGTCCGGATGCAGATCCACGCCGGGGACAACGACGTCTTCATCCGCTCGATGGCGGCCCGCGGTCACGCCGGGGGACTGGCGTCGACGTCCAGCGCCGCGGCCGCCGTCATGGATGCCGCCGGGTTCGACCTGATCCTCATCGAGACCGTGGGGACCGGGCAGAGCGAGGTCGAGGTCGCGGCGGCCGCCGACACCACGGTCGTCCTCGAGGCCCCGGAGATGGGGGATGAGGTCCAGGCCATCAAGGCGGGGCTGCTGGAGGTGGCCGACCTGGTCGTCGTCAACAAGGGCGACCGACCCGGGGCATTGCGCACGGCGTCGCAGCTTCGAGCCATGCTCGTTGCCGCGCCGCGCGCCGGGGACAAGCGAGCCGCGGGTGATCGGCCGCGACCCAAGCAGCCCGTGGTCCTCGTGACCACGGCATCGACCGGGGCCGGCGTACCGGAACTGCTCGCCGCGCTCGATCGGCATCGCGCGATCACCCGTGACGCGGCAGCCCCGGCCGCGCGACGGGCGCGCGCCGAGGCGCAGGTCTGGGCTGTTGTCGCCGAACGCCTGCGCGAACGGCTGGCATCGGACGGCCTGCGTGCCACGAGCGACGCGGTCCTGGCCGACGTCGCCGACCACCGCCTCGATCCCTACGCGGCCGCCGACCAGCTGCTGGCGGCGCTCACCACGGACCAGCCCAAGTGACCATCCAGCGGGTGTTCGTCGCCGGTGCCGGGCTGATGGGGCACGGCATCGGCCAGGTGCTGGCGGCAACTGGGCGCCGCGTCGCTCTCTATGAACCTGAACTGGACCGGGCCATCGCGGGCCGCGAGCGGATCGCCGGGAACCTTGAGCGCGCCGTGACGAAGGGACGCCTGGAGGCGCCTCAGCGAGATGCCCTGCTCGAGCGCATCACGGTCACCGATGCCGTGGCCGATGCGGCCGACGCGGACCTGATCGTGGAGGCCGTGTTCGAGGACATGGCGGTCAAGACGGCGCTCTGGGCCGAGCTCGACCGCATCGCGCCGCCGCCGTCGATCTTTGCCTCGAACACCAGCTCGATCTCCATCGATGGGCTCGCCGCGTGCCTGTCATCCGCCCGTCGGGCGCAGTTCATCGGCATGCACTTCTTCAGCCCGGTACCGGTGATGCCGCTCGTGGAGGTCATCCGGGGCAGCGCGACCGATGACCCGACGGAGGCCGCCGTGCGGGCCCTGTCGGCCGAGATGGGCAAGCAGGTCATCGTGTCGGCCGACCGCCCGGGGTTCATCGTGAATCGGATCCTCATGCCGCTGTTGGCGGAGGCCATGCGCGGCCTCGAGGAGGGGCTGGGTACCGCCGAGGACATCGACATCGGGGCGCGGGTCGGTCTCAATCATCCCATGGGCCCGCTGGAGCTGGCCGACTTCATCGGCCTCGACGTCTGCCTCGGGATCATGCGCGTTCTGCACGAAGGGCTTGGGCAGGAACATGTCCGACCCCCGCGACTCCTGGAGGAGCTGGTGGCGGCGGGGCACCTCGGACAGAAGACCGGCCGGGGCTTTTACCGCTATCCCCGCTCGCGGGAGGGTTGAGGGCCGTCGCGCGCCGGGTTCACCACGGTGCCGGCGTCCGCGGGCACGACGGGACCCCCGATCGGCTCGCCCCGCAGCAGGTTGTCGATGGCGCCCACGGCGGCTTCGACGTCAAACGGCTTGGCGAGGAGGCCGATGCCACGGTCGTGTGCAAACTCGCGCAGCTCGGCGTTGAGGACGTCGCCGCTCATGAACACGAAGCGGGTCGCCAGATCCGGACGGAGCGCCACGACGGCCTCGAAGACATCGATCCCGCTCATCCCCGCCATGCGATGGTCGCATAGCACCGCCTGAACGTCACCGCGCCGCACGAGTGCGAGCGCCTCCGGGCCGTCGGCAGCCATCAACGGTCGATGCCCGGCAGAGCGAAGAATCCTGGAGAGGAGGAGCCGGATCGACGGCTCGTCGTCGAGGACCAGGATCGTCGCCGCCGGTGCGGCCGCGCGAGCGCTCGACATCAAGCTGGTGACGACGGCCTCCGTCCCGATCTCCGCCGGCGGGTCGACACCCGCCTGAGGCGTCTCCTCCGATCGGGCACTGCCCTTGACACGAACCGGGCCGGGCCCCGCAGCATCGGCATCGACGGGCAACTCGATGACGAACGTGGCTCCACGGCCGCCCGGGCCGGGCTCGAATCGAAGGTGGCCGTTGTGGGCCGCCACGATACCGAACGAAACCGGCAGGCCCAGGCCGGTGCCTTCGCCCGGCGGCTTGGTCGTGAAGAACGGCAGAAACAGGCGATCCCGATGCTCCACCTTGACGCCGGGTCCGTCGTCGGTCACGGCGAGCCGGATCATGCGGCGCGTCGCAGTCGGGGGGCCGGCGTCGAACTCCCGCGCCGAGAAGGCGATCCGACCATGATCTGCGGCCGACGCCACCGCCTGGACGGCGTTCCTGGTCAGGTTCAGCAGCACCTGCTGCAGCTGTGATCGATCGATCGGGACCGACGGCAGCGAGGCGGGGATGTCGAGCGTGACCTCGATGCGATTGGTCGAGAGCATGTAGGCCTGCAGCTCGAGAACCGTTCGAACGAGCGCGTCGAGTCGCGTCGGGTGCCGTTCCGGGGGGCGCTGTCGTGCGAAGTCGAGCAGGTTCTGGACGATTCGGCGCGTTCGATCGGCTTCCTGGTTGAGCGCGTCGGCGTCTCGTCGAAGGTCGTCCGGCAGGTTCGGATCGCGACGGATCAACTGGCTGAACGCGATGATCGCCGCCAGCGGATTGTTGAGTTCATGGGCGACGCCGGACACGAGCTGCCCGATCGCATCCATCTTCTGGGCCTGGATGAGTTCAGCCTGGAGCTCGGCCTGGATCGACAGGTCGCGCACGAGGACGAGGAGGCGCGACGCTCCATCGATCTCGACGGGGGCGATCTCGAGCTCGATCGGGAACGACCGGCCGTCGATCGCGGTTCCCGTCGAGCGGATCGTCGCCGAACCCACGCTCCTTCCGGCCGCGTGGGCCCCCCTCAGCGACTCCGGCTCCATGCCGGTCACCTCGGAGCCGACTCGGCCCACCAGCCCGGCCCGATCCGTCCGAAACGTGCGCAGCGCCGCCGCGTTGGCGTCGACGATCTCGCCGGTCCAGGTCTCGAGCAGCAGAGCCTCGGGCGATTCGTCGAACAGCGTCCGATAGCGCCGCTCGGACGCCGACAGGTGCTCGCGGAGGCGGTGGTTGGCCAGCGAGATGCCGACGGTCCGCTCGATGGCATCGAGCCCGCCCTGATCGATCGTCACCTGGTCGCGCGTGGTGTCGAAGAAGGCGACGATGCCGCCCGCGAGCTGACCGTCCACCCGAATCGGGATGGCGGCCAGGCTCCGGAATCCCGCGGCCGCTGCGGCTGCTGCGGCCTCGTCCAGCCCATCCTGGGTGGGGCAGTCCTGGACGAAGCTCCCCTCGCCGGAAAGCCACCGGGTGAGGGCCAATCGTTCGAGCGAGGATCGTCCTTCGAGGTGCCGGGACAACGCGTCTGGAAGGTTGACGAACTCGGATGTGCCGTAGCGTCCGCGTCCCGGCTCGACGGTGTCGATGAGCCCGTACGCCGTCCCCACCGCACCCACGGCGCTGTTGATCAGGCGGGCCGATCGTCCGGCCAGTGCTTCCGTGGTCTGCGACTCCTGGCCCAGCTTCGTCAATTCGTCGAGGGCACGCAACTGGGCAGTCTGGCGCCGTTCGGAGCTCGCCTGGTTGACGATGCGTTCGACCAGCGTGATGTTCTCGAGGGCATGTTCGACGTGCGCCGCGGCCTGGACGAGTGCCGCCTCGGACGGACGGGCCGCCGTCGCCTCCTTCCAGCCCAGCGCAATCCGCCCGGTCAGGACGCCCTGGTGATGGAGTCCGACGGTGGCCATGGCCGCGACGCCGTGACGGCGAAGCACATCGCGCGACGAGGGTCGCATCGGGAGGGTCTCGAGCGTGCCGGTCAACACCCCCCCGGGGGTTCGCAGCGCGGCCGCCATCGGTGCGTCTCCCGGGCCGCCTTCGCCGATGATCGTCACCAGTTCAGGCCAGCTTCCGCGCGAGCCCTCGACGACGGTCGCCCCGTCGTCATGGCGGATGATCACCCCGTAATCCGCCCTCGTGGCGGTGCACAGAAGCCCGATCGCGCCGTCGGCGACCTCCTCCCGAGTCCGCGCGACCCCGGTTGCCGTCGCGAGCGTTCCCAGGGCCGCAAGCTCCTGTTCCAGGCGGACCGAGGCCGTGACATCTCGTCTGATGCTGATGACGCCAATTGCCGAGCCATCCGAGTCGTCGATGCGGCTGAGCGCGGACTCGACGATGACCTCACGCCCCGCGTTGGGGCCGATCCGAGCCCGTTCGATCCGCCGGCCGCGCCACGATCCCGTTGCCAGCGCCGTCTGGCGAGGATCGCGGGCGTCCCCGCGACCCACGATGAACGGCTCAGACAGGTCGAAAATCGACCGGCCCAGGGCCAGCGATGCCGGAATGCCGAACAGCCGCTCGGACGCCGCATTCCAGATGACAACCCGCGCATCGAGATCGGTGACGGCGATGGCGTCGTCGGCCGTCCTAGCGACGAGTTCCAGGACGGCGATCATGTCGGCCTTTCCGACGCGTCGAGCCCGCCGGGCGGCTCGTGGCTCGGGCATGCGCGTATCCTACCTTTCGCCGCGGCGGCCACGATGACGCCGAGAGGGAGGTTCACGCTGGCCGGATACCTGAGCGAGGAGGAGCGGCTGCTCCAGGCGACGGCCCGCGAGTTCGCACAGCGGGAGGTCGCACCGAGCGCCGGCGAACGGGACGAGGCGGAGCGGTTCGACCGGTCGATCTTCGTCCGGATGGGCGAGCTGGGGCTGACCGGTGCGCCGTTTCCGACCGCGGTCGGCGGTGCCGGGTTCTCGTACCTCGGATGGTCGCTGGCCATGGAAGAGCTGGGTGCGGCGGACATGGCCAGCGCCGTGACGCTGTCCGTCCACATCCTCGCCCAGTTTCCGATCGTGACCTGGGGTACTCCGGAGCAGCAAGGTCGGTGGCTTCCGTCGATGCTCGCCGGTGAGGCACTCGGCGCCTTCGCGCTGACGGAGCCGACGGCCGGCAGCGATGCGTCGGCCATTCGCCTCCGCGCGACGCGGGTCGACGCCGCCGACGGCGGCGCGGGCTACCATCTGGACGGCACGAAGATCTGGATCACGAATGCCCCGGAAGCCGATCACTACCTCGTGTTTGCGACGCTGGATCCCTCGGAGGGCGCGAACGCGATCACCGCGTTTCTCGTTCGGAAGGGGACGCCAGGCTTCCGGTTCGGGACGCACGAGCGAAAAATGGGGATCCGATCCACTCCAGCAGCGGAACTCGTGTTCGACGGGGCGGTCGTGCCGTCGGCCGATCGGCTCGGCGCCGAAGGTGATGGCTACCGGATCGCCCTGTCGGCACTGGCTGAGGGACGGATCTCGATTGCCGCCGCATGCGTGGGTCTGGCGCGCTCCGCCCTCGAGCAGTCGGCGGCGTACCTGCTGGAACGGCGGGCGTTCGGGGCGCCGCTGGCCGAGCAGCAGGGTCTCCGGTTCATGCTCGCGGAGATGGCTCGCGAGGTGGCGGCGGCGCGGGCACTCACCCATCAGGCCGCCGCGGCCAAGGATCGCGGAGAACCGCTGGGAGAGGTGTCATCGCTCGCAAAGTGGACGTCCTCAGATGCCGCGATGCGCGTGACCACCGATGCCGTCCAACTCTTCGGCGCCAGCGGCTACTCGCGGGAGACCGGGATCGAGCGGCTGCTGCGCGACGCCAAGGGTGCCCAGATCTACGAGGGAACCAATCAGATCCATCGGGTGATCGTCGCCGACGAGGTCCTCGCCCGGGCTCGGGCCGGTTGAGGCTGCCGCTTGGGCTTGTGCCATCGCCATGGCGCGCTCGGTGTGCGCAGGAGGGGGGGTTGCGAAGGATGGTAGGCTCGGGAGGACGCCAGTCTGTCGCCAGGACGACCACTTGAAGTGACCTGCCCGCTCCCGAGTTCGCCCGTCGGATGAGCCAGCGACCCACCCGCCGCCGAGTCCTGCGAGTGGAGCTGCGCCGGCTGGTCCCGGTTGTGGCACTCCTCGTCGGCGCTGCCGCCTGGACACCCAGCACGCTCGTCGAGGCCGCCGGTCCCGTCGCATACCCGTCCGCGGGTGACGCGCAGGTCCAGGACGGCTACCCAACCAGGAACTACGGCACGCTGACCACCATGCGCGCGCGGTCGAGCGGCGGTGGGGTCGCACGCTCGTTCGTCCAGTTCGTGGTTGCCGGACTCTCCGGGACGCCGTCATCGGTGCGCCTGCGGCTGTTCGTGACGGATGGCAGCCCCGACGGCGGGAGCGTCTATGCCGTTGCCAGCACCTGGACGGAGTTGAACCTCACGTGGGCGAGCGCGCCGCCGGTCGGAGGCGCGCCACTCGCGAGTGCAGGCCGAGTGAGCTCCGGAACCTGGATCGAACTCGAGCTCGGTCCGGGAGCCGTGCCTGCCGACGGCACGTACAGCTTCGCCATCGCGAGCACCAGCTCGAACTCGGTCTACTTCAGTACCCGCGAGGGCATCAATGCGCCGGAGCTGGTCGTCGCTGTTGACGAACCGACGTCAACACCAACGCCCACCCCGACCCCGACCCCGACGCCAACACCAACGCCCACCCCGACCCCGGGACCGGTTCTCGTCTTCGAACCCGCTGCCGACGGCCAGGTTCAGAACTCGTACCCCACATCGAACTACGGCGGATCGACCTCGATGCGCGTCCGCGACAGCGGAACTGCGATCGCACGCTCGTTCGTCCAGTTCGTGGTGGCCGGCCTGACCGCGACGCCGACGGCGGTCACCCTTCGCCTGTGGGTGGACGATCCAAGCCCCGACGGCGGGAACGTCTACCGTGTCGCCGACAGCTGGACCGAGGGATCCCTGACATGGAATACCGCGCCGGCGATCAGCGGCGCACCGGTTGGAGCCGCCGGAAACGTCAACGTGGGGACCTGGGCCGAGATCACCCTCTCCCCATCATCGATCGTCGGCGACGGGACGGTCAGCTTCGGGATTGCCGATGGCGGCTCCAACAGCGCCTACTACGCGACCCGCGAGAGCCAGAGTCCGCCACAGCTCATCGTTGACCAGGGCGCGGCTTCGGCTCCGACGGCCGACTTCAGCGCCACTCCGACAACCGGCGTGGCTCCACTGCTGGTCCAGTTCACCGATCTCTCGAGCGGCGGGCCGACGTCGTGGACCTGGGACTTCCAGGACGACGGCGTCGCGGACTCGACGGTCCGGAATCCGTCGTTCTCGTACGGGACCCCCGGGACCTACAACGTCAGGCTGACGGTCTCGAATGGTTCGGGTTCCAACAGCAAGCTGGTGTCCGGCGCCGTGGTGGTGCAGCCCGCGCCGACGCCGCCGCCGGGTGGGGCCATCCTCGTCGGTGCAGGCGACATCGCCACCTGCGGACAGTCCGGAGACGAGGCGACCGCCAACCTCCTGGACAGCATCGGCGGCACGGTGTACACGATCGGCGACAACGTGTACGAGAACGGCACGGCCCAGGAGTTCGCGGACTGCTACGAACCCTCGTGGGGCCGGCACAAGGCCCGGACCCGACCGGCAACCGGCAACCACGAGTACGGCACGTCTGGCGCGTCCGGTTACTTCAACTACTTCGGGGCGGCGGCCGGGAGTCCCGGGACCGGCTACTACAGCTACAACGTCGGCGCGTGGCACGTGATCGTCCTCAACACCGAGTGCTCACAGGTCGGCGGCTGTGGGGCGGGCTCCACGCAGGAGACCTGGCTCCGGGCCGACCTCGCTGCCAATCCGGCGGCGTGCACGCTCGCGTACTGGCACCGACCCAGGTTCAGCTCGGCTGGCGCTGGTGGCAGCTCCACCTACACGGCCTTCTGGCAGGCACTCCAGGACTACGGCGCTGATGTCGTGCTGTCCGCGCACGACCACGTCTACGAACGGTTCGCGCCGATGCAACCGAACGGGACACTGGACGTCGCCAACGGGATCCGCCAGTTCACCGTGGGGACCGGCGGCCGGAGCCTGGTCAGTTTCAACTCGATCCATCCCAACAGCGAGGCCCGCAACTCGACGGACTTTGGGGTACTCCGTCTCGATCTGACAGAGACGGGGTACGCGTGGCAGTTCGTCCCGATCGCCGGTGATACCTACACGGACTCCGGCAGCTCCTCGTGCCACTGACGCCGGAGTCGGGGACCCTCCGACGGGCCTGAGGTCGGGGTCGTCGGCGGCTATCATGGGTCCGGGATGCCAAGGAGCCGGTCGACCATCCGCCGAATGAACGCCGCCGCCGGCGCCGATGGCGACGTCTTCATCGTCAGCGCCGCACGAACGCCCATCGGCAAGTTCGGCGGTGCCCTCTCGACCACGCCCGCGGTGGAGCTCGGGGGCGTCGCGATTCGCGCAGCCCTCGAGCGGGCGGCGCTGCCCGACGGGACGCCGATCGACGAGGTCCTCATGGGCCAGGTCATCCAGGCCGGCGCCGGGCAGGCGCCGGCTCGCCAGGCGGCCCTGCGCGGCGGCCTCCCGGACACGACGAGCGCCACGACGATCAATCGCGTCTGTGGCTCCGGCCTGAAGGCGATCATGCTCGCCGCCGCCGAGATCCGGGCCGGCGACGCGGAGGTCGCCGTCGCGGGCGGGATGGAGAGCATGAACCTGGCGCCGTTCCTCCTGCCGAAGGCCCGGTTCGGGTATCGGCTCGGGGACGGGATCGTCCAGGACGCGACGGTCCTCGACGGGCTGTGGTGCAGCGTCGAGGGCTGCCACATGGGTACGCACGCTGAGCGGGTCGCGATCAGCAACACCGTGTCGCGCGAGGCGCAGGACGCCTTCGCGGTCACGAGCCACCAGCGGGCGATTGCCGCGATGGATGCCGGCCGGTACGCCGCCGAGATGGCCCCAGTCACGATCCGCGACGCGAAGGGTCGCGAAACGGTCGTTTCGGAGGACGAGGGTCCGCGGCGCGACACCTCCCTTGAGGCCCTGGCTCGCCTCAGGCCGGTCTTCGATCTACCCGAGGGCGACGACGCCGGCGACGCGGAGACGGGCACCGTGACGGCCGGGAACGCACCCGGGATCACGGACGGGGCCGCCGCGACGGTCGTTGCAAGTGAGCGCGCTGTCGAACGCCTCGGCCTCAAGCCCCTCGCCCGGATCGTCGGCTACGCCCAGGCCGAGGTCGCGCCAAAGTGGCTGTTTCTCGCGCCGATCACCGGTGTCCGGCGTCTGCTGGAGCGCATCGACATGACGATCGACGCCTTCGATCTGATCGAGATCAACGAGGCGTTCGCCGCGCAGACGCTGGCCGACGGCAACGAGCTCGGGTTCGACTGGGATCGCGTCAACGTGAACGGCGGAGCAATCGCCCTGGGGCACCCGATCGGGGCCAGCGGTGCCCGGATCGTGGCGACATTACTTCACGAGCTCCGCCGCCGCGAAGGCCGTTATGGTCTCGCCACGCTCTGCCTGGGCGGCGGTGGCTCCGTCGCCATGGCGTTCGAGCGCGTCTAGCGACACTGGGGAGAACAACGACCGATGGCTGAGATCGCAACGGCCGCCGCCGCGCTGACCCGACAGGGCGTCCCCACGTTCGGCCTGTTCATCGGCGGGGAATGGGTGGAGTCCACGGGCGGCCAGACGTTCGAGAGCCGCAATCCAGCCGATAGGCGCGATCTCATCGGACGCTTCCAGGCCGGCACCGCCGCGGACGCCGCGCGGGCGATCCGCGCGGCGGAGACTGCCTTCCCTGTGTGGCGGGCGATGCCCGCCCCGAAGCGCGGCGAGATCCTGTACGCCTTCGGTCAGCTCATGGCGCAGCACAAGGAGCGCCTCGCGCAGGCGATGACCCGCGAGATGGGCAAGGTCATCGCGGAGGCCCGCGGCGACGTCCAGGAGGGCATCGACATCGCCTTCCTGATGGCCGGCGAGGGGCGGCGGATGTTCGGCGACACCGTTCCCTCGGAGCTGCCCGACAAGTGGGCGATGAGCATCCGCCAACCGATCGGGGTCGCCGGGATCATCACGCCGTGGAACTTCCCGATCGCGATCCCGTGCTGGAAGATGATGCCGGCCCTCGTGGCCGGGAACACCGTCGTGTTCAAGCCGGCCAGCGACACGCCGCACTGCGCGACGCTCCTCGTGGAGCTCATGGCCGAGGCTGGGTTCCCGCCCGGGACCGTCAACCTCGTGACCGGCTCCGGCGCGGAGGTGGGCGACGCGATCGTCGAGTCGCCGGACGTCGCGGTGATCTCCTTCACGGGCTCATCGGCGACCGGCAAGCACATCGCCGAACGGGCCGGGCGGCGCCTCAAGCGACTGTCCCTGGAGCTTGGCGGCAAGAACGGCGTCGTCGTCCTCGCCGACGCGGATCTCGACCTGGCGACGGACGGCATCCTCTGGTCGGCGTTCGGGACGACTGGTCAGCGCTGCACCGCCTGCTCGCGAGTGATCGTCGATCGCACGGTCGTCGATCGGTTGCTCGGACGGCTGGAAACGCGGGCTCGGGCGCTCCGGCTGGGTTCCGGCGCGGATCCCAGCGTCGATGTCGGTCCGCTCATCAACGCCGGCGCGGTCGACAAGGTCGCCGGTTACATCGATATCGGCCGCTCGGAAGGCGAGCTGATCGTCGGCGGCGAGCGAGCGACCGCGGGCGACCTCGCCCACGGGCACTTCTTCGCCCCGACGATCTTCTCCGGTGTTCGCCCGATGGACCGGATCGGCCAGGAAGAGATCTTCGGGCCGGTCCTGTCGGTCATCCCGGTGGACGGCTACGACGCTGCCGTCATCGCGCTGAACCAGACTCGGTACGGGCTTTCGTCATCGATCTTCACGAGTGACGCCAACGCGGCCTTCCGGGCGATGCGCGACTTCGAGACGGGGATCGTCTACATCAACGCCGGGACCACCGGCGCCGAAACGCACCTCCCGTTCGGTGGCTGGAAGGAGACCGGCAACGGCCACCGTGAGGCGGGCCACGCCGCGCTCGACACGTATCTCGAGTGGAAGTCGATCTATGTCGACTTCTCCGGCAAGCTGCACCGCGCCCAGATCGCCACCCCCCCCGACTGATCCACCCCCCCGAGCCCCGCGGGCCCGAGGCCGCGGGCCCGTCTCGCGGCGGGGTGATGGATGCGGCTTGCGCGCAACCTGCGGTACCATCGCCGCTCGCGGGCCCGTAGCTCAATGGCAGAGCAGCTGACTCTTAATCAGCGGGTTGAAGGTTCAAGTCCTTCCGGGCTCACCAGTCCCTGAACTCCGCGTCGACCCCCGTCGGGCAACCGTCGGGGGTTCGTCGTTCCCTCGATGGGAAGTAGCAGTCGGCCCACGGATCGAGGGACAACCGCCGCGTCGGACGACGAAGCCGGTGCGTGCGCATCACGCAGCAGATCGCCGGAATGGACCCCATGCAGGCGGTTCTCGAAGCGTGGCCCCGTACCGAATTGGCCTGAATTCCGCCGCTTGGTGCGCCTCCCGCACAAGGCGTGCTCGACGCGTGCTCGACGCGCGCGCTGGGGCCGTCACGTCAACCGACAAATGAGCCGCTGGGCACGGCAATCATGGGCTCGCGTCCCATCCACCGCCGGCCACCTTAGAAGGACGCTCCCGGCACCGGCATCAGCCGGACATCGCTGGGAGGCACCGTCGTGGACGCATCCGTCATCGCGATCTCGAACGCGGGATCGTCGGGCGCCGCCGACATCGAAACCGTCTTTGTCACGCAGTTCCAGCCGCTTCGCAGGTGGCTGACCGGCCGTACTCGCGATGCCGATGCCGCCAAGGACATCGCGCAGGAGGCGTTCGCCCGCCTCGTCCGGGAGATCCGCGCCGGCCGCGCTCCGGACGATCCCGCCGCGTGGCTCCATCGTGTCGCGCTCAATCTCGCGACGAGTCGAGGTCGGCGCCTCACGGTTGCCGACCGCAACGCCGACCGCCTGCCCCTTCCGCAGTCTGTTCCCGGTCCCGAGGCATGGGCCGTCGACGACGAGGTCCGAGGCCTTCTGACCGGTGCGCTCGCCGAGCTCCCCGACGCGGACCGCGAGGCGGTCGTCCTGGCCGCCCGCGGCCATCGGGGCCCCGAGATCGCCCGCCATCTCGGCCGCAGCGACGGCGCAACGCGAACCCTCCTCTGCCGGGCTCGGGCCCGACTGCGGGTACACCTTCCCTCGGCACCTCCGAGTTCCGGATGAACGTGCTGGCGGCGTCGGCCGAAGTGGCGATCTGGCAAGGGAGAGTCGCGGACGTGCGGGCGATCATCGATACCGTCAGTGGCATGGCCGAACCCGCCGGCCCACCGGATCCGTCGCTCGCGTGGCTCGCGGCCCTCGGCCTGCGCGCGGAGGCCGATGGTGCCGCGACGGCTCGCGCGCGCCGCGACGAACCCGCCCTTGAGATGGCGCGAAGACGCGCGGCCGCGATCGTCGCGGCTCTCGATCACGCGCGCGCCGATCCTGCCACGCAGGCGATCGTGTCGGGCAGCTCGCGTGGACAGGGTCTGGCGTCGCTTTGCGCGGCCGAGGCGCGACGCGTCGAGCGCGCCGACACACCGGCAGACTGGGCGGGCGTGGCCGCGGCATGGGCCTCGGCGGGACGTCCGTTCCCGGAGGCCTACGCGCGCTTCCGCGAGGCCGAGTCGATCCTCGCGGCGCGGGGCGATCGCCATGCCGCCGAGGCTGCCCTACGTGCAGCGGATGTCACAGCTCGCACGCTCGGCGCTGAGCCGCTCGGCGAGGCGGTCCGGCTCCTGGCGCGACACGCCCGGATCGAACTCGATCCGAAGGAAGATCGGAGCCTCAACGAGACCGTGCCGGTCGCCGCTGATGGTGCCTCGGCCACCTATGGATTCACGGAGCGGGAACTCGAGGTCCTGCATCTCGTCGCGGGTGGATGGTCGAACCAGCAGATCGGCGACGTGCTGTTCATCAGCCGAAAGACGGCAAGTGTCCACGTGTCGAACATCATGGGCAAGCTCGACGTCCGGTCGCGGGTCGAGGCGGCCGCCGTGGCCCATCGACTGGGTCTCGGGCGCGATGCGCCAGGTCCACCAGGCAGCACCTGACTCGAGAGCGGTCCTCGCGAAGTTCGCGATCGTTCGGCGGCCGGACGTCACGGCCCGGTGCTGCTACCCTTCGAGGCGTCCTTGAGCACCGGTCCTGAGAGGCCGGGGAACCGGTCCTGAGAGGCCGGAAAGGAGGCTGGTCGACCGTGTCCGGGTCCCTCGACGGGCCGCCGCGCCCCGCGCCGCACCCCGACACCCCCTCTGTTCCGTCGTGAGCCACGTCCTCACGCCGCTCGCCTCCTCGGTCGTCGACCCTCGCGTTGGAGACCGCGGGCCCGCTCTTCTCGCCCTGGAGGACGGCACGATCTTCGAAGGTGTCGCCTTCGGAGCTCCCGTCGCCTCGGGTGGGGATCTCGTCGTCAACACGAGCCAGACCGGGTACCAGGAGGTCTGTACCGATCCCTCGTACGCCGGACAGATCGTCGTCATGACGTATCCGCTCATCGGGAACTACGGGCGCATCGGTGCCGACGACCAGTCAGTTCGGCCGTGGCTGCGTGGCCTGATCGTGGCCAACGCCACCGCCGCGGTCCTCGACGACGCGCGGCAGCTCGCGCGACTTCTGCGTGACCACGACATCCCGGCCATCGCCGGGATCGATACCCGGGCCCTCGCGCGTCACCTGCGTGCCAACGGGTGCCTGCGCGGCGCGATCCTGGAACCCGGCCGGCTGGACCGGCGCGCTGCGTCCGGCGCAGCTCGTGCGGTTCCGCGCTGGGAGGACCAGGACTTCGTGGGCCAGGTCTCGCGCGCGGCCGTGCGCGACATCGGGGATCCGGGCGAGGACGGACCGCGAATCGCGATCGTCGACTTCGGCTTGAAGGAGAACATCGTGCGGTCGCTGCGCCAGCGCGGTGCGCGGATCCGGATCCTGCCGCACACGGCGACGCCAATCGAGGTCCTCGCCCCGGACGTGGACGGCGTGGTCCTGTCGCCCGGCCCGGGCGATCCGGCACGTCTCGCCGGGCCGGTGGCCCTGGCCCGCGCGATCGTCGCCGACGGTCGACCCCTCCTGGGCATCTGTCTCGGCCACCAGATCGTCGGCCGCGCCGCCGGCGCGGAAACACGGCGCCTCCGCTTCGGCCATCACGGCGCCAACCACCCGGTGCGCGACATCGAGACGGGCCTCGTCCAGGTGACCGCCCAGAACCACGAGGTCCAGGTCGTGGCCGATTCACTGCCGACCGACAGCGGCTTTTTCGTGAGCCAGGTCAACCTCAATGACGGGTCGGTCGAGGGCCTCCGGCACCGCGTCCTTCCAATCGAGACGGTGCAATACCACCCCGAGGGCGCCCCGGGTCCGCTCGATGCGCTCGCCGTGTTCGATCGCTTCGTGTCTGCCGCAGCGGTGCGGGCCGGCAGATGACCGGGGAGCGAGTCGCGAAGGGCGTTGCCCGGCCGGCCAGCGTGCTGATTCTTGGTTCCGGGCCCGTCGTCATCGGCCAGGCGGCCGAGTTCGATTACGCGGGCACCCAGGCCTGCCGCGCGCTCCGGGCCGAGGGCGTTCGAACCATCCTCGTCAACTCGAACCCGGCCACGATCATGACCGACGTCACGGTCGCCGACGCCGTCTACCTCGAGCCGCTCACGGTCGAGGCGGTCGAGGCGGTCATCATCCGCGAGCGGCCGGAGGGACTCCTCGCGGGCCTCGGCGGTCAGACCGCGCTGAACCTCGCCATGGATCTCGCCGCGGCCGGCGTCCTGGAGCGACACAACGTCCGCCTCCTCGGAACGCCGTTGGAGGCCATCCGCATGGCCGAGGATCGCGAGGCATTCCGCGACATGCTCGAGCGGATCGGGCAGCCCTACGCTCCGTCGGCCATCGTCGAGGGTGCAACGCCGGCTGCACGGGACGCGGCCGCCGATGCGGCGCTCGCGGAGATCGGCCTGCCGGCGATCATCCGGCCGGCGTTCACGCTCGGCGGCACGGGTGGCGGGATCGTCGAGACGGAACCGGCCTACCGGGAGCGGATCCGCGCCGGCATGCGCGCCAGCCCGATCAAGCAGGTCATGGTCGAGCGCTGTCTCGTGGGCTGGCAGGAGGTCGAATACGAGGTCATGCGCGATGCCGACGACACGTGCATCGCCGTGTGCTCGATGGAGAACGTCGACCCGCTGGGCGTCCACACCGGCGACTCGATCGTTGTCGCGCCCGTCCAGACGTTGACCGATGCCGTCCACCAGCGGCTGCGGAGCGCAGCCCTGGCGATCATCCGGGCGCTCGGCGTGGAGGGTGGCTGCAACGTCCAGTTCGCCCTCTCGCCGGACGCAACGGAGTACGCGGTCATCGAGGTGAACCCGCGCGTCTCGCGTTCGTCGGCGCTGGCCTCGAAGGCGACCGGCTATCCGATCGCGCGGGTTGCGGCGCAGATCGCGATCGGGCGAACGCTCGCGGAGATCCCCAACGCGATCACGAAAACCACCGTCGCGGCGTTCGAGCCGGCGCTCGACTATGTCGTCGTCAAGCTCCCGCGCTTCCCGTTCGACAAGTTCCCGACCGCCGATCGAAGCCTCGGCAGCCAGATGAAGGCAACGGGCGAAGTGATGGCGATCGACCGAACGTTCGGCTCGGCGCTCAACAAGGCATTGCGCGGCCTGGAGCAGGCCGGCGTCGGGCCACTCGCCGAGGATCCGGCATGGGCACCCACGTTCGACTACCTCGCCGCGGCGCTGGGAGCTCGTGACGACGACGACGCCGACCTGGATGCCCCGATCCGCTGGATCGATGAGAGCGGGACGGCGTGCGAGTCGACTCGCCACGCCCAGCGAACGGCTGCCCCGATCGTCCTCCGCCGCTTCGTCGCCCCGTCCGACAGCCGTCTCTGGCGGGTGCTCGGTCTGCTCCGGCGTGGCGTGCCCGAGGCCGAGATCCAGATCGCCACCGGGATCGCGCCGTGGTTCCTCACGGAGCTGCGCCGCAACGTGGACCTCGAAGCCGCGACGCGGACGGCCGGTCCGAGCCTGGCCGACAGCACCGACCCCGAAATGGTCTCGCTGCTGGTCACGCTCAAGCGGGCCGGGTTCGGTGACCACGAGCTGGAGGGGCTGGCCGGGCTGCCACGCGGCGCGGTGCGCGAAGCCCGCCTGGCTGTTGGGCTGGTCCCCGGCTACGCGATGGTCGACACCTGTGCCGCCGAGTTTGCCGCGGAGACGCCGTACTTCTACTCGACCTATGCGGCAAGCGGCTCAGCGCCGGAGGCGCCTCCGGTTCCTCGACCGGCCGCCCTCGTCATCGGCAGCGGTCCGGTCCGGATCGGGCAGGGGATCGAGTTCGATTACTGCGCCGTCCAGGCGGCCGACACCCTCCGCGAGCTGGGCTGGAGCGCGGTCATGGTCAACTCGAACCCGGAGACGGTCTCGACCGACTTCGACTCGTCCACACGCCTCTACTTCGAGCCACTCGACCTCGAGAGCGTCCGCTCGATCGTGGATGCCGAGTCGGGCGCGGGTGCGCGGCCCGAGGACTTGTTGCCGGCCGTCGTCGCGTTCGGCGGGCAGACCCCGCTGAACCTTGCCGCACCCCTCGCGAACGGGGGCGTCCCGCTCCTCGGCAGCGACCTCGAGGCGATCGACCAGGCCGAAGAACGAACGAGGTTCGCGGCGCTCCTCGATCGGCTCGGGATCCCGCAGCCGGAGGGCGGGATGGCCCACTCGGTCGAGGAGGCCCTCACGATCGCCGAGCGAATCGGGTATCCGGTCATCGTTCGACCGAGCTTCGTCATCGGCGGGCTGGCGATCGATTTTTGCTACTCCGCAGATGACCTGACACGCCAGCTCGCGGCCGCCACGGTCGTCGACCCCGACCGTCCGGTGCGGATCGATCGGTTCCTCGAGGGGCTTGAAGTTGACGTGGACGCGGTGTCCGACGGCGTCGATGTGCTCATTCCGGGCCTGTTCGAACACATCGAGCGGGCCGGCGTTCATTCCGGTGACTCGGTGGCGTTCTTCCCGCCTCAGACCGTCTCCGACGGCGACCAGGCGCTCATCGTCGCGGCGATGGAACGGGTGGTCCTGGCGCTTGGGGTCCGTGGACTCGTCAACGCCCAGTTCATCGTCCGTGAGGACGGCGTGTACCTCATCGAGGTCAACCCCCGCGCTTCGCGGACGGTGCCGTTCCTGTCAAAGGTGACCGGCGTGCCGATGGTCGAGCTCGCCGTCCGGGTCACGCTCGGCGAGCGCCTGGCCGACCTGGGGTGGGGGACAGGACACCTGCCGCCGCCGCCGCTCGTCGCGGTCAAGGCGCCGGCGTTCTCGACGGCGAAGCTTCGCGGCGTCGACCCGTCAGTGGGCCCCGGGATGCAGTCGACCGGCGAGGTCATCGGGCTCCATGCCGAGCCGGCGGTCGCTCTCGCGAAGGCGCTGCGTGCAGCCGCCCTCGTCCCGCCCCGTCCCGAGGTCGGCGCTCCGCCGCCGACCGCGCTGTTGACGATCGCGGATCGCGACAAGGACGCGCTCCCGCGCCTGGCGGCGGGGCTGATCCGTGCGGGCTACCTCCTGGCCGCGACGCCCGGAACCCGCGAGGCACTGCGTGTGGCCGGGTTCGACGCGCGGCCCGTTGCGAAGCTCGGCGATGTGGCCGATCCGGCCGTCGGGGAGGAGGACATCCTGGCGTGCATCGCCTCGGGCGAGGTCCGCCTCGTGGTCAACACGCCCACGCCCCGCTCCGGGGCGGTCCGCGACGCGGCCGAGATCCGGCACGCCGCAACCGCCGAGGGGATCCTGTGCCTCACGGCCGTTGAGACGGCGATGGCCGCCGCCGAGGCGCTCGATCCGGCGGTCATGGATCGCCTTGCCGAGGTTCGACCGCTGGCCGAATGGGTCGCACTGCGCCCTCCGATCGGTGCGGCACTTCCCGTCTAGGGCGCCGAGGTTCCGGCCGAGCGCGAGCTGACAGCGACGGCCGTGGCGGTGACGGGTGTCTCCGCCGGCTCCTTCACGACGGCCTGGCCAAGCGACCAGAGCGTCACCGTCGTCAGCATGACCATCACGAGCGCGAGGGGGATCTGCCGAATCCGGCCGTCCAGCCAACGCTGTCCCGCCGGGTTGGGGTCGACCTCGGCCACGGCAGCATGGCCGGCCCATGCCCCGATCATGTGCCCCCCGACCACGGCCAGGAGCTGGAACGTCCAGACGAGCCCGGGCGGCAACCACGCTCCGCTCGGCTCGAAGAACGCCGTCCCGAACAGGTCCCAGCCCTGCTGGAACGGGTCGGAGATCGCGACGAGGATCCGCTGGCCGTCGATGAGCAGGAACGTCAGGTAGTGGGCCACGAGATAGCCGACGGCGATCGGCAGCAGGCCCGCGCCGGCCGCCGCCAGGCCGACCCAGCGGGCCGCGCTGAGGGCAAGCGAGGTCACCAGCGCGAGAAAGGCGCCCAGGATCACCGTGATCGCGATCGGTGGCGGCGCGCCGAAGAGATCGAAGAAGAGCTGCGTCTGGGATAGCCCATCGAACAGGATGGAACCGATTCCCAGGGCGATGAGGACCACGTCGGGAACCGTCCAGCCGCGATCGAGGACCCCGACGGCAAACCCCCTTCGACGCAGCACCCCGTCGCCGGCGGTTGCCAGTGGCGCCATCCTGCCGAGGAGTCCGAACCAGACCGAGAACGTCTCGCCCGACGATCGCCACGTGTCGCGGCCGTAGAGGGCCATCGCGGTGAGCGTGACGGCCGTATACCCCATGACCACGATGAAGAGCGTGCGTCCACCGCCTCCCATGGCGAGTTCAAGCCAGATGAAGAGCGCCAGTCCCGCGACGGCCGGCCAGCGACCGAGCCCGGGTACAGTCGTGACCTCGTCGTCCGTCCATTCGTCGTCACCGCCAGCCTCACCGCGGGCCTCACCGCCCGCCTCGTCGCCCGGACCTTGCCCGCGTCGGATCACCCAGGCGCCCATGTCGTAGAGCGTGGCGAACGGGTCCAGCCAGTGCCAGATGGGACCGATGAAGGCCGACACGATCGCGACGCCGACCCACCCGTAGACCCACAGGAACAGCGTCATGACGTCCGCGTCCGACGAGCCCCCGATGATGCCCTGGGCCAGGATCCACGACCACGCGAGCAGGCCGCTGGCCCGCAGCGCGATGCGCATCCAGCCAGGGACGGTGATCGTTCGATGCTCGTCGTCGCGATCGTCGGCCGAGGGACCAGCCGGTGTCGATCGAACGAGGACGAAGATGAACGACAGCGCCACCGCGCCGGCCGCACCGGCAAGGTACGCGACGAGCGGCAGCCGGCTCTCGAATGTCGCGTCCAGCGCATGGGCCAGGACGGCCGACGGCACGATCGCCCCGATGAGGACGGTCCCGACGACCGCGACGGCCGAGCGGGCCGCAAGTCGCATCAACCGGATCATCGGGTGCGCATCCGACGCAGCAACAGGAGGGTCGCAGCACCGATCACCAGGGCGACGGCCCCGAGCGCGACGACGACATCGCTGCCCGATCCGGAATCGGTTCCGGTCGTGGGGGATTGGGCAGGCAGCGGGTCGGGTGAGGGCGCCGGCGACGCGGTGGGTGGCGGAGCCGATGGTGGAATGTCGGTCGCGAGCGAAGGCGCCGGCGTTGGCGACGGGCTCGGAGTCGGCAGTTCCGTGACCGTGAAGGACACCTCCCCTCGTTCGACGTGGGCATCATCAGTCGCCGCCGTCCAGCGGATCACATACGAGCCCGGGTTCAGCGGCGGGGGGATCAGGGCCATGGCCGTCGGGTCGTCCGGGAGCGGACTGCCGCTTGCCACGGAGCCTTCGGCTCCAACCAGCTGGATCGAACTGTTGGGTAGCAGCGCCTCCGTGAACCGCAGCAGGATCTGCTCCGGCGTCCCGGCGATGATCGCGCCGTCCACCGGATCGGCGGACACGAGCTCGGCATGGGCGAACGCCACCGAGACCATCGAGAGGGTCAGGGCGAAGGCACCCGCGATCGAGGCGGCGCGAAGCCACTTCGCGCGCCTGGGGGAGTCTGTCATCGCGGGTCAGGATATCCACGAACCTGGACCGCTGCCCGGGCCGCTCGGACCCTGATTTCGGGCCGCTTGGCCCGCCGTCGATCAGACCGCGATGCCGGCGAGTCGCTGCAGATTGCGCCGGTTGCGCCACGCGATCCGGTCGGCGGTGCGTTCCACCGTCCAATCCGGCCCGCCGAACCCGAGCGTGAACTGCGAGAGAGGGCGTGGCTAATCGACCAGGAATCGTTTCAGGTCGATCGATGCGTCCTCGAGCCGCTGCCGGCGCAGGGTGTAATACCCGTCAAGCTTGGTACTCGTCAATCCGTCGCGGCCTACAATCCCGGCAACCTCGTGCCCACCCGGAAGGACCCAGCCCTCATGCCCCAGCCCGTCGTCCGATTCACCGATGAGCGCCTGCCCAACGGCTTGCGCCTGATCATCGCCGAGGATCATGCCGCGCCGGTCGCTGCCGTCAACATCTGGTACGACGTCGGTTCCAAGCACGAGGAGGCCGGCAAAACGGGGTTCGCGCACCTGTTCGAGCACGTGATGTTCCAGGGATCGGCGCACGTCAAGAAGGCCGAGCACATCGCCCTCGTCCAGGCCGCCGGCGGAACGATGAATGGCACGACATGGCTGGATCGGACCAACTATTACGAGACGATGCCCTCGCACCAGCTCGAGCTGGCGCTGTGGCTTGAAGCCGATCGGATGGGCTCACTCCTGGACGCGCTCTCCCAGGAGAACCTCGACAACCAGCGCGAGGTGGTCAAGAACGAGAAGCGCTGGTCCTACGACAACCGCCCGTACGGATCGTGGAACGAGAAGCTGTTCGCCCACCTCTATCCGCCCGACCATCCGTACCATCACCCGACGATCGGGTCGATGGAGGACCTCGACGCCGCCTCGGTCGAGGACGTCGGCGGCTTCTTCCGGACCTACTACGCGCCGAACAATGCCGTTCTGAGCATCGTCGGCGATGTCGACCCGCCCCAGGCCCGGGCCTGGGTCGAGCGCTACTTCGGCGGCATTGCGGCGAATCCGGCGATCCCGCCGTTGGGCGACCTGTCACTCCCGGCGGTCCTCGGCGAGGAGCGCCGCGAGACGGTCCACGACAAGGTGGAGTTGCCGCGGATCTACTGGGGTTTCCGTGCACCCGCATTCGGCGACGAGCGGCTCGACGCCCTGGACCTCGCGGGACACATCCTGGCTGGTGGGCGAGGAAGCCGCCTGCACCGGCGCCTCGTGCGCGATGAGCGAATCGCGCAGGACGTGGCCCTGTTCGCGCTCGGATTCGTCGGTGGTGCGTCGATCGTCGCCGGTTGGGCGACGGTCCGGCCGGGCGTCCCCGTGGAGCGCGTCGAGGCCGCGTTCATGGAGGAACTCGAGCGCTTCGCCGACGAGCTGGTCTCGGACGACGAGCTGGCACGTGCCAAGGCGCTCACCGAGGCCGATGAGCTGGGGGCCCTCCAGCGGGTCGAGGAGCGAGCGGACCGGCTGTCGATGTACGCGATGCTGTTCGACGATCCGGACCTCATCAACCGCATGCTCGCTCGGTACCTGTCGGTGACCGCGGAACGCGTTCGCGAGGTGGCCGCGCAGGTCTTCCGCCCGGACAATCGGGTCGTTCTCACGTACCTGCCCGAACCGGACCCCGCGGCGACCGTGTCGAAGCCGGTCGATGAGTCCGAGACCGCCGCGTCCGCCGACACCGAGGTGGCCGCATGAGCCCGATCGTTGCCACGCGTCCGACCCCCGGTACGCCACGGCCGTATGACTTCCCGCCGTTCGAGAGAACGCGTCTTGCGAACGGCCTGTCGGTGATCGCCGTGCACATCCCGGGGAGAGAGCTCATTTCGGCGACGCTCCTCCTGCGCAACGGAGCGGCCGGCGAACCGGCCGAGCACGCCGGAGCGACCGTGATGGCGGCCCGGGCCCTGTCGGAAGGAACGGAGCGTTACGACGCGATCGCCCTGACCGAGGCAACCGAGCGGCTCGGCGCATCCCTTCATGCGGAGGCCGGCTGGGATGCGCTGAGCGCGGGTGTCGACGTTCCCGTCTCGCGTCTCGGTGCAGCACTGGAGCTTCTCGCCGAAATGGCGGGCCGCCCCACGTTTCCGGAAAGCGAGGTCGAGCGCCTCCGCGACGAGCGCCTGAACGACCTCCTCCAGGCCAGGGCGGACCCGCGCCGGCGCGTGGAGGAGGCATTTTCCGCGACGATCTTCAGCGCGGCGTCGCCCTACCATCGGCCCGCCGGGGGTCGTCGCGAGACCGTTCACGGCCTCGACCCGGCTGCCCTTCGCGCCGCCTACCGTCGAGGGTTCGATCCGGCCCGGATGACCCTCATCGTGGGCGGCGATCTCGTCGGCATCGACGTTCCCGCCCTCTCGGCCGATCTGTTCGGCGGCTGGTCGGCGGCCGCAGAGGCCGCGCCGTCGGACCCGCCGATCGCCGATCCCGCCTTGTCCGAGCGGCTCGTCCGGGTCGTCCATCGGCCGGGAGCCGTGCAGACCGAGATCCGGATCGGGCACATCGGCATGGCACGGCGCATCCCCGACTTCCACGCCGTATCGGTGATGGCCACGATCTTGGGTGGGTTGTTCAATTCCCGGCTCAACATGAAGCTTCGCGAGGAGAAGGGCTACACGTACGGCTCGGGCGCGTCGTTCGACCTGCGCCGGGCGCCGGGCCCGTTTGCCGCGCGCGCCGCCGTGAACACCGAGGTCACGGTGCCTGCGATCGTCGACATGCTCGGGGAACTCACCCGGATGCGAGACGCCCGGGTCACGGACGGCGAATTGCGCGGCGCGCGAGACTTCCTGATCGGGGTCTTCCCGCTCCGCTTCGAGACTCCCGGACCCGTGGTCGGCGCCCTCGCCGGGATCGTGACCCATGACCTGCCCGACGACGAACTCAAGCGCTACCGACCCTCGATCGAGGCTGTGACGGTGGACGACGTCCAGCGGGCCGCCGTCGAGCATGTCCTGCCCGACCGGGCCGCGATCGTTCTCGTCGGGGATGCCGACGCGTTCGCCGCGGAGCTGGAGGCGGCCGGCGTGGGTCGCGTGATCATCGAGCGCGAAGGGATGGCTCCGACCGACGACAGTTCGCCGCCCGACGCCGGGGCGGGCCCGATCGAGGGCGCGCCCGAGAGTGACCGGGCCGACGTCGACTGATCCGCGCCGAGTCGGCGGCGCGGCATGCGCGCCCGGCTCGTCGCTGCCGATCTGAAACCTTTTCCCGGGGCGATGTCTCAAGTGGACAGATGCCGGTTGTTGAACGACCGGCCGCATCCTGGAGATCAGACTCATGACCGAACGTCGTCGCCTTGTGCGCTCGCTGGCGCCGGCCATCATTTCAATCTTTGTCCTCGTGGGCGGGGTCCTCGGTTCGGATGCCCTCGGATCGCCCGCGGCCAGCGCCGATCCCACCATCGGGACTGAGAACCTCGCCACGGCCGAGCCGAGCGAGAGCCCCGAGGCCAGCGAGACCGCCGAGCCGAGCGAGAGCCCCGAGGCCGCCGAGACCGCCGAGCCGAGCGAGAGCCCCGAATCGAGTGCGAGCCCCGAGGCTGCCCAGGCCGCCGAGACCGCCGAGCCGAGCGAGAGCCCCGAGTCGAGCGACGATCACGACGATGACGACGATGACAACG
This sequence comes from Chloroflexota bacterium, assembly GCA_919901745.1. Classification (GTDB taxonomy): domain Bacteria; phylum Chloroflexota; class Limnocylindria; order Limnocylindrales; family CSP1-4; genus CAKKPP01. The sequence goes on along the minus strand of CAKKPP010000004.1, from coordinate 160,327 downwards.
ATGACAACGATGACAACGATGACAACGGCGACTCCGAGCACGACGACTCGGGCTCTGACGGTGGGCACGACGACGGCGGCAGCAGCGACGACGACTGACTGCCGGGGTCGTGCACAAGGACGTGTCGACGGTTCATGATGAACGTCCACGTTTGGCCCATCCAGGCACAGCCGGCCCAGTCGACGGGGGCACATCCATCGCACTCGACCCGTTCAGTCCTGAACGTTCCGCTCCGACGGCTTCGACAGAGCGCGAGGCCGTCGGAGCCGTCCTCGCGGGCGACCGTGATGCGTTTCGGCCGCTCGTCGAGCGCGAGGGGCCGTCTCTCGTGCGAGCCTGCTGCCGGATCCTCGGTGATCTGCACGAGGCCGAGGATGTTGCCCAGGAGGCGTTCGTGATCGCGTACCGCTCGCTCGAGTCGTGGCGTGCCGAGGGGCCGTTTGGCGCGTGGTTGACGCGGATCGGGTTGCGCCTGGCGCTTCGTCGGGTACGTGCCCGTCGTTCCGTGGTCAGGATCGACCTGGCCCGCCCTGCCGCCGCGGCTCGTGGCGACGGAAGTTCAATCGAGATCATCGACGTCCCGGCTTCGAGCGACCGCCACGATCCTGCCGCCATCTCCGTCCGCGCCGAGCGAGCTGCCGAGCTGCGCCGTGCGGTGGCCCGACTGGGCGATCCCTACAGCGAAGTTGTCGCCCTGCGCTTCTTCGCTGAGCGGTCGCTCGCGGAGATCGCCGATCTCACCGGCAGGCCTGTGCCAACCGTGAAGACGCACCTCCGTCGGGGGCTGCTGCGGCTGCGCGACGAGATGTCGGGGAGGGACGGACGATGACGTCCTGGCAGCCGTTCCATGACAGTGAACTTGACGACGAATCGGCCGGCTACGGCGCCGGATCCGATCGGCGGAACGCTCTCGAGATGGGCCGTGAACTCGAATCGGCCGCGGTCCTGGACCCCATCCAGCCGACGCCCGGTTTCGTCGACTCCGTCCTGGCCGCCATCGCGCAGGAACCCGCGCCACGGGCTGCGATCGCCATCGGGACGCCACTGCGGGAGTCGGGGATCGGCGGCATCGTGGCAAGCGTTCGTGCCGCGTTCGCCATGGTCAGCCTAGGCGCGGGTCGACCGATCATGGCCCGGGCCGCGGCCCTCGCCTACCTCGTCGCGGTGGGTGCCCTGGGTCTGACGCTCGGTGGTGGTGCCGTGCTGGGCACCGCCGGTGCCCTCGGGCTCCTGGACAGTCCGCCTCCATCGAGTCCGATCGTGCTCCCGTCGCCGAGTTCCTCACCGGAGCCATCGGCCAGCCCGACGCCCGCCCCGTCGCCCTCCGCATCGCCATCCCCGAGCGGGACCGTTGAACCGTCTGATTCGCCCGAGCCATCGGCTGCGGGATCCCCGGGCACGTCGGCACGACCATCGGCCTCACCGTCGGGCTCCCCGTCGGCCTCGCCATCCGCCTCACCGTCGGGCTCACCATCGGCCTCGCCGTCGGGATCGCCATCGGGATCCCCGGATCCGTCCGAGACGCCCGAGAGTTCTGGCTCGCCGAAGCCGTCGGATACGCCGCACCCATCCGACACGCCGAATCCGTAGTCGGGGCACTCGTTCGCGGGCAGGCCACCTCGGATCTCCGCGCGGCTGCGCTACTCTCACGAGATGATCGCGATCGTCGGAGATCCTGTGCTGGCCATCGTCGAGGCCTCGATCCCGGACCCAGTGCCGGCCGGTCTGGCCGCCGCCATCGCGGTCGCCGCGGTCGAGGCGGGAGGCGTCGTCCAGCTGATCGGCAAGGTCGGCGACGATCCTGATGGTGACGCCGCGGTCCTGGCCCTGGGTCGCGCCGGGATCGGTCACGTTGCGATGCTGCGCGACGCCGGTCACCGCACGCCTGTCGTCCGCGTCCCGGCCACATCGGAGCGCGATGGGGACGATGGGAATCCGCTGCTCCTGGAGGGAGACGGTGACGGCGACCGCCACGGCCACGGCCACGGCCACGGCGACGGTGACGGCGATGGCCACGCGGGGTGGTTTGCCGCTGATCTCCCGGGCGAGCTGAAGATCGACGATCGGTCCGGGCGCCCGACCCTCGATGCCGGGGACGTCGAGCTGGCCCTGCGCTACCTCCCGGACGTCCGCGTCGTGGCGCTCGTCGAGCCCGGGGAGGGCCTGATCGCGGTCGCCGTCGCCGAGGCTGCCGCGGCCGGCGCGCATCTGACGGTCATCGTTGCGAGCGAGGAAGCCAGCGGCGTGGCGGCACTCGAACACGTGCCGCTCGGAGCGCTCGTGCTGGCCGCCCCTCAGGGTGGAGATGCCGCGATGTTCGCCCTGCTCGTCGGCCGTTACCTGGCGGCGGTCGACGCCGGAGCGGATCCGGCGACGGCGTTCGGTGCCGGTCTGGCGGCGCTGTCCGGGGAACGCGCCACCGGCTGATGCGCCGTGGCCGGGCCGTTGCGGGCCAGCCCATCGCGGGCCAGCCCATCGCGGGCCAGCCCATCAGGCCTCGATCGGGTCGATGAGCTCCGGTCCGTTGTTCCGGACGTTGTTGACGAGCGTGCTCACCGGATGGGTCAACAGGAAGCCTTCCCGTGCAGGCACGAGAAGACCATGCAGTTCCGCCACGTCGGGGTTGTCGGGATCGATCCAGCGTCGCCAGGCATCGTCGGGGAGGACCACCGGCATGCGATCGTGGATCTCGGCGACGAGTTCGTTCGGGGTGGTCGTGACGATCGTGAACGTTCGGACAACCTGGTCGCTGTCCGGGTCGTGCCATCCGGCCCAGAGGCCGGCCAGCGCCAGGGGCCTGCCGTCGGTCCGGGCGATCCGATACGGCTGGCGCGTCGCGCCGGTCCTGCGCCACTCGTAGAACGAATCGACCGGGACGATGCAGCGTCGGCGGCGGAAGGCAGCGCGGAACGTGGGGCTCGATGCGAGGCGCTCGCCGCGGGCATTGATCTGGCGCGATCCGATCCGTCGGTCCGTGGCCCAGTGGGGGATCAGGCCCCACCGATAGCGGGTGATGGCGCGCCGATCATCGCGCTGGACGACCACCACGGCGTCGTCCGTCGGGGCCACGTTGAAGCGTCCGCCCGGATCGTCGGCGAGATCCTCGGCGTCGAAGATCTCGGCGAGGTCCGACGACGTGCGCTGCTGGGCGAATCGACCGCACATCGGCCGAGCGATCCTCATCCTGGTGACCCTCGCGACCGGAGGTCGCGATTGGTTCCGGTCCAGTCTAGTAGAGTCCCCTCGATGACCGAGGCCAACCCACCCGAGCGCGCGCCAGGTACATCGTCGGGCGAATCCGGGCGGAGGACGATCGACAACGGCCCGCTCACGCGCGATCAGGCGGCGGGCCTGCTCGATCGGGCTGCCGATCTGCTCCAGCTGGGCGAATTCGCCGACGCCGCGCAGCACTACCGGCGCGTCGTCGGTTTCGACGATCCGGCGGTGACCGGCGCCGCGCTCCTCGGACTCGGCCAGGCCATGTATCGCCTCGATGACGAAGCCGCGGCGGTCGCGACCTGGGAGTCGATTCTCGAGCTGGCCGAGAATCCAGCCACGTACCGGGCATGGCGCGAAGTCGCCGCGGCGCGCGTGCGCGACGGTGACCTGGCGGGCGCGGCCACCGCCTATCGCGAGGCCGATCGGCGGGCTCCGGTGGACGACAAACCCGAGATCGCGACCCGGCTCGGCTGGCTGGCGAAGGAGACGGGCAACGCCGGCGCGGCGAGGCGGTACTTCGCGCGGAGCCGTCGCGACGGTCCGGCGGTGATGGCGGCGTGGGTGATCATCGGGATCACGGTCATCGTTTCGGTCACGGCCATGTCTGGCGATGGGTTCGCCTTCTACCAGGCACTGGCGCTCGACAAGCTGGCGGTGGCCCACGGCGAGTACTGGCGCCTGTGGACGGTGACGCTCCTTCATGCCCCGAACAACCTGCTCCATCTCGGGTTCAACATGTACGCGCTCTATCTCGTGGGGCCGCTCGTGGAGCGCCTGTACGGTTCGCGACTGTTCGTCTTGTTCTACCTGTTGTGCGCCGCCGGCGGCTCAGTCGGCAGCTTCGTGTTCGGCGGGCCACAGGACTCCGTGGGGGCCTCCGGAGCGGTGTTCGGGATGTTCGGTCTCATCCTCGCGACGACGCGGCGCCACAACCCGTTGATCGATCGGCGCAGCCGGAGCCTGGTGACCCAGATCGGGACGCTCATCGTGATCAACCTCGCGTTCGGTTTCCTGGCCGCGAGCTTCATCGACAACGCGGCCCACATCGGCGGTCTCGTCAGCGGGCTGTGGCTCGGATTCCTGATCGCTCCAGGCCGGGTGCCGACGCTCCGCAGCGCCTTCCGGCGTCCCGGCGAGGCCGCCGTCTCGACCGGTTCCGGTCGGTCGATGCTGCTCCCGATGATCGGGGTCGTCGCCCTGATCCTGGTGCTCGCGATCGGGATCGTCGTCGGGACCGACCTGCGCCTGGGATAAGCCGTGATCGGGGGATTTCAGGGCCGCCCGTCCACGGGTCGCGGCACGACCGGCAGGATTGCGCTGACCCTCGCTCCGTGCGGCGCCACGTTCTCCGCGATCGCCGTCCCGCCGTGGGCGCGCGCCAGTTCACGGACGATGGTCAACCCCAGCCCCGACCCCGCGCCGGCCCGCGCCGGATCAGCGCGGTAGAAGCGGTCGAACACCCGCTCGGTAGCGCCCGGCGGGAATCCCGGCCCGTCGTCCGTGACGCTCAGGACCACAGCCGGTCCAGGCACGCCCGACGCGGTTTCAACGCCCGTGGCCGCGACCCAGATGTGCCCACCACGGCGCACCACGTCGAGCGCGTTGCCGACCAGGTTGCCCAGGATGCGCTCGACGGCGAGTCGATCGCCGGCGAACGTAGCCGGCCGTTCCGCGGACGTGGCCACGGCCAGGGCGACCCCACCTTCCGCGGCACGAGCCGAGAAACGGGCGACGGTCGATTCCACCAGGGCGGCCGCGTCAAGTGGCTCGGGCCGGAGCCCGTCGTCACCGCTGCGGATCCGCTCGAAGGCGCCCAGCTGGTCGACCATTCGCTCCAGCCGCTCGGCCTCCTCGGCAATGGTCCGAGCTGCTTTTACCGCGTCGTCGCCGATTGCCGTTCCGTCCTGGAGCGCCTGGGCAAATCCCCCGATCACGGTGAGCGGTGTGCGCAGGTCGTGGCGGAGATTCGCCAGCAGCTCAGCCTCGCTCGCCCGCGTTCGGTCCAGTTCCTCGGTCATCGAGTTGAACCGCGCCGTCAGCTCGCGGACCTCGGTCGGCCCGGATGGCGGGATCGGCCCCGGGCTGGTGCTGGGCACGTCGGCGGTGGCCGCAGCGAGACGCTGGAGGGGCGTCGTCACCGAGCGCGAGAGCAGCCACGCGAGCGGCGCGCCGACGACGAGCAGGACGAACACGAGTCCCGGGATCGTCCGGCCAAGGTCGGCGAGGGCGAGCGCACCCGACCGATCGGGGGTCACGAAGGCGATCGCTCGCACGCCCGTCCCGGAGCGCGCCCGGATCGACGTGGCCGCGTATGCCGTTCTGCGGCCGTCGTCAAGGGTGGTGACGCCCTGTGAGGTCACGCCGATGCCGTCAGGCGGCACCGTGATCGGGGCACCGGGGACGGGCGTTCCGGCCAGCGTCCTCAGACCTCCGTCGGGCGTCACGACCAGGACATCGATGTCGCGCTGATCCAGTCGCCCCTGGATCTCTGCGATGGCGCCCCGCAGGTTGCCCTCGGCGATGCTCGTCCGAAGCTGCGGAAGGATGGAGTCGGACAGGTCGATCAGCGCCGACTGGGTGGCCTCCGCGTGCAGACCCCGGAGCACGAGGAACAGCGCCCCACCCATTCCGACGAGAATTGCCAGGGACAGGGCGAGGAATGCGGCAAGGATCCGGGTGGTGAGGCCGCGCGGGATCACGGGTGGGGTTGCCGGGCAGGTGGCACGAGGCGATAGCCCAGCCCGCGAACCGTCTCGATCGCGGGGCCGTCATCACCGAGTTTCTTGCGGACCTCACCGATATGGACGTCGACCGTCCGCGTCTCGCCCGGAAAGTCGGTGCCCCAGACGTGCTCGAGGAGCATGTCGCGGGTGAGCACCACCCCCGGATCGCGGGCCAGCGCCGCGAGCAGGTCGAACTCCCGGGCGCGGAGGTCGAGACGCCGCTCGCCGATGTGCGCTTCGCGGCGGCGCGGCTCGATCCGCAGGTCGCCCACCTCGATCGGTCGGCCGCCGCGCGACGTGACATCGGTCCGGCGCAGAACCGCTCGAACTCGGGCCACCAGGGCGCGTGGGTTGAACGGCTTCGTGACGTAGTCGTCGGCACCCAGCTCGAGCCCCACGACCGCGTCGACATCGTCCGAGCGCGCGGTCAACATGATGATCGGCGTGTCCCCGCGGCGGCGCAGCTCGCGACAGACTTCGAAGCCGTCGACCTTGGGGAGCATCAGATCGAGGATCACGAGCGACGGGTCGTGCCGTGCGTGGAGGACGAGCGCCTCTTCGCCGTCAGCGGCGGCCACGACGGCATAGCCCTCCTTCTCCAGATAGAGGCGGAGCAGGTCCACGATGTGGCGCTCGTCGTCGACGATCAGGATGGTCTTCACCGAGCGAGGATACGCCGCGGTCAACGGCGCCCGTGATGCGGTTGTAAGCGGCGTGTAAGCCGAACTCCCGACGGACTCGAGGCAGCGCGGCCGATACGGGCTCGGGGCGGCAATGCGCTACGATCGGCAGCCCATGTTCGGAACCCTCCTTGGGCCGCTTCCACGGCCCCAACCTGCCATCGACCACACCGGCGACGGTGGCGGCGGGCGCGATCGTGTGCGCAGCGTTGACGACCTCGTTCGCGAGGCAATCCGGGCGCAGGAACAGGCGGGCCTCGAGCCGATCACGGACGGCGGGCTGCGTCTCGCCGATCCCTTCGATGTTGTCTCCCCCAACGATGCGGGCGAATCGGCCGTCGATGACTGGCGCTTCGCCGCCGGGTGCACCGAAGTGATGGTCAAGCAGGCCCTCCCCGGGCCGTACACGCTCGGGCGCCGACTGGCCGACGGTGGTGTCGCCGATGGGCGGGACGCCGCCTCGGATCGGAACGCCGCCTCGAACCACGCCGCGCGCGTGGTCAACGGACGGATCCACGACTTGATCGATGCCGGTTGCCCCTACATCGAGATCCACGAACCGGACGCGACGCTGATCGGCGAGGACCCGGCTGAGCGTCGTCGGTTCAAGGCCGCGCAGGCGGTCCTCGTCGAGGGCGTCCACGGCGCGCACCTCTCGCTGGTCATTACCGGAGGAAACGCGGACGCGGCCGGGCCGGAGACCATCCTCGTCGACGGGTATCAGAGCCTCGCGGTCGACCTGATCGCCGGGCCGGACAACTGGCGCCTCATTGCCCGTGCCACCGAATCGTGGGGCATCGTCTGTGGCGCGCTCCGAACCACCGAGGGCAGCGACGACGGCCCCGAACTCCTGGTCTGGGCGACGCGCTACGCGGCTTCGACGGGCGGGCGCGGGCTCGTTCGCGTCGGGCTCGGGACGGCCGGTGGGCTCGCCGCTCTCTCCTGGACCGCTGCGCTGACGAAGATGGAGCGGCTGGGTCGGGCGGCGTACATCGCCGGCCTGCCGCCTGGCGACGAACTCGCGAGCTCCCTCGATCCGCGCGCCCTCGACCTGAAGAGTCGGGCCTTCGGTCGCCGCGTACCAAGGCGCACGCTATCGTTGACGGATCGGCCCGCCAAGGAGGATGAATGAGCACGTTCTGGCACGGCTTCGCCGACATGCATACCGTCGCCTCGAACGAGCTCGTCATCGAGCGGGCCGACGGGATCCGCCTTGTCGACACGGCCGGCAATGAGTACCTCGACGCCACGGCCGCGCTCTGGTACTGCAACGTCGGGTATGGCCGCGAGAGCATCGCGAACGCGGTCGCGGACCAGCTCACGCGGCTATCCTCGTATTCGTCGTTTGGGGCGTACACCACGGAGCCGTCCATCCGCCTGGCCGACCGCCTCGCGGCGATGTCCCCGATGCCCGATACCGTCGTCTTCCTCGGCTCGGGCGGCTCGGACGCCGTCGACACGGCGGCCAAGCTCGCGCGGCGCTACTGGGACGTCCTCGGGCACCCGGAGCGGCGGATCATCGTGTCGCGGGAGCTCGCGTATCACGGGATGCACGGCTGGGGCACGTCGCTCGTCGGCATGGCGGCGATGCGCAGCGGCTACGGTGGCGACTTCATCGACGAGGTCGTCCACGTGGGATCGATGGACGTGGACGGCCTTGGGCGCCTGTTCGAGGAGCGCGGCGCGGAGATCGCGGCGTTCATCGGCGAGCCGGTCATCGGTGCCGGCGGCGTCCTCCCGCCCACGGAGGACTACTGGCCGAGCGTGAACAGGCTGTGTCGTGAGCACGATGTCCTGCTGATCGCCGACGAGGTGATCACGGGATTCGGGCGGACCGGGGAGTGGTTCGCGACGACCCGCTACGGCATCCAGCCGGACATGATCACGTTCGCCAAGGGCGTTTCGTCGGGCTACGTGCCGCTGGGCGGCGTGCTGGTCGGGAAGCGGGTGCGGGCGCCGTTCTGGGACGACCCGGTGCCGGGCGCCGTCTTCCGCCACGGTTACACGTACTCCGGCCACGCCGGCGCGGCGGCCGCGGGGATGGCCAACCTCGACATCCTGGAGGAGGAGGCCCTCGTCGATCGCGTCAAGACGTTGGAGCCGGTGGTGGACACCGCGCTGCGACGCCTGGAGGGGCTGCCGCTCGTGTCCGAGGTCAGAACCGTCGGCCTCACCGGCGCGGTCGCCTTCGATCCCGAGGTCCTCGCGCGCGACCCGGGCCTGCCGGAGCGGGTCGTCACGGCCGCGCAGCGCCACGGCGTCGCCACGCGCGTCCTGCGCGGCCACGCCCTCCAGTTCTCGCCCGCGTTCACGATCACCGAGGGCGAGATCAGCGCGATCGTCGACGGCTTCGGGGCCGCGATCGATGAGGTTGCGGCGGCCCGCTAGTCTGGTCGGTCTAACGGAGGGATCGCGACGTGGCGGACATCGTCTGCTCGAACTGCTCCACGGCGAATCGCCCCGATCGCCGGTTCTGTCGCGCGTGCGGCAAGCCGCTGGCGGCCGGCTGCCCTGTCTGCGGTGCGTCCAACGACCCGGACGATCGTTTCTGCGGGACGTGCGGCTCGGAACTGCCGAGGTCCGGAGGCGGCGCGGCCGGCGCGGTGCTGCCGGACCCAGGTGGAGCGGCTCCGCCGCGTGCGACCGAACGCCGCCTTGTGACCGTGCTCTTCGCCGATCTGGTCGGCTACACGGCTCTCGCGGCCGATCGCGATCCAGAGGTCGTCCGCGACATGCTGTCCGGCTACTTCGAGGTGGCGCGCGAGCGGATCGAGCGCTACGGCGGGACCGTCGAGAAGTTCATCGGTGACGCGGTCATGGCGGTGTGGGGGACCCCCCAGGCGAAGGAGGACGACGCCGAGCGAGCCGTCCGCGCGGCGCTCGAAGTCATCGACGCGGTCAAGGCGCTGCCGTCGGGCGCTGCCGATTGGCCCCGGATGAACGTGCGCGCGGCGGTGCTCACCGGCGAGGCGGCGGTCGATCCGCTGGCCGTGGGGCAGGGCATGGTGACCGGCGACCTGGTGAATACCGCGAGCCGTCTCCAGGGTGTCGCCGAACCGGGCACGGTCCTGGTGGGCGAGGCGACGGTCCGGGCCACGGAACGGGCCATCGCCTACGAACCTGCCGGCGAATTCGAGCTCAAGGGCAAGGCCGATCGAGTGCAGGCCTGGCAGGCCACCCGCGTCGTTGGGGGCATCGGCGGCGCCGGCCGCACCGCCCGACTCGAGCCGCCGTTCGTCGGCCGCGACGACGAGCTGCGTCTGCTCAAGGAGATGTTCCACGCGACGGAGCGCGAGGGTCGAGCCCGCCTGGTGTCGGTCATCGGGATCGCCGGGATCGGCAAGACGCGCCTCGCCTGGGAGTTGTCGAAGTACCTCGACGGCCTCGTCGGGACCGTCTACTGGCATCACGGTCGTTCGCCCGCGTACGGCGAGGGCCTCGCGTTCTGGGCGCTCGGCGAGATGGTCCGGGGCCGAGCCGGGATCCTCGAAAGCGATGACCGGCAGACGTCGACCGCGAAGCTCGACACGATGCTCCGCGATCACCTGGTCGACGCCGACGAGCGAGAGCGGGTCGGCAGCCGGCTGGCCGGCCTGCTCGGCCTCGGCGAGATGCCGCCCGGGGATGTCGACGAGATCTATGCCGCGTGGCGGACCCTGTTCGAGCGGATCGCGGAAAAGGCCACCACGGTCCTCGTCTTCGAGGACGTGCACTGGGCCGAGGCGGGACTCCTCGACTTCATCGAGTCGCTCGTGGGGTCCCCGAAGCATCGGCCGATCCTCGTCGTCACCCTGGCCCGACCGGAGCTGATCGAGCGGCGACCGACCTGGGGTGCCGGCTTGCGTCGGGTGACGGGCGTGGAACTCGGCCCGATCAGCGATGACGCGATGGAGCTGCTGCTCGTCGGCCTGGTCCCAGGCATCCCGCCCTCCGCGATCGAGGCCATCCGGGATCGATCCGAGGGCGTCCCGCTCTACGCGGTCGAGACGGTCCGGATGCTCGAAGACCAGGGCACGCTCACGGAGACCGACGGTCGCTACCGGCTGACCGGATCGCTCGCATCGCTCGCTGTTCCCGAGTCCCTCACGGGTCTGCTCAGCGCCCGCCTCGACACGCTCAGCGACGCGGAGCGGGACGTCCTTGGCTATGGCGCCGTTATCGGCCAGATGTTCGCGGCCTCTTCGATCAGCGCGCTGCGCGGCGGGGGAGATCGCGAGGTGGCCGTCGCCCTGGTGAAGCTGGTGGGTCGCGAGATCCTCGAGCTGGACGACGAGCCGCGCTCGCCGACCCGGGGCCAGCACCGGTTTGTCCAGGGGCTGATGCGCGAGGTCGTGTACGGGCGATTGTCGCGCCGGGAGCGGGTCTTGCGCCATCTGGCCGCAGCGGACCTGTTCGGTGCGAGCGGGAGCGACGAACTGGCCGGGGTGATTGCCAGCCACCTCGTCCTGGCCTACCGAGCTTCGGCGGACGACGAGGCGGCCGCTCTTCGGGACCGAGCCCGGGACGCCCTCGTCGCGGCCGCAGATCGGGCGCGAGCGCTGGGTGCTCATGAGCGATCCATCGGCTACCTCGAGGAGGCGCTCGGGCTCAGCGACGAAGATGACGACTCCCAGCGAATGCCGATTGAGGAGGCGATCCTGGAGATCGGCGTCACCGTCGGCCGACACGCATTCGTGGTCGAGCGCGCCCGGGCCGTGCGTGAGCGATACCTCGCTCACGGCGACGGTGAAGGGGTTGCTCGCGCGACGACGTGGGAAGGTCTCGCCCTCGTCAACGACGGACGTCCCATGGATGCCGTGGCAACGTTGAGCGCCGGGTTGCAGCACGCCGGCGGCGAAATCGGTTCCGCGGCGACGGCGCGACTCGCGGCCGAACTCGCGCGGGCCCACCTGATGTCCGGCGAGTTCCCGGAGGCGCTTCAGATCATCGAGGCGACGCTGCCGGTCGCGGAACGGCTGGACCTGCGGGCGGTCATCGCCGAGATCCTGGCGTCGAAGGGTTGGGCCCTCTCCGAGCATGGCCGCACCCAGGAGGCGGCAGCGCTCTTCCTGGGCGCGATCGCGCTTTCGGAGCGGGAGGGCGTGTTCAACGCGGAGTGCCGAGCCCGGATGAACCTGTCGGCATGGTGGGCCGCGGAAGGGCCGGCCATGGCGTTCTCGATCGCCCGGGAGGGCCACGAGCGGGCGCTCGCGCGTGGCGACATGGGCTGGGCGCTCAGCCTGTTCGGGAACGCTTCGTCAACCGCCCTCGTCCTCGGCGATTGGGACTGGATCAGGTCGGCGATGTCGGGGCTGGAGCCGGACTACCACAAGGGGATCTCGAGCTACTTCGCGATGGGCGCGATCCTCGACATGCTGGCCGCGCAGGGCGACTTCGATGCCGTGCGGAACCTTCTCGCCGAGATGCGCGGCGCCCTCGACGGCCGCGCCGACCCCCAGATCGGTCTCATCCTGGCCGCGGCAGAGGCGCAGATCATGCTGGCCGAAGGGTCCGCCGCGAAGGTGGCCGAGGCGACCCCGCAGGCGGAGAGCGGGTGGTTCTCCGACTGGGACTCTGCGCTCGAGATCTGGTGCCGAGCCGCCGCGTGGTCCGGAAAGCGGAATCTGCTCGTCGACGCGCTCACCTTGATGCGCGATCACTTCGCGTCCAGGCTCAACCTGACCCGCGCGACCCTCCTCGGCATGGAGGCAGCTCTGCTCGCAATCGACGGCGACGTGGCCGGGGCGGTCGCCGGCTTCGACGATTCGGTGGCTCGACTCCGCGCGCTTGGAGCGACCTACCCGATGGCGATGACGCTGCTCGACCGGGTGACGCTCCTCCCGAGCGAGCCGGGTACGCCGTCCGCCGCCGCGGAGGCGCGCGAGATCTTCGAGCGCCTGGGTGCCCGCGCCTTCATTGCCCGACTCGACTCCGTGCTCGATGCGACCAGGAGTCGACGAATCCCCTCCGCCGCGCCGGCCGAGCCCGCGATGTCGAGCGACGGAGCCTGACCGTCGCAGGTCCGGGCTACCCCTCGGCCCACGAGCCACGTTTCACCACCCGCGAATCGGCCTTGATTCCCGTTGCCGACGGTGCGAGCATGGACGCTCACATCTGCACCATCGAACCAACCCGAGGGACGCGACGCAGCCCGGTACGAACCCGCCGGCCTGTGCGCACGGAAGGAGGTCCAGCCGGTGACCGAGCACATCACGCTCACCGTGAACGGCGTCAGCCGATCGTTGGAGGTCGAGCCCAGGCGGCTCCTGGTCCAGGCCATTCGGGAGGACCTGGGCCTGACCGGGACCCACATCGGTTGCGACACCTCGCAATGCGGCGCGTGCACCGTTCAGCTGGACGGCATGGCCGTGAAGTCGTGTTCGATGCTGGCCGTCCAGGCCGACGGTCGCTCGATCACGACGATCGAGGGGATGGGGACCCCAGAGAACCTCCACCCGATCCAGGCCGCGTTCTGGGAGAAGCACGGACTCCAGTGCGGCTTCTGCACCCCCGGCATGATCATGGCGGCTGCCGATCTCATCGCCCGCGATGACGACCCGTCCGATGACGAGATCCGCCATGCGATCGAGGGCAACATCTGTCGCTGCACGGGCTACCAGAACATCGTCCTGGCGATCCGTGAGGCGGCCGCCGTGATGCGCGCGGGATCCGCTGCACCGGCCGCGCCGGCAAGTCAGGCATAGGAGGCCGAAGATGACCACCGACGTGCTCGGAACCTCCGTCAAGCGGGTCGAGGACCCGCGCCTCATCACGGGTGGGGGTCGCTACCTCGACGACATCACGATGCCCGGGATGACCCACATGGCCATCCTGCGCAGCCCCTATGCACACGCCAACATCCGCTCCATCGATGCGTCCGCCGCGAAGGCGATGCCCGGCGTGGTCGCCGTGTTCGTCGGCGCCGACATCCCGTACAACCCGCTCCCGATGGCGTGGCCGGCCGGCGGATCGGCAGGGATCCAGAACAACATCAACACGCCACGCGCCCTGGCCACCGATAGCGTCAAGTGGACCGGCGAAGGCGTCGCGGCGGTCATCGCCGAGACGGCGTCTCAGGCCAACGACGCGCTCGAGGCCATCAAGGTCGACTGGGAGCGTCTTCCGGCCGTGGTCGACGTCGAGAAGGCGATGGCCGACGGCGCGCCGCAGCTCCACGAGAACGCCCCGAACAATGTCGTGTTCGAGTGGTCGGTCGGGGACAAGGCGGGGACGGACGCGGCGGTCGATGGGGCCGAGGTGGTCGTCCGCCAGCGGCTCGTCAACCAGCGGCTCATCCCGAACCCGATGGAGACCCGCGGCGACATCGGCTGGTACAACCCGGGAGCGGATGAGTACACGATCTGGATGTCGAGCCAGACCCCGCACATCCAGCGCCTGCTGCTCGCCGCCTTCGTGACCGGCATTCCCGAGCACAAGGTTCGCTGCATCAGCCCGGACGTCGGCGGCGCGTTCGGCACCAAGATCTTCTGCTACGCGGACATGGCGCTCGTCATGTTCGCCAGCAAGGCGATCGGCGGCCGGCCCGTGAAGTGGGTGGAGACTCGCCGCGAGAACTACCAGTCCACGACCCACGGCCGGGATCATGTGACCTACCTCGAGATTGCCGGGAAGCGGGATGGCGAGATCACGGGTCTGCGCGTCAAGACGCTCGCCAACCTCGGCGGTCGCCTCTCGACGATCGGTCCGGGTGTTCCAACCACGCTCTACGCCCGTGTGCTCTCGGGCTGCTACCTCATCCCGAACGTCTACGCCGAAGTGACCGGCGTCTACACGAACACGACGTTCGTTGACGCCTACCGCGGTGCGGGCCGCCCCGAGGCGACCTACGTCATCGAACGGGCGATGGACCTGTTCGCCGACGAGATCGGCATGGATCCCGCCGCGGTTCGTCGCAGGAACTTCATCCCGCCGGACCAGTTCCCGTACGAGAACCCGTCGGGGCTCGGGACGGCCTCTGGTGGCGCCAAGATCTACATTGATTCCGGGAACTACGAGCCGGCACTCAACAAGGCGCTCACGACGGCCGGCTATTACGAGATGGACAAGGCGAAGGCCGACGCGAGGAAGCGCGGCAAGCTCCTCGGCGTCGGGCTCAGCACGTACATCGAAGTGTGCGGCGTCGCGCCGTCCAAGTGGATCGGTGCCGTCGGCGAGGGCTGGGGGGCGGCGATGTGGGAGTCGTCCAACATCCGGGTTCACCTCACCGGCAAGGTCGTCGTCACCATGGGCACCCAGCCGCAGGGCCAGGGCCACGAGACGACCTACGCCCAGATCGTCTCCCACGAGCTGGGGATCCCGATGGAGGACGTCGTCATCCAGCACTCGGACACCCAGGGTGCCCCGTTCGGCTATGGCTCGTACGGCAGCCGGACGGCGTCGGTGGGCGGCACCGCGGCGGTGAAGGCCGCGGCCAAGATCCGCGAGAAGGCACGCCGCTATGCGGCGCACATGCTCGAGGCCTCCGTCGACGACATCGAAGTCGACGGCGCGAATTACTCGGTCAAGGGATCGCCCGACAAGGTGAAAACCTTCCAGGAGATCTCCTTCGCGATCGGCCTGGGGTTCAGCCTTCCCGAAGGCATGGAGCCGTATCTCGACGAGACCGTCTATCACGACACGCCGAACTGCACGTGGCCGTTCGGGACCCATGTCGCGATCGTCGAGATCGACGAGGCGACCGGCAAGGTCGATCTCGTTCGTTACATCGCCGTCGACGATGTCGGCAAGAAGATCAACCCGATGATCGTGGACGGCCAGCTCCATGGCGGCATCGTCCAGGGTGTCGGACAGGCCCTCTGGGAGGGCGCCATCTACGGCGATGACGGGCAGCTCCTGTCGGGTTCGATGCTCGACTACGCGCTGCCGCGGGCATCGTGGCTGCCGATGCTGGAACTGGATGAGACGGTGACCCCGTCGCCCGTGAACCCGCTCGGGGTGAAGGGGGTCGGCGAGGCCGGGGCGATCGCCAGCACGGCGGCCGTCGCCAATGCCGTCGTCGATGCCCTTTCGCCGCTGGGCATCCGTCATCTCGACATGCCGTACACGGCACAGACCGTGTGGCGTGCCATCCAGTCCGCGAAGGGAGGCCAGGCATGATCCCGGCCGCGTTCGAGTACACCCGCGCCGGATCGCTCGACGAGGCCATCGCCGCCGTGCGCGGCGGGGCCAAGGTCATCGCCGGCGGCCAGAGCATCCTGCCGTTGCTCAAGCTCCGGCTGGCATCCGTCGATCGACTGGTCGACATCGGCCGGATCGCCGAGCTCAGGGGCTTCCGTCCGCAGGCGGATGGAAGCCTGGAGATCGGGGCGCTGACCACCTACGCCGAGTGGCGTGCCGCCACGACCTACCCGGGCGTCCGCGAGGCGATCGACCAGATCGCCGACGTCCAGGTTCGCCACCTGGGCACGGTGGGCGGCGCGATCGCTCATGCCGATCCCGCGTCCGACTTCCCGGCGATCGCACTGGCGTTCGACGGCTCGGCGGTGCTCCGCGGTCCTGGCGGGGAGCGCGTCGTGCCCCTCGACGGGTTCTTCGAAGGTGCGTTCGTGAGCGGGATCAGGGACGACGAGATCCTCGTGGCAATCCGCCGACCGGCGGTCCCGGCCGGGGCCGGGTTCGGCTACGCGAAGCTCGCGCAGCCGGCATCGGGCTACTCGATCGTGGGCGTGGCGGCCGTCATCGCGAAGAGCGGCGGCAGCATCAGCCACGCCAGGATCGGCGTCACTGGAGTCCACGAGCATCCGTACCGGGCTACGGACGTCGAGGCGGCGCTTGTCGGCAGCGATGCCTCGGGGAAGGCGATCGCCGCCGCGGCGGCGCATGCGACCGATGGCGTCGAGGTGAACTCGGACATTCACGCCGATGCGACCTACCGCGCGGCGATGGCTGTGGTCTACGCGGGTCGGGCGATCGAGGCCGCGCTGGCGCGGGCCGGCTAGCCCGCCCTGCGGCGGCAACGCGCGTGCGCGTCGAGCGGATCCTGCCCGGCGCGCATCCGCCGGCCTCACTCGAGGGGTCGGTCCTGACCCGCGACCTCGTCGCGGGTGGAGTGCGCATGCCGAAGGGGCGGCGCCTTTCGCTGGAGGATCTTCGCGCCTTGGCGACCGATCCCGCCGCGCTGGGAGATGGCGGCGTCACCGTCCTCGTCCTGGAACAAGGTGACGTCCACGAGGACGATGCAGCAATGTCGCTGGCCGACGCCGTCGCCGGCGAGGGGCTGACGACCCGTGGTCCCGCACAAAGTCGGGTGGACCTCGTCGCCGCGGTGGACGGCGTGCTCCACGTCCGAACGGCCGCCCTGGAGCGCATCAACCGGATCGACCCCCTCGAGGTGTTCACCGCGTTCGACGGGTCCGTGGTCAAGGCCGGACAGCTCGTCGCGAGCGTCAAGGTCGCGCCGCATGTCGTCGACGAGGCAGTCGTGGAGGCCGGGCGCCGCCAGGCCGGCTTCGGCCGGCGCCCGATCGTCCGGGTCGCGCCGTTCGTTCCGCGCCGGGTGGGGGTCGTCGTCCGCGAGGCGATCCACTCCGTGGCCCGCGAGCGCTTCGAGGCGAGCGTCGCCGACAAGGTGGAGGGGCTCGGCTCCACGCTGATCGGGATCACGTATGCACCTGATGACGCGGCGGTTGGTGGCGCGATGCGGGAGCTCGCGTCGGGTCGGGATCGGGCCGACGTGATCCTCACCGCGGGCGGCGGCAGTACCGACCCGGCGGACCCGTTCTACGGCGCGGTCGAGGAGCTCGGTGGGAGCGTCGTCCGCCGTGGCGTGCCGGCGCACCCCGGTTCCATGCTGTGGCTCGGGCGGATCGGCCGGGTCGCCGTCCTGGGCCTGCCGACCTGCGGCGCCTATTCGAAAGCCACCGCGGCGGACCTCGTCCTGCCGCGTCTCCTGACCGGCGAACGCCCCGGCCCGCGCCTCGTGTCCGGCCTCGGACATGGCGGTCTGCTCACCCGCGAGCAGCGGTTCCGTTTCCCAGCCTACGCCCGTGAGCTGGACGCTCCGGACGGATGATCGATGCCACGCGGTAGACTCGCGCCCTGATGACCACGAACGTCCCGGCCGATCTGGACTCCGCCGCCGCGATCACGGCCGCGTTCCGCGAGCGCGATTACATCGCCGACCGGGCGCTTGCAACATCGGTCTTCCTCTCGCTGCGGCTCGACAAGCCGCTGCTCCTCGAGGGCGAGGCGGGCGTCGGCAAGACCGAACTGGCCAAGGTCCTCGCGGCGAGCCTCGGGACGAGGCTCATCCGGCTCCAGTGCTACGAGGGGCTCGACGTCAACAACGCCGTCTACGAGTGGAACTATCCGCGCCAGATGCTCGAGATCCGGCTCATGGAGGCGCGCGGGGCGGCCGACCACGCCACCGCCCACGACATCTTCGGTCCGGACTTCCTGATCAAGCGTCCGCTCCTGCAGGCGCTCGAGGCGAACGGGACCGACGGGACCGAAGGCGAGCCGCCCGTCCTGCTCATCGACGAGATCGATCGCGCCGACGAGGAGTTCGAGGCGTACCTCCTCGAGATCCTGTCCGACTACCAGGTCACCGTCCCCGAGATCGGCACGATCCGGGCGGTGCGGCCGCCACGAGTGATCCTCACCTCGAACCGGACGCGCGAGGTCCACGACGCGCTGAAGCGGCGATGCCTGTACCACTGGATCGACTACCCCTCGGCGGACAAGGAGTTCGAGATCGTCCTCGCCCGCGTTCCGAACGCCCCCGAGTCGCTCGCCCGCGCCGTCGTCTCATTCGTCCATCGTCTGCGCGAGGCCGACCTCACGAAGGTGCCGGGGATCGCCGAGACCCTCGATTGGGCCGCTGCCCTCCTCGCTCTCGGGGCGAAGGAACTGACGCCCGAGATGGTCGACGAGACGCTCGGCGTCGTGCTCAAGTACGAGGAAGACGTCCGGGGCGTGCGCGGGACGAACGCGCGCCGCTATCTCGCTGAGACGTCGGCCCAGCGCTGAGCATCTGCGCATGAACAGCGGCGGCACGACGACCCGGCCGCGACGATGACCGTCCAGTGACCGATCCGGCATTCGCCCGGACGCCGCGCGGTGAGGAGATCGACGGGCGGCGGATGCTCCGCCAGGCGGTCGGGTTCGGGCGGGCGCTCCGGCGCGCCGGGCTGTCGACGGACCTGGGCGCCGCGCAGGACTTCGCGCGGGCTCTGGAGGTCATCGATCTGGGCGATCGCGCGCAGGTCAAGGCGGCCGGCGCGGCCGTGTTCATCCGCCGACGGGACGATCGACCCACCTACGACCTGATCTTCGATCGCTACTGGCGCCGGCGCGGGTCCTGGCCGGGCGAACCACCCGTGGCGACGCGCCCCGAGAAGACGGATGCCGACCTGGAGGCGGGGGAGGACGGCGAGAACGAACCCGGGGTCGGCGACGAGGCCGTCAAGGCACGGGCCGACGTCGGACAGCCGCTGGCGTCGAAGGATGACGAGGACGCGACCGACGAGGAAGCGGTCGACGGGGTCACGATCGCGCCCGACGCCTTCAGCGCCACCGAGGTCATCCGCCACCGCGAGTTCGATCGGATGACCCCGGCCGAAGTTCGCGACGCCGAACGACTCGTGGATCTCCTGACCCCACGCCTCGAGCTACGCCGCACCCGACGCTACGAACTCCATCCCCACGGCCGCCGCCTCGCCCCGCGAGCGATGTTCCGCCGCAACATGTCGACGGGGGGCCAGATGCTGGACTGGGTCTGGCGCCGCCCGGTCCGCCGGCCGCGCCCGATCGTCGTGATCTGCGACATCTCGGGTTCGATGGAGCGTCACTCGCGCCTGCTGCTCCGGTTCATCCAGGCGCTCGCCGCCTCGAGCGACGTCAAGACCGAGGCCTTCGTCTTCGGGACGCGGCTCACGCGCGTCACGCGCCTCCTGCGCGACCGCGACCGCGACCGTGCCCTTGCCCGCGTGGCCGACGCCGTGAACGACTGGGCCGGCGGCACGCGGATCGGTGAATCCTTTCGCGAGTTCAACCTGCGCTGGGCGCGGCGCTCGCTCCGGACGAGCGGCGTGGTCATCGTCATCTCCGACGGCTGGGACCGCGGCGATCCGGCGCTCGTGGCCGAGGAAACGGCCCGCCTCCGGCGCAACTGTCATCGCCTGGTCTGGCTGAACCCGCTTGCGGGGACGTTCGGGTACCAACCGCTGGCCGCCGGGATGAAGGCCGCCTACCCGTTCATCGACGACTTCCTGCCGGCGGGCACGGTCGCCAGCCTGGAGCGCCTCGGGCAGATCCTCGCGGGTGTCCGCACCCAGGACACGGGTCGCCACGCCGAGATCGCCGCCCACGCGATGCCACATCTGGCCGGGTCGGCCGTCGAGGTGCCTGGCTTCCAGGGCCGACCCGAGCCGATGGCGCCCACCACGGATCCCGCGGCAGCGCGTCGCCTGCTCGGAGCGCCCGGGCGTAGCATGACGTCATGAAGGAGCTGCTCGACACGCTGGCTGCGTGGCAGGCCGAAGGCATCGGGATCGGGCGGGCCGTCGTTGTTCGGACGTTCGGATCGGCACCGCGCCCGGAGGGGGCGGTCCTGCTCCGAGCCGACGATGGGCGGATCGCCGGGTCGGTGAGTGGCGGCTGCGTGGAGGGGGCCGCGGCCGAAGAGATCGAGCGAGCTCGCAAGACCGGGCATGCTCGCGTCGTCCGCTACGGGATCAGCGACGAGGAGGCCTGGGACGTCGGCCTGGCCTGTGGTGGCACGATCGACGTCCTCATCCAGCCTCTGGTGCCGGCCGAGGCCGTTGCGGCCGCGATGACATCGATCGAGCGGGACGGCCACGGCGCCGTGGTCGCGATTCCGCTGCCGTCCGATTCGCCACCCCCTGCGTTCGGCGCCCACCCACCGGGCGAGGGAGCGCCCCCGGCGCCCCCGATCATGATCAGCGACGGCGGAGACGCGTCGGAGACCCTGGGCTCGGACGAACTGGACCAGGCGCTCCTCAAGGCATCCGAGGACGCCCTGTTGCGCGGGATCTCGCGAACCATCGAGCTGGGGGGTGCCTCGCTGTTCCTGGAAGCTTTTCCGGTCCGGCCGCGGCTCGTCATCGTGGGTGCCGTCGAGGTCGCTCGCTCGCTCGTTCGCCTGGCCGGCGAACTGGGCTACGAGACGGTGGTCGTCGATGGCCGCGCGGCGTTCATCACTCCGGATCGCTTCCCGACTGCAGACCGGCTGGTCGTCGGCTGGCCCGACGAGGTTGCCGACGAGATCGGCCTGGGTCCGAACGACGCGGTCGCCGTCCTGAGCCACGACGTGAAGTTTGACGAGCCGGCGATCACCGAGGCGCTTCGCCGCGGATGTCGCTACGTGGGCGCGGTCGGCTCGCGCAAGACGCAGTCGGATCGGCACGAGCGACTCCGTGCGGCCGGGGTGGGGGCGGACGACCTCGCCCGGTTGCGTGGGCCGGTGGGCCTGGACCTCGGCGGTCGCGCCCCGGCCGAGACCGCGCTCGCGGTCATGGCCGAGATCGTTGCCACCCGCTATGGGGGCAGCGGTGCCCCGATGCGGACCCGCGCGGCAGCCGCGACTCGCGTCACGGATGAGGCCACGCGGATCGCAGGTGGCTGAGCCGGCCGGCGGACGTCTCGCGGCCGTCGTCCTGGCGGCGGGCGCGGGTTCGCGATTCGGGGGCGGGAAGCTCCTCGCGGCCGTCGGCGGCCGGCGGATCCTCCAGCACGTGCTCGATGCGATCGCCGAGGCGGGGATCGCGGACGTCGTCGTCGTCCTGGGTACGGATGCGGAGCGCATCGAAGGCGGCATCGAGTGGCGCGCCGAGCGGCGCATTCGAAACCCCGACCCGGCGGCGGGACTCGCGAGCTCGCTCCGGATCGGATTCGCAGCGCTGGCTCGGGCCGCCAAGGCGGAGGCGGGGACGGATGGGAGCCCAACCCCCGACGCGATCCTCGTGGCGCTCGGCGATCAACCGCTCATCTCGCCGGCGACGATCCGTGCGCTCGTCAATGCGACGCGCGATCCGGAGCGGCCCGTCGTCGTGCCGCGCTATGCAAACGACCGTGGCCGGAACCCGGTGCTGCTGGGTCGCGAGGCGTTCCGCCTGATCGACGAGACAGCCGGCGATCGCGGGCTCGGACCCGTCCTCGAGGCGCACCCGGACGTCGTCCACGAGGTCCCCGTGGACGGCGACAACCCCGACATCGACGCTCGCGCCGATCTGGCGACCCTCGCCGAGCGGGCATGGGCCGATCGCGTCCGGGCCAACCGGGGCCAGGTGGACCGTCTCCGTGAGAGGCCCGACGGCGCGGACTTCTACGCGCCGGTCACCGGTCTGTTCCGGGCCGATCCGCGTCGGACGGATGAGAGCGTCCTCGTCGCCCTCGTCGAGCTCGCTGAATCCGACGAAACCTGGCTCGACATCGGCGCCGGGGCGGGTCGCTATGCCCTGCCCCTGGCGCTTCGGGTCCGGCGGGTGATCGCCGTCGATCCGTCGCGTGGGATGCTCGGGGCACTCGGCGAAGGCATGGCGGAGTACGGCATCGCGAATATCGAGGTTGTCGAAGGCCGCTGGCCACCGGCCCCGGGCGATGCGCTCGCCGCGGCGATCGGTCCCCTCCCGGCCGTGGACGTCTCGCTCATCGCCCACGTCTCGTACGACGTCGAGGCCATCGGCCCGTTCATCGATGCCATGGAGGCAGCCGCGAGGCGCCTGTGCGTGGCGATCCTGATGGAGCGCCAGCCGGCATCACTCGCCGATCCGTGCTGGCCGCTCGTCCATGGCGAGGCCCGGATCCCGCTTCCCGCGCTCCCGGACTTCGTGGAGCTCCTGCGAGCCCGGGGACGCGACCCGCAGGTTCGCATGATGGAGCGCGAGGCGCGTCGTTTCGCATCGCGGAGCGAACTCGAAGGGTTCCTCCTCCGGCAGCTCTGGATCGACATCGAGGGCCCGAAGGCACGGCGCTTCGAGTCGGCCGTCGACGAACTGCTCGACTCGGGCGCCGACGGCACCGTTTCGCTGCGCGGCGTGCTCCCGATGGCCGTCGGCGTCGTGACGTGGGAGCCGCACGTCCAGTCCTGACCCCGGGAGTCAACGTCCGGAACCTTTGAGGTCCGGCCCTTCGGAATCGCCTCCGTCGATGGCGGCCGGGTGCTGGACGCCGGCCCGGCGCCGGCGACCGCACCGCGATGTACCCGACCCGTCGGGAAGCCTCCCAACCCCCCGGCGAGCTTACCGAGCCCTTACATCTCCCCGTGTCCCGGTGGTGGAGCCCATCGGGTCCCTCCGGCACGGTAGCGATGTCGAGCCGGCCGATCTCCGGATCGATGGGTCCATCGAACCGCAAGGGAGAACACGAAGATGACCGTTACCGGGTCGATGCTCCGGTTCGCGGGCACGGCGCTCCTCGCCGTGGCCGTCGTGGGCTGTGGCGGGCTCGACCGAACCAACCGCGGCGCAGGGGCCGCCTCCGACGCCGATCCCACACCCACGGGTTCAGGTCCAGTCGACGCTGCCGCCGATGAGGACCTGGCGGCCGAACTCGACGCGTGGCTGGCCGGATCCGAACTGGATTCGATCGATGCCGGCCCGGGTGCCGGCAGCGGGAGCGCCGCCGCAGTGTCCGGCACGGCGGGAACTCCGGCTCCGGCCGGTGGGGCATCCGCCGCGCCCACGCCCGGGCCGCTGCCCCCATTCGATGCCGGCTCATTCGCCGATCTCGACGCCACCCTGTCCACCCTCGACAGCGCACTTGGAGCCGGCGAACCCGGCTCGGAAGGGAACCTGCCATGAACCGACATTTCAGCCGCATCCTGTCAATCGCCCTCGCCGGCCTCGTCCTCGCGGCGAGCGCCGTCCCGACGCTGGCCGCCGAGGAGCCGGCGCGTGGCCAGACCGCCGCACGCGAGGGTCGCTGCGCCGAGGCGTGGCGTGCCTTCAGCAACGATCCGACGATCGCCGAAGGGATTGCTCTCGGCGACTGCGAGATCGATCGCCGGATCGACGATCTCGGCACGGTCCGGGCTCGCGTGGTTGCCTCGGTCGTGATGACGGACGGTCACCAGACCACGGTCCTGCGGATCATCGACAGCACCACGCAGGGCCTCCGCGCGCTCCGTGCCGAGATCCACGGTGACACCGATCTCGCCGAGCTCACCGCGGACCTCCGCCGGATCGCTCACGACTTCCGGGTCTACGTGCTCGTGATCCCGCAGGCCCACCTCACGAACGCGGCGGATGCCGTGATCGCGATCGGCCGGCGCTTCGACGCCTTCGACGAGAAGGCGACCGGCTACATCGAGCGGGCGAAGGCTGCCGGCCACGATACGGCGACGGCCGAGGAAGCCCTCGCTTCGATGAACCGGCACGTGGCCGCGGCCGAGAAGCTGGTCGATGGCCTCGCCGACAAGGTCCTCGAGCTCACGCCGGCCGATTGGAACGACGGCACGGCCAAGCCGATCCTGGACGAGGCGCGTCGCGACCTTCGACAGGCGCGCGAGGAACTCCGCGCGGCTCGCGCCGATGCGAAGGCCGTCATTGACGCGCTGCGCGCCCTTCGCAACTGACGGCTCCACGATCTCTCCTTCCAGGGGGACGCGCCCGGGCCCGTTGCAGCGGACCCGGGCGCGTTGCCGCGCATCCCGAGCCCTTCGGCCGTCGATCCGCACCGAGCGCCAGATCCGGCACGCCGATCGATACGTATGGACCTCCAGTGGCTCTTACTCGTTGACGCCGAAACGACCTCGGCCTATCCTCGTCGGGTACCCTGCAAAGCCCCGAGATCGTCAGCCGTGTCGCCCGATTCGCGACCCTGGCCGTCGGCCCCGAGACTGCCCCCCGTCATGAGTTGCGCTGGCCGCACTGGGCGTGCCAGTCGCCGCTCTCGCTCGAACTTGAGAGGAGGCGCGCGCGTGATCCCAGCGGCATTCGACTACGTCAGGCCGGCGGATCTCGACGAGGTCCTGGGGATCCTGCGGGATCGCCAGGGAGAGGCCAAGCTGTTGTCGGGGGGCTACAGCCTCCTGCCCCTCCTCAAACTGAGGCTCGCGCAACCCGAGTTGCTGGTCGACCTCCGCGATGTCGGCGGGCTCGACGGCATCGTCCACACCGACGATGACATCCGGATCGGTGGTCGCGTGACCCACAAACGGATCCAGGAGGACGAGGGCCTCGCCCGGTCGCTCCCGATCATGCGCGAGGCGGCCGTCGGCATCGGCGATCCGCAGGTCCGCAACTGGGGCACCATCGGTGGATCGGTCGCCCACGCAGATCCATCGTCGGATTGGCCGGCGGTGCTTCTCGCGCTCGGCGCGTCGGTCGTCCTGCGCAGTGCCGGCGGCGAGCGGGTCATGCCCGTGCGCGGCTTCTTCCTCGACACTTTCGTCACCCAGATCGAGCCGACCGAGGTGCTGACCGAGGTGCGGATCCCGCACCCGGCACGGAACGGCGGCGGGGCGTACAAGAAGCTCGAGCGACGTGCCGGCGACTTCTCGACAGTGGGCGTCGCCGTCCAGCTTGCGCTGAGCGACGACGGCCGGATCGCCTCCATCGGGATTGGTTTGACGGCAGTCGCCGATGCACCGTTCGCCGCCACCGAGGCCGAAAAGGTCCTCACGGACGCCAGACCGGGCAATGAAGTGATCCAGGAGGCGGCTGCCATGGCCTCAAAGCAGAGCAAGCCTGTGACCGACAGCCACGGCCCGGCCGACTACAAGCGAGCCATGGTCGCGGAGATGACCACCCGAGCCATCCGCGCAGCGCTCCAGCGCGCCGGCGCCTGACGGAGGACGAACCGAGATGACCACCCAACACGTCAGCGTCACCGTCAACGGCGAGGTCCGCGAAGCCGATGTGGAACCGCGCCTGCTCCTCGTCCATCTTCTGCGCGAGAACTTCGGCCTTACCGGCACGCACGTGGGATGCGACACGAGCAACTGCGGCGCGTGCACCGTCCATGTCGATGGGGTCAGCGCCAAGTCGTGCACGATGCTCGCCGTCCAGGCCAATGGATCGACGATCAAGACGATCGAAGGGATGGCCAACGGAGCCGACCTTCATCCGCTCCAGCAGGCGTTCTGGGACCAGCACGGCCTCCAGTGCGGCTTCTGCACCCCGGGGATGATCATGCAATCGGCCTGGCTCCTCGAGCAGAACCCGGATCCCTCCGAGGCGGAGATCCGCGAGGGGATCAGTGGCAATCTTTGTCGCTGCACCGGCTACGTGAACATCGTGAAGTCCATCCAGCAGGCTGCCCAGCAGATGCAGGCCGCCGAATCCGCACCGGCCGAGCCGGCCGCGGCGAGCTGACAGGGGAGTGACGAGATGACCATCGAGATGGAGCCTCAGACCACCCCCGAAGTCGGCGGGATGGGCCACTCGGTCAAGCGCAAGGAGGACCCCCGGTTCATCCAGGGCCAGGGCGAATACATCGACGACGTCAATCTTCCCGGACAGCTGTGGCTGGACATCGTCCGAAGTCCATACGCACACGCAAAGATCAGGTCGATTGACGCCAGTGAGGCCCTCAAGATCCCGGGCGTCGCTGCCGTTATCACCGGCAAGGATCTGGAGGGCTACAAGCTCCATTGGATGCCGACGCTGGCCGGCGACATGCAGATGGTGCTCCCGGTCGACACCGTCATGTACCAAGCGCAGGAGGTCGCGGCCGTCATCGCCACGTCCCGCTACGCCGCCGCCGACGGCGTCGCCGCGGTCTACGTCGACTACGAGCCGCTCCCGGTCATCGTCGATCCGTTCGAGGCGCTCAAGCCGGACGCGATCGTCCTCCGTCCCGACAAGGGTCCCGACAAGCAGACGAACCACATCTGGCATTGGGAGTCGGGGGACGAGGCGAAGGCGGACGCTGCCCTCGCTGCGGCAGACGTCACCATCTCCCAGGACATCTACATCCCGCGGATCCACGTCGCGTCGATCGAGACGTGCGGCTGCGTCGCCGACTGGGATCCTGTCCGCGAACAGCTGACGCTGCACATGACGAGTCAGGCACCGCACGCCATCCGGACGGTGCTCGCGCTCGTCGCCGGCGGCGCCGGGCTCCCCATCTACGAGCACAACATCCGGGTCAAGACCCACGACATCGGCGGCGGTTTCGGTGGGAAGGTGCCCGTCTACCCGGGCTACGTCCTGGCCGTCGCTGCCTCGTTCCTGACCGGCAAGCCGGTGAAGTGGATCGAGGACCGTTCGGAGAATCTGCAGGCCGATTCGTTCGCCCGCGACTACCACATCCACGCCGAGATGGGTGCGACCAAGGAAGGCAAGATCACCGGGCTCAAGGTCAAGACGATCGCCGACCACGGCTATACGGACGCTGCGGCGGACCCGTCGAAGTTCCCGGCCGGGCTGTTCAACGTGATCACCGGTTCCTACGACTTCGACAACGCCTTCGTCGAGGTCGACGGCGTCTATACGAACAAGCCGCCCGGCGGCGTCGCCTATCGGTGCTCGTTCCGGGTGACCGAGGCTGTCCATGCCATCGAGCGGATGGTCGACATCCTCGCCCACGACATCGGCAAGGACCCGGCCCAACTCCGGATGGAGAACTTCATCCAGCCCGAGCAGTTCCCATACACGACGCCCACCGGCTGGGAATACGACTCCGGCAACTACGGCGCGGCGCTCACGATGGCCATGGAGATGATCGATTACGAGGGCCTGCGCAAGGAGCAGGCCGAGAAGCGCGAGCGCGGCGAACTCATGGGCATCGGCATCAGCTCCTTCACCGAGATCGTGGGTGCCGGACCCTCGCACACGTTCGACATCCTGGGCATCAAGATGTTCGACTCCTGCGAGATCCGGGTCCATCCCACCGGCAAGGTCCTGGCCCGCATCGGCGTCCAGACCCAGGGCCAGGGCCACGAGACGACGTTCGCCCAGATCATCGCCGAGGAGCTCGGCTTCCCGGTCAGCGACATCAAGATCGAATACGGGGACACGGATACCGCGCCATACGGCCTTGGCACCTACGCCTCGCGGTCCACACCGGTCGCCGGCGCGGCCACCGCGATCGCGGCCCGGAAGATCAAGGAGAAGGCCCGGCACCTCGCCGCGCATCTCCTCGAGGCGAGCGCCGACGACCTCGAGTGGACGAACGGCAAGTGGAGCGTCAAGGGCTCGCCCGACCGGTTCAAGACGATCCAGGAGATCGCCTTCGCGGCCTATACCAACCACCCCCAGGGGATGGAGGCGGGCCTGGAGGCGGTCGACTACTACGACCCGCCGAACCTGACCTTCCCGTTCGGTTCGTACATCTGCGTGGTCGACATCGACAAGGGCACCGGCCAGGTGACGGTCCGTCGGTTCGTCGCCGTCGATGACTGCGGCAACATCATCAACCCGATGATCGTCGATGGCCAGATCCACGGCGGTCTCACGATGGGCTTCGCCCCTGCGCTCTACGAGGAGATCACCTACGACGAGCGCGGCAACAACCTGGCCGGCACGTTCATGGACTACCTTCTCCCGACCGCGATGGAGACTCCGGCCTGGGAGACCGGCAAGACGATCACCCCGTCGCCGCATCACCCGATCGGCGCCAAGGGGGTCGGCGAGTCGGCCACGGTCGGCGCCCCGCCGGCAATCGCCAATGCGGTCGTCGACGCCCTGTGGCACCTCGGGGTCCGGAACATCGACATCCCGATGACCCCGCAGAAGGTCTGGAAGATCCTCCACGAGAAGGGGGTCGCGCCGTAGGCCGCTCCCTCTTCGCCCGCGTCGGCGCCCTCGAGGCCGAGGGACGGTCGTTCGCGCTCGCCACGGTGGTGGCGGTGCAGCGGCCCACCTCGGCGCGCCCGGGGGCGCACGGAATCGTCCACCCGGACGGCACGATCGAGGGCTGGGTCGGGGGCTCGTGCGCCCAGCCCGTGGTCGTCCGCGAGGCGCTCCTTGCGCTGGGCGATGGATTGCCGCGCCTGCTGCGCCTGTCCAGGGACCCGCCGTCCCTGGGCCGCCGCGCCGATGGGGTTGTCGAACTCGTCATGACCTGCCACTCCGGCGGGACACTGGAGATCTACGTGGAACCGCATCTGCCCGCTCCCGTCCTGTGGATCGCCGGGACCACGCCCATCGCGCAGGCCCTCGTGTCGTTGGGTGCGGCGGCCGGGTATCGCGTGTCCGTGTTCGATCCGGTCGCGGATCCTTCCGCGTTTCCCACGGCCGAGCGCGTGTCGGCCGAGACGAACCTGCGCCGCCTCGATCCCGGCGTCGTCCCGTATGTCGTGGTCGCCACGCAGGGTCAGTGGGACGAGGAGGCGGTCAGCGCCGCGCTCCGTCGCGAGGCCGCGTACGTGGGCCTCGTCGCTTCACCCACTCGCGCCGCCGTCGTTCGCGAGTACCTGCGCAGCGAGGAGCGGATCCCCGATGACCGATTGGCCGCGCTCCGGGCGCCGGCCGGAATGGACATCGGCGCCGAGACCGCCGAGGAGGTCGCGCTCTCGATCCTCGCCGAGCTCGTGCAGGTGCGTCGCGGCCGGGCGGAGTTCGTGGCGGCCCCTGGACCCGCGACGATGGCCGGGACCGAGCCGGGCCGCACGGCGCCGCCCCTCGGCGCAACCGATGACGTCGTGTACCTCGATCCTGTCTGCGGGATGACCGTCGACCCGGCGCACGCGCGTCATCTTGCGGAACATGCCGGCACGATCTACGCCTTCTGCAGTCTCGGCTGCCGGACCCGGTTCGTTCGCGAGCCGGCCGCGTTCGTCCCGGGTTCGGTATCCTCCGAAGCCTGATCCTCGTCCCCACCACGGAGTGATCCATGCTGTTTTCCGGCACCGTCCAGATCGACGCCCCCCGCGCCAGGACGTGGGCCTTCCTGATTGACCCCGACAAGGTGAGTTCGTGCGGTCCTGGTGTCGAATCGGTGGAGATCATCGACGCAGCGAACTTCAAGGTGCGGGCGAAGGTCGGCGTCGGGTTCATCAGCGCGAAGTTCGTGGTGAACATGACGTTCGCGGAGCTGACGGCGCCGGACAAGGCCGTGATCAAGGCGAGCGGTCAGGCCCCCGGAAGTGCGGTCGACGCAGTCGGTTCGATGCTGCTGTCCGGCCCGCCGGAGGGACCGACGACGATGGACTGGTCGGCGGAGGTCGACATCTCGGGCTCGCTCGCTGGAGTCGGGGCGCGCCTCATGGAGGGTACGGCCAACAAGATCGTCGGCCAGACGTTCGATTGCATCAAGGCCAAGCTCGAAGGCTGACGCACGGCCGCACAGCCACACGCTCCGCATGCA
Source organism: Chloroflexota bacterium (assembly GCA_919901745.1). GTDB lineage: Bacteria > Chloroflexota > Limnocylindria > Limnocylindrales > CSP1-4 > CAKKPP01. Next base: position 130,494 of record CAKKPP010000004.1, on the reverse strand, counting down.
GCGCCTGAGCCGGGTCGTCGGGCCGATCGCGACGAACGTCCACCTGCTCGCCGACGAACGAACGCGCGAGGCCATCGCCGTCGATACGGCGATCCCGTCGCTCGCCTGGATCCGCGATGAGCTCGTGTCGCGCGACTGGACGTTGAAGCTCATCGTGACGACGCACGGGCACTGGGATCACACCGGGGACAACGCTGCGGTGGCCGAGCACACCGGCGCGCAGATCGCGGCACATCCACTGGACTGGCATCGACTCACGGACCCCCAAGCGCTGTGGGCGCCCTTCGAGATCCCGCCGTGCGTTCCGGCCGTGGAACTGGCCGAGGGTGGCGAGGTCCGCTTCGGGTCCATCCGGCTGCGCGTCATGCATACGCCCGGTCACACCGAGGGTTCGGTCTGCCTGCTCAGCGATGACGAGGCGCTCCTGTTCAGCGGCGACACGCTGTTCGCCGGGGGATGGGGGAGGGTTGACCTGCCCGGCGGCGACGCCCAGCTGATGGCGGAGTCGCTGGTGCGCCTGACTGCGCTTCCGGACGGCACGACCGTTCTCCCGGGCCACGGCGCGACGACGACGATCGGCCGCGAGCGCCCATGGATGGAGCTGGTTCGCCAGTCGGGTCGGCTGCTGGCCTGACGGCCGGGAGTCGCTACAGCTCCTTTCGGTGGGCGATCCCCGTCTGGTGACGGCGGAAACCGAGGCCCACGTACAGCCCAAGGGCGCCATTCGGGTTTTCCGAGTCCACCCCGAGCGCAGCGTCCGTCATTCCGCGCTCGCGGAAGGCCTGGAACGACGACACGATGAGTGCGGAGGCGACGCCGCGTCGCCGCCACGGACGCCGGGTCGAGATGCGATCGAGCCAGCCGCGCCGCACGCCGAGGCCCTCGTTCTCCTCCGGGTAGATGCAGTTCATGACGACCGACGCGACCTCGTCTCCGTCCCACGCGATCCGCCAGAGGGATGTGTCGATGTCGGGCTGCGCGAAGGTCCTGACGAAGTCGACTTCCTCCTGCTCGCGGTGGTTCCAGTGGTCGCGGAACGCCTCATTTTCGGCCTCGAAGATGCGTCGGTGGTCCTCCTCGCGGACCGGCCGAATCTCGAGCGGCGCCGGGAGACTGACGTCGGGGATCGCGTCGGCGAGATCGCGCAGCATCATGAAGCCATAGCGGACCTGCCGATAGCCGGCGTTGGCCAGGAGCGCAAGTGCCCCGACCTGGGTGTCGTCGATCCAGCTCATCAGCGCGACGTTGCCGTCTGCCGGCTCCTCATCGAGGCGCTCCTGCGCCCGCGCCTCCTGCCAGCGCAGGATGGCCGTGCCGATCCGTCGTCGACGCCATTCCGGGTGCACGGCGGCATCGAGGGTGAACTGCGTCGCGCCATCCCGGATGGAGCGGATGACCGCGCCCATCGCGACGATCCGGCCGCCGACCTCGGCGACGATGGCATCGCGTCTCGCATCGAATCCGGCCATGTTGTCGTAGTCGTTGCGGATCGAGGCCTCGGTCGGAAGGTAGGAGACGTGGTCGGCCAACATCTGAGCCTGCAGGACCGCGGTGATGCCCGGGTAATCGTGCTCTGGGGCGAACCGTCGAAACACGAAGCCGTCGATATCCGGCGCACCCTCGGTTGCTCGTCGGGTCATCGGTCGTCTCCGTACTTCTCCCGCATGTGTCGCGAGGTCGCCGCACCGATCTGTTTCCACTTCTTGCGCTCCGCGATGCGCGCGAGCGCGTCGTGCCGGCGAGCCTGGTGGGCGCCTTCCTGTTCCAGCTTCTGGTGGGCCTCGAGGCGTTCCTCGGTGAGGGCGCCATGGTCGATGGCCAGCCGCACGGCGCAGCCCGGCTCGGACCGATGGGCGCAATCGGTGAACCGACAGTCGGCGGCGAGCGCGGCGATGTCGTCGAAGGCGCGGTCGAGGCCGCCCTCGTCCGCGAGACCCAGCTCGCGCATCCCGGGTGTATCGATGATCAGGCCGCGTGACAGCCGCAGCAGATGGCGTCGCGTCGTCGTGTGGCGCCCCCTTGAGTCGTCCTCGCGGACGCCACCGGTGTCGAGCAACGCCTCGCCGAGCAGGACGTTGATGAGGGTCGACTTGCCGACGCCCGATGAGCCGACGACGGCGACCGTCTGGCGGTCGAGCAGGCGCTCGCGGATCGCGTCCATCCCGGAGCCTCGGAGCGCGCTGACCGACAGGATGGGGACGCCCTGGGCGATCGCGTCGACGGCCAGCTGGGCCCCGCGGGGATCGGCCGCGACGTCTTCCTTGGACAGCACCACGATCGGTTGCGCGCCGGATTCCCAGGCGACGGCCAGGAACCGTTCGAGCCGGCGCAGGTTGAGGTCACCGTCCATCGACGTGACCACGAACACGAGATCGATGTTTGCAGCGAGGACCTGACCCGATGAGTCTCGATCCCCGGGTGTCCGCCGGACGAGCGCCGTCCGGCGGGGGAGCGTTGCATGGATGACCGCTGTGCGCCCTGCTCGCTCGAGGACGACCCAGTCACCCACCGCCGGGAAGTCGGCGGTCTCCGTGACGCCGAACCTGAACCGGCCGCTGATCTCCGCGGGGGATTCGTCGAGCGCGGTTCGAACGAGATACTGGCCGCGTTCCTCGACGACGACCCGGCCAGGTTCCCGCCTCGCGCCGCTCGACCCGTTCGAGACGAGCCCGGCGAAGGCGGCTGCGTGCCCGTCGTCCCAGCCGAAGGCCTCGAGGTCAGACATCGTCCGAGCCCTCCGGGATACCGGTCGCCCGCAGGGCGACGGCCAGGGCGACACCCGACAGCGTTCCCTCGAGCAGAACCCGTTCGGCGAGCGCTTCCACTGCGGAGCGGTACGGCTCGAGGGTCGCGCGGCATGCCGCATGTGCCTCGTCGAGTTCGCGCTTCACCGCCAACCAGAGTTCGTCGCGCATCTGAGGCGACCCGTGGTCGTCGTACGACTCCGGGTTGGGTCCGCGCTCCATACGGGTCGGTGATGCCAGTGCCGTCCAGCCAAGCAGGCCGTGTTCGGCGGCTACGAGGATCAGCCCGGTCGCGTCATTGATGTCGGCCTGGGACCCCATGGTCAGTCCGTCCGGCTGATTGAAGGCCTCCTCGGCCACGAGGCCGGCGAGGCTCAGCTGGACCCGCAGCCGCCACAACCGCCCGCTGAACCCGTGCGCGTCCGACCACTCGGTGCGCAGTGCCGTGTGACCAGACCCCGCGACCGATACCGAGACCGCCACGTCGTTGAGGGCATCTGCTCCGAGTGCCAGGAAGGCAACGACCGCGTGCCCGGCCTCGTGGAGCGCGGTGGCGCGCCGGATCCGATCGTCGTGGGCGGCCCGGCGGCGCACGAATCCGCGCCGTTCGATGGCCTCCTCGAGGTGGGCCCGATCGAGCGTCGTCCGCCCGTCGGCGAGGGCAAGCCCGGCAGCCGCGAGCGCGGTCGCAACGATATCGGCCCCGGTCATCCCCTGCGAGCGATCCGCTGCGTCAGCCAGTCCGAGATCGCCCTCCGAGGCGATCCGCTCAAGAGCGCGACGCCACAGAACGAGGCGTTCGGCCCGATCCGGTTCTTTCAGAACGATCTTCGTGGTCAGCCGCCCACTCCGAATGATCGACGGATCGAGGTCCTCAGGGTCACCCGCGGTCAGCCCGAGCGTCACCGGTCCGGTGATCGGGACCAGCCCGTCGAGGGCGACACACAGCGCCCCGACGGTCCGCGATCGCGGCTGGCGCCCATAGCTCCGCCGCGCGATGAGGTCGATCTCGTCGATGACGATGACGCACGGCGTGTCCGCCAGCACCTCGTAAGTGCGCGCGATGCGGCGCGGCGACAGCTCGGCTGCGGACAGGACATAGACCGCGCGCTCGAGCGCACCGGCGAAGGCGCGCGCGAGGAGGGTCTTCCCAGTCCCGGACGGCCCGGTGATCAGCACACCCTTCACGAGTGGGATCCCGAGCTGTTCGGCGATATCCCGCCGGCGGAGGGACTCCACGATCACGTTCAGCTCGCGCTTCGCGTGATCATGTCCGACGACCGCGTCCCATCCGACACCCAGGTCGAAGTAGCGCTGCCCCTCGAGGTAGCGCTCGATCTTCGATCGTGTTCGATCCGACGTCGTGACTTCGTTCATCTCGTCATCCGACTCTCTTCAACTTGCCGGTGCGCTTGGCGTAGCGCTCGGCCTTCCCGAAGGCCCACAGGCCGAACGGGATGAGGACCGCGCCCATGACGAGCAGCGGCCAGACATCGCCGAGCAGCGCGTCGACGCCGATCCCCTCGATGAGCCCGGCCCGGACGCCCTCGAGGACGTACGTCGCCGGCGACAGGTGTGAGAGCACCTGCATCCAGCCGGGCAGGACGTCGATCGAGTAGTAGACCCCGCTGACGAGCAGCAGGACCGATTGCAGGACAAACGTCATCTGGGCTCCACGCTCCACGTAGAGAAGCGGCAGGATCGCGGCGATCATCCCGATCCCGACGAAGCTGAACGAGCCCAGGACCATGAACGCGATCACCGTCGCGGGGTTCGCGTTGGCGACCTCGAGCTGCGGGAAGAACAGGATGAGCGCCACGAGGATCACGGCCGTGTGGATCAGGCCGTAGACCATCGCGTACGACACCGAGCCCAGCAGCTGGGCCCAGCGTCGCACGGGCGCCATCATCGTGTATTCGAGCGTGCCCTCCCAGCGCTCGACGGCGATCGTCTCGGCGATCCAGCTGAACACGACCGACAGGTAGTTCCAGAAGATCGCCCCGACCATCAGGGTCAGGAGCAGCGTGGGGCTGCCCTGGTCGGCACCGATGAGCGAGATCGAGAGAGCGCCCGCGACGGAATAGACCAGGAAGGCGACTTCCCAGCCCCAGTACCGGCGGGTGAGGTTGAAGTTGCGCTCGATGAAGGCGTAGCTCGCCTTCAGCTCATGGGCGACGAGAGTCACGGTGATCTCCTTGGTCTGTGGTGGCCGGCTCGGTCCCTCAGCGGGACCGGGCCGGCCGAAGCCCTGGCTCGGGCTCGAGGGCCAGTCGTTCGCCGATCGAGATGAAGCGGCGGCCGAGCGACCTGCGGATGGCTCGCGAGCGGTCCTCGCCGGCCGGCAGAGCGAGGCGCGCGAGGCGCTCGTCGGCGGCCGCGCGATGGGCGCGGGCGATGTGGTCCTGCGCACGCTGCAGGCGCAGTTGGGCCAGGTGTTCCATGTTGTTCACCTCCTTTCGTCCTGGATTCGGAGCGGTCATTCGTCGTCCTTGGAGCCGTCCTCCTCGACGTCGTCGTCGAGGGAGCGGCCGGTATAGGTCATGAACACGTTGTGGAGCGTCGGCTCCTGGCCGTGGCGCTCGGCAACGAGTCGCTTCAGGCCGTCCGGCGAGTCCTCGGCGACCACCTTCCCGTCGGCGAGGATCGTGATCCGGCCACACAGCCGTTCCGCCTCGTCGAGGTCGTGGGTCGTCAGGACGATGGATGCGTCGTGGTCGTCGCGGATCTCCTCGATGAACGCCTGGACGTCGAGCTTGCTGCGCGGGTCCAGGCCGGTCGTGGGTTCGTCGAGAAGGAGCAGTGACGGGCTCGTCAGCAGGGCTCGCGCGATCGCGACCTTCTGCTGCATCCCCCGGCTCATCTGCTCCACGGGTCGATTGACCCGCCTCTCGGCGATGCCCAGGCGCCCGAGGATCGCCACCGCGTCTCCGCGGGCCGTCCCCGCGTCCAGGCCGTACAGCCGGGCTGCGAAGAGCAGGTTCTCCATGGGGCTGAGCTTCTTGAAGAACGCAGCATCGACGGACACCCGATTGATCAGGCGCTTGACGGCGAGCTCATCGCGGACGATGTCGTGGCCGAAGACCTCGACCCGACCCTCGTCGAGCGTGAGCAGGCCGCACATCAGCCGGATGAGCGTCGACTTGCCCGAACCGTTGGCACCCAGGATCCCGACGATCCCGCCGCGTTCGAGGCGCAGCGAGACGTTCGAGATTGCCGTCACCGGCTTCTTCTTGCGCCCGACCGCGAACCGCTTCGTCACGCCCTCGACGAGGAGGGCGGGCGGAGTCGGATCGGTATCGGTCGCGGCAAGCTGCGCCGACGGTCCCCAGGATTCCCGGGGTTCGGTCACGCGCGAGGCGTGACGGTCCCAGCGATCCTTCTTCGATTGTCTGGTGGTGGTGGCGGTCACGTCGTGTGCTCCTGGTGGTTGCTGGCTGATTGGTCCGGACTCCCGAAACGGCAAGAGCCGCGGGCCCGTTGACGCGTCGCGTCGGGTGGGCTCACGGCTCTGGGATGCCTCGCGCGTCGTCGGGCGGCAGGGCATCAAAAAAGCCGGGGCCCGTCTGGCCCACGGCTCGTGGTTCGTTCGGTGGCGGTTCTACCGCCGTTCCGTCACCTCGAGATGGGCGCAGATCTCCCGCGATCGGCGGCGCTGAAAGGCGCCGTCGTGTGTCGCGCGTAGACGAGCTTGCTCATTCGGAGTCGCCCTCCTCTGAGATGGACAGACGGCGCGGAACCCGCACCAGTGGCGGAGTGTAGAACTTCGGCCAAGCCGATGTCAATCGTCGGCATGCCGACAGTGGCGTGAGGCCGAGACCATGGCGCGCTGCTGGGCGCACGCCGTGACTGCGAGTCAACAGGTGCGGCTCCACGCGCTCCGACAGGGCAGGGCGGTGCACGGATGATCGACCGTCGACAGGAGATCCGTGACCCTGAGTCATCAATGGTGGCTTGAAGGTGCCCGAGGTGCTTCAAACGCGATCTTCCAGGTCCCGAACGAGCGTCTGTGCCACGTCCTGTTGACTGCCAGACACGGCCGCGAGGGTTGAGAGCGGACACCCTGCACCACGTGCCCTTCCTGACCAGTCCGGGCGAGACATGCGGGGAGGGCTGTTCACCTGGATCTCCGTGTCGACGCCGCCCTATCCCTCGCTTGATATCAGCCCTCGGAGATACACGAGCCATGCGCCCGCGGCCAGCAGTTCAGCTGCTGCGACGAGTCGGACTGGAATCGTCGATTGCGGGTGAAGAAGGAACATCAGAATCACGAGCTCGCTGCCGACGAGTGCAATGACGATCGGAACCTCGACGATCAGCGTTCGGTGTCCTATCCTCCGAATCGTCCCTGCGAGGAGGAGCAATGCTTTGGGAATCCGAGCGTTGGTATGCTCGGCAGCGAGCGCGGACGTGAGGGCTCGGATCCCAATTCAGCCACTGGGATCGAACATCGTCCGGCCGGGGAGCGCTTCCGGATCCTATCCTGAGAGCGGGCGCGCGCGAGCGCCCTCGGGGTTTGCTCCCGATCACGCCGCAGGAGCACAGATATGGAACGGAAGTCGTCTCAAGATCGGCCGGACGATGAGTTGTGGGCACACTTATCAGCTATTCGATTCCGAGGCCACCGCGCCGCAGATCGACGCTAAAGGCCGATCGATTCTGAACCGACCCAATCACCTGAAGCGTTTCGCGGAGGCCGTCCTCTCAAGGCGCATTTGAACGGCCGCGTAGCGCTCGGGCCAGTCCGGCCACGAACCCCAAGACGTAGCCGCTCCCGGCCGATCCCCAGAGCGCTGACAGGATAGCCGCCGGCCCGATGAGGAGACCGGCTTGTAATAGGATCCGGGACGGACGGCTCGACACATCATCCCTGGGTCTCGATAGGACGGCTACCAATACGCCAACGATTACAAACACAAGGAACAACGGAACACTCTCGCCTCGCGAAGCGGTCGCCAACCCCAGCACGAGCCCGACGACTCCAAGCGCGACTAGGAGGCTCGCTCCCCGAAGATCGCTTGAAGGGCGGGCGTGCTCAGCCGAACGCAGGAGCGGTCGGTGCTCGATCTGGGCTGGCGGGGCCGGGGCCCCGGTGGCCCTTGAAACGATGAGAGCCGTCGCCTCGTCCATCGGGATCTGCAATTCCAGCAGCCGCCGCGCCACCTTGGTGAAGATCGTCTCCTCACGCTCCCACCAACCGGCGTGGATCACAACCCGCCGCCCGCCTGCGTCACGGAGGTGAATCCCGAAGCTGATGCTGGGGAAGGACATCTGGTAGGTCGCCGCAGTCACGGTTTGCCAGAAAACCGTCGTCGAGCGGATGGACAAGAAGCGCACGCTCACGGCGCCTTCATCCATCCTGAGGACGCTGCGCCGGACCAGAACGACGAGCACCAAACTCGTCGCGAGCAAGCCTACGACGATCGGCGCGATGACCGGCCGCCCCTGCAGGGCTGGGACCATGAAAGCCAGGCCCAGACCCGCCAGGAACACGCTCGGGAACAAGGCCATCCGACGGAGCCTGAAGGCGTCGGCCTCGGCGCGGGATTCCGACTTGCTCATGAGCCGCTGGCGGGATGGAAAGGTGGCCGCCCTGTCATGCCGTGGGTGCCGCGCCGAGTTCGCGCCGAACAATCACCCGTGGCGCGCCCCCGACCCTGGAGGCCGTCGACGCGACCATGCTGAACCCGGCCGCCTCGAACATCGCCCGCGTCCCGCCGAACGCGGCATCTGGATGGATCCGGTCTCCGGCCGGAACGTCCGCCGGGTAGGCCTCGAGCGTCGTGGCGCCACGATCCGCGGCGTGGGCGACGGCCGCTTCGAGGAGCGCCCTTCCCACCCCCTGCCCACGCGCCGATACGGACACGGCGAAACAGACGATCGCCCAGACCGGTGTGTCATCGAGGGGCGGGATCTTCTTCGAACGCTCGAGCCGTTCGAACCGCTCGCGCGGGGCAAGGCTGACCCATCCGACCGCCCGTTCTCCCTCGAGGGCGACCAGTCCCGGTGGCTCGTCGCTCCACGCCTGGTCGTGAAGGGCCTGCCGGATCTCCGGCACCTTCATCACCGAGAAGTCCTTCGCCCGACGACGCCAGAACTGGCACCAGCACCAGTTGAAGGTTGGAACCCGCTTGAAATCGGCCGCGAACGCCTCCCAGGTCTCCGCCGTGAGCGGCACGATCTCCACGGCTCAGGATCGACGTGAGGCCGCTCGGCCAGCAGCCCACATTCCGCTTGCGAACGCAATGCCGACGGCCGCGACCAGCATCACGCTAACGAGGGTCACATGCGAACCATTCGCGACCCACGTGAGCGTACCGAACGCGACTCCGCAAAGAGCGCTCACCAGGCGGTAGTGACGGACGAAAAGTGATCGGCGCACGGTTAGCACTCTAGTACTTACCACGTTATGTCAGCACACCACTACATGTAGTCAGCCGGAAATCGGCTCCACTGCTACGAGATCTGCGGACACTTCACTCGGGCTCACGCGGCGCAGTTCGATCACTGCCTGGAGGCCTGAAGGCTGACGATCCTCACGCCCGGCTTCGACGGTCCACAACCGGATCGCAGCGCGCCATGGCGGCGCAGGCCCACGCTTGGGCTGGTCAGGCTCGTGCGGCGGCTCGACTCCCGACCCAGGGGTCATCACTAGAACCCGTCCCGTCTCAGCCAAATACGCGCTCAGGACAGGGTGCTCGATCTCGCCTTTGATCAAGGCGCGGATCAGACGCCGCGTCGCGTGTTTGCCGTGCTCCCATCGAACGATTCCCTGAACCTGTCCCCTCGGCCGCGCATGCGGTACCTCCGGCTCCGGGTCCGCAGGCGGCCAACCGGCCCGGTTGGAATAGGTCTCGTAGGACACATCAGTGACCAGGCCCCATTCCTTACCGGTCGTCGCTTCCCATGCCTTCGGGGCGATGTAGAGCAACGACTCGAACTCCAGGTCCTTCGGCATCTGCGTTGGGTCTCGGAGCAGTGCCTCGTACTGCTCACGGCCATTGGTGAGGGCGGCGCAGCGCGCATAGAGAAACTCATCGACGGAGACAGGATTCGTGCCGCCCCACCAACCGGATCCGATCTCGCGCGCCCATGCCCGACCATCGAGCGCATACAACTTGCGGGCGAGGATCTGCTGGAAGGACTCGATCTCCTTCTGCGGGAGCCTCGTTAGCGCCCGGAGAACCGGTGCGACGACCCGGTCGTCGTTCCCCTGCTGATCCCAATCAAGTTCATCGAGCAGTCGCCAGAAGGTCGAGTCATTCATCTACGGCTCCCCCTAACTAGGACGAGATCGGGTACTGCGGAAGATCGGTCGCCCCTCGCACAACGGACAGAGGAACGGGTGCCCGATTGGCCCCCAGGCCAAGCAGGGTCTGGAATGCCAACTGCGGATTGCCGCGGCGGTTGTGGCGGAAGACGAACTCGTCGAGGTATGCCTGGAGTTGCGGGCGACTGACGCCGTGAAATGTACCGAGGAGCCACTGCTTCATGTTCCCCATGGCTCGATCCGCAAGTGGGACGACGTGGACCGCTCCCTTCCGGATGTTCCCTTGCTTGGCCGGCTGATGCGCGTAGCCGACCTTCGGCAGGCGGTCAAAGCCCGGCATCTTGTCGCTCACGATCGTCGAGCCGACTTCGATGTTGCGAAGCGCGAACTCGGTCATCGTGTCCTGCGTGAAGTCCGGGATGACCTCCATGCGAACGCGTCCCGAACCCGTGCCCCGACGCTCCACGGCGACGATCACGAGGGCCGCCTTGCGGCCCTTGAGTTGACGGCTTCCCCGGAGTCCAGCCTGGGGACCGCCGACCCATGTCTCGTCCATCTCGATCGTCCCGCTCAACTTCTCGCGGTCCCGTACGACCATTGCCCGACGCAACTTGTGCAGCAACAGCCAGGCGGCGTCATAACTGAGGTCGAGTTGCCGCTCGATGTGACTGGCCGAGACCCCGCGCTTGTCCGTCGTCACCAGGTAGGCCGCCCAGAACCAGGTCGTCAGCGGGACCTTCGAGCGTTGCAGGATCGTGCCGGACGTGAGCGACGTTTGGTGGCGGCACTTGGGCGACGCACACTGCCATCGCTGGTGAGAGGTCAGGAAGTACGCGCGATCGTTCCCACATCTTGGACAACGGAAGCCGTCGGGCCATCGGCAGGCGGCAAGGTACCGGGCACAGGCCTCATCGTCAGGGAATGCAAGTTGGAACGCGCGAAGCGAGAGAGGGAAGTCTGGTCGGGCCATGACTCGACCCTACATGTAGTGGTCTGCTGACGCAACGGGGTAAGCACTAGCACTCTAGCCGACGACTACGCCCGAGACGACGCGGTTCGGTCCTAGATCCATGCTCGCGCCAGCACCAGCGCGGATCGCCGCCCTCGCGAAACATCTCGGCGAGGGCGTTCCACGTCTCGGGTATCAGGGGAACGATCTGGAGCCCCACGGGCGAAAGGATACGATCCCGGGTTCCCCTGAAGCGACGACGACTCGTGTGCCGGCCGTATAGTGATGCCCGTCGCCATTTCGCGCCTCTTCCGAGGGGACGATGCTCTCAGCCGCGCAACCCACCTGCTTCCTGATCGCCGACATCTCCGGGTACACGGGCTATCTCGCCGACGTCGAGCTGGACCACGCCCAGGACATCCTCGCGGACCTCGTCGGCGCCATCGTGACCGCGCTCCGGCCGAACTTCCGGCTGGCCAAACTCGAGGGCGACGCCGCCTTCACGTTCATGACGGGCGAGACGATCGACGGGTCGATGCTCCTCGACACGATCGAGCGCTGCTACTTCGGGTTCCGCCGGCGCCGCCGTGACGTCCGCCAGGCGACGTCGTGCGAGTGCGACGCGTGCGTGCGGATCCCGGATCTCGACCTCAAGTTCGTCGTCCATCACGGCAGCGCCATCATGCAGAAGGTCGCCGGCCGGCAGGAGCTCCTGGGGTCCGACGTGATCGTCGTGCACCGGCTGCTCAAGAACGACGTAGTCGAGAAGCTGGGCATGAGCGCCTACGCCCTGATGAGCCAGCGGTGCATCGATGCTTCCGGCATCGACCCGGCCGCGCTCGGGATGCGCGAGCACACGGAGACCTACGATCGGATCGGCGACGTGCCGGCGTGGGCACACGACCTCGAGCGTCGATGGCAGGAGGAAGAGGCCCGCGAGCGCGTGTTCGTTTCCCCGGAAGAGTCCATCCTCACCATCTCGGTGCCGACGAACGTGCCACCGCAGGTGGCTTGGGAATTCCTCACGAAGCCCGGCCAGCGGATGACGTGGCAGCCCTGGGTGACCGAGGTCGAGATCAAGGGTGCGCCCGGCGGACGGCGCGGGCTCGGCTCGGCCAACCACTGCATGCACGGCAGGGACGCCGTCATCGAGGAGATCCTCGACTGGCGCCCGTACGACTACGTCACCGACCGGACGATTCTCGATACCCCCGCCGGTCTGCTGAAGCTGCTCCACACCATCGAGCTGGAGCCGGGCACGGCGGGCACGACGATCCATTTCCGGTTCGCTGCGCCGAAGGCCCGCCGGGAGCAGGCGCTCGCGAAGGACCTCGGGGCGGCGTACGGGCAGGCCCTCCGGTCGAGCCTCCCAAGCCTCATCGCCCAGCTCGACGCCGAACTCCAGGCACGTGAGACGAACCGCGGCCCCGAGCCCGAGCTGGCTGGGCCCAGGCCGGATGGTCCCCTTTCCGGGATCCAGCCGCTGGTGATCGTCGGCTGACGACCGCCGGCCGAACCCGCCGGCCGAACCCGCCGGTCCGTCAGTCGGCGGCGACCGCCTCGGAGGACGTGCGTCGCGCGATCTCCGCACGGACGATCGGTGCCACCTCGGTTCCGAACAGCTCGATCGCGCGCATGACCTGCGGGTGCGGCAGCGAGCCGACGATGAACTGCATCAGGAACCGCTCGTGGCCGAAGATCTCGTGCTGGTACAGGATCTTCTCGATGACCTGCGCGGGGCTTCCGGTGAAGGTCGCACCGTGGAGGCCGTGACCCGCTTCGTAGGCCTCGCGCGTGACCGGCGACCAGCCGCGCTCCCGTCCGATCCGATCGGTCATCGCCTTTGTCGCCGGCCAGGCGGCGTCCGAAGCGGCCTGCGAGTCGTCCGCGAGGAAGCCGTGCGAGTTGATGCTCATCGGCATGTGGCCGTGGCCGGCCTGCGCGGCGGCCCGTCGATGGAGTTCCGCGAACGGGGCAAAGCGGGCCGGCTCACCCCCGATGATCGCGAGCGCCATCGGCAGGCCGAGCAACCCGGTCCGGACCGCCGACTGTGGCGTTCCGCCGACCGCGACCCAGATCGGGAGGGGATCCTGGATCGGCCGCGGGTAGACGCCGCGATCCTCGATGGGCGCCCGGTGCCTGCCGGACCAGGTGATCCGCTCGGACGCGCGGAGGGCCAGCAGCATCTCGAGCTTCTCGGCGAACAGGCTGTCGTAGTCGTGGAGGTCGTAGCCGAACAGCGGGAAGGACTCGGTGAACGAGCCGCGCCCGGCCATGATCTCGGCGCGCCCGCCGGAGAGGAGATCCACGGTCGAGAACTCCTGGAAGACCCGCACCGGATCGTCCGACGACAGGACGTTGACCGCGCTCGACAGGCGGATCCGCGTCGTCCGCTCAGCGATCGCGGCCAGGACGACGGCCGGCGCCGAGATCGGGAAGTCCGGCCGGTGGTGCTCGCCGACCGCGAAGACATCGAGGCCGACCTCGTCGGCGAGGCGCGCCTCGTCCACGACGTCGCGCAGCCGCTCAGCCGGGGTGATCTGCCGGCCAGCCGCCGGATCGGGGGTGATGTCGCCGAAGGTGTACAGGCCGATCTCGAATGGTGGCATGGATCGAATGGTAGCCGGCGGCCCCGCGTACGATGACGGACATGGATCGCGATGGACCCCAACCGATGCGTTCGAGCGTCGCACTGATCACGGGTGCCGGCAGCCCGGATGGCATCGGGTTCGCGACCGCGAAGCTCCTCGGCCGGGCGGGAGCCGCGGTCGCCCTCGCCTCGACCACGGAGCGGATCAACGAACGCGTGGCGGAGTTGGTCGAGCAGGGGATCGTGGCGACCGGACACGTCGGTGACCTCATGGTCGCAGGCGAGCCCGCACGGATCGTCTCGGCGGTCCTCGAAGCCCACGGCGGGCGCCTCGATGTCCTCGTCAACAACGCCGGCATGGTCGCCCTCGGAGGCGAGGAGGAGTCATCCACCTTCGCCGAGATGACATCGGGCGAGTGGGACCGCGGGATCGCCCGCAACCTCGGGATCGCGGCCTCGGTCACTCGTGCCGCTCTTCCGACAATCCTGCGAAGCCACGCCGGCCGGATCGTCTTCGTGTCGTCGGTGACCGGACCGCTGGTCAGCAATCCAGGCTCCGCGGTGTACGGCGCGGCCAAGGCGGGGATCCTCGGACTGATGCGCGGCCTGGCGATCGAGGTGGGTGGTGCCGGCGTGACCGTGAACGCCGTCTTGCCGGGCTGGATCGCGACAGCTTCGCAGCTTCCCGAAGAAGCGATCGGGGGCCGGAACACGCCGCTCGGTCGATCCGGTTCGCCAGCCGAAGTCGCCGAGGTCATCGCGTTCCTCACGTCGCAGGGCGCCTCGTACGTGACCGGGCAGGGGATCGTGGTCGACGGAGGAAACACGATCCAGGAGTTCAAGGGACCGTCGGAGGCATGGTACTGATGGACGACGGCGGCACACAGCCCGGGCCGACGCCCATGCGCGTCGCCGTCGTGACCGGCGGCGCGAGCGGGATCGGGCGCGCGACGGCCGAGCGGTTCGTCCGGGATGGCTTGCGGGTCGCCCTGGTCGATGTCGACGAATCGGGGCTCGGTGCGGCCGTCGCCTCGCTCGGTGGGGAGCAGGTCGCCATGGCCGTGTTGACGGACGTTCGCTCGTTCGATGCCTGTGCCGCCGCTATCGCGCGCACGCTGGATCGCTTCGGTCGCCTCGACGTCCTCGTCAACAGTGCGGGGGTCTGGGTCGAGGGCCCGACGGACACGATGACCGAGGCCGATTGGGACCGGGTCATCGACGTCAACCTCAAGGGCACGTTCCAGATGTGCCGGCACGCGATCCCGGCGCTCGAGGCGACCCGCGGCTGCATCGTCAACCTGTCGTCGGACGCGGGTCTGTGGGGCAACAAGGGCGCCGCGATCTACTGCGCCAGCAAGGGAGGCGTCACGGTCCTGACCAAGGCGCTTGCCGTGGAGCTGGCGGAGCGCGGCATCAGGGTGAACGCCGTCTGTCCGGGCGACGTCGACTCGCCGATGATCCGCTACCAGGCGGAGACATTCGGTGGCGGCGATCCGGAGCGCTACCTCCAGGACCTCCTTGCCGCGTACCCGCAACGGCCGCCGCGCTTCATCCGTCCCGACGAGGTCGCGGAGCTGATCGCCTTTCTCGCGTCGGACCGGGCGACCCCGATCACGGGCGCGGCCATCTCGATCGACTTCGGCCTCACCGCCGGCTACTGAGCCAAAGCTCCATGGTCGCGACGTCATTTCCGGCACTGGCACGATTGCTCCGCAGCGGTGCGCTCGACGCGGAGTTGGCCGCCCTCGTCTGGATCCTCGCCGAGGGTGGGCTGCCGGTCCACGTCGCAGCGGAGGACCCTTCGGACGCCGAGGCGCTCGCGCGGGGGCTCGAGGACCTGGTGCGTCCGGTCTCGGTCCTGGCCGGCGGTTCGCTCGATGCCGTCATGGCCGGGACGACCATGGAGAAGCCCCTGCTCGGCGTCGTCCTCGTCGTCGACGGGGGTCGGCTGTCGGCGGCGCACTGGGTGCGGCCGCCCCTCCGAGATGGTGCCGGCCATGTCCGCACCCAGGGCCCCGCCGTCCTGGCGACCTGGGACGCTCGCATCGGACGGTTCGAGCACTTCGCGTGGGGCGTGATTCCGGAGCTCGCAGCGGTCGTAGGTCGGAAGGCGGGCGATTTCGAGCTCGAGCACCAATCCCGGATCGACCAGCTCGAGTCGATGGCGGCCGGACCGCATTGACGGCGCGCGGGGAGGCCCGCCTGCGCCCGACACGGTCTGTATCCTGAGTGCCCCTCGATCATGCGCCGGCCACCACGGCCGACCATGCCGCGTCCCGACCAGGAGGTTCAGATGGAAGCCCTGTTCCCGTGGATCCTGCTGCTGCATATCGGAGGAGCGGTCGTGGCCTTCGGTCCGACCTTCACCTTCAGACTCATCGGCACGATGGCGGCCACGGAGCCGATGCACGCGAACTTCGCGTTGCGCGTGACCAAGGCGATCAGCGGCAGGATCGTGATTCCCCTGGCGATCTTCCAGGGCGTGACCGGCCTCGCGCTGGTCGGCATCGAGCAGATCAACCCGTTCGAGAAGCTCTGGCTCCTCGTCGCAATCGTCCTGTACGCGGCCGCGCTCACGATCTCCCTCGGGTTCCAGACCCCGTTGCTCAAGCGGATGATCGAGATGACGTCGACGCCCCCGCCCGCCGGCGCAACCGGGGGCCCTCCTCCGGAGTTCCTCGCGACAGCGGCCAAGGTCCGGGGAAGCGGGTTGATCCTGCTGCTGCTGATCGTCTCGATCATCTTCCTGATGGTGGTGAAGCCCGGCTCCTGACGCCCACCCCGGCTACCATGAGCGGGTCGTCATCGATCCGCCCAGGAGCCAACTCACCGATGCCCCACGTCGCCGAGTCCGTCGCCGATCTGCTCGCGTGTCTCCAGGGCACCGTCCACGTGGAGGGCGACCGCCTCGTCGTCGACGACGTCGCCGCGCTGCGCGCCGATGGCATCCGCGACCTGGCGTGGACGGCCGCGTTCTCGGCGGATGAGGCCACGGTGGAGGCCGCGCGCTGGATCGTGTGGGAGGCGAGTCAGGTCACCGGCGCGCGCTCCGCCAGCATCCACGACCTGTACATGGCCCGGGCGCGCGGCGAGATCTCGGGGTTCACCGTGCCGGCGATCAACATCCGGGCCCAGACCTTCGACATGGCGCGGATCGTCTACGAGGCGGCGGCCGAGGCGGACAACGCCGCGGTCATCCTCGAGCTGGCGCGGAGCGAGCAGACCTACACCTACCAGCGCCCGATCGACTACTCGACGTCCGTCCTGGCCGGGGCGATCGCCGCGGGCTGGGAGCGGCCGGTCTTCCTGCAGGGCGACCACTACCAGTTCAACGCGAAGAAGTACGCGGCCGATCCCGAGACGATGACCGAGGAGATCCGGCGTGCGTGCCGCCTCGCGCTCGACGCGGGCTACCGCAACATCGACATCGACAGCTCGACGCTCGTCGACCTCTCGAAGCCGACGCTCGACGAGCAGCAGCGCGAGAACTACGTCCGGGCCGCGGAGTTGACCGCATTGATCCGATCCCTCGAGCACGATGGCGTGACTGTCAGCGTCGGCGGTGAGATCGGTGAGGTCGGCAAGAAGAACTCGACCGAAGCGGAGCTGCGCGCGTTCCTGGCGGGCTACAGGCGCAAGCTCGACGCCGAGGCGCATGGAGCCATCGGACTGTCCAAGGTCAGCGTCCAGACGGGAACAAGCCACGGTGGCGTGCCGCTGCCCGACGGCGGTGTCGCGGCGGTCAAGCTGGACTTCGACGTCCTCCGTCGCCTCGGCGAGGTGGCGCGGGCGCACGGTGCTGCCGGTGCCGTCCAGCACGGCGCGTCCACGCTGCCCGACGATCTGTTCCATCGTTTCCGGGAGGCCGAGACGGCCGAAATTCATCTCGCGACGGGGTTCCAGAACCAGCTCTTCGACCATCCGGCGTTCCCGGCCGAACTTCTCTCCGAGGTCACCGGGTGGTGTCGCGAGAACGCCGCCGACGAACGTGGCGAGGGTGAGTCCGACGAGCAGTTCCTCTACAAGACCCGCAAGAAGGCGATCGGCCCGCTCAAACGCGATCTCTGGGATCTCGCCACGAAGAGTGAGATCCTTGCGACCCAGAAGAAGAAGATCGGGTTTCTCTTCAGCGAGCTCGGCGTGGTCGGGTCGCGGACGCTAATCGACCGGTTCATCAAGGCGGTGGAGCTCCACCGCCCGCTCCCCGACGCGCTGCGCGAGGCGGGAATCCCCACGACCTGACGCGACGGACACGCGACGGCGACGCGAATCGCCGGATCGTCAGTCACAATCGCCCTTCGACCGGCGGAGTGGAGGTAGAGACGATGGCCGCAATCACCACCGCACCGGAGGTCGAGCAGCGAGATGCCCTCGTGGGCCGACTCTTTGCGGCAAGCGTCGGGGCGTTCGACCTCGCCGTGATCTACATCGGTGATCGTCTCGGGCTGTATCGCGTCCTGGCCGACGGCGGACCTGCGTCGGCCCCGGAGCTCGCGGAGCGTGCCGGGATCCATGGGCGGTATGCGCGCGAGTGGCTCGAGCACCAGGCCGTCGGTGGCATCCTCGATGTCGACGATCCCGCGGGCGCCGCCGACGAACGCCGCTACTCGCTGCCGGCCGCCCATGCCGAGGTGCTCCTCGACCCCGACAGCCTCGCGACGATGGCCCCGATGGCCCGGTTCCTCGTCGGCGGCATCCAGCGGATGCCCGATCTCCTGGCCGCCTTCCGCTCGGGCGAGGGCGTGGCCTGGGATGCGTACGGCCCGGATGTCCGAGAGGCCCAGGCGTCATTCAACCGACCGGGCCTGTTGCACCTCCTCGCGACCGAGTGGATCCCGGCGATGCCCGATGTCGACGAACGGCTCCGCAGCGACCCGCCGGCCCGCGTCGCCGACATCGCCTGCGGTGCCGGATGGTCGACGATCGCCATTGCGCGTGGCTATCCCGGCGTGCGTGTCGACGGGCTCGACCTCGACCCGGCGTCGATCGAGCTCGCCCAGGCGAATCTGGCCGCAGCTCCCGACGTGGGCGATCGCGTCACGTTCGCAGCCCGTGATGCGGCAGATCCCGCGCTCTCCGGACGCTACGACCTGGTCCTCATCGTCGAAGCCGTCCACGACATGAGCCAGCCCGTCGCCGTCCTGAGGGCGGCGCGCGGATTGCTGGCGCCAGGCGGGGCCGCACTGATCGTTGATGAGAACGTCGCCGAATCGTTCACGGTGCCGGGCGACGATCTCGAACGGATCTTGTACAGCTACAGCATCCTGTTCTGTCTTCCCAACGGGCTCGCCGACCAACCGAGCGTCGGCACGGGGACGGTGATGCGGCCGGCGGTCCTCGAGGCGATGGCGCTGGAGGCCGGCTTCTCAACGGTCACGATCCTCCCGATCGAGCACGACGCATTCCGTTTCTACCGCCTCGATCCGTAGCCACGACAGCCGCGCAGACTGCCCGAGACCGACGCATCCCGACCGTCGACCTCGGCGTGGCGACGCGAGGCCTGAGCGGTTCTCGGAACGTGGCTTGATTTCTCTCGCTCGGCCCTCGTATGCTTCGCCGCCAGATAACGCAGAAGGAGGTCTGCCCGCGCCGAGCCCTCATGTTCCCGTGTTCTCCGAAGAGGTCAGTCTCACGGGCACGTCCCCGTGGAGGAAGAGGAGCACATCGTGTCGGGACCGATAGCTACCAACGCCGAGATCGCGGAGCGCGACGACGCGCATCTGCGGTCACTCGGCATCAAGCCAGAGTTGCGTCGAACGCTGGGATTCCTGTCCAACTTCGCGATCGCTTTCAGCTTCATCAGCGTTTCGACGGGATCCTTCGGGAACTTTGGCGTCGGCATCGGGCTGGGCGGCCCGGCCTTCTTCTGGTCGTGGCCGATCGTCATCGCCGGCCAGACCCTTGTCGCTCTCGTATTCGCTGAGCTGGCGAGCCACTTTCCGGTGGCCGGATCGATCTACCAGTGGTCGAAGCGGTTGTCCAACCGGACCCTTGGCTGGTTCACCGGGTGGTTCTATTTCTGGGCCCAGGTCGTCACCGTCACGGCAGTCGCGGTGATCGTGGCGTTCGTGATCGACGGCATCCACGGGCCCGTAGGCGAGACCCCATTCCTCGATAGCCCGGATCCAACCGGTCTGACGACGATGTTCACATTCGTCTCGCTGGCGACCCTGGTGGCCACCACAATGATCAATGCCTTCGGCGTCCGACTGCTGAGCATCCTCAACAACATTGGGGTCGGAACGGAGATCCTCGGGATGTTCGTCTTCGCGCTCATCCTGCTGTTCTTCGCGAACCATCAGTCGCCATCGATCCTGTTCGATACCGGAGGCTCGGAAGCCGCGACGGGTGGCAACTACCTGCCTGCATTCGCGCTCGGCATGTTCATGTCCCTGTTCATCGTGTACGGCTTCGACACCGCCGGGACCTTCGGCGAGGAAACGCTTGATGCGGGCCGCCAGGCCCCGCGCGGCGTCCTGTCCTCGATCTGGATCTCCGGCGCAGTCGGCGTGATCTTCCTGCTCGGCGTCATCCTGGCGATCCCCAGCATCCCCGACGCGATGGCCGAGGGCCAGGCGGGCGGATTCCCGATCGCGACGACGATCATCGGGGTCCTCACCAGCGACCTCGTTGCCGGGATTACCGTCGGCGAGCTGTACCTGTTCGTGATCCTGGCATCCGTCTTCGTGTGCACCCTGGCGATCCAGGGCGCCGCAACCCGGATGATGTTCTCAATGAGCCGTGACCGGCACCTGCCGCTCGGGGCCATCTGGGGCCAGGTCAATCGGTCGTTCAAGACGCCAGCGAATGCGGCGATCGCGGTCGGGGTTCTCGCCGCGTTGCCGATCCTCGTGGTGGGGCCGCTGGGCGGCTTCTACATGTCGATCGCGGCCACCGGCCTGATCTACCTGAGCTACTTCCTGTGCAACCTGGGCGTCCTCCAGGCGCGGCGACACGGTTGGCCGCACAAGCCGGCCTGGTTCAACCTGGGCCGCTGGGGCATGCTCGTGAACGTCCTCGCCCTCATCTGGGGCGGGACGATGCTCGTCAACTTCAGCCTCTGGCAGGACACCGGCCTGTTCGGCGACTTCGGTGGCGACGGGCGTGGCTTCACGAACCCCGGCTTCGGGATCTTCTTCACGCCGTTCGGCCAGACCATCGAGAACCTGCCGAACTGGCCGATGTTCGAGGTCATCGTGGCGACGATCCTCATCACCGGCGCCCTCTACTACGCGCTCGAGGTCCGCGGGCGGGCCCACGACGTGGAGTCGGATGCCGCGACCGGGGAGTCGATGATCGGGTAACCCACCCTTCCGACGTACCTTCGCACGCAGACGGCGCGGCGGGCTCACCCCGTCGCGCCGTTTCGATTGCGGCATCATGGGCCCGATGAAGACGAGCCGATGACAACGCCGGCGACCGACGGGGAGCTCCGAGGCGAGCTGGCTGACGAGCTCACGCGCGCGATGCAGCGCGTGCCCGAGCTGGCCGGGCGTGCGCTTGGTTTCACGGCACTGTCCGGCGGGATCACGAACCGCAACTTCCTCGTGGAAGTGTCCGGGGTGCCCGACCGGTACGTGATCCGCCTGGCCGGCAACGACACCCACCTCCTGGGGATCAGCCGCGAGGTCGAGCACGCGGCAACGGTGGCGGCGGCCGGCGTGGGCGTGGGTCCTGAAGTGACGGCGTTCATCCGTCCCGAGGGTTACCTCGTCACGCGGTTCATCGAGGGCACGTCGGTCTCGAACGACGCCGTTCACCAGGCCACAACGATCGCCCGCGTCGCCGACTCGATCCGGCGCATCCACGGCGGGCCCGCGATCCCCGGTCTGTTCATTCCGCTGCGGATCGTCGAGGCGTACCGCGCGCTCGCGGCGGATCGGGCTGTCCCCATCCCCGTGGAGTACGCCCACGCCCATGCCGTCGGGCAGCGCATCGAGCGGGCCCTGGTCGAGCGCCCGATCGAGCTGCGTCCATGTCACAACGATCTGCTCAATGCGAACTTCATCGACGACGGAACGCGCATCAGGATCGTCGATTGGGAGTACGCCGGGATGGGCGATCCGTTCTTCGACCTGGGCAACTTTAGCGTCAACCACGGGCTGAGCGAAGGCGAGGATCATTTGTTGCTCCAGGCCTACGACGCCGACGCGAACGTTCGACCGGACCGAATCGCGCGGATCACGCTGATGCGCGTCGTGTCCGACTTCCGGGAGGCGATGTGGGGGGTGCTCCAACAGGGGATCAGCAGCCTTGACGTCGATTTCGTGGCCTACGCCGGGGAGCACTTCGAACGCCTGCTTGCGGCCGCTGCGACACCGGCGTTCGAGGCCGCCCTCGAGGCCATTCAGGACCAGGAATCCTAGCGAACCTCCTCCACGTCGGTCCACCACTGCCGGCGCTCACCGACCTTCGCCCGGACGCGCCAGGCGAGCGGCTTGGGTTCGAGATCGAGCCACTCCAGGAGTTCGCCCACGCGTGACTCGACCGTCGCGCGCTGCTCGTCGGTCAGCTGCTCGTACGTCCGGGCCAGGGCGACCACCTTGTCGAGATTGAGCGTCAGCGTCCGCCACAGGCCCCACTCCGCGGCGCAGGCCCGGGCAATGCGTCGCCCGTCGAGCGCATCGGGGTCGGCGGACCCGTCGATGATCGGGTGTTCGAGGATGAGGAGGATCGCGTCGATGACGTCCTTCTCGTTGATCTTCACGATCTGCAACTTCGAAAGGAGGAGGTCGGCGACCGGCAGCGTCGGGGAGTCTCGCTCGAGACGCCCGGCAAGGACAATCGGGTGGCAGAACTCGAGGACATCGAAGAAGACATCGACGTGCGTTCCGTTGGACGGGTGGTCGTACAGGCCACGACGCCCTTCGGAATCGATCGCCAGCTGACGATCCTCGACGTACCCCGACGCGGCGAGGACCCGGGTCACCTCTCGCGCGTTCCGGCGATAGGCAGCGAGGTCGATGTCCGAGTACGTTCGCTTGAATGACCGCAGGAGGTGGGCGGTTGCCGGGCAGTGAATCGACACGCCCAGGGAACCGAGAACGCGCATCGGAGCGCCGACCGCCTCGGCCTCGGCGACCAGGCGGCGAACCTCGGCCTCGAGTGCAGCGCGATCGGCAGTTCCATGGGGCGTTCCGGCGGCGGACATCGCTGGATGGGGACTCCGCGGCGAAGTGGACGGGCGCCATTGTAAAGGCGTGCGCGGGGCCCGCATGCACAGGGTGTTGCGCGACCGCCTTGTGGATGGCCTCACGGCAGCCTAGCCTTCTGAGGGCGTGTGGCCGGCCGGGCGGTCCTGGGCGTCGCTGCGGGAATGAACGGAGGAAGACCAGTTGGACCAGGCGCGGGTGGTGGTCATCGGTGGCGGGATCACCGGTTGCAGCATCGCGCTCCACCTGGCCCGCGCCGGCTGGCGCGAGATCCTCCTCCTGGACAAGGGCGCGCTGACGAGTGGGTCCACGTGTCAGGCGGCGGGCCTGGTGACGATGTTCAACCCGTCGGGCACGATGATGCGATTCCGGCGCTACAGCATCGAGCTGTACCAGGAACTCGGCGTGTTCGAGACCGTCGGAAGCCTTCGTTTCGCCTCCAGTCGAGACCAATTGCGCGAGCTCCAGCGCGGCGTCAGCCGGGCGCGCGGGATCGGGCTCGAGGCGGAAGTCATTTCGGCCGACGAGGCCCGGGCACTGATGCCGGCCGCGTCGCCCGATCAGCTGTACGGAGCCGTCCACCTGGGCGGGGATGGGCACCTTGACCCGCACCGGACAACCCACGCGGTGGCCGACGCCGCGAAGGCGCTCGGCGTCACCATCCGGACGGGCGTCCGCGTCACGGGGATCGACCTCGACGCGCGCGGTGCGGTCAGCGCGGTCATCACGGACCATGGCCGGATCGCCACCGAGACCGTCGTGAACGCTGCCGGGATCTGGGCCCCGCGCGTGGCTGCGATGGTCGGCGCCTTCGTTCCGTCCACTCCCGTGGATCATCAGCACATCGCCCTGAAAGCCGTCCCGGGGTCGGAGCTTCCGCACGACATGCCCTGCTTTCGCGATCCCGACAACCTCGTCTACGGCAAGTCGGAGGCAGGTGGCGTGCTGTTCGGTGGATACGAGGCCGAGCCGCATGCCCGCTGGATCGACGGCGTTCCGTGGGACCACTCCGCGCAATCGCTCCAGGCCGACACGACCCGGTTTGAGCCGCTCATGGACGGTGCGGTCCGACGCTTCCCCTTTCTCGCCGACGCCGAGGTCGTCCGCCTCGTGAACCATCCGGACGCGATGACCCCCGATGCCAACCCGCTGTTGGGCCCGATGCCCGGCCGGCACGGGTTCTGGATAGCGGCCGGCCTCTCGCTCAACGGCTTCGGCGGCGCCGGCGGCATCGGTCGGGTCATGGCCGAGTGGATGACCTCGGGCGACCCCGACCTCGACGTTCATGCCTATCGCGCGTGGCGGTTCGGGGACGTCTACCGGGACCCGGGATTCGCCGCGGCCGGCGGACGCGAGGCGTATCGCTACTACTACCTGCTCCGGTATCCGTACGACGCCGACGAGGACGGCCGACCGCGGCGGCTGAGCGCCGTTCACACACGGCTCCAGGACGCTGGGGCGGTCTTCGGGACCAAGCACGGCTGGGAGCGGCCCGACCTGTTCGAGCCCGGACGGACATGGCGCCGCGCCGGCGCGGACCAGCGTGCGTACGGCTGGACGCGACCGCCGTGGCTGGACCGGGTCGCTGCGGAGCACCGCGCCGTGCGCGAGCGGGTGGGCCTCATCGACCTGTCGTCGTTCGGGAAGATCCTCGTGGAGGGGCCGGATGCGCTGGCGCTGCTCGAGCGGGTGGCCGCCGGTCGCATGGATCGACCCGTCGGCGCCGTGACGTACACCCAGTTCCTCGACGGGCGCGCAGGGATCGTTGCCGATGTCACGGTGACCCGACTGGCAACTGAATCGTTCCGGGTGGTGACGGGGGCCGGGTATGTTGCCGGCGATCTCGGGTGGTTGCGTCTCCATCAGGCCCACGGCGAGGACGTGACCCTGACCGACGAGAGCGACGCCATTGCCTGCTTCGGGCTGTGGGGTCCGGCAGCGCGTGCGGTCCTGGCCGGGGCCTCGCGAGACGACGTATCGGACGCGGCCATCCCGCTGCGACGGGCGGCGCGGATCGAGGTGGGCGGCGCGAGCGTCCTCGCACAGCGCATCAGTTACGCGGGCGAACTCGGTTGGGAGCTCTACGCGGACCGATCGCGGGCGATCAACGCCTGGGACCGACTGGTCGAAGCGGGCGATCCCCACGGTCTGGCGCCCGTGGGCTACCGCGCGCTCGACTCGCTGCGGATGGAGAAGGGCTATCGCTACTACGGCACCGACCTGACCATGCTCGACAGCCCGCTGGAGGCGGGGATGTTGCCGTTCGTCGCGCTCTCGAAGCCCGAGTTCATCGGTCGCGAGGCGCTCCTGGCTCGTCGCGACGGCGCGCCCCCGACGAGCCGGATCCGCACGGTCGTCATCGGCGCCGACGATCGTTATCTCCCGATCTACGGCGGCGAGGCGGTTCGCGTGGCCGGCGCGGTCACGGGGCGCCTGCGCAGTGCGGCCTATGGATTCAGCGTGAATCGCACCGTCGGCTACGTGTATCTTCCGACGAACCTGGCGGAGGGCACGGAGATCGAGGTGGACATGTTCGAGGAGCGGATCCCGGCGGTCATCACCGCGGACGTACTGGTCGACCCCTCGGGCGACCGGATGCGCGGCTGAGGCGGGCAGGGCGAGGTGCGCTTCTTTGCGGGCCGCGAGAAGGCGAAGGGGACGCGGATCTTCTATGCCACCGATGTCCACGGTTCCGAGCGAACGTGGCGCAAGTTCCTCAACGCCGCCAAGTTCTACGAGGCGGACGTCCTCGTCATGGGTGGCGATGTCATGGGCAAGGTGACGATCCCGATCATCCGTGAGGGTCCGGGGCGCTACCGGGCGACGATTCATGGGCGAGTCGAGGCGATCGAAGGCGATGCCGAGCTGGACGCCGCGCGTGATCGGATCGGCTTTCTCGGGATGTACCACACGATCATGGACCAGGACGAATATCGCGAGGTCCAGGGTGACACCGAGCGGGTTGAGGCCCTCTTCCGGGACCTGGCCATTCAGCGGCTCGAGTCCTGGATCGATCTGGCCGAGACGAAGCTCGCCGGAACTGGCGTGCGCTGCTATGCCACGGGTGGCAATGACGACCTGACCGAGGTGATGGCCGTCATGGACCGCTCGGGCACGAAGGCGTTCGTGGCATCCGAGGGGCGCACGGTCGACCTCGACGATCGACACCAGATGATCAGCCTGCCGTATGTCAACCCGACGCCCTGGAACACGCCACGCGAGGCTCCGGAGGAGGAGCTCGCGGCGATGATCGAACGGCTGACGGCCGGGATCACGGACTTCAGACACACCATCTTCAACTTCCACGCCCCTCCCATCGATTCGACCCTTGACACCTGTCCGATGCTCGATACGAACACGGACCCACCGTCGCAGGTCGTGGTGGGCGGCCAACCGGTCCTGTACGGGGCCGGCAGCACGTCCGTGAGAGAGGCGGAGGAGCGTCTCCAGCCGATGCTGGGGTTGCACGGACACATCCACGAATCGCAGGCAGCCGCGAAGGTCGGGCGGACGCTGGTCGTCAACCCGGGCAGCGAGTACGGCGAAGGTGTCCTGCGCGGTTGTCTGATCACGATTGCCGACGGCCGGGTGACGAGCTATCAGATGACGGCCGGATAGGAGGGATCGATGGCCCGGTGGAGTCCGGACCGTCGAAGGGATGGAACGCGAGGAGGTGGCATCGGAGGACTGAGCGGGTAGCGGTACGGAGGGTGCCGCTCGACGATCCCGGCGTCATGCGACGCCGGCCACGTTCGTGCTAAGAGGTGCAACGGATGGCGACGATTGCGGCGACCCCGGAGGTCTTCGTCCGGAAGTCTTCGGGACTCGTGCGAGTCATGTCCCCCTCGTCGGCGTTTTTCTACAACGTCCTGACGATGGGTCTCATCTTCCCGTGGACGTACCTGTGGGCGCCGGGCGCGCTCCCGGGCGGGCAACTGGTCTGGGGGATCCTCCTCGCGATGGTCCTCGAGATTCCGATCGCCCTGGCCTATGTCTGGCTGTCCACGGCATTGCCGAGATCGGGAGGCGACTACGTCTTCCAGAGCCGCGTGCTCGGCGGAGGGATCGGGTTCACCCTGGTCTTCTCCGGGTTCGTGATCTGGATCCTGCAGTGGGTCGCCCTGTCCGGCTGGCTGTTGTCCACGCTGGGATTCGCCCCGCTCTTCCTCGGATTGGGAGCGGCGACCGGGAGTTCCGGACTGGTCGATATCGCGGCGTGGTTCGCGAGCGTGGAGGGGATCCTCGTCACGAGCGTGGCCAATGCGCTCATCGCGATGCTGATCCTCATCTCGGGATTCAAGAACTACGTCCGTGTCCAGCGCGTCATGTGGATCTCGATCCTCCTGTCGTTCGGCACGATGCTCGTGGTCCTCGCGACGACGACCACGGCTGACGTGGCGGGCCGTCTCGATTCGTTCTCGGCCGCCATCGGCGGTTCGGGGACCTTCACGGCGGACGCAACGGCAGCCGCGCTGGCCGCCGAGGTCAACCTCAACCCCGCGTTCAGCCTCCTCGCGACGTTGCTCATCGCACCGATCGCGTGGACGTCGCTCCAGTGGGCGACCTACTCGTCCCAGCAGAACGGTGAGATCAAGTCGGCCGGTTCGTTCCGCAGCCAGGTGTTCATCATCGTGGGTGCCCTGCTCCTGACCGGGACCCTGCTCGCCGTGCTCGCGCTCGTGCTGGAGAACTCGGTCGGAACCGAGTTCCTCTACGTGGCCGGGTCCGGTTACTGGTACGGTGTCGGTGAGGCATCGCTCGCCGGTTCGTACCTCTGGCCGAACATCATCGCGACCGCGATCGCGAACAACCCCATCGTGACGATCGTCATCGCCGCCGGGTTCATCCTCAACGGCCACCAGATCGTCCACAACTGCTACATCGGCATGACCCGGGTCATGGTCGCGATGTCCCTCGACCGGATGCTCCCCGAGATGGTCAGCCGCGTGTCCGAGCGTTTCCACACGCCGGTCAACGCGCACGTCATCTACTTCGTCGCGAGCCTCCCGGTCATCTACCTGTACAACAACTTTGCCCTCCAGGGCGCCGACGGCGAGTCCACCTCGTGGGCCTCGCTGACCCTCGGCGTGACGTTCGCCTGCGGGTACGTGTTCGTCGGGACGGCCATTGCCGGCGCCCTCCTGCCCTTCCGGGCAAAGGCGCTCTACGAGGCGTCGCCGGGAGCCGCGTACAAGATCGGCGGCTTCCCGCTGGTCACCGTCGTCGGTGTCATCGGTGCCATCGCCGGCGCGCTGTTCCTGTTGGCGTTCATGACCAACGACACGCTCGGGCTCACCAGCGACCTCGCCTACTGGATCGTGGGTGGCGTCCTGCTCCTCTCGCTCGGCTGGTATCTCGTGACGGTCTACGTCCGACGGTCGAGCGGCATCAACGTCGGGTATGCGTTCAAGGAGATCCCGCCGGAGTGATCCAACGGCTCAGGTGAGCGTTCGAGCGGCCCGGTCGGCAGCGCCGACCGGGCCGCTTGCCGTCCTGGGCGCAGGGCTGAGCCGCCGTCCTCGGCGCCTCAGCCCTGGACGTCGCGCAGCCAATCCCCGAAGTCGGGGCCATCGAGCATCGCGGTCGCCCGCGCCCAGCGCTCCTCGGCCCAGCCCCAGAAGTCGTACTCGATCGGGCTGATCCGGGCCTGGATCGCCGCCCACAGCGTCCAGCCCACGTCCGACATGATCATGTTGAGGCGCATCCGGGCCACCAGTGCCGGCGTGGCCTCTCCGAAGTATGCGGCGCACAGCTGACGCACCCGAGCCTCGTCCCAGCCGAGCTCCTGGCACGTGTTGCCGAGCTCGAACGTCGGGTCGTTGTTGCCGCTGTACTCGTAGTCGATGATCCGCAGGTCCGTCCCGTCGTCGATGTAGTTCTCGGCCAGCAGGTCGTTGTGGCACGGGACGGTCGCCAGCGGCCGGGCGGCCATCGCAGCCTCGATCCTGGCGACGGCCGGCAGGGCATCCCGGTACCAATCCGGGATCCTGATGGCCCGCTCGTCAACGACCCCGAGATACCGCTCAACGAGTCGGAACATGTCGAAGTCGTGGAGGAATCGCGGGCCGGCGTGCAGCCGGCGAAGCACGGCGGCGACACGTGCCGGCATTCCGGGGGCGGCAAAGGCTTCGTTCGACATCGTCCGTCCATCGATGAATCCGAGCACGAGGACGCCGAATTGCGGGAGCTCATGCAGGACCGGAGCTCCTGCGCCGGTCTCCGCCGCGCCGCGCGTGTTCTGCGCCTCGTTCGTCCGGTCGATCGCGAGGAGCTCCGACTCCGCACCGGGAATTCGGATGACCGTTCGCTCGCCGTCAACGGTCACGATGTAGTTGCGATTGGTCAGGCCACCCGGCAGCGGCTGAATTCCCACCGAGCGACCGGCCCAGTCCCCCACGGCGGCCACGACCTCCTCGATCGTGGTCACCAGGTGCCCCGTCTCGCAAGGTTGTGCGGCATGCCCGGCATGATCGCCGGAGTGCGAACGCCTGTCGAGAGAAGGGGGCGGGAGAGGTCGACGAGCCGTCGCCCGCGCTCCACCGCCAGGCCCGCTACGCTTTCGGCACATGGAACCCAACCCACGGCGGCCCGTTCAATCTGCGCTGCTGCTACCCATCGTGTTCCTCGGGACCCTCGTGCTCCTCGTCGGTGCGGCTGCCGGCCTTGGCGTCTTCCGCGACGCGGGCGTCCCGGACCCGAGCGGCCCGGCTTCGACCGCGATCCCGTCAACGACTCCGACGACCCACCCGACCGTCACCGGTTCGCCGGTGGCGACCACGCCCCCGACGGTCACCCTGGTGGGCGCGGGCGACATCGCCACCTGCAGCGGCGACGCGGACGAGGCGACCGCCAACCTGCTCGACGGGATCGACGGCACCGTCTTCACGGCCGGGGACAATGCCTACGATTCGGGGACGGCGGATGAGTATCGAGACTGCTACGCGCCGTCGTGGGGCCGGCACCTCGCGCGAACTCTGCCGTCGGCCGGTAATCACGACCATCGGACCAAGGGCCTCGCCGGATACCGCGACGCGTTCGGGTCGCGCGCCGGCCCAGCGGACGCAAGCTGGCATGCCACCGAGCTGGGCGGCTGGGACGTGATCGTTCTCGATTCGAACTGTGGCGACATCGGCGGATGCGGGCCGGAATCGCCGCAGGGCACGTGGCTGGCGGCGGAGCTGGCGGCCTCTCGAACGCGCTGCACGGTGGCGATCTGGCATCACCCCCGCTTCAGCTCTGGCTTCCACGGTAACGACAGGGACGTCGATCCGTTCTGGCAGGTGCTCTACGCCGCCGGGGTCGATGTTGTGATCAACGGCCACGATCACGACTACGAGCGTTTCGCGCCCCAGGATCCCGACGGCCGGCCGGCCACAGACGGGATCCGTGAGTTCGTCGTTGGAACCGGAGGGGCGCCACTCCGGGCGTTCGAGGCGCCGGTGGCCAACAGCGTCATCCGCTCATCGCTCGCCCACGGTGTCCTCAAGATGACGCTCCACCAGGCGTCGTACGACTGGCAATTCATCAGCGTCGACGGGTCATTCAGCGATCACGGGTCGGCGACCTGCCACTGACCCACGGGAGGTCGAGCGCGCCGGGTTCGTGACCCGCTACCCTGCGCGAGTCGGTTCGGGCTCCGGAGTCGGTCGATCCCTCGAAGCGGAAAGGAACGTCAACCACGTGGTCGAACACGCCAGGGCCGTCATCATCGGCGGAGGCGTCGGTGGGACGTCGATCGCCTACCACCTCGCGGAACTCGGCTGGACCGACATCATCCTGGTCGACCGCGCCGAGCTGACCTCCGGTTCGACCTTCCACTCCGCCGGCCTCGTGGGTCAGTTGCGCTCCACGACGACGCTGACGCGGATGATGATGTACGGCGCCGACCTGTACCGGCGCCTCAGCGCCGAGACGGGCGTGGACGTGTCGTGGCACGAGGTCGGTTCACTGCGACTGGCATCGAGCCGGGCACGCTACGAGGAGTTGCAGCGCCAGGCGGGCTGGGCGAAGACATTCGGGCTGCCCCTCGAGTTGATCTCCGCGCGGGAAGCGCAGGATCGCTTCCCGCTGATGACCACCGACGGTGTCCTCGGTGCCGTGTGGCTTCCGACGGACGGCTGGCTCGATCCATCCGGCCTCGCCCAGGCGCTTGCCGCTGGCGCGCGTTCGCGCGGCGCGCAGATCCGCCAGCACACAAGGGTCGTGGGCGTGAACGTGGGGCGGGGTCGGGTCAGCGGCGTCGAGGTGGAACATCGCGGCGAGCGGTCCACCATCGCGGCCGACGTCGTCGTCAACGCGGGCGGGATGTTTGCCCCGGAGATCGGCCGCATGGCCGGCGTGACGGTGCCGATCATCCCGATGGCCCACCAGTACCTGTTCACCCACACGATCGACGGCGTCCACTCCGGACTGCCGACGATGCGCGATCCCGACAACCTGTGCTACTTCCGCGAGGAAGTCGGCGGGCTGTGCATGGGCGGCTACGAGCGCGACCCGCAGCCGTGGTCCCTCGACGGTATCCCCGCCGACTTCAACCACCGGCTGCTCGATCCGGACTGGCCGCGGTTCGAGGCGATCATGGAAGGGGCGATCCGTCGGGTTCCATCCATCGCCGACGCCGGCGTGACCCGGATGATCAACGGGCCGGAAGGATTCACGCCGGACAACGACTTCATCCTCGGCGAGAGTGAGGTCCGTGGGTTCTTCGTGGCAGCCGGTTTCTGTGCTCATGGGATCGCCGGAACCGGCGGCATCGGCCAGCAGATGGCGCACTGGATCGTGGATGGGGAGGCGGAGCTCGACCTCTGGAAGATGGACATCCGGCGGTTCGGGAGCCAGTACCGCAGCCAGAAGCTCACCTTGGCACGGACCTTCGAGAACTACGCGACCTACTATGACATCCACTACCCGAATGAGGAGCGGGAGGCCGCGCGGCCGCTCCGGCTGTCGCCGGCATACGACGCGGTCGCGGCGCTGGGCGCCGTGTTCGGTGAGAAGTCGATGTGGGAACGGCCCAACTGGTTCACCCCGAACGAGGACGGCGCGGGCGTCTCGGATCGGGCGACGCTCGAGGCCGTCCGCCCGCGCGGTTGGGCCGGCGAGCACTGGAGCCCGGCGATCGGTGCCGAAGCCCTGGCCACACGGAAGGCCGCCGGACTGTTCGATGAATCGAGCTTCGCCAAGATCGAGGTGGACGGCCGTGGAGCCGTTGCGTTCCTCCAGCGTCTGTGCGCCAACGACATCGATCGAGGGGTGGGCAGCATCGTGTACACGCAGATGCTGAACCAGCGGGGCGGGATCGAGTGCGACTTCACGGTCACGCGGCTCGCCGAAGATCGCTTCCTGATCGTCACCGGGACGGCCTTCGGCAACCACGATCTCGGGTGGATCCGCAAGCACCGGCCTGATGACGGCTCGGTCGACATCCGTGACGCGACGTCTGCCCGGGCCTGTTTCGGTCTGTGGGGACCGCGCGCGAGGGACATCCTCGGGCCGCTCACCAGGGACGACGTGTCCGATGCCGGCTTCCCCTACATGACCGCCCGCGAGATCACGATCGGCGAGATCCCGGTCCTCGCGTTGCGCGTGACCTACGTCGGCGAGCAGGGCTGGGAACTCTACCCGCCCGCGGAGTACGGCCGAGCGCTCTGGGCCCGCCTCTGGGAGGCCGGTCGGCCCCACGGCCTCACCGCCGCCGGCTACCGCGCCATCGATGCCCTGCGCCTGGAGAAGGGCTACCGCGTCTGGTCCAGCGACATCACGCCCGAGGAAACCCCCTACGAGGCGGGCCTCGGGTTTGCGGTGGCGCTCGACAAGGGGACCGACTTCATCGGCCGGGACGCGCTGATGGCCGCGAAGGCGGCCGGTCCGCGCAAACGCCTGCGCGGCCTCGTCCTGGACGATCCACGTTCGGTCGCACTCGGCAACGAACCGGTCCGGGTCGAGGGCGCGATCGTCGGACGCGTCACGAGTGGGGGCTACGGCTTCGCGGTCGAGCGGTCCATCGCCTACGCGTACCTGCCGCCCGACGGGGCGGCGATCGGCACCCGCGGCGAGATCGATATCTTCGGCGAATGGATCGGATTCGAGGTCGCCCGTGAGCCGCTCTACGACCCGGAAGGAACCAGGATCCGCTCATGAAGTCTGGCGACGCCTACGGACCCGAGTGGAGTGCGTCGCTGAGGGACGGCTCGGCGGACGAACTGCGCGGCTGGGTGGATCTTGCGCTGGCAATCTGCGACGAGACCGACGTCGTCGCGCTCCGCCACTTCCGGCGCGACATGGTGATGAACCAGAAACCGGACCGTTCGTGGGTGACCGAGGCCGATCGGGCCGCCGAGCAGGTGATTCGCGAACGGATCTCCGCGGCCCATCCAGATCACGGCCTGGTCGGCGAGGAGTACGGGACCGAGGCGGGCAGCGCCGACGTCCGCTGGTACATCGATCCGATCGACGGGACCCACAACTTCATGCGCGGAGTGCCCCACTTCGCGACCCTGATCGCCGTGGAACGGGCCGGGGAGCTCCAGGCGGCCGTGATCTCGGCACCGGCGCTCGGCGAGCGCTGGTATGGCTGGCGGGGCGGGGGAGCCTGGTCGGTGGGCGCACCCGGCACGGCTGCGCCGCGTCGCCTGCAGGTCTCGGCAGTTGCGGAGTTGGCGGACGCGCAGGTTGTGTACGGCTCGGCCCGCGACCTGCTGGCCTCGCCCCTGGTCCCCGGGTTTACCCGCTGGCTGGACGCGGCCTGGCGCGATCGCGGCTTCGGTGACTTCTGGGGGTACACGCTCGTGGCCGAAGGGGCCGCCGAGGCGATGGTCGAGGTGGGCCTCTCGCCCTGGGACATCGCGGCGCCGATGCTCATCGTCGAGGAGGCCGGCGGTCGGGTGACCGATGTCGAGGGCCGGCGGTCGCTCGAAGGTCCGGGCTTCGTCACGTCGAACGGGCTCATCCACGAGGCGACCCTCGACCACCTGCGCGGCTGAGCCCCGGATCAGCTCGTGAGATCGAGTCGCATGAGCCAGCGCACCCGCCCGGCGCTGTGCGCGTCCGTGACCACGACCCGTCGGAACCCGGCCGCCTCGAATGTCGAGGTGAAGCCGACGAACCCGAACCCGACGTCGACGCGCGCCCCCTCCGCATCGATGGGATATGCCTCGACGGCGGGCGCGGCCATCTGCCGGGCGTACTCCACGGCACCGGCCAGGAGTGCCCGCGCGACGCCCCGGCGCCGGTAGCCGACGCGGATCCGGAAGCACCCGATCGACCAGACCGGAAGGTCGTCGACGGACGGGATCGTCCGCGAGCGGACCAGCCGGGGCATCGCCGTCCGTGGACCAAGGCCGCACCACCCGACCGGCTCGCCGTCGAGATAGGCGATCAGCCCGGGCGCGAAGTCGTCGTTCGCCAGCTGGGATCGCAGGAGCATCTGGTTCCGGGCCGGGTCGCCCCGCCCCAGCGGCGAGTCCGAGCCGCGCCAGGCCTGGCACCAACAGCCGCGGTCGCCGTCTCCACCGAGGAGCGCGACCACGTCGGGCCAGCGATCCGTGGTGGCGGGCAGGATCTCGAGGCGGTCGGGCGAGATCGGTTCGGGCCCGCGGTAAGCGCTCATCCGATCCCGGCGCGCTCGACCGTCTCCGCCCACGGACCGAGGAGCGCGCCAAGGTGCGCGTCGTCGAGGGCGTCCCAGAGGATGAGGCCGACGACCGCGCGTTCGAGCGATGCGAAGAAGCGGACCCGATCGTCGGGAAGTCCCGGCAACACCTGGTAGAGCATGAACGCGTTGGGGATGTTCAGGCGCCGATCGTAGGCCTGGGCCGCCGCCTCGCTGAACGCCACGACGGCCGATCGCACCGCGACGTCCCGCGCTCCGTGGCCGAGCATCGCGCTCGCCGCCCGAACGGCCTCGCGCGTGCTTGCGTCGCGTCCGTCCACGGCGAACAGCGCGTACTCGCTCGCGCTCATCCGATCGAATGCGCCCGCGAAACGATCAAGCCGGGAACGTTCCTCTGGCGTCAGCCCATCGTCCGCCATCGCCTTCGCCGTCCCGGCCCCACTCAAGCCGTCGCGGCGCGCAGGCTGTCCTCGAGGACGGCGAGCGCGTGATCGACCTCGGCGGCCGTCGTGACGAGCGGCGGGATGATCCGCGCCACGTTGCCGTAGGATCCGGCCGACAGGACGATCACGTTGCGCTCAAGGGCGCCGGCAATCACCGCCCTGGCAAGCTCCGGATCGGGCGTGCGCCCGTCGCCGACGCCGGGCTGAACGAACTCCATCGCGACCATGCAGCCGAGGCCGCGAACGTCCCCGATCACCGGGTAGTCGGCGGCGAGCTCGCGCAGACCGCCCGCCAGCTGGGCGCCTCGCGCACGGGCATTCGCCACGAGTCCCTCGTCCTCGATGACGTCGAGGGTCGCCAGTGCCGCTGCGCAGGACACGACGTTCCCCCCATACGTGCCGCCGTGGGTCCCCGGCTTCCAGGCATCGAAGAGCTCGCGGCGCGCGAGGATCCCCGACAGCGGCAGCCCGGACGCGATGCCCTTGGCCATGACCAGGATGTCCGGCTCGACATCCCAGTGACGGACGGCGAACATCTCGCCGGTCCGCCCGAACCCGGTCTGGACCTCGTCGGCGATGAGCAGGATCCCGTGCCGTCGCGTGATCTCGCGGAGCCGCGGGAGGAACGTCGGGGAGGGGACGATGTAGCCACCCTCTCCCAGGACGGGCTCCACGATGATCGCTGCGACGCGGTCCGGGTAGATGACCTGGTGGAACAGCAGGTCCAGCTGCGCTTCCCAGTCACAGGTACAGCCGGCGTCCGGGGCATGAGCCCCGCCGGCTGCGCGATAGCAGTACGGGAACGGCGTGTGGTAGACGGACCCCGGGAGCGGCTCGAAGGCCGCCCGGTACACGTCCTTGGCCGTTGTCAGCGCCATCGTCTGCGCCGTGCGCCCGTGGAACCCGCCACGAAACGCGATGATCACCGGACGTCCCGTCGCCACGCGCGCCAGCTTCACGGCCGCCTCGACCGCCTCCGCCCCGGAATTGGACAGGAAGGCCTGCCACGGACCGCCGGGCAGGATCCCGGCCAGGCGCTCGTACAGGCGAAGCCCCGGCTCGTGGAACATGATGTTCTGCTGGCCGTGAAGGAGTTTTGCTGCCTGGGCGGCGACCGCGGCGGCCACGCGCGGGTGGGCATGACCGGTATTGGTGACGCCGATCCCCGAGCTGTAGTCGAGATAGCGCTCGCCGTCGGTCGTGGTGAGCCACGATCCATCGCCCCGATCGACGGTGAGGTTGGTGATCCGGCTCCACACCGCGGGGACCACCGAGGAGTCGGGGAGCGTCACCGCTGTGCGTGTGCGCTGCGGATGGTGGTCAGGCTGACGTAGCCGACGGCGACGAGGAAGATGATCGAGCCGATCACGTTGATCTGGACCGGCAGCGCGTTCCGGATGATGGAGTAGACCCAGATCGGGAACGTGTTCTGCGTGCCCGACACGAAGCTCGTGATGATGAAGTCATCGATCGAGAGGGCGAACGCGAGAAGCGCCGCGGCAACGACGCCCGGAAGGATGAGCGGGAACGTCACTTTCCAGAAGGTGACCCACTCGTTGGCGCCGAGGTCCATCGCCGCTTCCTCGAGTCGGCGATCGAACCCGGCGAGGCGGGCCTTCACCGTGACGACGACGTAGCTGATGTTGAACATCACGTGGGCGATCAGGATCGTGGAGAATCCGGTGGGGTACAGGGTCGGAACATTGCCCCGCAGGGGCGGCAGCGCGGTGGCCACGAACAGCGTCAGCAGGCTCGCGCCGAGGACCAGCTCCGGGGTCGCCATCGGCAGGAAGATGACGCCGTTCAGGAGCCCGCGGCCGCGGAAGGCGTAGCGCGTGAGGGCCAGGCCGATGAGCGTTCCCAGCGCCGTGGCGATCACCGTGGCGAGCAGGGCGACGCCGAGGCTGGCGAGGAGCGATTCAGGCAGTCCGGGCCAATCGAGCGGATGCAGCCAGCCGTCGATCGAGAACTCGTTCCAGGTGTAGTTGAACTTGCCCGACGGCTTGTTGAAGCTGAACACGATCATCACGATGATCGGGATCAGCAGGTAGAAGATCGCCAGGCTGGTGAATACCGGGAGCGCGAGGTGGCCGACCCGACGGCCGATCCGGTCGCCGAGGGAACCCTCTGGCCTGCCGCGAGACGTGGAAGTGGCAGCTGACGCCATCGCGCTACCCGGTCAACCGCTCGGTGCCCAGGAACCGGGCGTAGATCGTGACGGCGGCCAGGATCCCGAACATCAGGATGAACGACAGCGCGGCCGCGACCGGGTAGTCGTTCTGGATGAGGAACCGATTCTGGATGACGTTGCCGATCATCCGCGTCTGCGGGCTGCCCAGCAGTTCGGCGTTGACGAAGTCGCCCATCGCCGGGATGGCCACCAGGATCGATCCGGCGAAGACGCCGGGGAGCGCCAGCGGCAGGGTCACTCGCCGGAAGGCACCCCAGCGAGTCGCGTAGAGATCCTGGGCCGCCTCGATGAGGCGAACATCGATCTTTTCCAGCGCCACGTACAGCGGCAGGATCATGAATGGGAGGAAGTTGTAGGTCAGCCCGGCGACGACGGCGACCGGCGTCCCGGTGAGCGTGAACGTACCAGGCAGGATCCCGATCGTGTGCTTCAGCGGGCCGAGCAACGGGCCTTCATCGCCCAGCAGGATCTTCCAGCTGATCGTGCGGATCAGGAAGCTCGTGAAGAACGGTGCGATGACCATGAACAGGATCAGGTTCCTGTAGCGCCCGCCGCGGAACGCGATCGTATAGGCGACCGGGAATCCGATGATGATCGTCAGGACGGTCGCAGTTCCGCCGTACAGGAGCGAATTGCCAAACTGCGTCCGGAACTGCGTGATGCCCTTGACGTACGCGTCAGGCGTGAACGACAGGACGAACCCCTCCTCGAGGGATCCGGTCGACACCGAGTACAGGAACATCTGCAGGCTGGGAATCGCGTAGAACAGGATGAGCCAGGCGATTCCCGGCGCCAGCAGCAGATACGGGACGGCCCGACCGATCAGCTGGCGCAGACCCGGTTGGGGTGCTGCGCCAGTGACGGTGGCCATCCGTTCGAGCTCGTCGTCGGTCTACAGGCCGGACAGGGTCGCGAAGAGCTCGTTCATCTTGTCCTCGAGCTCCGTCGAGAGCGACTGGAAGTTGCGTTGCTTGGCGACGATCTCGTCGCCCGGAAAGAGCAGATCGTTGCTCGCGGCGTCGGGATCGAGCTCCAGGATCGCTTCGGCGGTGCCCTTGACCGGGGAGACGTAATACACGTATGCCGCGATCTGGGCTGCGATCGCCACGTCGTAGACGTAGTTCATCATCAGCTCCGCCGTGTACTTGTTGGCCGCGCCCTTGGGGATGAGCATGTCGTCGGTCCAGATCATCGTGCCCTCTTCAGGGAAGACGAAGAAGTCGTCCTCACCGGCAGACGACGCGAGGTCGCCCGACCAGACGTACGCGGCCCAGACCTTCTTCTGCCCGAAGTCCTGGAGGTACGAGTTCCCCGTGAACCGGAGGCCTCCATCCACGAGCGGCTGGATGTCGTCGGCGACCTTCTGAAGGTCGTCCGCGGTGACCTTGGCCGGATCGGGCTCGATCCCGAGCTTCAGGAGGGTCAGGCCGAACGTGTCGCGCGCCTCGTCGAGGAACGTCAGCTTGTCGGGTGGGACGCTCCACAGGTCGGCCAGCTTGGTCGGCGCCGTCAGCCCGTTGTCGCTGAACGCCGTGGCGTTGTAGCCGATCCCGGTCATGCCCGACTGCCACGGGTAGTGGTAGTCGTTGTTCGGGTCCCAGGCGGCATTGCGCAGCGCGTCGCGCAGGTTCGCCGTGCAGTTCGGGACGTTGTCCTGGTCGATCTTCTCGGTCCAGCCACTATCGACCAGCTTCGAGGCCATCCAATCGGTCAGGATGATCAGGTCCCAGCCGGTTGCGAGGCCACCCACGAGTGCGGGTTTGATCGTCTCGACGAACGAGCTGTTCCCGTCGATCTTCTCTTCATAGTCGACCTCGACGCCGTACTCGGTCTTGAACGACTCGAGCGTCGGCGACGAGCCGGGCTCGTACACGCCCGCATCGTAGGCCGCGCCGGCCAGGTCGACATACGCGGTCCAGTTGGCGAACTTGAGCGGCCCGGTGACCGTCTTCGGAGTCGGGGCCGCATCTGAGGCGGGCGCCGGTGTAGAGCCCCCGGTGCAGGCGGCGATGAACGCTCCCGTGCCGGCCAGGGCCGATCCCCGGAGGAAGGTCCGACGCGTGAGGGCTGTGCCGCCGATTCCCATTGCTCGCTCGATCATGGTGCTCCTCTCATTCCCCGGGCTTGGCCGCTTCGACAACGAACGAATGATCCGGGAGCCAGGTCAGGTCGACGTCCGTGCCGACCTGCCAGAGCTCGTCCCGGGTCGCGCGTTCGACGTTCTGCTCGTAGACGGTGACGCGGGTCCCGCCCCGCGCCTCGACGATGTATTGCGTGCTCACGCCGATATACGACGCATCGCGAATGGTGCCCGACATCCGATTCTCCTGCCCGCCGGTGCTTTCACCCGGGGCACTGAGTCGAATCTTTTCGGGTCGAATCCCGACGTCGACGCGCTGTGCCCCCCGGGTCAGTGCGGCCGGGACCCGGACCGTCTGATCATTCGCCAGGCGGCACGCGGCATAGCCACCGTCGGTCCCGACGATCGTGGCAGGGAGGAGGTTGCTGACGCCCAGGAACCCGGCCACGAACCGGGTCTCAGGCCGCTCATACAGGCTCTCGGGATCGCCGAGTTGTTCGTAGCGACCGTTGTTCATCACGGCGATTCGATCGGACATCGTCATCGCCTCCTCCTGGTCATGGGTCACGTAGATGAAGGTGATCCCAACCTCCTGCTGGATCCGCTTGAGCTCGACCTGCATCTGCTTGCGGAGCTTGAGATCGAGGGCGCCGAGCGGCTCATCGAGAAGGAGGACGGCGGGCCGGTTGATGAGCGCACGCGCCAGGGCGACCCGTTGGGCCTGTCCGCCCGAGATCTGTCCGGGCTTGCGCTTCTCGAACCCGGGCAGCTCGACCAGCTCGAGCATCTCGGTCACGCGCCCCGCGATCTCGGATGACTTGAGACCCTTGCGCCGCAGCCCGAACGCCACGTTCTCAAACGTGGACAGGTGGGGAAAGAGCGCGTAACTCTGGAAGACCGTGTTGACGTTGCGCTTGTACGGCGGGAGCCAGGTGACGTCCTGACCCTGGAGTTCGATCAGCCCGGACGTGGGCTCCTCGAAGCCGCCGATCATTCTCAAGGTCGTCGTCTTGCCGCAGCCCGATGGACCGAGGAGGCTGAAGAATTCCCCGTCGCGGACCTCGAGGTCGACGTGGTCGACCGCGACGGCATCACCGAATTTCTTGACCACCTGGACGAGGCGAACGTCGACATCGGACACGCGGATCTGGTTCTCCATTCGTCCATCGAGTGCCAGAACGGTCACGGCCCGGTCCCCGATGGGCCGCGTGCACCCCGCTGGCGTGCCGGGTCGGTGGCCCGGATCGTAGGACCGGAGCCGAGGGGCTGTCAAGGCGACCAAGCTTCGAACTTCGAATCACACGCGACCAACGAGCCCGAAAATCGTGCACTCGTCAAAGTAATGCTGCGAAGCGGGTCGTCGGACTGTCAAGTGGCCGACACGCGCGAGCAGCCGCGTGCCGGGCGACTCGAGCTCGGTCGGGGTTCTGCCGAGTCGCCGCAGGCCCCGGGAGCCGCAAGCGACGGGATTCGATCGGGCGGGTACGATTACGACGTTCCGGCCGTCAGAAGGTCGGCGCCGGGAGTTCCGGTACGCTGCGAAGGGAATGACTCGACGATGACGATGCTCACCGAAGCCGCGGTCAACGATGCTCTCCGTACTGTCGAGGAGCCGGAACTGGGCGGCGACCTGATCAGTCGGAACATGATCAAGGACCTGCGCATCGATGGCTCGAGCGTCGCGTTCACGATCGAACTCACCACGCCCGCCTGTCCGCTGAAGGACGAGATCGAGACGAACGTGCGCGGCGCCCTCGGCCCGATCGGCGCGACGGCCATCGACATCACGTGGGGTGCCATGGTTCGCCGGGCCGCGCCGGCGCAGCCGCAGCAACTGGTCCCCGGCGTCAAGAACATCATCGCCGTCGCCTCGGGCAAGGGCGGCGTGGGCAAGACCACCGTCAGCGTCAACCTGGCCGTCGCGTTGGCCCAGTCCGGGGCGACAGTCGGCCTCCTCGATGCCGATATCACCGGGCCGAACATCCCCCTGATGCTCGGTATCCAGGGCCAGCCGACGGCCAGCGAGAACAACAAGATCCTGCCCCTCGAGCGCCACGGCGTGAAGTGCATCTCGATCCAGTTCTTCGTGCCGGAAGGACAACCCATCGTCTGGCGCGGGCCACTGGTCGGCGGCGCGATCCAACAGTTCCTGCGCGACGTCGAGTGGGGCGACCTCGACTACCTCGTGATCGACCTGCCACCGGGGACGTCGGATGCCCAGTTGACCCTGGCGCAGGCGGTTCCGATCAGCGGGTCCGTCCTGGTCACGACGCCGCAGGAGGTGTCCCTGTCGGATGTCACGAAGGCCCTGGCCATGTTCAAGCGGATGAGCGTACCGGTCATCGGCGTCGTCGAGAACATGACCTCCTTCGTCTGCCCGCACTGTGGCGACGCGACCGACATCTTCGGCCGCGGGGGTGGCGAGCGATTTGCGACAGAGCATGGACTCGAGTACCTGGGCGGCATTCCCCTCGATATCACGGTTCGGC
Organism: Chloroflexota bacterium; assembly: GCA_919901745.1. GTDB lineage: Bacteria > Chloroflexota > Limnocylindria > Limnocylindrales > CSP1-4 > CAKKPP01. The sequence goes on along the minus strand of CAKKPP010000004.1, from coordinate 88,978 downwards.
AAGGCGGCGACGTCGGGATCCCGGCTGTTGCCCAGCGTGAGCCGGGTCCGGCAGCGGTCGCCCTCAGCGCCCTGGCCAGGACCGTCGCGGCCCGGATGAGCGTCCGTGCCGCCGAGGCGGCAGGTCAGCCGGTCCTGACCATCGCCTGATCCGATCGGTATCGCGCTGGCGCGGCACGGGCGTAGACTGCGCGCCCGGGCGCAAGCCCGGCGGCGGGAGAGGGAGGCCCGATGCACTGCTCCGCGTGCGGGTCGACGGTCGGCTCGACGGCTCGCTACTGCGCCCAGTGTGGCCGGCGCATCGATCGGACGCACGATGGCCCGAGGGCGATCGTCGGTGACCGGCGGATCGTCACGGCACTCTTCGCCGACCTTGTCGACTACGTCCGGCTGGTCGCAGAGCATGACGCCGAGGACGTCCAGCAGCGCGTCGACGCTGCCTTCGAGGCGATGGCCGCGGCCATCAGGCGATACGACGGGACGGTCGAGAAATTCATCGGGGACGCGGTCTTTGCGGTCTTCGGCTCGCCGCGTTCCCACGGAGACGACGCCTTGCGCGCCGTCCGCTGTGCCCTGTCCGTGCGGGATGCACTCGGTCGCGTCCCAGCGACGGGCGGCGTGGACCCGCTCCAGGTGCGGATCACGCTGGCGACCGGCGAGGTTGTCGCCGGGCGCCGCGATACCGAGGGCCTCCCCGCGGTCTCACTGACCGGTCCCGCGGTCGTGACCGCGGCGCGACTGCAGGAGATTGCGCAACCCGGGGAGATCCTGGCCGACGCCGCGACGGTGCATGCGGCCCGCCGTCCGCTCGCCGTGGACGACCGCGGCCAGATCGTTCTGCGTGGCCAGCCCCACGAAGTGCACGTCATGGCCATCGAGGGAGAGATGGTCGGCGCGGCCTGGTTGCCCGTGTCTCACGGGTCCCTGGTCGGCCGTGCAGGCGAGCTCGCAACGCTCACCTCCGCACTGGATGACGCGGTGGCATCCGGACACGGCCGCGCGCTCTTCATCATGGGACCGGCGGGCGTCGGAAAGTCACGACTCGTCGAGGAGCTTGCGGGCTATGCCCGTGACCGCGGGGTGCGTTGGTCGTGGGTGGACAACGTCTCGTACGGGACCGCGGAACCCTATCGTTTCATCAGGGCACTCGCGCAGCAGCTGGCAGATGAGGTCGGCACCGATTCCGGGTCGCTCACGCGGCGTTGGCTGTTCACGCCCGAGGTCGATCCGACCGCAGCACGGCGCATGGCCGGGGCGATCGCCGCGGTCGCCCGCGATGCGGAATTCTCGGGGTGGGAGGAGGAGGCGGCCTTCGCTCCGACCGACCCGGCGGTCGTTCGGGCCGGCGTGGTGGAGGCGGCCGCGGCCTATACCGCCAGGCTGCGCGATGAGCTCGGGCCCCGGGTGATCGTGATCGAGGACGCCCACTGGATCGATCGCTCGAGCGCCGAGGTCATGACCGAGCTGATCCCCATGTGGCTGGAAGGCCCGTTTCTGGTCGTCGCGACGACGCGTGATGAGGCCGTGCCCGCCTGGGCAATCGAGACGTCGCCGGACCCGATCGATCTGGCCGGTCTGGGCCTGCCCGAGACGCAGGAACTTGTCGAGCAGGTTGCCGGACTCCGCCTCGACGACGACGACCTGCACGGCCTCCACGACCGAACCGCGGGAAATCCCCTGTTCGTCGTTGAGACGGTCCGGGCCGGCCTCGATGACGGCTCGCTGGGTGAGCGGGACGGGCGCCTCGCGCGGGTCAGGCCCGACGCGGGGGACTCACTCCCGCTGACGCTGCGGTCGTTGCTGGGAGCGCGCATCGACGCGCTCGACGCGGACGGCCGCGAAGTGATGGAAGTTGCCTCTGTGGTCGGCATGTCGTTCGACACGGCGGTCGTCGCGAACCTGCTCGAGCGGCCGCTCGTCCCGGCGACGCTGGGCCGCCTCCAGGATGCCCGGCTCGTGGCCGGCACCGACGTACCGGATCGTCACAGGTTTGCCCATCCGCTATTCCACGATGTCGCGTACCTTGGCATGCTCGCCAGCCGGCGCCGCGTTCTGCATGGCCGCCTGGCGACGCTTCTCGCCGATCAGGAGCCACGGGTCGGCGTCGGCGTCGTCGCGCTGCAGTGGGCGGCTGCCGGCGATCGAGATCGGGCCGTTCCACTGTTGCTGCAGGCCGCGGAGGAGGCGCAGGCGATGGGCGCCCCGATCGAGGCGGGTGGATTCTGGCGAGCTGCCGCAGACCTGCTCGGCGACGGCCCGCGCGCGCTCGAACTGCGCCGCCGGGCGGCGGCCGAACTCGAGTCGACCTAGCGACGGACCACGAGGGCCGGCCTCCCGCGCCCCGGGTTCGCGCCACCGTCGGCACCCGACCCGTTCACGATCACGGTTATGCCCTCGAGGGCGACTTCGATGCCCCGACCATCGGCGGCGCAGGCGGCCACGAGCGCCGCACGTCGCTCGGCAGGGTAGTGGACGAGGAGGGTGCGGTCGGCACGAGCGCGACCGGCGATCTCGATCGCCTCGTCCGCGGTGAGGTGACCGCGCACCGCATCGTCCTCGTCGGCCGTCAGCAACGTGGCCTCGACCATGAAGAGATCTGCGTCACGGGCGAGGTCAACCAGGCGCTCGGTGGGACCGGTGTCCCCGGCGTACACGAGCCGGCGCCCCGCGGGGTTGGTCACGACGATCGACGCGGCAGTGACGTAGTGCTGGGCCGGCGCCGTCCGCACGATCAGCTCGCCGACCTGGATCTCGTCTTCCGCGGCGAACTCGTTGATCTCGAAGGCCTCCTCGATGAAGCCCGGTCGTTCCGCGATGGCGGTCGACATCGCGACGACGGCCGCTCGACCTCCTGCCGGAAGGTGCAGCGGGATCCGGCGGGGTGATCCGTCCGCCCACGGGAACCGGTAGCGGAGGGCAGCGAGGTCGAGGGCATGGTCGGCGTGGAGGTGGGTGAGGACCACGGCGGTCAGCGCATCCGCGGGCAGGTGGTGGTCGAGCCGAGCGGCAATTCCCGTCCCGCAGTCGAGCAGCACCGCGGTCGCCCCGGATCTGACGAGGAGACCGGATGTTGCCGTGCCCGCCGTTGGTCGGGCCGTACCGGTGCCGAGTACGGTCAGGCGCATCGAATCCCCCGGCGCCCGAAACCGTCCACGAGCGCATCGTGCCGCTCCCCGTGGTCACCCCAGAGCCAGCAGGCGACGCGATAGGTGTCGGAGAATTGACAACTCCTTGAGTTCGACCGCCTGGCAAACTTCCGAGTGGCACATCGTCAGGCGCTCGCGTGGCCTACGATGCGGTCATGCCGGACAGTCTTTCCCATGCCGAGACGCTCGCCACGGTGCCCCTCTTTGCGGGACTGGCCCCGGCCGCCCTGGGCGACGTGGCCAACAGCCTGGTGGCCCGTCGGTTCCGGCGAGGCGAGGTCATCTTCCACCAGGGCGACCCCGGCAACGCGCTGTTCATCGTCGAATCGGGCGTGGTCAAGATCAGCCTGCCATCGGAGGCAGGCGAGGAAGCCATCCTTGCCACGCTCCAGGTGGGCGAGTTCTTCGGCGAACTGGCACTCCTCGACGGTGCGCCACGCTCCGCGACGGCGGTGGCAATGGAGCCATCACGAATGCTCGTGCTGGCGCGCGATCGGTTCCGCGCGCTTCTGGCCGAGGCGTCCATCCGGGACGCGCTGCTGGTCGGCGTGGCAAAGGAACTTCGTCGCCTGACGATTCACGTGGAAGAGCTGCACTTCCTTGACATCGCGGGACGCCTCGCCGCGCGCCTGGCGTACCTGGCGGGGGAAGGCGGAACCCGACTCGCCGATGGCGCGCTTCGCCTGGACCTGCCGTTGACCCAGAGCGACCTGGCCGCGATGGTGGGGTGCACGCGGCAGAGCGTGAACAAGCTGTTGGGTCAGTTTGCCGACGATGGCCTGATCCGCCTCGATCGTGACGCGGTCGTGGTCATGGATCTCGAACGTCTGATCCGGTTCTCGCGTCGCTAGCCGATCGGCGCCGATCGGCGCAGCACCGCGAGGAGCACATCGGCAGCCGCGACCGCCACCCGTGCGCGGCCCTGGTCGCCGCTCAGAAAGGCGGTACGGCGCTCGACATGGTCGCCGTCCGGCGCGGCGACGCCGATCGTCACCCGGAGATCGCCACGCTGCTCGACGGCCTCCACGGCCAACCCAACGTCCGCGCCGGCGGTTGCCGCTTGCTCGCGGGCGATCCTGATCATGTGCGCCCGCGTCGCCAGCCCCCTGCTGCGTTTGGACCGAACCTCGGCCACGGCCAGCCCGTCGAGGGTTCCCAGCAGGCCGGCGACACTTCCGCCGGCGCCGGTTTCGACGATTGCCAGGGTCCAACCGCGGCCGGCGAGGGCTGCGTCGATGGCCATCGGCCAGGTCGTGGCGCCGCGAGCCCACACGTGGTTGCCGGCCACGGCCATGATTCGAGCCTCGGCCTCGTCCGCCAGCTCGGCCGCGGCGCGCGGCTGGCTGCCCGGATCAGCGGGCGACGCGGCCCCCCGACCGGGTTCGTCGACGGCCGAGATACGAACGTCGACGGCGTCGGAGCGCGCGTACGTGGCGACCATCGGGTTGTTCGATCGAAGGATGTCGTCGCCGAGCCGATCGGCCAGTTGCGATTCGCCGATCCCGCTGAGCCGGAGCGTGCGCACGTCACGGGGAACGCCCAGGCCCTCCGTCGCGAGGCGTGGCAGGACCCAGCCCTCCCACATCGGGCGCATTTCCCTCGGTGGCCCGGGCAGGGCGACGACGATCGGGCCGGACCCCCGGTCGACCCACCATCCCGGCGCCGTCCCGTTCTCATTTGGAATCGCGACGGCGGAGGGGATCAGCCAGGCCTGTTTGAGGTTGATCGCGGGGAACGGAAGCCGGCGCCGGGTCCAGCGGCCGCGGAGCCAGGTTTCGAGTGTGGGGTCGATGACCGGCACCTCGCCGAGCGCGGTCGCGATGGCCTCGCGAGTCAGGTCGTCCGGCGTGGGGCCCAGGCCCCCCGTCGAAACCACCAGGTCGACCGTGGACATCGCCTGGACGAACGCCGCACAGACCATCGTCAACTCGTCCGGCAGGGCCTGGATCCGTCGAACGGCCACCCCCTGGTCCGCGAGCGCCGCGGCAACATCGCCGCTGTTGGTATCGCGCGTCTCGCCGACCAGCAGCTCGGAGCCGATGCTCAGGATCTCGGCCGTCGCGAGCGCGCGAGCGGGAGACGGATCGCTCATGGACGCAGCGTACTGCAGCCGTTCCGCACAAAGTCCGCCCGCAGCGTCCGGTACCATCGGACATGGGGCCGGCCGACCATCGCCCGCTGGTCGTCGACCCAGCCCCGGAGCAAAGTGGATCGTGGGCGATCCGGGAACGTCCCGGACGGTGCCCGACAGGCAAGTGGGATGCGGCCATGACGGATCTCGAGCGAAGCGGATTCTCCGACCTCGATCGACTCCTCGAGCTGGTACGTCGAACGCGCCAGCTTCTGGACGTGGTTGCCGCCGACGGCACCCTTCCAGGTCCGGCGGTCGATTACCTGACCACGACCACAATGCCCCACCTCCAGGACATCCAGGCCGGGTTCCAGGGTGCGCTGCGCAGCGATATGGCCGGCATCGACGAGTTGCGCTATCTCCTCGCCCAGGTTGCCTCCTTCCGGGTGGAGGAGCCCACCACGGATGCGGATCGACGCGCGGCCCGTGAGGAGGCGCTCGTCGAGGCCAGGGTGCGCCTGGGCCTCGGAGGGACACCCAACGCCCCGATCAGGATTGAGCGCGTGCGGTCCTGGCAACTGGCCGCCCTGGCACACGCCCGCGTGGTGCTGGCCACGTTGCCGCGTCTCCCGGCGCCCGCCGCACGGTTCCCGGGGTCACGGCGGACTTACGCCGACATCCCCACGCCGCGAGGCCCGGCCGAGCTCGCCGACCGGATCGCCGAGCTGGAGACGTCCCTGTGGCGGCTGGCACGGGAGCGAACCGCACGACCGCTGGACCCGGCATTCCGCCGAACCTACGGCTTCTTCGATGCCGCGGACCAGCTCGGCCTCGGCGGCTTTCGAGGCGCAGCCTGACCGACGACCGCCGTCGGGCGTCGCGATGGCCAGGGCGACGGCGAGCCGACGTGGGGAATCCCGCTGGTATCATTCCCGAACCCACGGAGTCACCGTCGGCACACGGGAGAGGGAACCTGGACCACTCGACGGCCGATCCGCCGCCTGCGCCGTTGGGCATTCGCGCCCAGCTCGGTGCGCTGAAGGGCGCGGTGATGCGCCTCGTGGGCGCTCATGTCGAGCTCGCCAGGGCGGAAGCCGGCGAGATCATGGGCGCGGTCACCCAGGTGGCCATCCTCGCGGGCATTGCATTCGGCGCCCTGCTCGTCATGGGATTCCTCCTTCCGATCGGCCTGTTTCTGTTCCTCGGTGACTGGCTGTTCGGGTCGCTTGGCTGGGGCGTCCTGCACGGGACCCTCCTGCTCGTGGCTCTGGCCGTCAACGTCGTGCTTGTCGCCCTCGGCGTGCCGGGACGGGCCGTGACCGCGGCCTGGCTCAGCGCGGTCGCCCTCGGCATCGTCACGGCCGTCCTCCTCGCGGCGCTCGGAGCAGGGACCCAACTTGCGGCGGCCCTCGGGGTCACCGGCGGGCTTCTCGCCTGGCCCGTCATCTCGGCGATCGTGGTGGTGCGCCGCGGGATCCAGGTGGACAAGCTGAAGGCCCGCTTCTGGCCGAGCGGGACGATCGAGACAACGAAGGAGACCATCGAGTGGGTGCGCGCACAGACGCCGCTCGGGCCGAAGTCCTAGCGCGTCGAGCCGAGCTCACGGAGGAGCTCGTGCGGCTCGAGGCGGCAGGACGCGCGGCCGTCGACGTTCCCGCCCGGATTCGGCGCGCACCGGCCCAGACCGCCGGGGCCGCCGCGGGTGCCGCATTCCTGCTCCTCGGCGGGCCAGGTCGAGTGCTACGTCGCGTGAAGCGGGCCGTGTTTGGCGCCGGCGACGCGCTGCCCAGGTCCATGCTTCCGGCGGAGGTGGATGCCGTCCTGCGCAGCCTGGGCACCGATGGCGAGCGCGTGCGCGGCACGATCGAGCGCGAGTTCGCCCGCTACCTCGAGGACCACGCCGAAGCTCGTCGCGAGAGCGACCTGGGTGCCACCGCGGCAAGCGTGCTGGCCAACCTCGTGCGACCGGCCTCCGCCCGGGCGGGGCGGCAGCTCGCCGAGAAGCTGTTCGATCCGGACGGTCCCGGATTTGCCGACGCGCTCGCGAAGGCGCGCGAACGACGCCGCCGGATGGGGTCCAACGACGGTTGATCGCGCTACCCTAGGCGGCGGGCGAGTGGCGAAACGGCAGACGCGCCGGCCTTAGGAGCCGGTGCCGCGTGAGCGGCGTAAGGGTTCGAGTCCCTTCTTGCCCACCATCGCGTCCCCGGTCGATCCGGCCGGCGCGGGCGGGCCGCCCTATACTGCGCCACGATGAACGTCACCACCACCCCGGCCCCCAGGAGCACGATCCTGCTCGAGATCGAGCTCCCGGCCGATCGGCTCCAACGAGCGCTGAACCATGCGGTCGTGCACCTCGCTCGACGCACCAAGATCCCCGGGTTCCGTCCCGGAAAGGCCCCCCGCAACGTGCTGGAGCGGACGCTCGGTCCCGGGGCGGTCCTCGACGATGCGGTCGATCACCTCGTCCAGGACGCCTATCGCGAGGCACTCATCGAGCAACGGATCCTGCCGCTCACCAACGCCGACGTCGAGATCATCCAGGCCGAAGAGGGCAAGTCGGTCATCTTCAAGGCGACCGTCCAGGTGCGGCCGGAGGTGACCCTCGGCGACTACCGCGGCTTTCCGTTCGCACCCGAGATCGAGACGATCGACGACGCGAAGGTGGACAAGGTCATCGAAGAGCTGCGCGACCAGAACGCGACGCTGGCTCCCGTCGAAGGTCGGGGAGCGGCCAACGGCGATTACGCGGTCATCGGCTTCGAGGGAACCCATGACGGCACGCCGTTCGAAGGCGGCTCGTCCGAGCGGATGCCCCTGATCATCGGCGATGAGCGGCTCATCCCCGGTTTCGAGGCCCACCTGCTTGGGCTGTCGGTCGGCGACGAGACCGCGTTCGACATTACCTTTCCGGACGATTACGGGGAGGCAGCACTGGCCGGGCAGCTGGCCCACTTCGCGGTGACACTGCGCGAGCTCCGCGAAAAGATCCTGCCCGACGCAGACGACGAATTCGCACGCTCGATGGGCGAGTTCGGCGACCTCGCGGCGCTCCGCGTCGAAGTCCAGGCACGTCTCGAGGGCAACGCCCTCGACAAGGCACGCCACGCGTTCTCCGACCGGATCATCGAGTACGCCGTCGCCAACGCCACGCTCGACCTGCCCGACATCCTGATCGATCAGGAGGTCGAGGTCATGCACGACGAGTTCCGCGCGACGATCGCCAGGCAGGGGATTGCCGAGGAGGCCTACCTGAAGGTGGTGGGCAAGACTGAGGACGACCTGCATTCCGAGTTCCGGCCGGGGGCCGAGCACCGCGTCAAGGTCCTGCTCGTGCTCGGCAAGATCGCCGAGCTCGAAGCCGTTGTGGTGGCCGACGACCACATCGAAGCCGAGGTCGCCCGTGCCCGCCAGCGCTACGCCGGCGAGAAGAAGCTGCTGGCCTATTTCGAATCGGAGCGCGGTCGCAACTTCATCCGCAGCACGCTCCGGCGCAGCCAGCTCGTCGAGAAGCTCGTCACCGATTGGCTCGCCGCGCACCCCGAGCACCCGGCCCTGCCGCACCTCGAGGACCAGCCGGGCGCAGCGCTCGACAGTCCGGCTGCGGAGGCGAACGCGGCCATCGGCGCGACCGATCCCAGCGCCATCCACGACGCTGCGTCCGGCGAGGAACCCGGATACCCCGCACACGTCCACGCCGAGCCGGCCGGTTGAGCCGCGACCGCTCACAGATCGCAGGAGGAAGACCCACCATGCTCGTCCCGATGGTCATCGAGACCTCAAGCCGCGGAGAGCGCGCGTACGACATCTACTCGCGGCTGCTCCGGGATCGGATCATCTTCCTCGGGGATGCGATCGAGGACCACACGGCCAACCTGATCATCGCCCAGCTCCTGTTCCTGGAGTCCGAGGATCCGGAGAAGGACATCTTCCTGTATATCAATTCGCCCGGCGGTATCGTCAATTCCGGGCTCGCCATCTACGACACGATGCAGTATCTGCGGGCGCCGGTCAGCACGATCTGCATCGGGATGGCCGCATCGATGGCCGCCGTCCTCCTGAGTGCGGGGGCAAAGGGCAAGCGCTACGCCCTGCCGCACAGCCGGATCATGATCCACCAGGGCTCGGGCGGCTTCCGCGGCAACGCCCCGGACGCCGTGATCCAGATGCGCGAATGGGAGCAGCTGGTCAAGATGAACAACGAGATTCTCGCTCGCCACACGGGCCGGAAGGTCGACGATGTGGCCCGCGACACGGACCGGGACCATTTCATGTCGCCCGAACAGGCAAAGGACTATGGCATCATCGACGCTGTCTACGCAGTCTCGGGGGACTCGCTGATCGCGCAGGCGCACGACGCGGGCGGAACCGCGGAGACCGGCAAGAGCGGGTCCGAGGGGCCCAGCGCAAAGAAGTCGAAGGAATAGGCCCGGCTCGTTCGGGCCCAAGGGTGGGCAGGACAGGACAACGATGACGTCAACCGGCAGCTCGAAGGGACCTAAGGTTCCCTATCGCTGCTCGTTCTGCGGCAAGAGCCAGGAGCAGGTCCGCAAGCTGATCGCCGGCCAGGGCGTGTACATCTGCGACGAGTGCATCAATCTGTGCCAGGAGATCATCGACGAGGAGATGCTCGAGCAGCCCAAGGGCCGCCCGCAGGCGGCCAAGCTGCCGAATCCCCGCCAGATCACCGACGCGCTCGATCAGTACGTCATCAGCCAGGACCGGGCCAAGAAGGTCCTGTCGGTTGCCGTGTACAACCACTACAAGCGGGTCAATGCCGGGCACGCGATCGACGAGGTCGAACTCCAGAAGTCGAACGTCCTGCTGGTCGGCCCCACCGGCTCCGGCAAGACGCTGCTGGCTCAGACGCTGGCTCGAATCCTCGACGTGCCGTTCTGCATCGCCGATGCGACCTCGTTGACGGAGGCCGGCTACGTCGGCGAGGACGTCGAGAACATCCTGCTGCGCCTGATCCAGGCCGCCGACTTCGATGTCGCGCGGGCCCAGCGCGGGATCATCTACATCGACGAGATCGACAAGATCGCGCGCAAGGCCGACAACCCCTCGATCACGCGCGATGTCTCGGGCGAGGGCGTCCAGCAGGCCTTGCTGAAGATCCTCGAAGGCACGGTCGCCAACGTGCCGCCACAGGGCGGCCGGAAGCACCCCCACCAGGACTTCATCCAGATCGACACGACCAACGTGCTGTTCATCTGCGGTGGCGCCTTCGACGGCCTCGAGAGGATCGTCGAGGAGCGGGTCGGCAAGCGCTCGATCGGCTTCGGGTCGGAGCGGGCGATCAGCCCGGCGGATCGAGGGAGGATCCTCGACAAACTCATGCCCGAGGACCTCCTGAAATTTGGACTGATCCCCGAGTTCATCGGACGGTTGCCGATCATCGTCAGCCTGGCGGCCCTCACGGCGGAGGACCTGGTTCGGGTCCTGACCGAACCCAAGAACGCGGTGACGCGCCAGTTCCAGAAGTTCCTCTCGCTCGACAAGGTGGACCTTGCGTTCACGCCGGGTGCGCTGGAAGCGGCGGCCGAGGTTGCCCTCGATCGGAAGACCGGAGCCCGGGCGCTTCGCTCGATCGTCGAGGAGGCGCTCCTCGAGGTGATGTTCGACATCCCGGAACGGACAGACGTGCGCAAGTGCATCATCACCGTCGAGACGATCCGGGAAGGTCGGCTGCCGCTGCTGCTGACGAAGTCCGACGTCGAACAGGGCGTCGACGAGACGAACTACGAAGAGTGGCTCGCCGAGCGCGGCGAGAGCGCGTGAATTCGGGTCCCTCCGGACCCGGCCACTGATGCGCCTGTCGTCGCCGGACCGGTTCGTCACGATCGCCGAGGTGACGCCACCGGAGTACGCCGACACGAGCCACCTCGCCATCCATTGGGGCCAGGTGCTCGTCACGGACAACCCGTTCCGTGCCGTCCGCGTGAGCCCGTACGCGTTCTCGGCGCGGATCACCCACGACTCGCCATCCGTACGACCGACCGTCGTCGTCAGCACCCGTGACCGTAATCGCCAGGCGATCGAGAGCGAGGTCCGTGGGGCGGTCGGAAACGGCGTGACCAGCTTTCTGGTCGTGCAGGGCGATGTCGTGGACGGGTATCCGGCTGCCGCGCGAGCGTCGGAGGTCACGCGCCACCTGATCGACCTGCCGTCGCCAGCGCACATCGAGGTCGGGATGACCGCACAGGGAGCGGCCGGGGCGGCCCGACGAGTGGCCGTCGGGGCGCAGTTTCTCGTGACCGGCCCGGTGATGGACGGCGCAGGCGCCGCGCGACTCCGCGAGGCCGTCGGCGAGGTGGGTGTCCCGCTCTACCTCGCGCTCATCCCGCCGTTCAGCGCGGCATGGGTGGATCGGATGGTGGCCTTGGGTGTCCCGCATCCCGGGGCCGTCGGCCGGAACCGCGACGAGGGGTTTGCGATGGCCGGCCAGGTTCGAGAGGCCGCCCGGGGGCTTGGCTATGCCGGTGTCGTCCTCATGGGCCTCCACCTGCGAACGCTCGACGAGGCTCGTGGGCGGCTGGGCGAGTAGGGGAGTGCCTGGCGGGCTGATTCTGCCAGACGGTACTCAGGTGACCGTCAGGCCCACATCGCCTCGTTCTACCCTGTCAGATGCGTCCCCCTGCGAGCGTCCGGCATGGATCGCGGGCAGCGTCGTGCACGCTGTCCGGATCCCACGGCCACGGGACATGGCCTCGTGCTCGGTCCAGTGTCGTCTGTCATGAATCGCGGCGTTCGGGGCCGCCCGACCTGTGGCGCCAGGGCCGCCCGACCTGTGGGCGCCAGGGCCGCCCGACCTGTGGGCGCCAGGGCAGCCAGACGCGCCTATCCGGGCTCCGGCTCCCAGCCGTCGTCGGCCAGTTCGAACCCGGCGAAGTCGAAGGCCGGCGAGACGGTGCACCCGACGAGCGTCCAGTCCCCGAGCGATGTGGCCGCCTGCCATGCCCCGGGTGGCACCACGGCCTGGGGGATCTCGCCGGCTGCCAGATCATCGCCGAGGCGCACGGTACGCGCCGGAGCGCCGTCGGGCTCCGCGATGAGCAGTTCGAGTGGTGCGCCGGCGTAGTGATGCCAGATCTCGGCGGCATCGATCCGGTGCCACGTGGAGCGCTCGCCAGCACGCAACAGGAAGTGGATCGCGGAGCCGCTCGCTCGCGCCCTGGCATCTGCCGTGGGTGCCCTCCAGGTTTCCGCGAACCAGCCTCCCTCGGGATGCGGCCGAAGCCCCAGGCGAGCGATGACCTCGTCTGCGTTCACGAGGCCAAGGATAGGGCGGACAAGATGTGCATGACGCTCGTGAAGGGGCGGCTGGACGCCGCCGGAGGGCCTTCCGCGACGCCCGGAGGCGTCGGGTCCCCGTGCTACACTCCGGGCCTCACGGCGAGGACCGAGAGGAGTAACGTTTCCACGGCCACGGAGCGAGTGCGGGATGGTGCGAGCCGCGCGGGACCGGAGGCGCGAAGGTCGCTCGCGAGCCGTGCGGGAGACGCCCGATAGTGCGTCGAGAGGGCACCTGGAGGACACCGTTCGCGATGAGCGAAGCGGTCCCGGAGCCGAACCAGCAGGTGGTACCACGACCCGTTCGTCCGCTGGACGAGCGGGCTTCGTTGTTCTCGGGGGCGTCGATGGACATCGCCGGGCTCCGGCAGATCAGAAGCAGGGCAGGGGAATGACCGAGCGAACGGAACTGGCAAAGGCCTACCAACCGTTGTCCGTGGAGGGGCCGATCTACGAGCGCTGGTTGGCCGCCGACGTGTTCGCCCCCGACGGCGCCGGCTCTCGGGCCGATGAGACGCTCGAGCCCTTCGTCATCATCCAGCCGCCGCCGAACATCACCGGGGCGCTTCACCTGGGCCACGCGCTGACCTCGACGATCGAAGACCTCATGGTCCGCCACGCCCGCATGGCCGGCCGGCCGACGCTCTGGCTGCCCGGCCTCGACCACGCTTCGATCGCCGCCCAGTACGTTCTCGATGGGATCCTCGCGAAGGAGGGGGAGACCCGCGAGAGCCTCGGCCGCGATCGATACCTGGAGCGGATGTGGCAGTTCATCGACACCACGCGCGAGGTCATGCTCGGCCAGCAACGCCGGATCGGGGCGTCACTCGATTGGAGTCGCCTCCGGTTCACGATGGACGAAGCGTCGTCCCGGGCGGTGCGCGAGGCCTTCACCCGGCTCTACAGGGACGGCCTCGCCTACCGGACGGAGGCTCTCGTCAACTGGTGCCCGGGTTGCCGAACGAGCGTCAGCGACCTGGAGGTCATTCCGACCGAGGAGACGGGCACGCTCTGGACGGTCCGATATCAGTTGCTGGATGTCGCGACCGCTGAACCGAGCCCGGACGAGTGGATCAGCGTCGCCACGACGCGCCCGGAGACGATCCTGGGCGACACCGCGGTCGCCGTTCATCCAGACGACGAACGCTACCGGTCGGTCGTCGGCCGCATGGTGCGGATCCCCTTCGTCGATCGTGACGTGCCGATCATCGCGGACGACGTCGTGGATCCCGCCTTCGGGACCGGCGCCGTGAAGATCACCCCCGCCCATGACCGGGCCGACCACGAGACCGGTATACGCCACGGCCTGCCGATGATCACGGTCCTCGCCGACGACGCCACGATCAACGAACACGGCGACGGCTACGTCGGGTTGGACCGATACCAGGCCCGGGCACGGATCGTCGCCGATCTCGAAGCCCGGGGCGACCTCGAGGCCACGATGCCGCACACGATGCTCATCGGTCGTTGCCAGCGTTCGAACGACGTCATCGAGCCGCGCCTCAAGACCCAGTGGTTCGTCCGAACCGGCCCGCTCGCCGCCATGGCTCTCGAGGCGACGCGATCCGGGCGAACGGGGATCATCCCTGCCCGCTTCCAGAAGGTCTGGGAGCACTGGATGACTTCGATCCACGACTGGAACGTCAGCCGCCAGCTGTGGTGGGGCCACCGGATCCCGGCCTGGTATTGCCCGGACGGCCACGTCACGGTGACCGCCGCCGAGGCAGGACCGGACGCCTGCGAAACCTGCGGCCGGCCCGCGCGGGTCCTGACCCAGGATCCCGACATCTTCGACACGTGGTTCAGCTCTGGACTCTGGCCGTTCTCGACCCTCGGCTGGCCGGACGACACCGAGGACCTGCGTGCCTACTACCCGGGGACCGTCATGGAGACGGGCTACGACATCATCTTCTTCTGGGTCGCCCGGATGATGATGCTCGGCCTCCACCTGGCCGAGACCGTCCCGTTCCGGACGGTCTACCTGCACGGACTCGTGAAGGACCCGTACGGAAAGCGGATGTCGAAGACGAAGGGCAACGTCGTCGATCCGCTCGAGGCGATCTCGGAGTCCGGCGCCGACGCCCTTCGCTTCGCACTGGTCCACGGGACCTCGCCGGGCAACGATCAGAAGTTCCGAACGGAAAGGCTCGAGGACGGCCGGAACTTCGCCAACAAGCTCTGGAACGCGACTCGATACGTGGTGGGGGCGCGCCCGGCGACGATCGATGCGAACGCCCCACGGCGCGCTCCGGATCCGGCCGTGCTCGGGCCGGCGGAGCGCTGGATCCGCTCCCGGGTCGCCGGCGTCACCGAGACCGTCTCCCGCGCGATCGAGGACTTCCAGTTCGCCGAGATGACCCGCGCCCTGTACGAGGGGATCTGGTCCGAGTTCTGCGACTGGGGACTTGAGCTTGCGAAGGTCCGTCTCGCGGACGATGCCGTCCCGGTCGCCGAGCGGGAGGCGACGTGGTGGACGCTCGTCGAGGCGCTCGACACGTACCTCCGCCTGCTCCATCCGGTGATGCCGTTCGTGACCGAGGCGCTCTGGGCGACCCTGCCCCACGCTCCGGGGGATCCGGACCTCCTGATCGTCGCCGACTGGCCGCGTGCGGCCGAGCGCGACGAGGCCCTCGAGGCAGACCTGGCGGCCGTGCTGGATCTGATCCGGGCGGTTCGCAATGCCCGGGCCGAGGCCCGGATCGAGCCCGGTCCATGGCTCCCCGTGCACGCACTGATGCCTCCGGAGCTGGAACCCACGTTCGAGGCGATCGTCGCCGGCGTCGCACGCCTCGCTCGGGCGCGACCGCTGACGGTGCACCGCGGCCGCGCGTCGTTGATGGCGGCGTCGGCAGGAGACGGCCTCGCGGTCGTGGCCGGCGCGATCGAGGCGTTCATCGAACGATCTGTCGACGACCCTGCCGATCTCGGCGCGGTGCCCACGGCGGACCGTGAGCGACTCGCCCGCGAGCTCGCCGAGGCCGAAGGTCGCCTTGCCACGGCTCGCGGCCGCCTTGGGAACCACGACTTCCTGACCAGGGCCCCGCCGCACGTCGTCGACGGGGCGCGGGCAAGCGAAGCCGAATTGGCCGAGATCGTCCTGCGCCTGCAAGCGCGGCTCGAAGGCTGAGATGGGTGAACGAGGGCCGCGCATCATGAAGCCACGAACCGTCGTCCACCTCGTGCCGCACACCCACTGGGACCGCGAGTGGTACGAGCCGTTCCAGACATTCCGGCTCCGGCTCGTGGATCTCGTCGACGGGCTGCTCGAGCGGATGGACCGCGATTCGCGGCTGCGCTTCACGCTCGATGGCCAGTGTGCGACGGTGGACGACTACCTGGAGATCCGGCCCGAGGCCGAGCCGCTCATCCGCCGGCTCGTGGCCGAGGGCCGCCTGGCGATCGGTCCGTGGCAGATTCTCATGGACGAGTTCCTCGTGTCGGGCGAGACGATTGTTCGGAACCTCGAGCTGGGCTGGGCGCGTGCGACGGAGCTCGGTGCCGCGATGCCCATCGGCTACCTGCCGGACATGTTCGGCCACATCGCCCAGATGCCGCAGATCCTCCGCCGCGCGGGGATCGAGCAAGCCGTGGTGTGGCGCGGCGTTCCATCGGCGATCGAGCGGAACCAGTTCATCTGGCGTGCTCCCGACGGCTCGTCTGTGCTTGCCGAATACCTGCCGGACGGCTATGGCAGCGGCGCCTCACTGTTCGACGTCCCCGACCGCCTCGGATCGAAGCTGGCAGCCTTCGTCCAGGCGAGCGTGCCCTACTACGGGGAGCGCTCGGTGCTTGCCATGTACGGGACGGACCACGCGGTCCCGACGCCGCGTCTGGCCGAACTCGTCGACCGGGTGAACGGAGAGCGAGACGACATCGAGGTCCGTCTCGAGACCCTGGCCGAGTACGTGGCGATCGCCGGAGAGGATGATGCGGCAGAGCACTCGGGCGCCATGACGGCCTGGAGCGGCGAGATGCGATCCGCGACCCGGGCGAACATGCTGATGAACGTCACCTCGGCCCGGATGGACGTCAAGGCCGCGGCAGCTCGCGCCGAGCGCATCCTGGAGCGGTACGCCGAGCCGCTCGCCGCGCTCCACGGCGCGACCTGGCCGGCGCGTCAGTTCGACCTGGCCTGGCGACGGCTGATCGACAACTCGGCTCACGACTCGATCTGTGGGTGCTCGCACGACGCCGTGCACGCCCAGGTCCTGGTCCGTTACGCGGAGGCCGAACAGCTGGCTCGGGGCGTCCTCGGGCGGACGCTCGACCGGATCGCCGGTCGTGTCGGTGGCGGGCGGCTGGCTGTCGTCAATCCGTCGCCGGTCGATCGTGACGATCTCGTTGAGCTCGACCTCGTCGTCCCTCACGAGTGGACCTCCGTCGCGATCCGACAGGGTGAGCGCCTTCTTCCGACCCAGGAGATCGCCCGCCCAGATCCGATTGTGGCGGAGCTCCATCTCGCCGGTCGCGATGCCCTTGAGCTCCTGGGCCTCCGGCGCCACGGTCGAGAGTTGTTTGGGAAGCAGATCAACGAAGTGTCGATCGCGAAGAGCACGGACGGCGATCTCAGCATCGTCATCGCGGCCGACACCGTGGCCGACCCGCCCGAACTCGATGTCGACGAGCTGGTCGCGACGATGACCGCGGCGATCGCAACCAGGCCCGAGGCGATGTGCCAGCTCGTGGTGCGGGGATCCGACCGCCGTATCGTGCTGGTGCGGGCCACCGCGCCGCCGCTCGGCTGGGCGGCCGTCGAGGCAGCCCGTCCTGCGAACGCTCCCTTCACGGAGGCGACCGTGGTCGTGGACGGCGCCTCGATGTCGAACGGAACCGTACGCCTCGACGTTGCCGAGGACGGGACGTTCTCGCTTGAAGCCGACGGAGTCGTTCTGCATGGTCTCGGGCGGATCGTGGATGGCGGCGACTTCGGAGACAGCTACAACTACGGCCCGCCATCACCGGACCGGGTGGTGGAGCTTCCGACATCGGTGCGTACTTCGACCACGGAGACGGGTCCACTTCGGGGGCGGATGACGGTGGCCCGGACCTTCGACTGGCCGCGCGGAGTGGAGCCCAACGGTCGCGGCCGGACCAAGGGCACCGAACCAACCGAGGTCGTCACCGAACTCGAGTTGCGCGCGGGTGAGCCCTTCATCCGGGTACGCGTCACGTTCGAGAATCGTTCCCGGGATCACCGCGTCAGATGGCATATGCCGCTCGCCGGGCCGGTGACACAGTCGGTAGCGGAAGGACAGTTCGCGGTCGTTGTGCGGGACCTCCAGCCGGAGGGTGGGCACGGTGAGGTTCCCCTCGGGACCTTTCCTGCCCACGGCTTCGTCAGCGCCGGGAACCTGGCCGTCCTGCTCGACCAGGTCACGGAGTACGAAGTCGTCGATGGGCGCGAGCTGGCCCTCACGATCCTTCGTTCGTTCGGCCTGATCAGTCGCAACGCGAACCCATCCCGGGAGGATCCGGCCGGTCCTGAAGTGCCCGTCAGGGACGGCCAGCAATTGGGTCCGTGGTCGATCGGCTTCGCGCTCATGCCTCATGCATCCGGTTGGGCCGACGCCCACGTCCTCGAGGCGTCTGAGTTCTATCGGCAACCGTTCCTGGTCGTGACCGGGGTCCCGGGCAACACGGAGCCGGAGGAGGCAGGCACGGGCCTCTCGGTGGAGGGTCGAGGAATCGTCCTGTCGGCGCTTCGCCGCCGCGCCGGATGGCTCGAAATCAGAATCGTCGCCGAGCATCCCGACCCGGGAGCCGCCCTCATCAGCGGGTCCTTCGATCGAGCGCGCGAGGTCGACCTGCTCGGTCGCTCCATGGGCGACCTCGAGGCGAGCGACGGTCGGATTCGGCTGCCGCTCGGGCCGTGGCGGATCCGGACGCTCCAGGTCCGCCGAGGACCCGAATCGACTCCGCCGTCCTGAGTTCCGCATCGGTCGGCCCCGCCCGTACTCGCCCGCGCTCCGCGCCCGTACTCGCCCGCGCCCCGCGCCCGTACTCGCCCGCGCCCCGCGCCGCGCGCCCCAGCTCCGCCTCCGCGCGCGTACTCGCCCGCGCCCCGCGCCCGTACTCGCCCGCGCCCCGCGCCGCGCGCCCCAGCTCCGCCTCCGCGCGCGTACTCGCCCGCGCCCCGCGCCCGTACTCGCCCGCGCCCCAGCTCCGCCTCCGCGCGCGTACTCGCTCCGCTGGTGTTATGACGAAGATCGCTCGACACGGCGGGAGTTTGCTGCTGCGGTACCAGTCATGCTGGTGCCTCGACACGCATCGAGCCTGAAAGGTGCATTAGCACGCGGTGGCCTTGTACCGTGGCTACTTGTGCGCTGCGTCGGGTCGGTCTGACAGTCGGGTCGGTCTGAACTTGACAGTCCGAGGACGCCCGCCTACGCTCGATTCACCGTCCGGCGCCACACTTCCTCGGCGCAAACCGCCCGGATCATCGGGCTGGCCTGGGGATCCTGGGCGAAACGGTGACCCTCATCCGGACTGAGCGAGGGCCGACGTCGCGATATGCTCGGGTAGCTCCAGCGATTGCGCCGCCCCGGCACGATGCCGGGAGCCAGGGGGGCTCCACCGGCGGCCAAGCGTTGAGAGCGTCCGGCTGAATGGAGGAACTCGATGGCACGTCCCGTGAGACTCACGACGATTCTGCTCACGATCGTATTTGCGATCGCCGCTTGCACCGGGGGCGCAACCCCGGGACCCGCGACTGTACCGCCCGGCACGACGATCACGGTGATGTCGCTGTGGGGCGGCTCCGAACAGGAATCGTTCCAGAAGGTCCTCGACGCTTTCGAGGCCAAGACGGGCATCAAGGCGAACTACGAGGCGGTCCGCGACGACTACGCGACCGCGCTCCAGACGCGCCTCTCGAGCAACAATCCGCCTGACGTGGCGATCATTCCGGGCATCGGCTTCCTGCGCCGGTTCGCCCGCGACGGCTCGCTCATCAAGGTTGCCGACCTCGGCCTCGATCCCGCGGCGCTCGAAGCGAACTACGCGCCGGGCATCCTCGACATCGGCACGGTCGATGGCGAGCTCTACGCGATCATGGTCAAGTTCAACAGCAAGAGCACGATGTGGTACCGGCCCGATCAGTACACCGCCCTGGGAGTCCAGCCGGCAGCCGACTGGGACGCCTTCGTGCAGCTCCTGACCGACATCAAGGCAAAGGGTGAGGCGCCCCTCGGGCTTGGAGCTAAGGATTCGTGGACGCTGACGGACTGGTTCGAGAACATCTACGTTCGCCAGGCGGGCGTTGAGAAGTACGACCAGCTGTTCAGCGGCGAACTGCCCTGGACGGACCCGTCCGTCGCGGCCGCGGTTGCCGAACTCACCAGGGTCCTCAACGACGACAACGTCGCAGGTGGCATCGACGCGGCCCTCGGCCGCGGTTTCGTCGACGGCATCGGACAGGCCTTCAGCGCCAACCCCGACGCGATCATGTACTACGAGGGTGGTTTCGTCGGTGGCATCGCCACCGGCCAGGTGAACACGGCCCTCGCCTTCGGCGAGACGATCGACTGGTTCGACTTCCCGTCGGTCAACGGCGGAAACGCCGTCACCATCGGTGGCGACGTCATCGCGGCGATGACCAAGAACCCCGGCGTCAAGGAGTTCGTGGAGTTCATGACGACAGCCGATTCCGGCGATGTCTGGGCCGGTACCGGGGCGATCATCTCCCCCGTAAAGGCCGTCTCGAGCGATGTCTATCCGAACGACTCAGCCAAGCGAGAGGCCGCGCAGGTGGCCAACGCGTCGGCGGTACGGTTCGACGGTTCCGACCTTCTGCCGGCCGGCAGCCCCGACCTGGGTGCCGAGCTCCAGAAGGCGATCCGAGGGGACACCGTCGACTGGGCAACGTTCGAGCAGCTCGTCCAGACCGCCTGGGGCAACGAGTGACTTCCATCCGGTCGTAAGCGATCTGGCGCGGGCGGACGCTGGTACCCCCGCGCCCCGCCCCCACCGAGGAGTCGACGCAGGGCGGCGCC
>CAKKPP010000004.1:0-68468 GCA_919901745.1 Chloroflexota bacterium | reverse complement strand
GCCCGCCCCCCCCCCCCCCCCCCGCGCCACCTCGGAGGAGTCGACGATGGGCGTCGCCGTGCCGCAACCAGCGGATCCGACCGCTGAGGGAGGGGACAAGCCGGGCGGTTCGGTCCGCGCGAGCCTCCTCGTGTTCCTCGGACCCGCCGTCCTGCTCCTGCTCGTCTTCCTCGTCTATCCCACCCTCTATACGATCGCCCTCGCCTTCGACCGCGGCCGACGAGGCGAGTTCACCGAGTTCGTGGGTCTTCGGAACTTCGAACAGCTCCTGACGCAGGACCCCAACTTCATCAACTTCTCGACCTTCCCGCCGTCCGGGGCCCTCTGGAACAACGTCCTGTGGATCGTGTTCTACACGAGCATCGTCATCTTCCTCGGGCTCATCATCGCCGTCATGGCGACCCGGGTTCGTTACGAGTCGATCATCAAGACCGTCGTCTTCCTGCCGATGGCGATCGCCGCGACGGCTCTCGCCGTGATCTGGATCTTCGTGTACGCCCCGAGCTCGAAGATCGGCCTCCTGAATGCCATCCTCGGACAGTTCGGCGTCGCACCCGTCTCCTGGCTGGGTGATCCGGGACTCGTCAACGCCTCACTCATCGCGGTCGGGGTGTGGGGGTCCGTCGGGTTCGCGACGGTCATCCTGTCGGCCGCCATCAAGTCGATCTCGTCCGAGATCATCGAGGCGGCTCGCGTTGACGGCGCGAGTGAGATCCACATCTTCCGCCGGATCATCGTGCCGATGGTGAGCCTGCCGATCTCGGTGCTGGCAATCACGCTCATCGTCAACGTGATCAAGTTGTTCGACCTGATCTTCGTGATGACGCGTGGGGGCCCGGGAACCGCGAGCCGCGTCATCGGGTTCACGATGTACCAGGAGTCGTTCCCGGGTGGTCAGTTCGGCAAGGGCGCCGCGGTCGCCGTGATCATGCTGATCATCCTGATCCCGATCATGATCTTCAATGTTCGCCGATTCCGCACGGAGTCGGTGACGTGACCCAGGCCGAGGCCATCCCGGGACCGGCGGTCCAGCACAGCCCGACGACGCTCGCGGAGCGCATCGTCCGGTTCGCCAACAGGACACCGATCCACATCGTGCTGGGGCTCATCGGGGTCGTCTGGCTGGCACCGACGGTCGGGCTTCTGGTCACGTCCTTCCGACCACGCTCGGACATCCAGGCGACCGGTTGGTGGGAGACCTTCGCGACGCTCCGGTTCACGAGCGAAAACTACGAGCAGGTTCTCGGATCCCAGGGTCTCGTCGGCGCGTTCGTGAACACGGTCATCATCTCGGTACCCTCAACGCTCATTCCGTTGACCGTCGCGTCGATGGCAGCGTTCGCCTTCTCGTGGATCAAGTTCCCGCTTCGCGACTCGCTGTTCCTGCTCGTTGTCGCGCTGATGATGGTGCCGGTGCAGGTGGCCTTCATCCCGCTGCTGAAGCTGTTCGCTCCAGTTGGCTTGACCCAGGGCTTCGGCGGTGTCTGGCTGGCCCACACGGCGTTCGCGCTGCCGTTCGGGATCTTCCTGCTCCGGAACTTCTTCATCACGCTGCCCAGGGACCTCATCGAGGCAGCCAGGATCGACGGGGCGTCGACGTTCGGCGTGTTCCGGACGATCGTGGTGCCACTGTCCGTGCCGGCGATTGCCGCCTACGGGATCTTCCAGTTCCTGTGGGTCTGGAACGACCTGCTGATGGCGCTCGTGTTCGTGCAGACCGGCACGGACTGGCCGCTGACCCGTCAGATCGCCAATCTCCTGAGCCAGTACGGCACCGAGTGGCACCTCCTTGCCGCGGGGGCGTTCATCCTGATGATCGTCCCCCTCGCGGTGTTCTTCAGCCTTCAGCGGTTCTTCGTCCAGGGGCTCCTGGCAGGTTCCGTCAAGTAGGTTGAGAACGACGCCGTCGACCCCGACAGTGAGAGCGGCCGCTCGCGGGCGCCCCGGATGAGTTGGATGTCCCCGGAAGGCGGGCTGCGACTCGCAGAGCCGGTTCTGGCACTCGACCTCGGCGGAACGCGGATCCGCGTTGCCATCGTCGACACGCGCTGGCACGTGCGCGCCCGTCGTGAGGCCCCGACGCCCGTTGAGCGCGGGCCTGACGCCATCGTCGCTGAGTGCCTGGCCCTCCTGCGTGCTGCCGTCGCGGACCCGGTCGGCGCTGAGCGCGGGGCGCCGACGGCCGTCGGAATCTCAACGCCGGGCCCCGTCGACCCATGGTCCGGTCGGGTCGTCGATCCGCCGAATCTCGGGCCGGGATTCCGGGACATCGACCTTGCTCCTCGCCTCGAGGCGGGGATCGGGCTCCCGGCCGTCCTCGATCGCGATACCCAGGCCGCGGCCCTTGCCGAGGCAACCGTTGGGGCTGCGGCGGGGACGCGCGACTTCGTGTATGTGACGGTCTCGACGGGCGTCGGAGGGGCGGTCATGATCGACGGCCGTCTCCTGCGTGGCCCGGACGGCACCGCCGGCGAGCTGGGGCATCTGCTCATCGATCTGGATGGTCCGCCATGCGGTTGCGGCGCCCAGGGGCATCTCGAGGCCTTCGCGTCTGGAACCGGGATGGGTCGCCAGGGGGTCACGGCAGCGCAGGCAGGACGAAGCCCGGCGCTTGCAGCGCGCCTGCGTGAGCGGGCCGATGGGCGGCTGTCCGGTCGGGACATCGCAGAAGCGGCGGACCTCGGCGATGTGGCGGCCATCGCCATCGTCGAGGGGGCTCGCCGGGCCTTCGCCGCCGCGTGCGTGACGATCGCGGACGTGTTCGATCCAGACCTGATCGTGGTCGGCGGCGGGATCGCCGATGCACAGGGAGAGCGGCTCCTGGCTCCAGCGCGACTCGCCGTCGCATCCCAGGCATTCCGCGCCCCGTCCCGCCGGACGCGGGTGGTGGCGGCGGCTCTCGGCGACGACGTGGGTCTCGTCGGCGCAGCCGCCCTCGTCGCCGAGCGCAGCGGCGCCGGGCCGCGCTGACCGTTCGTCCCGTCGGCGCTGCTACGATACGGGCGGGTTCATGCGATCCGACAACCGGACACGACAGCCGGGGAGACTTCCGTGCCACTCGACTTCCTGAAGCGAAAGGGCTCCGACTCGGGCCAGGTGCCGGCCGAGCCGCCGCCTGTGCCGTCGGCGGCGCTACCCGAAGAGGTCGTCGCCCAGGAGTATTCGCTCAAGCTGTCCTACGCGGGCAAGAGCAGCGAAGGCGTCCGGATGCAGGGCGGGCCCAAGCTCGTCGCCGATCTTCCATCGATGCTCGTCGGCTTCGCCAAGGCCGAGATCGAGGTTGTCGAGCCGCTCCCGATCGAGTTCAGCCAGGCGACGCCGGTCATCGTCCGACCGTCCGAGGCCATGCAGTGGCTCAACGCCCACCACATCCATTCGCCGATCACCCGACACGCGCTCCTCGTCCTCGAGTCGATCGATGCGATCGATCTGGCGTTCGACACGATGGTCTGCTCCATCCTCGACGGCGAAGTGGATACCTCCGGATATCCGGACTACAACGCGGTCGTCGGCGGCGTGGCGGCCCACTGGGACGAAGTGTCCGGTGACCTCATTGTGCGTGCCGTCCTTGGTTGGGGAGGCAAGGGTGCCCGCGGGGACACCGACCGCATCGCGACGAAACTCCTCGGCAACCTCCTGGCCAACATCCTGGCCAGCCAGTACTCCCTTGGGCTCACCGCAGTCGAGCGGCCGGTACCCGCCGCAGGTCGGGGCGGCCTTGTGTGCGCCCACTGCGGGTTCGCCTCGGGACACGAGCGTGCCTTCTACTGTCCGAAGTGCGGCATGCGCCTCCTGCGCGGCTGAGTCCCAACCAGGTATGCCCACCTACGACTACCGCTGCGCCGCGTGCGGACATCGATTCGAGCTCGCTCACGGCGTCCACGGTGCGGGACCCGATGTCTGCCCGAGCTGCGGCGTCGGTCCCGTGACGAAGGCGATCACGGCGCCTGCCGTCCACTTCAAGGGCAGCGGCTGGGCCAAGAAGGAGCGCCGTGCGTCCACCTCCAGTGGATCGCGCTCGGGAGGCGGCGCAGCGGACGACGGCGGGGGCAAGTCGAACGACAAGGGTGAGAAGCGCGACGAGGGTGGCAAGCGCGACGAGGGTGGCAAGCGCGACGACAAGGAGCGCAAGGCCCCATCCTCCGATGCTCCCGTCAGCGCGAGCGAGAGCACGTCGGCAGCGACGACCCGCGGTTCGAACGCCACATCGAGCGGTACCACGGGCGCCAGCGGCGCCGACGGATCGTGACACCCACCGATTGGATCGGCCTGGCCGAAGCGGCCGCTCTCCTGAAGGCGGCCAACATCACGTTTCGACCGGCGACGATCGGGGGCTGGGCTCGCAGCGGAAAGTTGCAGAGCATCAAGCTGGGTGGTCGCCGATTCGTCCGGCGGGCCGAAATCAAGGCACTGATCTCGCCACGGCGACGCGTTCGCGCCGACCAGCTCCAGGCCGAGCTGTTCGAGGACTGGACGGGCTGAGCCGCGTGACGGTGGACGCGCCCTCGCCGACGGCCTGGCGGGCGCGCCTTGCGCCGATCCTGGCGTCGCCCCAGGTGGGCGAATTGCAGGGAATCATGCGGCGCTACGATGCCGCGGGAGGTGCGCTCCTCGCGAGCGGACTCGCGTATTCCGCCCTGTTCGCGATTGTCCCCACGATCATCGTGTTGCTCGGCCTGGTTGGCGTGGTCGTTGCCGACCCGATCGATCGAGCGAACGTGACTGAAACGCTGTCGACCGTTGCGCCGCCGCTGCGGGGATTGGTATCGGCTTCGCTCGAACAGCTGACGACCGAGGCGGCGTCGATTTCGATCGTGGGCCTGATCGGATTCGCGTGGGGCGCCTCGCGCTTCCTGGTGGCGCTCGAATCCGCCCTGGGGCGCGTTCTGTCAGGCGATCGACCCCGGAGTCTCGTGGGGCGGAACCTGATCGGGCTGGCCTCGGTCGTCGTCCTCCTCGGCGCCGTCGTCGGGGGGATGCTGTTCGCCGGTCTCGGTTCGTTCGTGGCGTCGTTCGCCGAGGCGGTCGCGCCGGGGCGGACCGTGTCGAGCCTCGTCGAAGTCTCGTTCGGGATCGCCGGTGCTGCCATCACGGTCCTGGCGCTGGCCGTGGTCTATCGCTTCCTGCCGGCCGGAGCGCCCAGTTGGCGAGCCATCCTCGTGCCATCGATCGGCGTGGCGATCGTCCTGGCCCTGATCACTCGGCTCTTCGTGTTTCTGGCACCGCGACTCATTGGGGCGGCCGCGTTCCTCGGAACCCTGGCAACGGTGTTCGCGGCCCTGGCGTGGCTCGGTCTTGCATTTCAGGCGATCCTCATCGGCGCGGCGTGGATCCGTGTGCGATCGGATCGAGAGCAGGTTCTCCGAGAGGATTCCGGTCAGGAGGGCTGAGGCCGGACGCGGAATGGACCGGGGAGGGGCCCGGCCATCAACCCTGGCGAGTACCGCAGCGCCGGCAGAAGCGCGCTGTTGCCGAGAGGGATAGTCCGCAGCTGGTGCAGGACTGAATTGCCACGGGTCCGCGCGCCCCGGGGGCGGGCGCGGGGCCGGCTGCGAGCATCTCCTTCGCCGAGGCGGTCCACACGTCTTCATCGGAGCGCGACCGGCGGAGGAACGCGAGGTTGTCCAACGGAGCCGTCGGCCACTGCGGCTCGACGCTGAAGGTTGGCGATGGCGCGTGGCCGTTCGTCGGCTGGGGGTCCGCGGCGGCGTCGTCCGGGGCGGTGATCCGCCAGACGGGCTGTTCGACACGGTCGGCGACCGGCTCCGACTCTGCAGCGACCGCCTCGGGTTCCGGCTCCGCAGCGACCGGCTCGGCAGGAACCGGTTCGGCAGCAACCGCCTCCGGCTCGGGCTCCGGCTCGGCAGCGACCGCTTCCGGCGCCGCAGCAACAGCCTCCGGCTCGGGCTCCGGTACCGCAGCGACCGCCTCCGGCTCCGGCTCGGCAGCGACCGGCTCCGCAGCAATAGCCTCCGGCTCGGCAGCAACATGGTCGAACTCGGCGAGCTCGGCGTCGATGTTCTGGCCGGGGCGGAAGCGCGACAGGAGGAGGCGGGTGCGCTGGGCGGCTGCGCTGGCAGTCTCCTCGATGCCCGCGTCGAGTTCCTGGACGGCAAGGGGCTCGGGCTCGGGCTCGGCGGCGGTCCCGGTGCGTGCCCCGGCGACGGCTTCGGCCACGGTTTCGGCGATCGCCGGTTCGGGCACTCCCGCTTCGATCGCCGGGACAGCCCAGTGCTCGTCGGAAGCGATCGGCGTCAACTCGACCGCCGCTGCAGCGTCGGTCACTTCCATGGCCGCTGCCGGAGGTGCCCCTGGTGTCGCATCCGCAAGAGCGACCGGCTCAGGAGTCTCCCAGGCCGGCGACTCCGCCATCACCGGCGGTGGCGTCGGTTGGGCTTCGATCGTCGGCAGGTCGAGGGCGGGCCACGCCTCGGCGGCAATGTGCGGTCGCTCCTGCTCGAGCGGGACCGGTTCGACGAGCTGGAGATTCGGGAAGGGCGCCGGCAGGATCTCGTGCCCAAGGTGTGGCGAACAGGTCAGGCAGCGACCGTCGGCTTCGTTCCAGCAGTTGCCGCAGGTGTATTGACGGCACGACATGCAGAAGTTGAAGGTCTTGTGAAACGCGTCGAGCTGCTGGTTCGTGACCTCTCGGTCTGCGTCGCTCCGCGCAGCGGCCAGCGCGTCGCCCAGCGAGGTATCGTCGCTGAGCACAAAGTTCTTGAGGCCGGACGTGAGCGTTCGGACCGCCCCTCGACGGCCGGATCGCGGCGCCTTTGATTCGAACGTGTATCGCGTGCCGCATCGTTCGCAGAACGACTCGGTCAGAGCTTCGGTCATCGAACCCCCAGGTTCGCGGGATCGTCCGAGCGCAGACCAACTCGGAGGGGTCGACAGTATACCCCAGGGCCCTCCGAGTCCCCCCGCTCGCAGGTACCGCGGGCCTCCTTCCGATGGTCCGGGGCCGACCTGCAGCCTGATCCCCATCGGCGCCGGTGCTAGACTCCGGCCCCAGCATGCGACCCCTTGCAGCGCTCGAGCAGTTCCTCGAACGCCTCTTCGAGCGGCCCACGACGCGGTTATTCCGCTCTGCCGTCCAGCCGATCCAGATCCAGCGCCGGATCGAGCGAACGATGGAGCAGGGCAGGCGAGCGGAGGCCGGACGAGTCGCCGTGCCCAGTGCATTTGTCGCTCGGCTCAACCCGGCCGACCTCTCCCCCGACCGGGAGGCTTCGGCCGAGCTCGCGGCTACCCTCGCCGACGCCGTGCTGCGATTCGCCCGCCAGCATCGCTACGTGGTTTCAGAGCGACCGACCGTCGCGCTTGTCGGCGATTCCGGGGTTCGTCGCGGTGAGGTAGATGTCCGGGCGACGACCGGTGCCGTCCGTGACGGGGTCGTGGCCGGGCCGCACCTGATGGCCGTGCCGTCCGCGCCGACGCTTGCCCGGGATCGGACAGCTCGCTATGCGGTCCCGCAGACACGCATTCCGGCGGCCGTTCTGTGCTCGACATCCCCGAACGGGCGTGTGCGCCGACACGAGGTGGCGACGGCGGTGCTGACCATCGGGCGGGCCCCCGACAACCACGTCGTGCTCGACGATGGTCGCGTGTCCCGTCACCATGCCCGGCTCACGGCGCGAGCCGGAAGCCTCGTCTTCACCGATCTCGAGAGCACGAATGGATCGGTCGTCAATGGGACCCGGGTGCGCGAGCTTGCTCTCGGACCGGGTGACCGGATCGAACTCGGTCGATCGATCCTGGTGGTCGAGTCCGTCGGTGCCGTCGAGTCGCCGTCGACGGGTCCCGATCACGCCGCGGCGGATCGCTGATGGACGCGCTCGTCGTGTCCATCTGGATCGTACGGATCGCTTTTCTCGTGCTCCTGTACGTCTTCCTCGCCACCGTCGCTCGCGTCCTGCTGCGTGACCTGCGCGCGGCCGCGTCTGAGCGGGCGGTCGAATTGGGCCGCCTCGTGACGATCGATTCACCCGGGAGCGAACCGAAGACCGGCTCGGTGTTCGCGCTGGACACCGTCACGACGCTCGGCCGCGACGTGAACAACACGATCGTCGTCGACGACAGCTACGCGTCGGGCGAACATGCGGCGCTCACCTGGCGTGGCCGCGCCTGGTTTCTCGAGGACCTGGGCAGCACGAACGGCACATTCGTCAACGGCGGCACGATCGATGGTGTCCAGCCACTCGGGTTCGGGGATGAAATCCAGGTGGGGCGGGTCCGGTTCCGCCTGGAACGTTCGAGCCGGTGACCGCCGCGAACTCGTTGTCCGGCACGGTCTGGAGCACGCTCGTTCGCGGGGTCCGGGCGGCCGATGCCCGACCTCGTCCACGTGAGTCGCTCCTCCTTGGCCTGGTTGCGATCACCCTCGTGGTCGGCAGTGCGAGCCTCGCGGCAACCCGAACCGTGCGGTCACTTGCCCCAGGGAATGGCAGCGGGGCTGTAGGCGAGGGCTCCGCGGGAACGCCCGCGCTGGATCTTCGCCTTGCCGATCCGCAGGGGCTCGTTGCCTTTCTGGCCGTCGTGCTCGCAGCGCACCTGCTGTTGATCCTTGCCGGACGCCGAACGGACCAGGTCCTCCTGCCGACGGTGGCGCTGCTCGGCGGAATCAGCCTGCTCCTGATGGAACGACTTCCCGCCGGGCTCGCCGGCGGATCGGCGGGGCTTGCCGGGACGCAACTCCTGTGGTTGACGCTGTCGATCTCGGCGATCGCCATGATCGGCACGATCGTTCGCGGAGACGCCTGGCTCCGCCTCTACAAATACTCCTGGGCGGCGGGCGGGATCGCGCTCCTGGCCCTGACGTTCGTGTTCGGCGACGACGTCAACGGGCAGCGCCTCAGCCTTTCGGTCGGCCCGTTCAGCGGTCAACCGTCCGAGCTGCTCAAGGTCATCCTCGTCGTCTTCCTCGCCGGATACCTGGCCGAGAATCGACCCCTGCTCGAACAGGAATCCACGCGCCTGGGCCCCATCCGGCTCCCCCCGTTGCCGTACCTCGCGCCGATGGCGGCAATGTGGGCGATCGCCCTGCTCGTTGTCGTGATTCAACGCGACCTGGGAGCTGCGCTCCTGTTCTATGCGGTCTTCCTGTTCCTGCTGTACGTCGCGACCGCGCGCTCCAGTTTCGTGATCGCGGGGAGCGTCCTGTTCGTGGCCGGCGCCGGATTGATGGCGCGGCTGTTCGGGCACGTCCAGACCCGGATCGACATCTGGCTGGATCCGTTTGCCGACCCCTCGGGGGCCGGTTACCAGGTGGTCCAGGCCCTGGAGGCCTTTGCCCGGGGCGGGCTGCTCGGTACGGGCCTCGGTGCCGGCCTGCCGACCGTTGGCGGTCGCCTGCCGATCCCGGCCGTGCACACGGACTTTCCCTTCGCGGCGCTGGGCGAAGAGCTGGGACTCATCGGAATCCTCGCCATCCTGGGGCTGTACCTGGTCGTCATCGAACGGGGCCTGCGGATCGCCGCCGCAGCGCGCGACGACTTCCAGGCACTCCTCGCGACCGGCCTCTCGCTGGTGGTCGGTGTCCAGGCGTTCATCATCGCGGCCGGCAACCTGAAGCTCATCCCGCTGACGGGGATCACCCTGCCCTTCATCAGCTACGGCGGTTCGTCCCTGCTGGCGAACGGGGTGGTCATCGGGTTGCTCCTTGCCCTGTCGGATCGGGAGGTACGGGCTCCAGCCCGCCCGCGCGCCGGCGGGTCGCGTCGTCGCGCGCCGGCTGCGTCATCGGCGCGCTCCGGATGAGCCCACCACCGCGCAGACCCGTGGCCCGCGCGACCCTGCCACAGCTGGGACCGCGGATCGCGCGCAGCGGCCTGATCCTGACGCTCGCGTTTGCCACGATTGCCGCCGGGGCCGGCTACTGGCAGGTCCTGCGGGCGGGCGAGCTCGTGGCCCGCCCCGACAATCCGGCGGTGATCGCCGCCGCCCGCACGGTCCCGCGCGGGACGATCCTCGACCGGAACGGGGCGACACTGGCCTCGAACCGCCTCGGCGCGAACGACGAGCCGTACCGCATCTACGCCGATCGATCACTGAGCGGCGTGCTCGGGTACGCCTCGCTCGCCTTCGGCTCGGCCGGCCTGGAGCGCGCCTACGAGGCCCAGCTCGTGGGGCTCCTCGACCCCGACCCCGTGCGCGACCTGCTGCGAAAGTTCCAGGCGCGGGGCGCCGACCCGCAGGACCTGACCACGACCCTGTCGCTCGATCTCCAGAAGGTGGCCGTTGAGCTTCTGGGAGCCGACCGTGGCGCCGTCGTGGCCATCGATCCGCGTACCGGTGATGTCCTGGCACTGGCCAGCACGCCGACCTTCGATGCCAACGCCGTCGCCGACCCGGCCACCTCTCGGGTGGCGTTCCTCGCGCTCCAGGGCGACCCCGCGCTTCCCCTGCTGCCGCGGGCGACGCAGGGCCGCTACGTTCCTGGGTCGGTGTTCAAGATCGTGACCGCGATCGCCGCCCTGGGATCCGGCTCCGTTCAAGCCGGCACCACCTTTGCGCAGCAGCCGCAAGCCGAGGTCGACGGCCTCCTGGTCCAGGGGTTCCGCGTTCGCGACGGCCACCACCCGGTGACCGGGGATCGAGCCCTGGATTTCATGTCCGCAACCGAGGTGTCGTGCAACGCGTGGTATGCCCTGGCCGGCCTGGAGACGGGCGGGGCGACACTGGCCGACTACGCTCGACGCCTTGGATTCGAGGCACCCCTCCCGTTCGACCTGCCAACGGCGGCCTCGCAGGTGACCGGCAATCGTGGCGGCCCGGACGGCGGGTTCGCCGACCGCGTCGAGCTGGCGAACGCCGCGTACGGCCAGGCCGAGACCCTCGTGACGCCACTCCAGATGGCGCTGGTTGCGGCCACGGTTGCCAACGGCGGCGTGCTCATGCAGCCTCGCCTCGTGACCCAGTTCCGCGGTTCGACCGGCGTCCGCTCCGTCGAGCCGATCACGCTCCGTCGCGTGATGGATGGCGGCACGGCGGGGACGATCCGGGACGCGATGGTCCAGGCGGTCGAAGGACGGCTCGGACGTGCGTTCACTTCCGGTGCCGCCGTGCCGGGCGTTTCGACGGCCGGGAAGTCGGGCACAGCGGAGCTTGGCGGCAGCGGCGAACCACACTCCTGGTTCATCGGTTTTGCGCCGGCGGATCGACCGACGATCGCGATCGCCGTGATCGTCGAGCAGGGAGGACGCGGCGGCGAGCGGGCCGCGCCCCTCGCCGGCCGATTCCTGCAAGCCTATTTCGCGTCGATCGAGTGATCGAGCGGATCGGGATGGCCTTGATTGCGGTCGCCGGCATCACCCTGAGCCGCACCTGACCCGCACCGGTGGTGGCGGGTCGGGACGCCGAACCGACCGATCGGGCCGCGCGTACTAGTATCTGACGCCACCGCGTTGTACCGTCACGCGTCAAACCGGTCGTGAGGAGTCCCCGGATCGGTTGCGGGGGCGCGCGTCCACCCCATAGGTGAGGCCGATGACAAAGATCCAGGAAGCCGGTGACCGCGTTCTCGCCAATGTCGAGCGGGTGATCGTCGGCAAGCACCACGAGGTCCGACTGGCGCTCGTCGCGCTCCTCTGTCGCGGGCATCTGCTCATCGAAGACGTGCCGGGCACCGGCAAGACGGTCCTGGCCAAGGCGATCGCGCGCAGCCTCGGGTGCACCTTCCGGCGGATCCAGTTCACGCCGGACCTGCTGCCGTCGGATGTCACCGGCCTGTCGATCTACAACCAGAAGACCCGTGAGTTCGAGTTCCGGCCCGGCCCGATCATGAGCCAGGTCGTGCTCGCCGATGAGATCAACCGGGCCACCCCGAAGACGCAGTCGGCGCTCCTCGAGTGCATGGAGGAACACCAGTCGACGGTCGACGGGACGACCTATCCAATGCCGAATCCGTTCATCGTGATCGCCACCCAGAATCCAATCGAGTACGAGGGGACATTCGCGCTGCCCGAAGCCCAGCTCGACCGGTTCATGATCCGCCTCCGGATGGGCTACCCGCAGCCCGTCGACGAGATCGTCATCCTCGACGAGCAGAAGCGAGTCCACCCGCTCGACGACCTGACCGAGGTCCTCGCCCTCGACGAGCTCCGCGCCATGCAGGCGGCGGTCCGCGAGATCTACGTTGATCCCACCGTCTCCGAGTACATCGTCCGGCTGGTCAATGCGACACGGAACCACCCCGACGTGTACCTCGGGGCGTCGCCGCGCGGCTCGATTGCCCTCTATCGCGCCGGCCAGGCCATGGCCGGTCTGCTCGGCCGTGACTACGTGCTGCCGGACGACATCAAGGCACTGGCGGAGCCCGCGCTGGGTCACCGGCTGATCATCAAGACGAGCTCGTCGATTCACGACGTCCAGGCGGCGCAGGTGGTTCGTGAGCTGCTCGACACCGTGCCGGTCGAGACGGCCGCGGCGCCCCGGTCGGGCGAACCACGCGATCTCGCCGAGGGCCGCCGGACCATGCGGTCCTAGCGTGCTGGACTGACCGGGGCTCGAACCGATGGTGCGGCGACTCCAGCTCCTGGCCATCGCCGCGGCCCTCGTGGTGGCTGCGTTCTCCACGGGCGAGCCGTTCCTGTTCTATCTCGTCTACCTCGGGATCCTCGTGGTCGGTGGGTCCTACGTGGTGACCCGCCTGGGCCTGTCCGATCTCGAGGCCGGCTATGCGGTCAACCAGCTCCACGGCCACGTGGGCGATCGGATCCGGGTGACCTACACGCTGCGCAACACGAGCCGGATCCCGAAGCCGTGGCTGGAGGTTCACAACCCGACCACGCTGCCCGGCGGATTGCCGGGCCGGGCCATCTCGGTCGCCGGTTCAACGGAGCGCTCGTGGTTGGTGCGAACGCCCCTCACCCGGCGCGGACACTTCAGGGTTGAACCGCTCCAGGTCCGAACCGGCGATCCGTTCGGCCTGTTCGAGGCCTCGGCATCGGTGGGACAGGGGGTGACGGTTGTCGTCTATCCACGCATCGAACCGATCCCGCTCTGGCGATTGCCGGCGACGAACCTGGAGGGCAGCCAGTCATCTCCTGAGCGAACCCTGCAGACGACGCCGCTCGCCACCTCTGTCCGGCCGTATGCGCCCGGCGACGCGATGAACCGCATCCACTGGAAGGCGACCGCCCGTCATGGCGAGCTCCAGGTGAAGGAGTTCGAGCTGGAGCAGACCGCCGACGCCTGGATCGTCCTGGACCTCGATCGCGGCGTGCAGGCGGGACGCGGCGATGAATCGACCGTCGAGGCCGGCGTGCGGGTCGCGGCGACGGTCGCCGACAGGGCGATCCTGGAAAACCGGGCCGTCGGGATCGCGGTCGGTGGGCTGCGCACGGCGATCGTGCCGGCCGACCGCGGATCCCGTCAGCACCTCAAGATCATGCAGCTCCTGGCCGCCGTCGAAGGCGATGGAGCGACCCCCCTGGTCGAAACGATCGTGATGAGCGCTTCACGGATCCGTCGTGGGATGACCGCGATCGTCGTCACGCCATCGCTCGACACCAGCTGGGTCCGACCGATCGGCGCGTTACGGGCCCGGGGCATCGGGTGCGTGGCCGTCCTGCTCGACGCCGGTGCATTCGACCATCGCGACCGCGAGGAGCGGGCACGCCTGGCCGGTCATCCGCCGTACCACGCCGACGCCGAGGTCGAAGCTGCGCGGGCGCGTCGCGCGCGGGCGCTTCAGCATGCCCTCGCCGAGTTCGAGATCCGAACGTTCGCGGTCGGGCCCGACCGGGCGCTCGGTGAGGTCCTGGTCGGATGAGCGCCGTCACCTCGACTTCCCCGGGCAGCCGGCGGTTCCCGCTGCCCCTGCCGGCCGCGCCGGCCGAGGGTTGGCTGACCGTCGGCCTCGTGGCCCTCATGGCGGTCACCGTCGGCTGGTCCCTGGACGATCCGGGCTGGGTCACGGGGAGCTTCGAACTGACCGACTTCCTCGCGCCCGCAGCGCTGCTCGGTGCCGCCGCCGGCTTCGTCGGGGCCAAGTCCGGCGCGCGTCGCTGGATTGCCCACCTGGCCGGCGCACTGCTCGCGGCGATCATCCTCCCGATCCTCGTCGGTGTGGCGATCAGTGACGGCGGCACGCCGATCGACTGGTTCCTGGCGACGGCGCAGTCGACCGTTGGGGCCTGGATCGACCTTGCCATTCTCGGGCTCCTCGTGACCCAGGAGCTGGGACATCACCTCCTCGTGCTCGGGATCATCGCGTGGGGGACCGGTCAGTTCGCTGCGTACGCCGTGTTCGGCCACCGCCGCCCGATCGATGCGGTCACCGTGTCCGGCATTGTTCTGCTCGCGAGCATGGCTGCGACGTATCGCGACCAGATGCACTACCTGATCGCCTTCTCCACGGCCGCCCTTCTGCTGCTCGTCCGCTCCCACGCACTCGACGAGCAAACCGCCTGGGTGCGGCGCCGGATCGGGGATCCGGCCGTTGTTCGTTCGCTGTACCTGCGCGGCGGGACGGCGTTCATTGCCCTGGCCGTGCTCGGATCGCTGGCGCTGACGGCCACGGCGTCGTCGGCGCCGTTGCAGGGCATCTGGTCGGACATGCCGCAGCGCCTCGCCGACGTGAGCCAGTCACTCCAGCGTTTCCTGCCGGACGGTGGCGCGAATCGCTCCGGGGGAGGCGTCGCGTTCGGAGCGTCGACCACGATCGGCGGGCGGTGGTTCACGAGCGACGCGAAGCTGCTCGAGATCGAGGTGCCACGCGGGGAGGGTGACAGAAAGTTCTACTGGCGGATGGTCGTGTACGACAAGTTCGTGGGTCGCGGCTGGGAGTGGGGCACGCCGACTCCTTCGATCGCCGTCGACGCGGGGGCGAGCATCCTCGACGGTCTCGCCGACGATCCCGCCACCCTCGGGGCCCGACGCGAGGTGACCTTCGCGGTGCGCCCGCTGCCCGGCGGGTATCGCGGCAGCTTTGTCGTCGGACCGCAGACGATCCTCAGCCTCGATCGCTCGTCGACGCTCACCGCCGTGGATCGAGCCGGCTTCTTCGGTGGGCTCGAGCGCGAGGGGAGCGCTGGGTACACGGTCACCGCGGCGGTCCCGATCGTCGAGGACATCGAGGGCGGGCTCACGGAGAACCGGCTGCGTGCAGCCGGGTCGTCCTACCCGGCCGCGGTGCTTGCCCGCCATCTCGAGGTCCCCGTCGACACCCTGGGACCCGAGGCCTTGAAGCTCCTGGCCGACGTGAAGGCCGAGGCGGCCACCCGCTCACCGAATCTCAACCCGTATGACCTGGCAGCGACGATGGTGAGCGTCCTGCGCGACCCGCAACTGTTCACGTACAGCACGGATGTCACGGACGTCGACTGCGGCAATCGGAGCATCGTCGAGTGCTTCGCCTTCTCTCGCCAAGGCTTCTGCCAGTACTACGCCTCGACCATGGCCATGTTGCTCCGCAAG
This sequence comes from Chloroflexota bacterium, assembly GCA_919901745.1. Classification (GTDB taxonomy): domain Bacteria; phylum Chloroflexota; class Limnocylindria; order Limnocylindrales; family CSP1-4; genus CAKKPP01. The sequence goes on along the minus strand of CAKKPP010000004.1, from coordinate 53,051 downwards.
GAGGGGATTCCGACCAGGCTGGTCCAGGGGTTCCTTCCCGGAGATCGCGACCCGGCCACGGGAATCGAGACGATTCGGAGCCTCAACACGCACGCCTGGGTCGAGGTCTACTTCCCGGGCTACGGTTGGGTCGACTTCGATCCAACGGGTGGCGGCGTTGCACGGGACGCGCCGTTGCCGGTGGGCTCACCCATCCCGACCGCGGTGCCGACACCCAGTCCAACCCTGGTGCTGGGCACGAGCGGCCTCGATGGCGAGACCGACCCGCCGCTGGGTCGGGGCAGCGGCCTGCCGCCGACCTCCCCGACCCCCCAGGCAGGTCCGTTCGTGGCGATCGGATTGCTCCTCGCCATCACGCTCGGTGGGTTGGCGTTCCTCGTCTGGCAGCGCGGCCCGCGCGGCGAGGTCGGCGCGGATGCCGCATGGCGGGGCGTCGGTCGTCTCGCCGCACGGTTCGGGTTCGGGCCGCGACCTGCGCAGACCGTCTTCGAATATGCCGGACAGCTGGGCGATGTCCTGCCATCACAGCGGCCCGAATTGCAGACGGTGGCGCGGGCCAAGGTGGAGGTCGCGTACGGCCGCCAGTCGCTCGAGGCGGATCGCCTGCGCGCGGTTCGTGACGCCCACCGCCGCCTTCGCCTGGGGCTCCTCCGCCTCGCCCTCCGCCGGCGCGAGCGCTGGTCACGTCGGCGGGGAGGTGGGACCGGCTAGAGGGCTCCCGACGCGCGCCGCGCAGCGGCCATCGCTCGAGCGTCCTGGTTCTCGAGGACCGCGAGATGATCGGTCAGATTGTGTGCGAGGAGGCGCGCTCGGCCGCCGCCGATCTCGACGATGCTGATGCCGCAGAGCGCGAACGGAAACGTCCAGAAGCGTTCGATCGGCAGGTCGAGGAGGGCGAGCAGGGTGAGCTTGAAGACGCCGTCGTGGGCCACGACCACGGACCAGCCCTGATCCGGCCGCGCCGCGAGATAGCCCAGCACCTGCGATCGATCCAGCGTGCCCGGTGCTCGTCCTTGCGCGAGGTGGTCGAGGAGCGTCGCCAGCGCCGGCCGCACGCGCCGGTCAACGTCGCGAACCGACTCGCCGCCGGGTGCCCAGTTCGCGACAGGATCGCGCCGCCACGCTGCGAGCTCGTCGGCCCAGCGCTCGGCGATCTCGGCCGAAGGACGACCTTCCCATTCGCCCTGGCCGATCTCCAGGAAACCAGCGTCCGGATGGCGTGCGACGCTCGCACCCAGGGTGCCCGCATCGGCCCATGCTGCGGCAATCGACCGGGCGGTGTCCGCGGCGCGCGCCAGCGGTGAGTGGACCACCTCGAGGGGTGGCCCGTCCGGCAGGGGCAGGGCGGGAACCTCCGCGGGTCGGGACAGCCTGGCCGCGACGAGGCGTGCCTGTTGACGACCGAGCTCGGAGAGCGGGGGATCGGCCTGGCCCTGGAAGCGGCCCTCGGCCACGTAGGTCGACTCTCCGTGGCGGACGAGAACGACCGTCGCATCGAGGCCGGCGGGGATGAGCAACCTCGCCCCGGCGCCACTCGGGTCCGGCGCTCGGCGGCTCACCGCTCGACGGCTCTGCGCTCGGCGGCTCACCGCTCGCCCCCGAGCCTGATCATCCACAGGTCCACCACGGATGGATGGCTGCGGATCGCCTCCTCGACGGCCGGCGGGACATCGTCGTCGAGGGCGAGGATCATCAGCGCGTCCTCGCGCGGGGCCGAGCGAGCCAGGTGCATCGCGCTGATGTTGACGTCGGCATCGCCAAGGACCAGTCCGATCCGTCCGACCGTCCCGGGCTGATCGTGATGACGCGTGATCAACATGGTCCCGACGGGGGCCATGTCCAGCCAGTAGTCGTTCAGGCGGGTCAGGCGCGCCTCACCCAGCGCCACCGTCCCGGCGACCGTGGTGGCGATCCCGCCGGCCTCGCCGGAGAGCGTCACGAGCGCTGCGAATTGCCCAGCCTCAGGCGTCTTGCGCTCGATCACCGTGATCCCGCGGGCCTTTGCCAGGGCGGCCGCGTTGACGAGGTTGACGCGTTCCGTGGTGGAGGTCTCGAGGATGCCGCGGAGGGCGGCGGCGGTGATCGGCGATGCGTCGTAGGCCGATGGCTCCCCGGCGATCTCGATCGTCAGCGTCTGTACGCCCGTCCGGCAGAATTGGGCGAAGAACCTGCCCAGTGTCTCGGCCAGCGGCAGATACGGGCCGATGGCCTGCGCGGTCTCCGGGGTGAGCAACGGTGCGTTGACCGCGTAGCGCGCGCTGCGACCGGCCAGGACGTCGAGGACCTGCTCGGCGATCTCCTCCGCGACGAGGACCTGCGCCTCGGCCGTGGACGCGCCGAGGTGCGGTGTCAGGAGCGTATTCGGCGCATCGAGGAGGGGCGATGCGGTGGGCGGCTCAGCCTCGAAGACATCGAGCGCGACTCCGCCCAGCCGGCCGTCGCGCAGGCCGTCGATCACCGCCGCCTCGTCGACGATGCCGCCGCGAGCCACGTTGAGGATCAGCGCGCCGGGCTTCATTCGGGCGATCGCCTTGCGACCGATGAGGTGCCTGGTGGCTCGCGAGAGCGGAACGTGGACCGTGACCACGTCGGAGGCGCCCAGGAGGGCGTCCATGTCCACGAGCTGGATCCCGCGCAGGGCGGCCTGCTCGGGGGTGACATACGGATCCACCCCGAGGATGGTCATCTCCAGGGCGCGGGCCCGCTCCGCGACGGCCTGCCCGATCTTGCCGAGCCCGATGATCCCGAGCGTCTTGCCGCGCAGCTCGAGGCCCGTGAAGTCGGACCGGCGCCACTCGCCGCGTCGGACCGACGCGTCGGCTGCGGCGATCCGGCGTGCCAGGCCGAACAGGAGCGCGAGCGTGTGCTCGGCGGCCGCGATCGTGTTGCCGGTCGGAGCATTGACCACGGTGATCCCGGCCCGCGTCGCGGCATCGAGATCGACGTTGTCGACACCGACGCCGGCCCGCCCGATCACCAGCAGACGCGAAGCCGCGCCGATCAGCTCGGCGTCGACGCGCACCTGGCTGCGCACCACGAGCGCGTCGTAGTCGGGGATTGTCGCGAGGAGTTCGCCCGGCTGGAGGTCTGTCCGCTCATCGACGTCGTGGTCGCGCCGAAGACGCTCGAGGCCCTCGGCCGCGATTGCTTCCGCGACGAGGATCCTCATGCGCCCGCGAGGGCGGGACGGATGGTGCCGGCCGCCTCGAGCGCGGCCCGCTGCGCGGCTGCGACCGCGCTTCCCGGCTCGACCGAGCGGCCCACGGCAATCGACACCGCCTCCATGGTGGCGATTGCGTCCACGATCTCACCGACCGTGACCGACCCGAGGTGGCCCAGCCGAAAGATCTTGCCGGTCAACTTGCCCTGGCCGCCGGCCAGGATCACGCCGCGGCGCTTGATGTCGCCGTTGAAGGCCTTCCAATCCATGCCCTCGGGCACCATGGCTGCGGTCACCGTCGTGGAGCGAGCGGCGGCATCGGCGAACAGCTCGAAGCCCAGGGCTTCGAGGCCTGCGCGGGTGGCCACCGCGCACGCTTCGTGGCGGGCGAAGATGCCGGCGGGCGTTTCGGCGGCCATCAGCCGGAGGCCTTCATCGACCTGGTACACGACGGCGATCGCCGGCGTCCAGGGCGTTTCGCCCCTGGCGTGCGCGTCGCGATGGGCACGCAGGTCCAGGTAGAAGCGCGGCATTCGTGCGGTCTCCATGGCTGCCCAGGCCCGCGGAGACGCGGCGACCATGGCCAGGCCCGGCGCCGCCATCCACGCCTTCTGTGACCCGGTCACCACCAGGTCGACGCCCCACGCGTCCATCTCGAACGGCACGGCTCCCAGGCCGGACACGCTGTCGACGAGGATCAGCGCCTCCGGTGCCGCGTCGCGGATCGCGGCGACGAGCGCCGGCAGTGGGTTCATGACGCCGGTCGAGGTCTCGTTGTGGGTCAGGAGGACGGCGCGATATGTGGGATCGGCGCGCAACGCGTCGGCGATGGTCGCCGGATCCGCCGCACGGCCCCAGTCCACCTCGATCTTCGTCACGTCGGCTCCGTACGCCGCGGCAATCCTGGCGAACCGATCGCCGAAGGAGCCGATGCTCACGCCGAGCACGCGGTCGCCGGGAGACAGCGTATTCACGACGGCCGCCTCGAGGCCGCCGGTGCCGGCGCACGACAGCATCGTGATGTCGCCCGCGGTTCCGAAGAACGGACGCATCCCGTCGAGGATCCGGGCGAGCATCGCCGCGAACTCCGGTCCGCGGTGGTTGATCATCTGGCGTCCGCCGGCCTCTCGCACGGACGGCGGCAGGGCCGTCGGGCCGGGGATGCGAAGGTTTGGTTCGAAGCGGGTCACGGGCAACATTCTCCTGGCTTGCCGCGGCCATCCATGGCACGGGCCTGATGGTCGCACGAACGGCGCTTGCCGGCCATCTGTCGGGCAAACCGATCACCCGCGTCGCACGAGCGGGCGACGGATCGTCCTGTCCGGGCAATACTTCGCCCGAGGAGGCCGTGTCCTGAGCCGACGAACACGCGGGAGCGAACCGCTCGTGATCCGCGCCATCCGACCATCGGTCGTCCGCCGCCGCGGGCCGTGGCGCGCGCTCGTGGGTGCGGGCGCGTTGGGGTCCATCCTGGTCATTGGCGCCGTCTGGACCAATGCCCTCGGGGCCGGTGATCGGTTCGAATCACTGGAGGCCCGGGTCGCGCGGTTCATCGCCGGCCCCGTTCCCGAGCGCTCCACGCTGCCAACCGTCGCCATCACCCCGGCCCCGACCCACGCGCCCCCGACGCCCGCGCTCCCGACGCCGACGCCCGATCCGGCGGCGCCGACCCCGACGGGAGCCTCGCCCAGTCCGGATCCCACGCCGGCCCCGACGCCGGTGCGCGCCCCGGTCGACGTCTCGATCATCGCCCAGGCGGACGCTGCCGCGATGTTCAGCAGCCAGGTGACCAAGGATTGGTGTTCGCCGGCCGGCGTGCAGATGGTCCTCGCGGTCCTGGGCCTCGCCGATACCTCGGAGGGGTTTCAGCGCGAGCTGGCCGGCCGGATCGGCGAGTGGGAGAGCTGGGACGACAGTCACAACGGGGGGTGGGGCCCCGCGTCGATGGCGCTCGCCCTGGCCGACTACGGTGCCGTCGGCTACGAGATTCGCGCGTACGCGACGCGGGCCCTGGCGCTCCACGACAGCGCCCGGGCCATCGCCGAGACCGGCGCGCCCGTGGTCCTGCTCGCCTGGCGCGGGGCCCACACGTGGGTGCTGACCGGGTACCGCGCGGACGCCGATCCGCGCCTCTTCGCGGACGCGACCGTGAGCGGGGCCTACGTGCTCGACCCGTGGTATCCCCGAAACTCGTCGATCTGGGGCCCGTCGGATCCACCGGGGACGTTCCAGGACTCGGCGGAGATGGTCCGCAACTTCCTGCCCTGGAAACGTCCCGAGGGGCGCTATCCGGACCGCGACGGACGGTTCATCGCCCTGATTCCGACGGTCGTGGTGGACCCGGTCGGGCCTGGTCGGGTGTCGCGCGCAGGCGACTGACCAGCGCGAGCGCGAGCAGCCCCACCTTCGTCGCCGCGCCCATGGCAAATCCGAGCGGGATCGCGACGATGCCGGCTTCCCCCACGAGTGCCGCCGTGGCCAGCACCGTGACCACCAGGCCGGCCAGGGAGGCCAGGACCTGGAGCACCGTGTTGCGCGTCGCGTAGAGCGCCCGACTCAGGGGATGGGTGAGGGCGTCGAATGGCACGGAGATCGCGAAGGCGGCGAGGACGAGCGCCGTCCGGGCAACGTCGTCGGCGTCGAACGCGCCCCCGCCGAGGAGAACCCGGATCCCCAGCTCACCGACGACGACGAGACCGATCGCGGCCACGACGGTGAGGATCGCGATCGTGACGACATTGGCCGTCAGGATCCGGACATACGATGCCCGATCGCCGGCCGCCCAGGCGGCCGACAGCGCAGGGAAGACGGCGAGGGAGAACGAGACGCCGATGAGGCTGACCGGGACGCTCTGGAAGTTGCGAGCGAAACTGAGGGCACTGACGCTTCCGGCGCCGAGCGTGGTCGCCACGGCGGTGAAGTACAGGAACAGGACCGGTTCGATCGGGTGGCTCAGCATCTTGGGCAGCATCAGCTTCACGAAGGCCACGAACGAGGGTTCGCGGAACGCGAACGACGGACGGATCCGGACATCGGTTCGCGCGATGCCGATGATGCGAATGGCCAGGTGGAGCAGGGCACCGATCACCGCTCCGACCGCCGCTGCGAAGATCCCGATCGACTCCGCAAGGAGGACGGTTCCGAGGACGATGCCCGCGTTGTACAGGATGGGCGCCAGTCCGTAGTAGAGGAACCGCTGGCGGGCGATGAGCACCTCGCCGAGGGTGATCGAGGCGGCGAAGATGATCGGGGTCACGCACATCAACCGGAAGAGATCGGTGTACAGGGCGCGCTCCCCGTCGTCGAATCCGGGCGCGGCGATGCGGGCGGTCTCGGGCGCGAGGACGAAGAGGATGGCGACGGCCGCCGACATGACCAGGACCGCCGCCGTAAGGACCGTTCTCGCGAACCGCTCGGCCGCCGCATCGCTCTCGCCGCGCAGGCCCGTGAAGATCGGGATGAACGGCGCGACGAGCCCGCTCGCGACGAGGACGTCCAGGGCCAGCTCCGGGATCTGGAACGCGGCGTTGTAGGCGTCGAGGTCGATCCCGGCCCCGAACGTCTGGGCGAAGAACCGGTCGCGAACGAGCCCCATCGCGTAGCTGCCGAAGGTCAGGACCGAGAGCAGGATCGCGCCGCGCGGCACGGCACGCTCCAGCAACCTGCGCAGGGGCGTCATCGTGGGCGTGGGACGCTCCAAGGGCCCCCTGTGCGTCGGGTCACTCGCCGGTGGCGTCCCGACGCTCGGTCTCGGCGATCTTCTTGCGGTTCGCCTCACGGGTCTTCATGATCGAGTCGCCGGCGCGATGGCCGACCTCCGGGGACGGCATCCGGGACCGTGGCGTTCGGCCGGTCGCCTGTGCGGCGGCGCGGGCGTCCGCCCGAGCGGCCATGCGGGCCGCCAGCGTCGCTTCATAGCCCTGGTCGGTCGGCAGGTAGTAGCGACGCGACGCGAGCGCGTCGGGGAGGTACTGCTGCTCCACGTCCGCGCCCTCGAAATCGTGCGAGTAGCGGTATCCGACCCCGATCCCGTGCTGCTTCATCCCGCGATGGGCGGCATTGCGCAGGTGGAGCGGGACCGGGAGAGCGCCGTTCGCCTCGACGTCGGAGACGGCAGCCCAGTACGCCTGGCCTGACCGGTTCGACTTGGGTGCCGTGGCAATGTAGGTGGTCGCCTGGGCCAGGGCGTACTGCGCCTCCGGCAGCCCGATCCAGTCGAGCGCCTGCCCTGCCGCGACCGCGACCTGGAGTGCGCGGGGATCGGCGTTCCCGACGTCCTCGGAGGCACTGATGATCAGGCGCCGGGCGATGAACTTGGGATCCTCGCCCGCCGCGACCATGGCCGCCAGCCAGTAGAGGGCGGCGTCCGGGTCGTTCCCGCGGAGGCTCTTGATGAAGGCGCTGACCGTGTCGTAGTGTCCGTCGCCGGCGCGGTCGTAGGCCAGCACGCGCTGCTGCGCCGCGACCTCCACGTCCTCCAGTCGCGGGCTGACGTGGCCGTCCGGATCGCGGACGTCCTCGGACTCGGCGAGCGCCGTCGCCCCTTCTAGGACATTGAGCGCCGAGCGCGCATCGCCGCCGGCCAGGGAGACGAGGTGGTCGAAGGCCTCGGCACTGAGCGTGATGCCGCCGGTCGGGCCCAGCGGACCGGCCAGGCCGCGCTCCGGGTCCTCCAGGGCGCGCCGGACGACGGCCGCCACGTCGTCGTCGATCAACGGCTCCAGGCGCCAGACACGCATCCGCGAGAGCAGTGCGGCGTTGACTTCGAAGTAGGGGTTCTCGGTCGTGGCCCCGATGAGGGTCACGGTGCCGTCCTCGACGTGCGGGAGGAGGGCATCCTGCTGCGCCTTGTTGAACCGATGGATCTCGTCGAGGAAGAGGATGCTCCGCGTCCCGTGCAGGGCGAGCCGCTCCTGCGCCTCGGCGATCGTCGCGCGGACCTCCACGACGCCGGACATCACCGCGGACAGGCTCGTGAAGTGAGCTCCAATCTCCCCCGCAAGGAGGCGGGCGAGGCTGGTCTTGCCGGTGCCCGGCGGACCCCACAGGAGGAGTGAGGCGAGATGGCCACGGGCGATGCTCCGGCGCAGTGGGCCGCGCTCACCGACCAGGTGCTGTTGGCCGACGAACTCCTCGAGCGAGCGAGGCCGCATCCGCGCGGCGAGCGGTTGGCGCTCGGCCGGGGGCTGGAACAGCGCTTCCGGGCGGGCTCCGACGGGACGGCGCGACGGCATGCGGCCAGTCTACGCGGGCGCCCGACTCAGATCGCGACGACCCCGAACACGTTGATCAGCAGGTGCAACCCGAGCAGCGCCCCGAACATGATCGCGGCGACCAGCGCGATCCTGCGGACATCGCGGGCAACGTACGCGTACTCGTGGGCGGCGCGGACCGAGAGAGGCTCCGACGAGACGCTCGCAAGACCCCGGCCCCGGACGGGGCGAGGCGCACTGGCGCGCCGGATGGCGGCGTTGGCCGCCGCCTCCTGGGCCACGATCTGGGCCTCGAGCTCCGCGGCGCGCGCCAACTCGGCGTCGGTCAGGGTCGAGCCGCGCGATGGGGATGCGTCGCTCTTCGGAGATGTTGTGGGCCGGTCCAATGGACGGCGCTGGCCCGGGCGGCCCGAGACGCGCGAGCGCTTCGCCATGGTGTCGATCGGCCTCCTGGGTGGATCGGTCGCCGGCCGGGACGGCACGAACGACGCGGCCCGAAGGATAGCATCGGGCGACGCCGGACACCTTCCGGGTGAGTGGCCTGCGCTACACTCGCGGTCACCCGCAACGGAGGTCCTCCCATCGATCTCGACGCGCTGCTCGGCCCGTTTCTGGCCCCGATCGTCGTCGGGCTGACCGTGGTCTCGATCGCACTGTTCCTCGTCGTGATCGGACTGTGGCGGCGCACCGTGCGACTGTCGCGGCGCATCCACGGGCTGACCCGCGGGACGGATGGACGTCCCCTCGAGGCCATCCTGGAGGCGCATCTCGAGAAGGTCTTCGCCGTCTCGCGCAGCGTGGACGACCTGGGCCAGCGCACGCGCCACCTGGAGCGGCAGGGCCTGCTGGCGATCCAGCGAATGGGCCTCGTGCGGTTCAATCCCTTCGAGGACACCGGCGGCAACCAGAGCGTCGCCCTGGCCCTGCTCGATGCGAACGGTGACGGCGTCATTCTCAGTTCGCTGCATGCGCGCTCGGGGACGCGGGTCTACGCCAAGGCCGTGACCGGGGGTCGGGCCGAGGGCGCGGTCTCGGACGAGGAGGCCGCGGCTCTCCGCTCGGCGCTGGAGCCGCCGCCGTCCGGATCCCGGCCGGCGGTCTGACAGCCAAGCTGTCACGGGCCGCGGCGATGGTTTGGCAATGTCCGCGCTGCCCGATCCGCCCCGCGCGACCATGAGTCGCGCACGAACCGCCCACGAGCCCGTCCCGCTTGACCAGCTTCCGGTCTGGGCCGGGTTCGATGTCGAGGCCACGCCCGTCGCCGATCCTCCGAACGGCCTCGATGCGCTCCTCGGCGGTCTCAATCCGGAGCAGCTGCGGGCGGTCACCCACGGTCCCGGCCCGCTGCTCGTGGTCGCCGGCGCCGGCACCGGCAAGACCCAGGTCATCACCCGGCGGATCGCCTGGCTGGTCGCCACGCGACGCGCGCTCCCGTCGGAGATCCTCGCGCTCACCTTCACCGACAAGGCCGCCGAGGAGATGGCAACGCGGGTCGATGAACTCGTGCCCTACGGCTTCACGGACACGGGAATCAGCACCTTCCATGCCTTTGGTGATCGGTTGATCCGGGAGTTCGCCCTCGAGGCGGGACTGCCCACCGACCTGCGAGTCCTCTCCCGAGCCGAGGTGGTCATCTTTCTTCGCGAGCGCCTGTTCGAGTTCGACCTGGACCGCTATCGGCCGCTGGGCGATCCCACGCGCTTCCTCGCTGCGCTGGCCGCCCACTTTTCGCGCTGCAAGGACGAGGACGTCTCGCCGGCGGCCTACCTCGATCACGCCGAGCGGGCGATGGCGGCCGCGCCAGCCGACGGGGATCCTGCCGCCCGTGAGGCGGCCGCAAAGCAGCTTGAGCTGGCCCGCGCGTTCGGCCGGTATCAGGACCTGCTCGCAACAGCGGGATGCCTCGACTTCGGAGACCAGGTGGCCATGGCCCTCGGGCTGCTGCGGTCGTCGCCATCGATCCGCTCCCAGGTAGCGGCACGATTCCGATACGTCCTGGTCGACGAGTTCCAGGACACCAACCGGGCCCAGGCCGAGGTCGTGGCGCTCCTCGCGGAGCCCCATCGCAACATCACCGTGGTCGGCGACGACGACCAATCGATCTACAGGTTCCGGGGAGCCGCCATCAGCAACATCCTGGAGTTCCAGGAGCGCTACCGCGGCGCCCGGACGGTGATTCTCCGGCGCAACTATCGATCCCTGGGGCCCATCCTCGATGCCGCGCATCGGCTCGTCCGGTTCAACGACCCGGACCGCCTGGAGGCCCGAGGCGGTTTCAGCAAGATGCTCCGCCCGGAGCGGACGGTGCGCGATCCCGCCCCGGTTCGCCACGAGGCATTCGCGACCGCGTCCGATGAGGCCGACTGGATCGCCACCGAGATCGCCCGCAGGATCGACGACGGAGCGCGCCCACGCGACCACGCCGTGCTGGTCCGCGCGAACGCCGACGCAGACGGGGTGCTGCGCAGCCTGAACATGGCCGGCGTGCCCTGGCGCTTCTCGGGCACGACCGGGCTCTACGCGCGCCCCGAGGTCCGGATCCTGCTCGCCTTTCTCCGGGCGATCGCGGATCTGTCTTCGAGCGTCGACATCTACGCGCTCGCTGCGTCCGACGTGTATGCGCTGGGCGGCGAAGACCTCACGACGATCGTTGCCACGGCCCGGCGCCGAAACCGCTCGGTCTGGGAGTTGATCGAGGAGCTGGATCGACAGCCCGGCATCCTGCGGATCTCCGAGCCGTCGCGGGCGGCCGTGAAGCGCCTGGTGGCGGACCTGCGCTCGTTCTCGCGGATGGCACACGAGCAACCCGCAGGCCAGGTCCTGTATGCGTTCCTTCGAGACACGGGCCAGCTGGCCAGGCTGGCGGCAGCCGACACGCCGGCAGCGGAGGAGGCGCTCCGGAACATCGGGCGGTTCTTCGACATCGTGCGCGCTCAGTCGACCCTCCTTGCGGACGACCGGGCGGTGTTCGTCGCGGGACACCTGGCCACCCTGATCGGGGCGGGCGACGACCCGCCCACGGCCGAACTGGACCCCGCTGCCGACGCGGTGGCGGTATTGACCGTGCACAAGGCCAAGGGCCTGGAATTCCCGGTGGTGTTCGTGCCGGGCCTGGTCGCCGGCCGCTTTCCGGGGACGTCGCGGCGTGAGCCCCTTGAGATTCCCGAGGCGCTCATCGGCGAGGTCCTGCCGGGTGGCGATGCCCACCTCCGCGAGGAGCGGCGCCTGTGTTACGTCGCGATGACCCGTGCTCGAGACGAGCTGATCCTGTCTCACGCTGCCGACTACGGCGGCGCGCGGGCGCGCCGCGTCTCGCCGTTCGTCCTCGAGGCCCTCGATCTCCCGGTCGCGGAGACCGCACCCGGCTCCGGGGCCGTGCGCCCGGCATCGACCGATCGACTGGCCACGTTCGCGGCGCCGACCGCACCCGTTCCGGCCATTCGGAGGGACCGGGATGGCCCGCTGACGCTCAGTTATTCCGCGATCGACGCCTATCTGACCTGTCCGCAGCGGTATCGCTACGCCCACGAGCTGCGGGTTCCGCTGGCACCCCACCATTCGATGATCTACGGATCGGCCCTGCACAAGGCCGTCCAGGAGTTCCACCGACGCCACGCCCGCGGCGACGTGATGACCGACGAGCAGCTGATCGAGTCGTTCGAGGCCGCGTGGACCAACGATGGGTTCCTGTCGCGAGCACACGAGGAGGCGCGGCTCGACACCGGTCGAGCGGCTCTCCGCCGCTTCCGCGAGGAACAGCTGCTGCCCGATGCGGTCATCCCGGCGTACGTCGAGCGCGAGTTCACGTTCATGCTGGACGGGGTTCGCATTCGCGGACGCTGGGATCGCGTCGACATCGAGCCCGCTGATGAATCCGAGCCCAGGTCCGAGCCTCAGAGCACGATCGCGGCCGGCGGTCCGGCTTCCGGTGCGGACGTGATCGCGCCCACCCTGGATCTGATGGGTCCGGAACGAGTCACGATCACCGACTACAAGTCGAGCGACGTGCGAGATCCTGCCGTTGCCCGACAGCGCACCCGGGACTCGCTGCAGCTGCAGATCTATGCCATGGCTTATGAGGCGACTGCCGGTCGGCTGCCGGATGCGGTCCAGCTCCACTTCCTCGACTCCGGCGTCGTGGGGCGGACCGGCGTGGATGCGACGCGGATGGCACGGGCCAGGGACAAGATTGCCGGGGCAGCGGCCGGCATCGAGCGTGGAGCGTTCGCCGCGACTCCATCGCGACTCGCCTGCGCCTACTGCCCGTTCCGCGAAATCTGTCCATCGAGTGTCGCCCGGTGACGACGCTCGAGGCCGTCACGCTCGACTTCGGGAACACCCTGGTTCCAGTGGACCGGGCGGGCCTTCAGGCGGTCGTCGACGCGACGGCGCGGCACGTTGTCGAGCGCTGCGGACTTCCGGATCGCGACGCGTTCCTGGGGGCCTGGGCGGAGGAGCGCGAGCGACAGTTCCGGGAGGACGTTCCCGCGCTTCGTGAAGTGGACCTGGCCCAGCGGACGGCGCGGGTCCTCGCCAGGCTCCGCGGCATGCGTCCGCCGGCCGTGACCCAGCGCTGGGACGACGAGGCGGCAGCGGCTCTGAGCAGTCCAGGCGAAGTCGAAATGGCGGTGGAGGCCTACAGCGCCGCGTTCGTCGACGGCATGCCCGTGCCCCCCGCCGTCGAGCCGCTCCTGGCGCGGCTCGTTCGTCGTGGCCTGCGCCTTGCCGTCCTGTCGAATTGGCCGCTCGCCGCGACGATCGATCGCTATTGCGACGCCGCCGGCTGGACCCCCCACCTCGTGGCGATCGTGATCAGCCAGCGCGTGGGCGTCGTGAAGCCACACCCGGCGATCTTCGAGGCCGCGCGGTCAGCGCTCGGGTCGCCGAATCCGGCGGCCATCCTGCACGTCGGCGACGACTGGTCGGCCGATGTGGTGGGCGCGCGGGCCGCCGGCTGGCGGACGGCTCATGTCCGGGGACGTCCCGACGATTCGCCCCTTCCCGGGAGCGAGCCGGACGGCACGATCCATGCAGATTTCGAGCTCCGCGCCCTCGCCGAGCTGGAATTCGTGATCGACCGTGTGTTGAGCCGATCCTGACGGACGGAGCGCAGAGCGGCTTGGGATGAGCCCCAGTAATCAGAATCGAGCTGACCGTGGGTGGCGGTGCGCCCAGATCGTCGGATTTCGTGTCCCGCCACGCTCGTCGAGGCCGGATCTCATTAGTGGGGGTCATCAGTACGCGCGCGACCGCGGGAGCGGGCCTCGGCCCGCCGCTACACTCGGCCCATGGAGGCGCGGGACCGGCTGGTGAATCTGGGGCTGTTCGGCGCGGCCGCCGTAGTCTGGTTCCTGGTCGGGATCGTCGTCACGACGCGCGATCCGCTCGTGGATCCGATGGCCGGCTTTATTGGAGCGGGGCTCATCGGTGCCGCACTCGGGCTCACCGCGATGCCCCTGTTCTGGTTGGCCGTCTTCGGCCGGCACCGGCGCGTGGCCTACAAGGGGGACTGGCTGCGCGCGATCCGGCGTGGCGCCTGGGTTGCCCTGGTGGTTGCCCTGTTCGTCGTCCTGCGGATCCAGGGTGTCTTCCAGGTGCCGATTGCCCTGTTCGTCGTCGCCATGGTCATCGTCGCCGAGTCGACGCTGTCCGTCGAGCGGTGACGAATCCAGCCGCGCCCAGTCCGCCTGTACCCGACGAGGAGCCGTCCGTGAATCGCCGACTGATCGACATCGAGCCTGCCGCGCCGTTTGCCGATGCCAAGCGGCGTGTGGCGACGGCGGTGGAGGCTGCCAGGGCCGAGATCCTCGACCTGTCGCATCGAATCCACGCCACGCCGGAGCCGGCGTTCGAAGAACACCGCGCGGCCGCCTGGGTCGCCGAGGTGCTGGCGCGCCATGGCTACGCCGTCGAGCTGCCGGTGGGCAGTCTTGCCACCGCGATCCGTGCGACCCGGCGCGGCGAACGAACCGCCGACGGAGCCGCCGACGGCAACCCTGGGCCGCGGATCGCCATCCTGGCCGAGTACGATGCCCTGCCCGGCCTGGGTCACGGCTGCGGCCACAACACCATGGCAGCGTCCGGGGTTGGTGCGGCGATCGCGCTCGCCGCGATCGCCGACGAACTGCCCGGCGAGATCGTGTTTCTCGGCACGCCGGCCGAGGAGCACGGCAGTGGCAAGGCCATCATGATCGCCGAGGGCATCTTCGATGGGCTCGACGCGGCCCTGCTCTATCACCCGTGCGACCGTAACCACGTCGAGATCGAGGCGCTTGCGTCCGAGGACGTCGACGTCGTGTTCCATGGGCTCCAGGCGCACGCCGCCGCCGATCCGTGGAACGGGCGCAACGCCCTCGACGCGATGATCGGCCTCTTCTCGTCGGTCGGGCTCTGGCGACAGCAACTCCGCCCCGATTCGCGGGTCCACGGGATCATTCGCGAGGGTGGGACGGCGGCGAACATCATCCCGGACCGGACCGCCGCGTGGTTCATGTTGCGGAGTCCGGATCGCGCGTATTACGCGGAAATGAAGGCGCGCTTCGGCAACCTGTGTCGGGCGGCGGCGCTCGCCACCGACACGCAGGTCGACATCGAGTACTCGGGCGGGGCGACTGTCATGAACAACAACCTCGTCCTGGCCGAGCGGTTCCGCGCCAACATGGGGGCGTACGGTATCGTCGATCAGGGTCACGATCCGTCCTACGGCAGCACCGACATGGCCAATGTGAGCTGGGTCTGCCCCACGATCCACCCGGACCTCGCCATCGCACCCGAGGGCACGCCGGGGCACTCCATCCTGTTCCGCGATGCGGCCGCGAGTCCGGCCGCCGACGCCACGACACTGCTGGCGGCGACTCTCGTTGCCCAGACGGCCTACGAGCTGTTCGTCGATCCGGCCCTGCGCGATGCTGCGTGGGCGGAGTTTCGGGCCAGCGTCACGCCCTGAGGGCGCCCCCGGCGGTGCTAGCATTCGGGCGCGCCCCGCTGGACGGCGGATCCGAACCGGCGGCGCCCTACCGAGACGGCCTGACCGATCGGTCCATCCGGTCGTGCCATCTCCCGGAGGTTTCCGTGGCCGAGCGCCCGCACGACGCCCCGCCGGGCGGCGACTTCGCATCCCGCAACGGCTGGGATGGCGATTTCGAGATCTTCAGCGACTTCGACCTGCCCACCTACGTCGGCCCGGTCAGCTTCATGAAGCTGCCGTGGATCACCGACCCGGCGGAACTGCGCCGACGCGCCGTCGACGTGGCCATCATCGGGGCGCCCTTCGACGACGCCGTCAGCCATCGCTCTGGGGCGCGCTTCGGACCCCGCGCGATCCGGGAGGCCCAGTACACCTCCGGTTCGATCAACTCGCTCCAGCTGGACGTCGAGCCCTTCGAGGTCCTGACGGTGGTCGACGCCGGCGACGTGAACATCGTGCCGTCCTGGATCGAGCGGGCCCACGCGCTGATCTTTCGCAAGGTCCGCGAGGTCGCCGAGACGGGAGCCATCCCGATCGTCCTCGGTGGAGACCACTCCATCACATGGCCGTCTGCGACGGCCGTCGCCGAGGTCCGCCGCCCGGGCAGCATCGGGATCGTCCACTTCGATGCCCATGCGGATACCGCGGCCGACGCCTTTGGCGTCCTTGCCGGTCACGGGACCCCGATGCGCCGGCTCATCGAGTCCGGTGCGGTCAAGGGGCGCAATTTCGTGCAGGTCGGGCTGCGTGGCTACTGGCCGCCCGTCGAAACGTTCAAGTGGATGCAGGAACACGAACTGCGCTACCACTTCATGCGAGAGATCGAGGAACGAGGCGCCGAGGCTGTCGTCGACGACGCGATCGCCGAGGCGCTCGACGGCCCCGATTACATCTATCTGTCGCTCGACATCGACGTGATCGACCCGGGCCTGGCGCCCGGGACGGGGACGCCCGAACCGGGCGGGATGCTGACCCGCGAGGTCCTGCGCGCCATCCGGCGGATCGTCGGCCAGGTGGAGCTGGCAGGGATGGACATCGTCGAGGTGTCGCCACCCTACGACCATGCCGAGACGACGGCGATGGCCGCAAACCGCGCGGCCCTGGAGGCGATCTCGGCCCTGGCCGTTCGGAAACGGGACGGCAAACGGGTCCGCTGGGAGCGCTGACCGATCTCGGTGTGGACGGGTTGATGTCCGATCAGCCCGCGGTGCTGCGCTCTGTGCTGGAGTCCCGTGGACAATGGGCCCAGGCGCAGTCGGCACCGTCCCCGGCGGGTACGATCAACCGATGACCACGTTGGCGTCCGGCTCCGACCGCCTCCACGCAACCGCCGCCGACGCAACCGCCGCCGATGCGATCGATTCCGAGCGCGCTGCGCTCGCCCGGCTGTACGACGTCGACCTCCTCGAGGATCCGGGCGACGTCGACCTGTACCTCGCCCTGGCCCGTCGAACGGCGGGTCCGATCCTCGAGCTGGCCTGTGGATCGGGGCGGCTCGCGATCCCGCTCGCCGCGGCAGGCCATGCGGTGACGGGTGTGGACCTCGACCCAGCCATGCTGGATCGCGCCCGGCGTGCCGCCGGCGCGGCTGCGTTGGCGGCCGGGGGCGGGCTCCACCTCGTCGAGGCCGACCTGGTCGACCTCCGCCTGGCCGAGGCCGGTACCTACCGGCTCGCCTTCATCGGCCTGAATTCCCTCTTCCTGCTGGCTTCGCGCGATCGCCAGCGAGCCGCCCTCGAGACCCTCGCACGGCACCTGGCCCCTGGTGGACTTGCCGTCGTCGATGTCTGGCAACCGGATGCCGAGGACCTCGCGCGGTTCGACGGGCGAGTCATGCTCGAGTACGCCCGAACCGACCCGGAGACCGGGAACCTCGTGGTCAAGACGAGTTCGGCCCAGTATGACCCGACGAGCCAGGTTGTCGAGCTGACCACGCGCTACGAGGAAGGCCGTGCCGGCGAGGCACCGGTCCGCTGGCTCCGGACGGACCGGCTCCGACTCATCTCCGCGGACGAGCTGACCGGACTTGCCGGCGACGTTGGCCTCCAGCTCGAGACCCTGGCCGGCACCTACAACCTGGAACCGATCGGCTCGGCCGGCGACCGCGCAATCCTGCTGGCAGTCCGGGGCTGAGCGGGACCTTCGGGGATCGGCCCCGACGGGAGGCCGCGTGGTATCGTCGGACGCATGGCTTCGAAGGACCCAACGCGCATCCTCCTCGTCGAGGACGTCCCCCAGGTAGCCCAGTACATCCGGGGCCTCTTCGCGACACAGGCGACGATCAAGCTGCTCGACGTCTTGACCGACGGATCGAAGGTGCTCGGACAGGTCCAGCAGGTCCGTCCGGATGTGGTCCTGATCGATGCCCTCCTGCAGGGCAGGGTCAAGGGGCCCGCCGTTGTCGATCAGCTCAATGCGTCCGACACGCCCGTGCCGGTCATCGTTCTGACCGTGCCCCAGAACCCGCTGGAAGCGGACCCGGATCTGGGAATTCATGGCGTGCTGGCGATGCCCTTTTCCGGGTACGACCTGATGACCAAGATCGCCCAGGTCCGTGAGGCGTACGCTGCCGACCAGATCACGGCCGGCTCGCGCATCGTGACCGTCTTTGCCCCGAAGGGCGGCGTCGGCAAGACGACCATCGCGTTCAACCTCGCGGTCGCAGCCGGCCAGCTCGGGCGGCGGACCGTCCTGATCGACGGCAGTCTTCAGTTCGGCGACATGCGCTCGCTCCTCAAGGTCCCGGTCGACGCCCCGTCGATCCTGGACCTGCCGACCGACCGGATCACCGACGCCGACCTGCAGGACGTCCTGTGGCGTGACCCATCCGGAATCGACATCCTCCTGGCGCCGCCACGGATCGAGATGGCCGAGATGGTCACGATTCGCGACATCGACAAGGTGCTGTCGCTGCTCAGACGGGTCTACGAAGTTGTCGTGATCGACACGAGCGCAGGCATCAACGACGTCACGCTCGCCTTCCTCGACGTTGCGGACACGATCCTCGAAATCGTGACGTACGATTCGACGACGATCCACAACACGATCGCGATGGCCGATGCGTTCCGCTCGATCGGCTATGCCGCGTCGAAGGTCCAGTACCTCGTGAATCGCGCCGATTCGGCCGGCGGGATCGCACTGGACGACCTCTCGCGAGCCCTTGGTCGCGTCCCGGAGCACACGGTCCAGTCGGACGGGCGCCTGGTCGTCGAATCGAACAACAAGGGCGTACCGTTCGTGCTCGACCAGCCGGGGGCCGAGGTCAGCCGCGACATCACCCGCATCGCCGAGGCAATGGTCTCGGCGGCCCGACCCCTGGCCGAAGCCGGACGACGGTAGGTTCGCCCGGCGGTGTCCGACCAGCGACCGATCGGCGTTTTCGACTCTGGCGTAGGCGGCCTGACGGTGCTGCGCGAGATCATGCGCCGGTCGCCGGGTGAGTCCACCCTCTACCTGGGCGACAACGCGAGGGCACCGTACGGAACTCGTACGGACGACGAGGTCCGCGCATTCTCGGCCCAGAGCATCGACGTCCTGGTCCGGCGCGGGGTCAAGGCCGTCGTCGTGGCATGCAACACGTCGACGGCCGTCGCGCTGGCCGAGCTGCGCCGGCGCCACGACCTGCCCATCCTGGGGGTCATTCGCCCCGGGGCCGCCGCAGCGGCGCTGGCCACGCGGACGCGCCACGTCGGCGTGATCGCAACGCCGGCCACGGTGCGCTCGAGGGCGTATTTCGAGGCGATCAAGGACGAGAATCCGGCGATCGAAGTCTACGAGCACGCGACGCCGACGCTGGTCCCCCTGGTCGAGGCCGGTTCGCTCGCCGGACCGCTGGTCGAGTCAGTGGTAGCCGACGCGCTCGCTCCGCTCCTTGGCAAGCGGGACGAGGCGGGCGAATTCGTCTTCCCGTTGCCGGCCTCGGCGCGGGTCGACACCCTCCTGCTCGGCTGTACGCACTACCCCCTGTTGCGCCCGACGATCGAGGCGATCGCCGGCGAGCGCGTGGCGATCGTCGACTCTGCGACGGCGACGGCGTCTGCGCTCGCCGAGCTGCTGAGCATCAACGGCCTGGAGGCCCCGGGCGCGAGCCGCGGCACGACCGCCGACGCGGTCCGTCGCGGGCACGATCTGCCCGTCGAGATCGTCGCGCCCTCGACGCACCGGCAGCTCACGACCGGTGATGTGGAGGCCTTCCGATCGCTTGCCGGGCGCCTGTTCGGCGATGCCTTCCCCGATGTGGCGCCGGTCGACCTCGGAGTGGCGGCTCGATGAGCCCGCGATCGGACGGAGCGGCCCGCCGCCAGGGGCGCGGGAGTGACGGCACCTGGTGGCGCGGCGATCGACGCTGGCAGGCGGGGCTCCTGCTCGGTTCGGCGATCGGAGCTGCCGTGGCCGTGGCCGGACGTCGCGCCGAGCAGTCGGCCCGGCGCGGCCTCGTCGACTGGCCGGCCGTGGAACGAACGGCGGTGCGCCGGCTGCGGGCCGCGCCCGGAAGCCTGTCCGTGGCCGAACTGGCCGCGGTTGAGGGCGACTACGATGCGGCGATGGCGCTGATCGTGCCGCGCCTCAGTGCAGCACTCGGCGTGGACCTGCCGGGCGTGGCCGAGCGGGCCGCGGTCGTCGATCGCGCTGGCTGGGTTCGCGCGAATGTCGCCTCGTTCGCGCAACTCATCGAGCGGATCGAGGGCGACCTCCTCGAGCAGATCGTGCCGGGGGGCGGCGGCCTTGGCCGTGCCGCACTCGCCCTCGCCAACCGTCTTGTGACCACCCAGCAACTGGCGTTCCTGCTGGGGTTCATGGGCACCAAGGTGCTCGGCCAGTACGACCTCGCGCTCCTCGCGGCCGGTCCGGCCGACGGCCGGGTCCTGTTCGTCGAGGAGAACATCCGGGGAACGGCGCGAGCCCTGGGGGTGCCGGTCGGGCCGTTTCGCACGTGGATCGCCCTCCATGAGACGGCCCACGCGTTCGAGTTCGAGGCTCATCCCTGGCTGCGCCCGTACCTCGCCGAGCGCCTGGAGCGCCAGCTGGGCCTCCTCTCGGACGACGCGACGACGCTTGGCCGGGATGGGCTCCGCGGCCTTGGTCGCGCCCTCCGTCGGGAAGGCAGCGGCACGCATTGGATCGAGCGCCTGATGGGCGATGAACAGCGCACGCTGTTCCGTGAGACCCAGGCGGTGATGAGCCTGCTGGAGGGATTCTCCGACTACATCATGGACGAGGTCGGGCGCGATCTGGTGCCCGATGTCGAACGGATCAGCGCACGGTTTCACGAGCGACGAGAGCGCCGCACGTCGTTTGAGCGCGCCGTCATGCGCCTGACCGGCCTCGATCTGAAGATGGAGCAATACAAAAAGGGCGAGCGGTTCGTCCGGGCAATCGCCGATGCCGGCGGTGCGGCGGCGCTGTCCCGGCTCTGGGAGAGCCCCCAGACGCTCCCGACACCAGCCGAGATCGAGGCACCGGACGCCTGGCGTCGACGGGTGATGGGCGAGGGTGCGGCAGGATCCGAGTCGCCCGCATGAGCGGATCGGCCGAACCAGCGCCGCGCGGGAACCTGCGCCGCGTCGCCGGACCCGGCAGCGGGCCGAACGGCGCGCCGCGGGCCATCGCGCTGAGTCCCATTCTCTCGGCCCGCTACCGCGCCCGGGATCTTGAGCGGATCCAGGCCGCCGCGCCCAGCGCGCGAATCGTGAACCTTTCGGTGGAGGGGCTCGCCGACGGTCCGCTCGACGATGTCGAGGTGCTTCTCCGCGGCTGGCTCAGTTCAGACGCGTTCGACCGCCTGCTGGTCCGGGCGCCCGGCCTCAGTTGGGTGCACTCGGCCACGACGGGAGTGGAGCGAGCGCTCACGCCGGCTGCACGGGAGCGCGGCATCGTCATCACGAACGCACGCGGGGTGTTCTCGCGGCCGATCGCCGAGTACGTCCTGATGATGATCCTCGCCGTCAGCCGCCGCCTGCCGCAGCTGCTCGAGTTGCAACGCGAACGAACCTGGCAACCGCTCGAGGGCCAGGAGCTGCGTGACGTCACCGTCGGGATCGTCGGGCTGGGTTCGATCGGGCGGGCCGTCGGCTCGCTGGCGAGCGCGTTCGGATGTCGGGTCATCGCGACGCGGCGTCGCCACGAGCTTGGGGCCGCCGGAACGGGGGATGGAGACGATGTGCCGGTGCGGGTCTGGGGCGATCCGGGTGACGACCAGGAGCTGGTCGGGATGGCCGTGGGCCGCGGGCCCGAGCGCGTTGTCGGGCCGGACGCCCTTCGCGAGCTCCTCGCCGAATCCGATTTCGTCGTCCTGGCCGCCCCGCTCACGCCCGAGACCGACGGCATGATCGACGGCCCCGCCCTTGCGGCGATGAAGCCCGGGGCGTGGCTGATCAACGTGGCTCGCGGGGGCCTCGTCGACGAACGTGCCCTGCTCCGGGCGCTTCGCGAGGGCCCCATCGGGGGCGCCATCCTGGATACGTTTCGGCAGGAGCCGCTCGGGGGTTCCTCGCCCTTCTACGACCTCCCGAACGTCATCCTCACGCCGCACACGTCGTGGTCGAGCGGGCGAGTGCTCGACCGATCGGTCGACCTCTTCTGTGAGAACCTGCGCCGATTTGCCGAAGGCGAGCCCCTGGTCAACGTCGTGGATCCGAACGCCGGTTACTGATCGGCTGCACGGTCGGCGTTCGACAGGCACAATTCGCCCATGCAGATCGCCATCGTCGGCCTTGCCGGAGCGGGCAAGTCCACCGTTTTCAACACGCTCACCAGGGGCCACGCTGAAACAGGCGGATTTGGGGGGCTGACCCTCAACGTCGGTGTGGTCAAGGTGCCCGATGATCGCCTCGACCGGCTGGCCGAGATCTTTCGGCCCAAGAAGGTCGTCCAGGCCGACGTGACCTACGTCGACCTCCCTGCGCCGCCGGCTTCGTCGGAGGGTCGGATCGGCACGGAGGAGCTGCCGGCCGAGCATCTCGCGCGGCTGCGCGACGCCGACGCGTTGCTTCACGTGGTTCGCGCGTTCGAGAATCCGGCCTTCCCGCACCCGTCGGGGACGGTTGATGCGGTTCGCGACCTGGAACAACTGGACCTGGAGTTCATCCTCGCCGATCTCGCCATGGCCGATCGTCGCCTTGAGCGGCTCAAGGGGAGTGGCCGTCACGGCACCACGGCGGAGCGCGAGGCCGCCGAGCGGGAGGAAGCCATTCTCGTGCGGCTCAAGGCCGTGCTCGAGGAAGGCAGCCCGATCCGCGACTCGGAGCTGGATGCTCTCGAGGAGAAGGCGCTGCGCGGGTTTCGTTTCCTCACCCAGAAACCGGTGCTGGTGCTTCTCAACGTCGGCGAGGCCGACCTGCCGAACGCCCCGTCGCTCGTGGAACGGGTCGCGGCCGGATACCGTCACGAGAAGGCGATCGTCGATGCGCTCTCGGCCCGGATCGAGATGGAACTCGGCGAGCTTGAACCCGACGAGGCCGGGGTGTTCATGGAGGAGCTCGGGATCGCCGAGTCCAGCCTCGACCGGGTCATCCGACTGTCGTATCGACTCCTCGGCCTCGTCTCGTTCCTGACCGCCGGTCCGGACGAAGTCCGCGCCTGGCCGATCGTCGATGGCGCAACCGCGGTTGACGCCGCAGGCGTGATTCACACGGATCTTGCGAGGGGCTTCATCCGCGCCGAGACCGTTGCCTACGAGGACCTCCTCGCGGTCGGGTCGATCGCCGATGCCCGTAAGGCTGGTCGCCTGCGGTCCGAGGGAAAGACCTACCGCGTGCGCGACGGGGACGTGATAGAGATCCTGTTCAGCCGGTGACCTGATGCCACGCGGTGACCTGATGCCACGGCGGCCTGCGTCGGGTGGCGTCAGTTGGGTTGGACGTCGCCGCGCGGATCGAACTCGGCCAGGATGGTCCGAAAGTCGTCGTCGCCAACGTCGTCGTCCTCTCGACCCTCCTCCTCGTCCTCTCGATCGTCGTCGTCCGCGTCCAGATCGGCGAGGAAGTTGTCTCCGTCCTTGCGGGACACGTTGACCGCGGCCGTGAGGCGATCGTCGGAGACGAACGTAAAGCCGTGGTTCCGTTCGAGCTCAGCGGCGATGGCCTCGATCAGGGTGTCCTGCTGGAACGATCCCTGCACGCGGCCACGAATGGACTGGACCAACTCGAAGAAGTCCTCTGGATCCATCTCCTCGTCCCGAACGAGCATCAGGTCCCCGAACGTGTCACCGTCGCCCTCGTGGAGCTCGTAGAAATGCACGATTCAGATCTCCGTCACGCTGCCGGCCGGTGGCCCTGTACCGGGGCCGGACGACCCGTCCAACGATACACCGGACCGAGGCCTTGACCGGATCCGGCTGGGCCGTCCCGGATGTCGTGGTGGTGGGCTCGGCGGCCCGCGATCTTGCGGCCGACGACGAGCGCGGCTGGCGCCTCGGAGGCGGCGTCACGTACGGCGGCCTGACCCTGGCACGGCTGGGGCTGCGGACCGCGGTCCTGGTCGGGGTCGACGGTCCGGGATCGACGGCCGCGGAACTGGACCTCCTCCGGTCGGCCGGCGCCGAGCTGAAGCTCGTCGAGCTGTCCTCGGCACCGGTATTCGAGAATATCGAGACGCCCCTCGGCAGAATCCAGGAGTGCCTCGAGCCGGGTGCGCCGATTCCCGTTGAAGAGCTGCCCGCTGCCTGGCGCGAAGCACCGGCATGGCTCCTCGCGCCAGTCGCCGACGAGTTGCCCGACGCCTGGGGCCGGCCAGCGGCAGCGACGGCGTTCGTCGCGCTGGCCTGGCAGGGACTGCTTCGTGACCTGCGGGCAGGGGAGCGGGTCCGGCGCCGCGAGCCGCGTCCGTCACTCCTCCTGGACCGGGCCGACGTTGTCGGACTCGGTCGCGACGATGTCCGGGCGGGCACCGAACTGGCTTCCCTGGCGCGGCTCGTTCGGCCGGGCGCCGACCTGCTCATCACGTTCGGAGTGGCCGGAGGCCTGCGGCTTGTTGCGGCCCAGGGAGGCTACCGCGATGTGCATCGGTTTCCCGCCATGGCGAGTCGGTCCACGGTCGACCCGACCGGAGCCGGTGATGTCTTCCTGGCGAGCTACCTGGCGGCTTCGCTGGCCCTGAGGCAGGCCGAGCGGACGGCCGGCTCGGTCGCCGCCTCGCCCCTGCCGAGAGCCGCGGCCCGCAATCCCGATGTGGCACTCCGGCTCTCAGCCGCCGTCGCGAGCCTCGTCGTTGAACGCCCGGGCCTGCACGGCGTGCCCAGCCGGGCTGAGGTGGCCGCCCGGATGGCCTCGGACGCCGACAGCCGACGCTGATCGGCGGCGGCCAGGCGCCGCCGAAGTCGTGCCGCACGGCGCGCCAGATCCGCCTCGAGGCGCGCGTGGGGACGCCCGAGGGCGCGCGAACGCTCGAGCAGGCGGCCGGCGACGCGACACGCATCAAGCGCCTCGACCGGCTCGCGTAGTCGATGCTCGCGGATCTTGGCGATCTCGATCCACGCAACGATCGCGAGCACCCCGCGGTCCGCGGCCGCGGCCTGCCAGGCATCCGCGGCGTCCAGCGGCCGCCCGAGCCGTGCCAGGATCCGGGCGCGCTCGGCGGCCAGCCGCTCGTCGGTCCAGCGATACCCCGACTGATCGCGGAGTGCGTCCGACATCGGCGGAGGGCTGCCCCGACCGCCAAAGTCCGGCCGTGCCCGTGGCGACCACCACGGTACCTCCGCGACCCGCCGGCCGGCCGCCGCCGCGGCGTTCAGAGGGATCGGATGGAGCGCGGCATCCTCGAGACAGTCGAGGGCCTCGGCGGTGCGTCCCGCGCGCACGAACGAGCGGGCAAGCCCGGCGAGATCGCCTCTCGGCCTGGACTGTCGCGCGATGCGGTCGCCGTAGGCCACGTCGAGGTGGGCGAGGAGTCGAGCAAGCGATCGGACATCCTCGTCGTTGTGGCGGACCACGTCGACCAGGGGTCCGGCCGGTCCGCCGCGCAGGAAGTCGAGATACAGCGTCGGGATCTGCCAGCCCTCCACGTCGCGGTGGCGCTGGACCCCGAGCAGCATCGTCTCGACCGTCTTGAGTCGGGCGTCGTCCATCCGATGCCGAAAGAGGCGTCGGACCACCGGCAGCAGGTCGAGGTGCCCGGCATGGGTTGGCGCGGGTCGCCGCGCCATCCGGTAGCGGGCGACCAGGAGCGGCCAGTCGAATCCACGACCGTTGTAGGTCACCAGCCATGCGTCCTGCGGCAGGAGCTCACTGAGCAGGTCGAGCAGGGCCGGCTCGTCGGCGTGGTCCGGCAGCAGCAGCTGCACCTGCCGGAGCCAGTCGCCTTCCCACCACCCGAGCCCGATGAGGAACGCCAGGGTCCCGGCAGCGGTCGCCAGACCGGTCGTCTCGGTGTCGAGGCACACCAGCGGGACGCCGGCTGGCGGCTGGCCGGGCAGGCTTGCCAGACGGTCCCGATCGATCGGCATCGGTCGGGTCGTCCCCTCGAGCCAGACGACGGCGCCGGCCGGCGATGCGATGACCGAGCCGCCGACAGCGGCGGCGAGTCGCGCGGCGAGGTCACCACCCTGCTTCGCGCGATCGACGACAGACCCGACATCGCCGGTTCCGGCCCCAGCCGCCCGGAAGGTGGCCAGACGTCGCGCGACCGTGGCGGTGCTCACGCCGCCGAACTCGCGCCCGGCGCGCCTCGCCCTGTCGCATCGGCGCCGAGCTCGGCAAGGAGCCTCAGGGCGAGTGTCCGAGCGTCGACATCGGGCTCCAGGCGCGGGCCGGTGCAGGCCGGGCACCCAGCGTCGCAGGTACAGGTTGCGATCAGGTCCGCGGCACCGGCGAGCAGTTCCGCGTGACGCTCCCACAGTCGCTCCGACAGCCCGACGCCGCCGGGGACGGCCTCGTAGAGATAGATCGTCGGAACGTCGTGATGCGGCGATCGAACCTGGGTGACGAGACCGAGGTCGCGCGGATCGACCATGAGCAGGACCGAGGCGATCGTCTGAACCGCTCGTCCCGCGCCGAGCAGGGCGATGTCGAGCTCGTCGCGCCTCCATGCGCCCCGGAGTTGCCCGGCCGTCAGCCAGTAGGCCGTCGTCTGAAGCTCGATCTCCGGCAGGTGGATGCGACCCCAGCCGAGGTTCTCGTTGGTGACGAACTTCAGCTTCTTGTAGATCGTGGCGAGGCTGGCGACCATCACCTCGCCGTGAACACGGGTCCCGCCGACAGCGTCGGACTCCGCGAAGACATCGAGCGGTTTCAGGGTTACCGCGCGGTCCGCCTGGGTGTAGTGGTCGACGTCGACACGTCGGACGTAGGCCTTGCGTTCGTCCCAGTCCAGGCGGTCGACGTGGTACTGGACCGATTCGTGCAGGTAGATCGCGTCCTCGTGGACGAGCGTCTGGGCGGCAAACAGGTCGACCTCGCCGATGACCCGCGGCCGATCCGGCGTCGTGTCGATGATCAGCACGTTCTCCTCGGCAGCGGCTCGCAGCGATACGGCCGACGCCGGGAAGTTCTCGCTTGACCAGTACCAGCGCCCGTCGCCCGCCTGGCGGACGTGACCTTCCTCGGCCAGGAACGCGAGCAGTTCGTCGGCTGGCTCGGGACCGAATGGCTCGCCGGGCTCGAATGGACGTTCGAAGGCGGCCGCCTTGAGGTGGGCGAGGAGCACGTGCAGGTTGTCGGGATCGAGGCGCGCTTCCTCTGGCGAGCTCCCGAGCAGGAACGACGGGTGATGGATCACGTACTGGTCGACGGGTGACGCAGAGGCCACCAGGACGGCCACGCTGGTTCCCTGGCGTCGACCCGCGCGACCGAACTGCTGCCAGGTGGCCGCCACCGATCCCGGATACCCGGCCAGGATCGATGCGTCGAGCCGGCCGATGTCAACGCCGAGCTCGAGGGCATTCGTGGCGACGACTCCGAGCACTTCGCCGTCGCGCAACCCGCGTTCAATGGCCCGCCGCTCGGTCGGCAGGTAGCCGCCGCGATACCCGCGAACGCGCGAGCGAGGCCCGAAGCCCTCGCGAAGTGCCTCGCGCAGCCCGGTCAGCAGGATCTCGACGGCGACGCGTGATCGTCCGAAGACGATCGTCTGGCGCCCGGCGCGGAGGAATGGCAACGCCCAGCGGTTCGCGAGCGTCAGGGCGGAGCCCCGGGCGCCGCTCGATGGATCGACGATGGGTGGGTCCACGAGGATCACGTGGCGCTGGCCGGCCGGAGCGCCGTTCCGATCGACGAGCTGGGCGTCGCGACCCGTCAGCGTCCGCGCCAGCTCGGCCGGGTTGCCGATGGTCGCCGAGCAGCACACGATCACGGGCCGGCTGCCGTAGTGCGCACAGATTCGCAGGAGCCGCCGAAGGACATTGGCGACGTGACTGCCGAACACGCCCCGATACGTATGCAGCTCATCGATCACGATGACCTTGAGTTGTTCGAAGAGCTGGAACCACTTGGTGTGGTGGGGGAGGATCGCGGCGTGGAGCATGTCCGGGTTGGTGACGACCACCTGGCCCGCGCTCCGGATGGCCTGCCGAACCGGGGCCGGCGTATCACCGTCGTACGTCGCCGCGGATACGGTCAGGCCGGCCGCGCGGGAAAGCTCTCCGAGCTCGGCGACCTGGTCCTGGCCGAGGGCTTTGGTCGGGAAGATGAACAGGGCGCGTGACGCGGGGTCGTCGGCGATCGCCTGGAGGACCGGCAGGGCATAGCAGAGTGTCTTGCCCGAGGCGGTCGGCGTGACCACGACAACATCGTCACCGGCATGGACGGCATCGATGGCTTCGGCCTGATGCGCATAGAGCGCGTCGATGCCTCGGCTGCGGAGGCCGTCGGTGATCCGCCCGTCGAGCCAGTCCGGGAAGGGCGCGTGGATTGCCGATCGGGCAGGAATGACCTCGTGATGGACGATGCCGCGCGCAATCGACGGCTCGGCGAGGAGGTCGGCGAGGACCGTATCGACGGCCGCCGGGGCGTAGGTTCGCATGCGGGTCTCCACGATATCGAACATCTGTACGAAATCACGCGCAGTGTAGAGCATCGTGGCAAGCGGTCGTGCCAGCTTGTCTGTCATGCCTGGCGGGTTGACACGTCAGCTGCCGGCAGCTACGCTCGCCGCCACCATGTTCGATCGGTCCGCTTCGATGCCTGACCGCGCCCCGGACGAGCCCGACGATGTCGAGCGCGACCCGGTGGTGGACGACGATCCAATTCGCGCCGACGCCGGGCCTGGTCGCCTCCGGACCCTGTTCCGACGTGGGACCAGCCGCGGCCGGGTGACTCCGGTCGATCCCGACGGGATCAGCGGTGGCGATCGTTCCCGGATCGGCGAACTTGCCGCCGCCGAGCTTGCCGCGCTGCCGCTCGGCGGCCTGACGCGGCGCCGCATCGCATCGGTTGCCGGGGCGCTCCTCGGCGCGTGGATCCTGGTCGCCTTCGTCGGCCAGGTCGGGGACGCCGCAACGATCACGGCACGCGCGGACGAGATGCGCGCGGCGAATACCCGCCTCGTCGCACAGCTGGCGGCGGCCGAACAGGAACTCCAACGGATCCAGGACACGGAGTACGTCTCGTTGCAGGCGCGCGCCTATCGACTGGGCGAGGCCAACGAGATTCCCTTTGCCCTCGCCGCGGACCCGCCCGCCCTCGGACCCGACGCCCCGGGCTCGGCGGCCACCCGGGTCGGCGCCGAGGCATTCCAGACGACGCCGCTCGAGTCCTGGTTGTCGCTCCTGTTCGGCCCGGTGAGGTGACTCGAGCGCGCCCCGCTCGAGCGCGCCTCGCCCGGACGCGCGAGTACGAGCGGATCCTCGGGGAGAACCAGCGTTACGTGGAAACGTTCGACCGATCCGCCTTGACCGCCGCGCCGGCCAGCGGCCTGGCGATCGTTGCGTGCATGGACGCGCGGCTCGACATCGGCGAAACGCTCGGGTTGCGGACCGGCGACGCCCACATCATCCGCAACGCGGGCGGCCTCGCGACCGACGACGTCATCCGTTCGCTCGTCGTCAGCCAGCAGCTGCTGGGGACGACCGAAGTGATCGTCATCGAGCACACGGGCTGCGGACTCCAGGGAGCCGATTCGGCTGCGCTCGAAGCTCGCCTGCCCCCCGGCGAGCTGGCGGCCGGCGTTGACGGCTTCGGGGCATTCGACGACGTGGAGGCGCACCTGCGTCGCCAGGTGGACCGGATCCGGTCGCATCCCTGGGTCGCTGCCGTCCCCGTGCGCGGACTCATCTTCGAGGTCGAGACCGGTCGTCTGCGCGAGGTGGTCTCGGCCTGAGTGTCGCGGGGTCGGGTGCCGGGACGATCCGTCTCGTCAGGCGTCGACTCGCCGCGTATCCTAGACGCGCGGATCCGCCGACCCGCACGGGTCGCGGGTGGAGGAGGGACAGGTGCCGACGATCACGATCCCGATCGAGGACTTCGTGTTCGTCGTGTGCACGCTTGTGGGGGGCGGGCTGCTGCTCGTGACGGTGCTCGTCGACGATATCCTCGGCGGCATCTTCGACGCGCTGCACCTCAGCTTCGATATCGGTGGCGTCTCGCTGATGCCGCTGTTGCTCGCCTTCGTGTCGATGTTCGGCGTCGGCGGCCTGATGGCCACCCAGGTCTTCGACGTCCACGGCGGCCAGGCCGCGCTCGTCGGGACCGGCTTCGGGGCCGTCGGGTTCGGGCTGACCTACGTCCTGTTCCAGGCACTGCGCAGGTCGGAAGGCGAGAACCCCTTCTCGACCAGCGACCTCATCGGTCGCGATGCATTGGTCGCCGTGTCGATCCCCGCCGGCCGGTTCGGTAGCGTGTACGTCAAGGCCGAGGGCCAGACCCACGAATTCACCGCGACGAGTGGCGAGGACATCCCGAACGGATCGCTGGTGCGCGTGACCGGGGTTGCCGGTACCGGGGTCGTGGTCGAGCGGATCCGGTCATCGTAGGAACCCGGACGCAGCGCGTCCGCCAGGGGAGGATCGATCGTTGCCTGACTTCCTGAATTTCGTGGGCGAGGGCACCCTCGTCGTCTTCCTGGCGATCGTCATCGCGGTCCTGCTCGTCGCCTACCTGGGCAGCCGCTACAAGGTGGCCGGCGCCAACGAGGCGCTCGTCCGATCCGGTCGGGCCACGCCGCTGGGCGACGGCGAGAGCGGGCTGAAGGTCATCGTCGGCCAGGGCGTCGTCGTCCTGCCGCTGTTCCACAAGATCGGCAAGCTCAAGCTGACCGCCCGCCAGATCAACGTGAACCTCGCCGATGCCGTGTCGCGCCAGGGCATCAAGGTGGCCGTCCAGGGCGTCGCCACGTTCAAGATCGGCCGGGACGACGAGTCCATCCGGAACGCCGCCGAGCGGTTCCTCGACTCCCAGGACGCCGAGGTCGATTCGATCGTCAAGAACGTCCTCGAGGGCTCGCTCCGCTCGATCGTCGGCACGCTGACGATCGAGGAGCTCAACCTCGATCGGCAGAAGTTCCAGCAGGCCGTCCAGGACGCGGCGAAGGGCGATCTCGCGACATCGGGGCTCCAGATCGACTCGTTCACGATCCAGGCGATCCGCGACGAGTCCGGCTACATGGACCTCATCGGCCAGCAGGAAACCGCCCGACGCGAGCGCGACGCCCGGATGGCCAAGGCATCCGCCGACCAGGAGGCGGCGGTTCGGGAGGCCGAGGCGAACCAGATCAAGATCAACGCCGAACGAGACGTGTCGCTGCGTCGCGCCGAGACCGAGATGCAGATCGCCGCGGCGGAAGCGCGCGCTGCGCAGTCCGGCCCGCTCGCCCAGGCCGAGGCCCAACAGGAAGTCACCCGCAAGCAGACCGAACTGGCCCAGCTCGAGGCGGATCGCGTCCAGAAGAACCTGATCGCGAGCATCGTCCGTCCGGCGGAGGCCGATGCCGAGGCCCAGATCCGCCGCGCCGAGGGCGACAAGCAGGCGAGGATCGCGGCGGCGCAGGCCGACGCGGAGCGGGTCAAGCTCGCCGGTCAGGCCGAGGCCTCGGTCAGCGTCACGAAGGGCGAGGCGCAGGCCCGCATCACCGAGGTCAACGCCGAGGCGACGGCCAAGCAGACCACCCTCGAGGGCAACGCAGAGGCCGGGATCGTCCTGTCCAAGGGCGAGGCGGAGGCGAAGGCCCTCGCCCTGCGCGCCGAGGCCTATCGCCAGTTCAACGAGGCCGCCGTCATCCAGACCGTCCTCTCGATGCTGCCGGAGATCGTGCGTGCGGCGGCCGAGCCGATGGGCAAGATCGGATCGCTGACGGTCCTCTCGTCCGACGGGGCCTCGGAGCTGGTGAAGACCACGACACGAACCGTCGCCGAAGCGGGCGCCACGGTGAAGGGCCTGACCGGGCTCGATATCCCGGCGCTCCTGGGCAAGGCCATGGGCGTCGCCGGCAAGGACCCGGACGACGATGGCGGGTCGGGTGGTGGGAGTCGCGGAGGCGGTTCGGGCGGCGGGAGTCGAGGGGGCGGTCCCGGCGGGAGCGGCGGCTCAGCCGGCAGTCCTCGACGGAGCGCGGGCAGCCGGACCTCGGCCAGGGGGGGAACGAGCGCACCGTCGGCACCGGGGTCATCGGCGGACCACGGGAACGCCGGAGGGCCGGTCGACTCAGCCGCGGATGCCGCCACCCAGCCCGCCGCCGCAGCGGACAGGGCCGGGGCTGCGATCGAGGACGCGACGCGGCGCGCGACGGCGCACACCGACCGGATCCTGGGCGATCGGGTGGTCGGCCCACCGGTCCCATCGCCGGCGACTGCGGGACTTGACCGCGACTCTACGCTCGATGCGGCAATTCGTGCGCTCGCGGCGGACCTCCGCGCGGTCCCAGGTGTCGAGCGGTTCGGTCTGCTCCGCCTCGATGAGCTGGATCGAGCCGGGCCACGTCCCCTGCGCGCTCTATGGCGAACCGCCCGGGACCGCCTGGACGCGACCGCGGCAGAGATGACGATCGGCGAGATGCTCGACCGCTACGGCGAGGGTTACTCCGGCAGCACGGGCGCCAGCGCCTGAGCCTCCAGCGGGAACGATGGGCGAAGATCGGACCCCGGCGGCAGCACGAGCCGGTCTGAGCCGGGTCGACCCGCCGAACCTCACGGCTTGTGGCCGACGATCCCGGCACCGACGGTCCCGAAGGCGGCCGCGTTGGAGTGCTGCGCGGCCCCGCCGAAGACGTCCGCGCCTCGGCGGACCTCGACGTCGCGGAATCCCGCGCCCTCCACCAGCGAGGCGAGTTCGTCGTGGAGGAGGCCGCCGGCAATGCAGCCGGTCCACAGGCTCACGTCGGACTTCGAGCCACCCGGAACAGGCCGGTCCAGGACGATGTCGGCGAGCTGGATCCGTCCACCCGGGCGGATGACCCGGAAGAGTTCCGCCAGCGCGAGCGTCTTGTCCGGCACGAGGTTGAGAACGCCGTTCGAGATCGCCACGTCGGCCCAGTCATCGGGGACCGGAAGCGCCTCGAGGAGACCCTCCCGGAACTCGACGTTGGGCAGGCCGGCGATCTCCGCGTTGCGGCGGGCTTTGGCGAGCATCTCCGGCGTCATGTCCACCCCGATCACCCGACCGCTCGGCCCGACGACCCTCGCCGCGATCAGGCTGTCGGCGCCGGCCCCGGACCCACAGTCCACGACCCGCTCTCCCGGCCGGAGTTCGCCGAGCGCAAACGGGTTGCCGGTCCCGGCCATCGACTCGACCGCGCTCGGCGGCAGGCCGGCGATCCACTCCTCGGGATAGCCCAGGATCGCCGCCAACCGGGTGCCGGTATGGAAGTGGAACCCCTGCTCGGGGTGCTCCGCCACCGCGGCGTACTCGGCGCGGACCGCCGCGCGGAGCGATTCGATGTCGACGGGCGCGGTACTGGGCGCGGTACTGGGCTCGGCCATGCGTTCCACCTTCCTGGAGTGCTGCCTCGTACAGGACATGACGAACAGCCTCGTGGCGTTATTCCCGATCGCCCCGGCAGTGCCTCAACGGAAAGCCTCCAGGTTCGGTGCTCAGGGTCGGCGGCTGTCCTCAGCCGCGACCACGACCCGGCAGCAATTCATCGGGGGCGGGCTTCCGGCCGCGGATGAAGACGCTCCGCGCGATCCGGTCGTGGCGCTCCGCCGGGACGAGACGCCGCAGCAGCCCGAGGAGCTCGTCGCTGAACAGCGGGTAGAGGCCGCACTCTGCGATCCCGAAGTTCTCCAACGGCTCGATGCCGACGTCCCGGAAGCCCGCCCGCCGCATGCCCTTGTAGAGGGCGATCTCGGACAGCGCGCCCGACAGGCAGCCGGCCCAGGCCGCCGGGTGGGTCTGGATCTCGGGCGGCAGGTCGTGATCCAGGACGAGATCCACGATCGCCAGGCGGCCACCGGGTCGCAGGACGCGGAACGCCTCGGACAGGACACGCACCTTGCGCGGTGAGAGATTGATCACTCCATTGCTGATCACCACGTCGACCGAGGCATCGGGCAGCGGCAGGGCCTCCATCTCGCTCTCGACAAAGCGGACATCGACCAGTCCCGCTTCGACCGCCGCTCGCGTTGCCCGTTCCACCATCTCCGCCAGGAAGTCGACCCCGACGACACTGCCCCCGGGCGCGACGGACCGCGCCGCGAGGAGGCAGTCGATCCCGCCGCCCGCGCCGAGATCGAGGACATCCTCGCCGGCGCGCAGGCCGGCATGGCGCACCGGATTGCCGACGCCCAGGGCGATCCGGACCGTGTCGTCCGGCAGACCGGCCAGTTCGGCGGGGCTGTAGAAGCGCTCCGCAACGCGCCGATCGGTCGGGCCCACCGAGCGATAGGTCTGGCGCACGGCACCGCGGATGGCGTCCTGCTGGAGGAAGTCCGTCCCGACCACGTGACCACGGTCCAGGTCAGTCATGGGGCGTGCCAGGATCGGTTCCGGTGCCGCCGCCCCCGAGCAGCATCTCGATCCTTCGGCGGAGCGGGTCGGGCACCGACTCGGCGCCGGACGTCGCCGCCAACTCCTTCAGGTGACGCGAGAACTCCAGTTCGCCGCAGCATCGCTGGCAGGCGTCGAGATGCGTCTCGAACTCCTCGGTCGCACCGCGTGCCAGGGCGTGGTCGAGATAGGCCCACATCCGGCGAACGGCTTCGGGGCAGTCGATCATGGTTCGTCACCTACCTTCACCAGGCCGTTTCTGAGGGCGTAGTCCCACAGGCCGCGTTCGAGTTGCTTGCGGCCACGATGCAGACGCGAGAGCAGCGTTCCCAGGGGCACGTCGAGAATCGCCGCAGCCTCCTTGCAGCTGAAGCCGTGGATCGTCGCAAGGATGAGGGGGGCCCGAAAGACCGGGTTGATCTGGGCAAAGACATGTTGGACGTCCTCGTCCCGAAAGAGTCGAAGGAAGTCCAGGTGCAGCTCGTCGGAGTAGGGGAAGGGGTCTTCAATGGCCAGCGTCGCGAACAGGGAGAAGTCGTCTTCCCGCACAGCGTCATCGAGGGAGACCGTGGCCGGCGTCCGCCCCCGGGCGCGACCGAGGTCGCGCCAGACATTGGTGGCGATCGTGAACAGCCAGCTCTTCACCTTCGTCTCGTCGCGAAGTCCCGGGTAGGCGCGCATGGCCCGCAGCAGCGTGTCCTGGACCAGGTCCTCTGCCTGGGTCCGATCGCTCGTCAGTCGGACGCAGTACCCGTACAGTCCGTCGAGCTGCTCTCGGGCGACATCGGCGAATGCCCGGCCCGGCTCGTCGACGTCACCGTCCGCATCGGGCTGGTTCTGTGCGTCCATCACCGTCGCGATCATCGCTCCCTCGGCGGCTGCGTGCTGGGAAACGGGGTTCTCCGATCAGCGGGTCCCCGTCA
The DNA here is from genome assembly GCA_919901745.1 of Chloroflexota bacterium. Classification (GTDB taxonomy): domain Bacteria; phylum Chloroflexota; class Limnocylindria; order Limnocylindrales; family CSP1-4; genus CAKKPP01. The sequence continues at coordinate 17,940 of CAKKPP010000004.1, read as the reverse complement.
GGTGTTGACGTTGCAGCCGCGCCGATTATTCCCGCCGCGGCCCGGGACGTGCTGAAGGAATAACTTCGGTCGGTGAGGCGTCACAGCCCCCGAAGCGGTCGTCCACGCGAGGGGACCGCATACAGGAGGCGGACCATGGCCACCATCACCGCACGCAACGGCGTCAACGTCGATCAACTCATCGCCACGATCGGAGCAATCCAGCAGGACCCGAACGTCGGTGCCTTCACATTCAGGGCATCGAGCACCTGGCGCTCGGGCGCCCGCAACGACGGCGAGATCAAGGACTTCATCCATGCCGGCCAGCCTGCGCAGCGGTCCGAGGCGTTCCGCCTCATCGGCGACGAGCCGCCGGTTCTCCTCGGCTCGAACGAGGGCCCTAACGCGGTCGAGCTCCTGCTCCAGGCGCTTGGCTTCTGCTACGCGGTCGGCTACGTCTACAACGCGGCCGCCCGGGGCATCGAGATCACCGAGCTGCGCTACGAGATCGAAGGCGATCTCGACCTGCGCACCTTCGTCGGCCTCGAGGGGCCGCGGGCCGGCTTCAGCGCGATCCGGGCCACCGGCTGGGTGAAGTCGCCGAACGGGACCACCGAGCAGCTCGAGGAGCTCTGCCAGTACGTCCAGGACACCTCGCCCGTCCGCGACTGCCTGGCCAACCCGATCACGGTCACGACCGACCTCGTCGTCCTCGATTGAGCCGGTCCTCCCGATGGATCCGCTGAGGTCGGCCGGATCGCCCGCCGCTCGACCGCCCTAGTCGGCGACGTAGCGGAAGGTGGTGCCTGCGCGCTCGAGCCGCCCGATCGGCCGGCTGGGCTCGTGGGAGAGCGCGATCCGCCAGCGCTCGTCGGCGGCCTGCGCGAACAGCTCCCCCTTGACCTCCACGCTGCGCAACGGGAAGTCGTCGAAGCTGGGCAACCAGGTTGGATCGGCGCTCCAGGGGCGCATGCACAGGTCGCCGAAGAAGCCGACGGTTCCCGTGCGTCCGCGCACGACGATGGCCTGGTGCCCGGCCGTGTGCCCGCCGGTTGCCACGACCGTGACGCCGGGGATCAACTCGCGCTCGCCGTTCACCACGTCGGCCGCGGCGAAGGGCTCGACGAGGCGCAGCTCCGCCTGGTCGTAGCCGGCGACGATCCGGGGGTTGTCGTCCAGCGCGATCTCCCACTCGGCCTGCTGGGCGACGATCTTCGCCCGGGCGAACGCCCGGCGGCCGTCCCGGGTCAAAAGGCCGCCCGCGTGGTCGAAGTGCAAGTGGCTCAACGCGACGAAGTCGACGCTCTCGGGACCGAAGCCCGCGGCGTTCATCGCGCCGATGACGGATCGTCCTTCGACCCCCCGCATTCGGTGCATCTTCTCGTCGAGACGTTCTCCGATGCCGGTCTCGACGAGCACGCGACCCGCCGGCGTCTCGACGAGCAGGCAGTTCAGCGCCTGGCGGAGGCGGTTCTGCTCATCGATCTCGTCCTGGACGAGCGGGTGCCAGCTGGTTCGCGGAACGTGGCCGAGCAGGACACCCGCGTCCGACCGAAAGGTCCCTGCGACGACCAGCGCGACGCGCGTGCCCCCACCGAGATCGGCGAACCAGTCGTTCGCGTCGCGCACGCCCATCCGCGCATGGTACGGCGCAATCGACGCGCCCCGAGCGATGCCCGGCCGGTGCGTCCGCGCTACGGCTCCAGGTCCCGGCGCGGCGCGTGTGCCTCGACGAAGGCAATGACCTGTGCGGTGGGCGTGCCCGGCGTGAAGATCTGGCCGACGCCGAGACGCCGCAGGTCGTCCGCGTCGGCCGTCGGGATCACCCCACCCACGAGGACAAGGACGTCGTCGAGGCCGGCCTGTCGGAGCTGGTCGAGAATGTCCGTGGTGTACTCCATGTGCGCCCCGGACAGGCTCGAGATGCCAAGCACCTCGGCGTCTTCCTCGAGGACGGTTCGGACGATGGTCTCGGGCGTCTGGAAGATGCCGGTGTAGACGACTTCCATCCCGGCGTCGCGCAGGCTGCGGGCGATCACCTTCGCCCCGCGGTCATGACCGTCGAGTCCCAGCTTGGCGACCACGACCTTGATTGGTCTCCTGCCTTGACGGGGCTGCATCGCGTGTCTCCTGGTCAGAACGTCGTCGGTGGGCGGTATTCGCCCCAGGCATCCCGAAGCTCGTTGCAGATCTCGCCGACGGTACAGCGCGCCCGCACGGCTTCCTCGATGGCCGGCATCAGGTTGGCCTCCTCGACGTCGGCCAGGCGACGGACCTCGCCGAGTGCCTCGCGCACTCGAGGGGCGCTTCGCGACGCTCGCGTCTGGTGGAGCCGCGCCAGCTGCCGCTCGAGCACCCCGGGATCGAGTTTGAACGCCGCGATACCCGGGTCTCCGGACGTCTCGTCCACGTGGGCGTTGACGCCCACGACCGTCCGTTCGCCCGACTCGATGGCACGCTGTTGCTCCCACGACGAATTGGCGATCAGCTGCCCGGCGTACCCCGACTTGATCGCCTCGACCAGACCGCCGTGATCGTCGATCCGTTCGATCAGGGCGCGGGCCTCGTCCTCGATGTCGCTGGTCAGACGTTCGATGTAATAGGAGCCCCCGAGTGGGTCGACGACATCGCCGACCCCGGTCTCATGGAGCAGGATCTGCTGCGTCCTGACGGCCACCTTGATGGCCTCCTCCGAGGGGATCTGGAACGCCTCGTCCAGCGAGTTGGTGTGGAGCGACTGGGCGCCACCGAGGACGGCGGCGAGCGCCTGGACCGTGACCCGCGCCACGTTGTTCAGTGGTTGCTGGGCGGTGAGGGTCACCCCAGCCGTCTGGGCATGCACGCGAAGCATCGACGACGCGGGCAGCCGACAACCGAGCCGTTCTCGGGTCAGTCTCGCCCAGAGGCGGCGGGCCGCCCGGAGCTTGGCGATCTCCTCGAGGAAGTCGTTGTGCACGTCGAAGAAGAACGACAACCGGGGCGCGACGCTGTCCGGCTCGATGCCCCGCTGGCGGGCGCGCTCGAGATAGGTGATCCCCGCGGCGAGGGTCAGGCCCACCTCCTCCGGCGCCGTGGCCCCTGCTTCGCGGATGTGGTAGCCGCTCACGCTGACCGGGTTGAAGCGCGGCATGACCTCGGCCGCGTACGCCATGGAGTCGACGACCAGGCGGACGGACGGGTCCGGCGGAAAGATGTACTCGTTCTGGGCCGTGTACTCCTTGAGGATGTCGTTCTGGATCGTCCCGGTGAGCTGGTCGCCGCCGATGCCGCGCTCGTCGCCGACGACGCGGTACATCGCGAGGAGCACGGCGGCGGAGGCATTGATCGTCAATGACGTCGAGATCTCGTCGAGTGGAATCCCGTCGAACAGGGCATGCGCGTCCTCGACCGTGTCGATGGCGACACCGATCTTGCCGACTTCGCGCGAGAACACCTGATGATCCGAGTCGTGGCCGAGCAGGGTCGGCAGGTCGAAGTCGGTCGAGAGGCCGGTCTCGCCGTGGCCGAGCAGGTAGCGGTAGCGCGCGTTGGTGTCCTCGGCCTGTCCGAACCCGGCGACCTGGCGGATGGTCCACGGGCGACCGCGATACATGCTCGCCCGCACGCCGCGTGTGAACGGGTAGACACCGGGCAGTCCGATATCGGCCAAGGGGTCGATCGACGCGACGTCGCTCGGCGTGTAGACGTCCTTGATCTCGAGGCCGGACAGCGTTGTGAACTCAGTCCGGCGGGGAGGGATGCGAGCGTAGTCGGCGGCGAGCTGGTCCGCCCGCCACGCCGCCTCCGCGTCGGCCAGTGCTTCAGGAGCCGCGTCCTTGCACGTCCCGTCTTCATTCGCCATGGTCAGGCTGCCTCCCCGAGCAGTGCCCCGACTGGGCCGCTAACCGGCATGGACGATCTCCAGGTCCCCGTTGAGGATCTCATCGCGCAGCGCCGCCTTCGAGGACTTGCCGATCCCGGTCATCGGGAACCGCTCGACGAGCGCCGCGCCCGAGGGCCGCTTGTACGCGGCGAGCCGCTCTCGACAATAGGCGAGCAGCTCGGCCGGCGTCAGCGAGGAACCGCGCTTCGGGATCGCGACGACGATGGGGGTCTCGCCCCAGCGGGCATCGGGGATGCCGACGGCCATCGCGCTGGCAACGCCTGGATGGCTCGCCGCCACGGCCTCGATCTCGGTCGGGGCGATGTTCATCCCGCCGCTGATGATGAGGTCCTTGATCCGGCCCGTGAGGACGAGGTGCCCTCCTTCGTCGAGGCGTCCGAGGTCGCCGGTCCGCATTGCTCCGGAAGGCAGGCTCCACGTCTGTGGATCGATCCCGTCCGGCAGGTAGCCGCGCATCCGGGCAGGGCTCGCGCAGACCACCTCGCCCGATTCCCCGACGGCCGCCGAACGACCCTCGGCGTCCACGACCGAGACCGTCGACCCCGGGAACGGGAGCCCGACGCTGCCGGGCGCGCGGCGAAGCGTGTCCGGCGTCGCGACCGTGATCGTGAGCATCTCGGTCATGCCGTAGAACTCGTACGTGCGAACGGCCGGCATCGTCTCCCACCAGGCGAAGAGAAGCGACGGCGGCATCGGCTCCGACGCGAACATCAACCACTGGAGGCGCGCCAGCCGGGCGTGGTCGACGCCGTCCAGGATCCGTGCCATCAGCGTCGGGACCGCGTCGAACGTCGTCACCCGGTTGCACGCCTCCTCCACGGCCGCCAGCTCGAACCGCGGCAGGACCTCGATGGCGCCTCCGGTCAGCAGCGTCGGCAGAATCTGCTCGGGGATGGCCGCGAAGAAGGGCAGGAACGCGAGCATGACGTCCTGCGAGGAAAACGGCAGGGCCGCCCGGAGTTCGGCGGTCGCGTGGCCCATCGTTGCGTGGGTCTGCACGGCGCCCTTGGGCGTACCCGTCGTCCCGCTCGTCAGCAGGATCGTCGCGTCCGAGCGCGGGTCGATCGGGGGAAGAGGCGCGTCAAACTCGTCGAGGAGGTCGTCGATGGCAACCGCCCGCACGCGCCGAGACACCGTGTCGACGGTCGCGCCATCGATCACGCCCACGAGACAGAGGTGCGCGCCGACAAGCTCGAGCTGATCGGCGAGTTCGTCGGCTCTGAGGAACTGGTTGAGTGGCACGGCCACGCAACCGGCGCGCAGGATCCCGAAATAGGCTGCCAGGTACCCGGGGTCGTTGTGTCCGAGGATGCCGACGCGATCGCCCGGTCGCAGCCCGACCCGCCGCAGCAGCGCCGACCCGATCCATCCGCTGCGGGCCCACAGGTCGGCGTACGACCAGACCGCCCCCGCTGCATGGATCGCGGGCCGGTCCGGACCCGCGCCGACCGACTGCCGCAACGCATCGACGAGACTGTTGTGGTTCACCCCCGGCCGCGCCGCGCGGTTGGGGCGAATGCAGCGCCGCCGGCCGAGCCGGCGAGTTGACGGCGGCCCAGGACCCGGACGATGGCATCGGCAAGATCGTCGATATCGGATGGCCCGGACGGGGTGGCGATGGCGCCCATGCCCCGCGGAGCGAGGTGGAAGCCCTCCAGCAGCAGCCCGAGGAAGAGCTCCGGGACGGCCGCCCCGGTCGCGCTCGTCGGATCACCGGACCGGATCTGGAAGAGTGACGCGACGCCCTCGACCCGGGCGTCGATCGCCTCGGCGGTCAGGCGCTCCGCGACCCGCGAGCGCAGCCGATCGCCGAGCGACTCGAGGTGCCGGTACGCGTCGGGCGTCAGCTCCCGCAGCGTGGCCAGGCCCGCCGCGGCCGCCACCGGGTTGCCGTTGAACGTGCCGCCGTGGGTCAGCGATCCGTGTCGCCGCGCATCGAACTGGTCCATGACGTCCGCCCGGCCGCCGATGGCGGCAAGAGGATGGCCTCCGCCGATGATCTTGCCGAGCGCCGTGAGGTCCGGGCGGACGCCCAGCAACCCCTGGGCGCCGTTCGGTCCCACCCGGAACGAGATGATCTCGTCGAATACGAGCAGCGCGCCGATTCGGTCCGCGAGGTCGCGCAGGTAGGCGACAACGGCCGGCGACGCGGCACGGATGCCGCCGGCACCCTGGACGGGCTCGATGAGGATCGCCGCGAGATCGGCCTCACGGCCGGCGAGTGTCCTCTCGATGCCGTCCGGGTCGTCCCACGGGAGCTCGATCACGAGTGAGCCGATGGCGTCTGGAACGCCGGCCGTCCCGGCGAGCGCCGTGTCGTGCGTTCCGTGGTACGCCCGCTGGAACTTGGCAATCAGCGGCCGCCGGGTGAACGCGCGCGCCGCCCGGATCGCGAGCATCGTGGCCTCCGTGCCGGAGTTGGTGAATCGGATCAGTTCGATGGACGGGAGGCGCCCACGAAGCTCCTCGGCAAGCTCGATCTCGGCCTCGGTCGGCCCCGCGAACGCCGACCCGTGCCGGATGTGCCGCTCGACGGCCGCGACCACGGCCGGATGAGCGTGTCCCAGGATGAGTGACGTGTAATTCCCGAGGAAGTCGCGGTACTCGTTGCCGTCGACGTCGCGGATCCAGATGCCTTGGCCGCTCTCGATGTAGGGCGGGTACGGCGGCGCGAAGATCGTCGTGCGCGTCGAGCCGCCCGGCAGCGACCGAGTCGCGCGCTCGAACAGGGCGGCCGAACGCGGAGTCCGGGTGAGGTACTCAGCCAGCACGTCCACGCGGGGCTCCTTTCGTCGACGAACCGCAGTGTGACAGGTCGTGCCCGGGCCGGGCACGACCGTCGTCGCGGGGAGCGGTGGTAGCATCCCATCGTGCCTTGGCCGGCCGGGCCGCGGCGCGCCCTGGCCTCGTGAATCCCGGAGGAGTGGCATGACAGAAGCGCGCCACTTTCCGCCGGCGGTGGAGCAGTGGCTGCAAGAAGCGGCTGCCGACCCCGAAGCGTTCTGGGGCCGCGCCGCGGAAGCGCTCCCCTGGTTCCGCCGCTGGGACCGTGTCTTCGAGCCGGATCCGCCCACCTTCCGCTGGTTCGTCGGCGGCCGGACGAACCTCGCCCACAACGCGCTCGACCGGCACGTCGCGGCCGGCGACGGCGAGCGGTTGGCGCTGATCGGCGTGAACGAACGAGGCGAACGGCGCGATCTGACCTACAGCGGCCTGCTCGGTGAGGTCGAACGGGTCGCGGCCGCCCTGCGCGGTCTCGGCATCGGGCGCGGTGACCGCGTCACGCTCTACCTGCCGACCTGCCCGGAGGCGATCGTGGCGATGCTCGCGATCGTCCGGATCGGGGCCATCCACTCGATCGTCTTCGCGGGTTTCGGGCACGGAGCGCTCGGCGATCGAATCCGGGCCAGTGGGTCCCGCCTCGTGCTGACTGCCGACGTGACCTACCGAAAGGGCCGGGCCACGGAGCTCAAGCCGATCGTCGACGCGGCGCTGGTGGACGATCCCGGCGCCGTCGAGCACGTGGTCGTCCTCGAGCGTGAGCCGGGTCGGGCGCCGCTGGACCGACCCCGCGACCTCACCTGGCCCCAGCTCCTCGAGCGCGCCGAGGGGCACGACGGCGGCCACGTGGAGATGGAGGCGAACGAGCCGGCATTCATCCTCGCGACGAGCGGGACGACGGCCACGCCCAAGCTCGCGGTCCACACCCACGGCGGCTACCAGGTCCACATCGTCGCCATGGCTCGCTGGGTGTTCGGCCTTCGCCCGGGCGAGATGTGGTGGTCGACCTCGGACATCGGCTGGATCGTCGGACACAGCTACATCGTCTACGCACCGCTCATCGTCGGCGCCACGACCGTCGCCTATGAGGGCGCCCTGGATCAGCCCGGGCCGGAGCGATTCTGGGGGCTGATCGAGGAACTCGGCGTGACCGGGATGTTCACCTCGCCCACCGCGATCCGGGCGTTCATGCGCTACGGCGAAGAGGTCGCCCGCCGGCACGACCTGTCCCGCCTGGAACGCGTCGTCTCGGCCGGCGAGGTGCTCAACGCGCCGGCCTGGGAGTGGCTCCAGCGGCGGGTCTTCGACGACCGGATCCCCGTCATCGACCACATGTGGCAGACCGAGACGGGCGGCCCGATCTTCGGGAATCCGTACGGGATCGCGCAGCTGCCGATCAAGCCCGGCTCGTCCGGGATCCCGCTGGCCGGGATCGATGCGGTCGTCGTGACGCCCGACGGTGTGCCGCTCGGCCCGAACGAGAAGGGGATCATGGTCATCCGCCGGCCGTTCCCCGGGCTGACGCCGACGATCTGGAACGACCCGGAGCGCTACGCCGTGGACTACTGGGCCCGGATCCCGGGCGTCTACTACACGGGCGACGCCGCGCACATCGACGACGATGGCTATGTCTGGTTCGCCGGCCGCGCCGACGAGATCATCAAGATCGCCGGCCACCGGATCGGCACGATCGAAGTCGAGACGGCATTCCTTCGTCACCCGGCGGTCGCGGAAGCCGGGGTCACAGGCCGCCCGGACGAGCTGCGTGGAGAGGTCATCGCCGCGTTCGTCGTCCTGCGTGTCGGCCGCGTGCCGTCGGAGGAACTGCGCCGCGAGCTGCTCGCGACGGTGCGCGACGAGCTCGGGCCCGTTGCCGTGATTGGGCAGGTGACGTTCGTCGACCTGCTGCCGAAGACGCGGAGTGGCAAGATCATGCGGCGTGTCCTGAAGGCCGTCGTCGCCGGTCTCGACCCGGGCGACATCAGCACGATCGAGGACGAGGGGTCGGTGGAAGAGGCGCGGCAGGCGGTTGCCGAATTGCGGGCGGGGATCGCCGATGCGGATGCCGGGGCCGGGACGCCGGCTTGACCGAGCCGGGGGAGCCACGGCGCGTCGGGGTCGTGTGCTTCGACCTGTACGGCACGCTGGTCGACCTGGCTCCCCTGGACGTCGCCTGCGAAGCGTTGGCGCCCGGTCGCGGCGGCCCGCTGGCGGCCTGCTGGCGGGCGCGGCAGCTCGAGGCATCCTGGCTGCGCACCGCGATGGACCGGTGGGCGGACTTCGAGGTCGTGACGCGAGAGGCGCTCGATGTCGCCTGCGCGGAGTTCGCCGTCGATCCTGATCCGGAGGCGCGCGAGGCGGCACGGCGTTCCTTCATCGAGCTGCCGCCGCGGGCCGGAGCGGTCGAGGGCCTCGCCAACCTGGGGCGTGCCGGAATACAGCTCGCCGTGCTGTCGAACGGGTCGTCGGCGATGATCGAGGCGAGCGTCCGTTCGGCGGGGCTCGACGAACGGTTTGAGGCCCTCCTGTCCGCCGACGCCGCGCGCGCCTACAAGCCGCACCCGGCGGTCTACCAGCTGGCGGTCGACCGGTTCGGCGAAGCCCCCGATCGGATCGGCTTCGTGACCGCGAACGGCTGGGATGCGGCAGGCGCAGCTGCCCACGGCTTCCGCGTCGTGTGGTTGCGGCCCCCGGGCGCCGTCCTCCCGGCCGTCCCGGCGCCCATTGCGGGCGAAGCCTCCTGGGCGACCGTCGCGGGGCAGTTCGCTCCGGCCTGACCAGCACCTCTCAGAGGAGCCGGCCGGGATCTTCGAGCGCTGCGACGACCGCGTCGAGGAAGGCGGCGGCAGGGGCCCCGTCGAGGACCCGGTGGTCGAACGTGAGACTGAGCACGACAAGCGTCCGGACGGCGATCGTCCCGTCGATGACGGCCGGGCGCGGTCGAGCCCGACCGAGCCCCAGGGTCGCCGCCTGAGGCGGGTTGAGGAGCGGGGTGAACGCGTCGATCCGGTAGGCGCCGAGGTTGGTCACCGAGAGCACCGCGCCCAGTGTCTCATCCTCGGTGAGATGTGCGGTGCGCGCCCGCTCAGCCAGGGCGGCGATCTCGCCGTCCAGCTGTTCGAGGTTCTTGGTGGCGGCGTCCCGCACGACCGGGACGACCAGCCCGTCATCGAGTGCGACGGCAACGCCGATGTTGATCCGCTCTGGAAGCCGCAGGCCCTCGTCCGCCCACGACGCGCCAACGCGCGGGTGGTCACGCAGCGCGAGCGCGGAGGCCCGCACGATCGCCGCGGTGTAGGTGGCCCGTTGCCCCGAGCGGGCGCTCGACGCCGCCAGTTCGTCGGCGAGGGCGGTGACGTCGGCCTCCGCGGTGATCGTCAGTTGGGCCGTCTCGAGCAGCCCGCGCCGCATTCGCTCGGCAATCGCCCGGCGCATCGGGGTGAGCGCCACGAGTCCGGCTCCGCGACCCTCGCCTGCGGCCGCCCGCACGTCGGTCTCGACGATTCGCCCGGCCGGTCCTGTTCCGGAGATCGACGCGAGGTGGACACCCAGCTCGACGGCGAGTCGCCGCGCGGCGGGCGACGCAGGAACCGGCGCCTCTTGCGGCGAAGCACTCGCGCTGCCGGCCGGTCCGGCACCGGCCGGCGCAGATACCGGCGCCCCTTCCGCCGCGGGTCCTGGCCGCGACGGTGTCCCAGCGGGTTCGACGGGTTCCTCGGCCGCGTCGAGCGCCGCGATCGGCTGTCCCTGGACGATCACGGCGCCCGGTTCGACGAGCAGCTCGGCGATCGTTCCGCGTGCCGGCGCCCGGACCTCCGCGCTGGTCTTCTCGACCTGGACCTCGGCCACGAGGTCACCCTCGCGGACCCACGCTCCTGGCTCGACGAACCAGGTGACCAGGACCCCTTCCTCGGCGGATTCCGAAATCCGCGGCACGAAGATGTCGTGGCGCAATCGGTCTCTCCTTTCGGTCGTAGCCGGTCCGGGAACGTGCGCTGCCGCCGAACGCGGATCGACGACGCCGTTCGGTCGTCGCTCGCGCCCGGCGGCCCGCGCCGCTGGCCTCTAGCGGCCCATGAGCTGCCGGGCGGCCGCGGCGATCTTGTCGCGACTGGGCAGGCAGAAATCCTCGAGAGGCCGACTGTACGGGATGGGAACGTCCGGGTACGCCAGGCGGACGGGCGGCGCATCGAGGTGGTCGAAGGCCCCCTCGATCACGGTCGTGATGACCTCGCCGCTCATGCCGAAGCTCCGGTAATCCTCGTCCACGACGAGGATCCGATGTGTCTTCATGACCGAGGCGATGATCGCCTCGCGGTCGAGCGGGACGAGCGAGCGCAGGTCGAGGACCTCCGCTTCGATACCTTCCGTTGCCAGGTCATCCGCCGCATCCAGCGCGCGGTGGACCATGAGCGAGACCGTCACGATCGTGAGGTCGCGACCTTCGCGCTTCACGTCGGCCTTGCCGATCGGGATCGTGTACGGCTCCTCGGGAACATGGGCCGTCGCACGCGGGTTCGGGGTCATCCAGCCGAGCCCCATGATCCCCTTGTGGAACATGTAGACGACGGGGTTGTCGTCCCGGATGGCCGCGATCATCAGGCCCTTCGCGTCGTACGGCGTGGAGGGCACGACGATCTTCATGCCGGGCAGGTGGGCGAACATCCCGTAGAGCGTCTGCGAGTGCTGGGCGCCGTCGCCGTAGCCGCCGCCGATCGCGGTCGTCACGACCATGGGGACTTTGACGTTCCCGCCGGACTCGTAGTGGATCTTCGCCATGTGGTTGTAGATCTGGTCCATGCAGACGCCGAAGAAGTCGACGAACATCAGCTCGGCGATCGGCCGCATGCCCGAGATCGCGGCGCCGACCGCCGCACCGATGAACGCCGTCTCCGAGATCGGTGTGTCCATCACGCGGTCGGGTCCGAACTTGGCGAGCAGGCCTTCGGTCGCCCCGAAGATCCCGCCGTATGTGCCGATGTCCTCGCCCATGACGAAGACGCTCGGATCGCGCTCCATCTCCTGGGCGATGCCTTCCGAGATCGCCTTGGACGTTGTCAGCAGGCGCTTCGTTTCGATTGCCATCGGGTGACCTCCTTTCGGCCTACGCGAAGACGTGCTGGAGCGCCGCGGACGGTTCCGGATACGGACTCGAGCGGGCGAAGTCGATCGCTTCGTCGACCTCCGCTCGGGCCCGGGTCCAGGCGTTCTGCGCGTCGCTCGCGGTCAGGTCGGCGGACTCGATCAGGCGTCGCTCAAACGCCCGGATGGCGTCCCGTTCCTGGAGCAGCGCAAGCTCCTCCTTGGTCCGGTATGCCTGCGCGTCCCCTTCGAAGTGGCCGAACAGGCGATCGGTCTTGACTTCGATGAGCGAGGGACCGCCGCCGCGTCGGGCACGGCTCACCGCTTCGCCGGCTGCCTCATAGATCGCGATCGGATCGTTATCCGGGACGAGGACGCCCGGGATGCCGTAGGCGGCAGCCCGATCGCTGTTGTTGGCGATGGCGGTTGCCTTGTCCTTCGGTACGCTGATCGCCCAGGCGTTGTCCTCGCACACGAAGACCACCCCGAGCTGCCACAGCGCGGCGAGGTTCAGCGACTCGTGGAAGGCTCCCTGGTTGGCGGCGCCTTCGCCGAAGAACGAAACCGCGATGTCATCCTTTCCCTGCTTCTTGAACGCGAGGGCGTGGCCGACGGCCGTCGGCATCCCTTCGGCGATGATCCCGCTGCAGCCGAAGTTCGTGGCTGGATCGAACAGGTGCATGTGACCGCCCTTGCCGTGGCCAAGGCCGGTCTCCTTCCCGAAGATCTCGGCTGCGAGCTTCCTGATGTCCATGCCGTGGGCAAGGGCGATGTGATGTGGTCGATGGGTGGCGGTGACGGCGTCGCTCGGTCGCAGGTGGGCGGCGACTCCCACCGCGACCGGCTCCTGGCCGGCCGACAGATGCATCTCGCCCGGGACGGTTCCCGCCGCGATATCGAATGCCGGCGTCTTCCCCTCGAAGTAGACCTTCTGGATGGTCTCCTCGAAGAGCCGGATCCGAATCATCTCGTAGTGCATGTCGCGCAGTGTCTTGTTGTCGGGCATCGCTTGGCCTCCACAGTCAGATCGGATCGCTCACTGTGTCGTCTGTCACCCAGTCTCCACCTCCTCTCTGCCGGTCAGCCGAGTGCATGCCAGGCCGGCTCGCTGTAGCGGTTCCGGAAAAGGTCGGCGGCGACGGCCAGTTCGGCCGCCCGCAGCCCATCTCGCCTGACCGGGTGCTCCGTCGCGCCACAGCCGCCGGCCATGAACGAGTGGAGGACGGCGCGGTCGACGGAGGCGTGGAGATCGGGCCGCCGGGGGGAGCCCCCAGCGGGGGCTGGACTCCCGTCCAGTTCGCGCGCAATCGACGTGACCGGGGCTCGCTCACTCTTCGTCAGCTGCCATCGACGGCTCCCTGGCTCCCCGGGTCCGGCCAGGACTCGTTCGAGCGCCGCGAGGTCGGCATCGATGAGCAGGGTCGCATGGACAAGAACGCTCCGGGCCCCGACCCACGCCGCGATCCCGCCGAGTTTTCGTCCAGCCACGAACAATCCGCGCCGGGCCGGCTCGGCCGCGATCCCGAGAGCCCGAACGGCCGCCGCGAGCGGCTCGAGCATGGCGCCGTACAGTCCCTGGAATCCACTGCCGAGCCCCTCGATGTGTGGATGGTCGCGCGGGGCCACGAGGCTGACGTTGAGGTTGCCGGCGTCATGATAGACCGCCCCGCCACCGGTGAAGCGACGGTACACCGGGACCCCGAGCCGGTCCGCGGCTCCGAGATCCACCTCTGCGCGGACCAGCTGAAACCGGCCCACGACGACGCACCGGTCGTTGCGCCAGAGCCGAACGGCCGGCTCCGCGCCGGCGGTTCGGGCGAGGGCCTCGTCGACCGCGAGGTTGTGCCTCGGCTCGTGCCGGCCGTCGTCAGCGATGAACCGGAAGGGCGCGACCATCAGCGCTCGCCCGTCCCGGCGAATGTGCCGCGACGGGCTGCCACCTGGAGCACACCGTGCGCGTCGAGTACGCGCGGGCCATCGGCCGCCAGACGGACGCCGGCCCGTGCCCCCGGCTCGAGGACCACTTCGCGCTCACCGTCGAACGCCAGCGTCAGCCATCCGTCCTCGTCGCTTGAGCTGGGCAGACGTCTTCCGGGTGCAGGCCGGCCAGCGGCCGGCACCGGTCCGCCGAGCTCGACGGACTCGCCGAGCGCAAGCACCCGCCAGTCGCGGATGCCGACCGGAACAAGCTGGCCTGGCCCAAGGGGTGCCGTCACGGTCGAGCCAGTCGGGCCAAATCGTACGTGCAGCGCGCGTGGCGGTTCGGCGTCGAGCGGGCTGATCATCCCGCCAAGCCCGGCGAGGCCGGTGAGAGCTGGGTCGCTCCGGGCGACAACCGCCTCGACGAGGAGCGCCGGGTCCCACAGCGCATGAGCGCCAACCCAGCCGGAGCGCACGAGGGCCACGTCCACCAGCGCGATCGCGGTCGCTTCGAGTCGGCCGTCGACGCGGATCTCCAGGCGCGGCGCCTGGCGCACGTGGGCTGCGTAGCGCTCGGGATCGAAGGCGTAGATGCCGGCCGCCAGCCCCGCCGCCGTGGGATCGATCGGCGTGCAGAATGCGTTGTTCGTGCCACCCGGCAGCGGCACCATGAGAGCGGACGGCCAGCCGCGCGCGACCGCACGATTCGTGCCGTCCCCGCCGATCGTGACGAGGCAGGCCGCGCCGGCCTCGGCCATCGCCGCCGCGGCATCTGTGGTGCCCGCAGCGTCGAGGGCCTCGGGGCCGTTGGGAAGGACCACCGCACGGAGTTGCAGCCCGGCGCGGTCGTCGAGGGAGAAACCGGCTGCCGCAAGCGTGTCGACCGCCCGCTCGACGACATGAGCGGGTTCGGGCATGAACAGCACGGTCCGGACGCGGGCGGCGGCCAGGCCGCGCAGGACGCGCGCGATGGCGTTCACGCGTTCGTGGACGTCGATCGTGCGGGCCAGCGAGGTGAGCCGGCGCACGTCACGCGAGGCGCTCGCGTTGACGATGAGCCCTACGGTCGTTTCGCGCTTCATCTTGTCCGCATGCACCAGCCTGCCGGTAACCAGTAAGGCCCTCCTCGCCGGCAGGATGCCCCAGGTTCCCCGGCAGGGACATGTGCCAGTGTGCTCGCGCGAAGCAGGCCGGGCAAGTACACGATGGCCTCATCGTGCCGCGGGGCGACGCGTGTGAACGGCAATCGGCGGGCCAGCCGGCACAACCGGTCCTTCTTGACGGAGGCGAAGCTACCGGTTCCTCGAGATCGCCCGGGTATGTCGCACCCGGAGGACACGATTCCGATCTACCGACAGGAGGTCGATCGACTCCTTCAGGTGCGCGACAAGCGGAACTACGCGGAGGCTGTGCGTCTCCTCGCACGGATCGGCCTGGCGCGGCTCGACTTGCCCCAGCAGGCCCGCAGCTCCACACCTTGGACTGAGGCTAACCTCCGGAGTACGTTCGACTCGGGTGCCCGAGATAGTCGACGAGTTGCACCACCCATCGGTCGAACGCGGGCGCGAAGTCGTCACCCAGGGCGTCGAGATTCGGCTGGGGGAGCCCCTCGCTCGTGATCCGTTCGCGCAGGGACTCGACGACGCGCCGCGCCTCGATCGCCCGCACCGACGTTGACATCCCGTTTCGATCCTCGAAGCGGAGCACCTCGAGGGCAACGCCGAATCGGGTGACCCAATCTGGCTGAACGACAGGTGGTGCGAGACCCGGGAGGATCTTGCCGTTCTGGGTCAACGTGACACGTCGCTCATTGCCCACGGCCCGTGCCTCGAGCAGGCCTGCCAACACGAGCGCGTCGACGGCGAACGCGACATTAGGCTTCGTGAAACGCGTCCGCCGGGCGAGGTCGGCGACGCTCAGACCGATCTTGGGAACGGCCAACAGAGCCGCGAGCACGTCGGCCCGGGCGTTCACGCCGAAGGCGGCACGGAGGCGAATGCGCAGCCGCGGCCGTGACCGGGCCGAATCGAGCCGAGCCTTGCCACGTGTTGCGTACTCGGGGCGCGGCTCAGTCGCCATCGGCCAAGCCGGGCCCCCGGAAGCGGCGACGGTGGCTACGTACTCGCCGATCGCCTCGGCTGGCGTCCTGAGCTCGCGCACCACCTGCTTGAGTCGCGATCCGTTGACGTACCGGCCGTAGGCGACGCACCAGTCAGTGCTGACATCCCGTAGGCGCGCGTCGGCGTCGCCCAGCTCGGCCGTAAGCGCGATGAGTGCTTCCGGGTCGACGACGGCATCGTCCCGCTCGCCGACGGCGTCGACGCCGAGCGCGATCCACTGGATCCACGCCCGGTCGAGCAGGGCGCTCTGGAGCGAGCTAGTCGAGGGAAGCATCGGCGTCCTCTACGTCGAGTTGGCGGAGCGTATCGACCAGGAGCGATCGGTAACCAGGCGATGGATCATGGGTGAGGGTCCAACGCGCCGCAGAGAGGAGCTCGTCACGGTCCGGATGGAGCTCATATAGATCCTGGAGATGTCGACTCCGAGGTCCCTGAACGACAGCCGCATACAGCTTGAAGCAGACCATGTCGAAGCGACCCGCGAGCCAGGCGACAAGTCCGCCGTAGTCGTCTCGCTCGAGGCGTTCGGTAAAGCCATCGGGAAGACCAAGCTCGAGGAGCGACTCTGGACCGAGATTGACCCAGTCGCTCGCGAGCCCGTAGGTGCGCGCCACGTCGACGACCGCGATCCGAAGGGGTTCGGGCATCGGTCGCATGGGCTTGATCCCATCGGCCGTCCACTCGCCGAGAAGGTCAAGATCCTTCGTGGTTGGTCGCGACACGAGCCCGCGCAGGATGAGGTTGCCGCCCCCGATGAGGACGATCTCGTAGTGGAGCCCCCGGGCCTCGAGGAGGTTCCCGAGTGCCCTGAGCGCGGTCTCGAGTTGGGTCCGACCGATTGACGTCATCGCCCGACTCTAGACGTGCGAGTCGTAAGAGTCAATCTTTCGACTCGATAAAGTCAGAATGGCTACGCGCGATTCCAAGCCCTTCGCGGGGTGTCTGATACCGAGGTGCTGTTCGTACGTATGCGCTCAATGAACCGCCCGCCACCGGTCTCAATCCTTCGGCCGCGATCTGGCTTCGTCCAACCGCTGGCGAGCATCGATCTCATCGAGCCCCGCGATCTGTTCGCGGGTCAGGCCAACCTCGCGCCCGAGGGCTTGAGCGAGCCACAACGGCAGCGACCTCGGAGCGGGCTCCGGTGCTGGGCTCGGTCGCACCGCCCGGGTCCTGGTCCGGAGGACGTCCCAGAACTCGCCCTCGCTGAGTCGCAGCTGGTCGGACAGGATGGCCTTGAATCGACCCGGACTCATCGTCATCGAGCCCGACCGCGATGCATGGGTGCGCAGGATCTCGCCGTCCGGGAGGGTCTTCTCGAAGAAGTCGTGGCCGGTCGCCCGGTCTTCGTGCCAGTCGTCGTATCTGAGGAATGCCCGGAACTCGTCCCAGGTCGGTGTCCTCACCGAGCGCCGACAGGCGCAACCTCGGGTTCCGGTTCTTCGACGCCGAGCATCCGACGCTGCTCAGCCTCGTCGGCGAGCGCGAACCGAAGGAGGGCTGCTGCGTGAGTACCTCGGCTCGTCGCCATGAACCGGGCAGGCTCGCGGAAGAAGCGAGTCGCGTAGGCACGCAGCTCAACGAGGAGGTCGTCGATCGCCTCGTCGAGGGTCTCCCCGAATCCCAGGACGCCCATGTCCGGGACACGCAGCGTCACCTCGTCCGTGTCATAGACAACCTGGACGTCGAGCCGGTGCTCGCCGAGCATCGCCACGAGATCGTCCGGCCGAACCAGCAGCATCTGCTCCTTGCCGTGATGGCGGGACACGATCCGCGGCTGATGGCCGTGGAAGACCTGGGTCATGACGTCGGAGAGTTGGCTCTTCGCGGGCGAGAAGTCGATCGTTGGGACGGTAGGGGTTGCCATGTGCGGTAGAGTAGGCCAACTTGGTCAAAATAGTCAAGCCAGCGACCGGCTTGCGCGCGGAGATCGATTTCGTTTTCCGCTTGGCCGTCTCCGGCCTGGATCCGATAGGTAGTGCTGTTCGATAGTTATGCGCTCTAGTGACCCCGGTTGCCGCTCTGGGTCACGCTCGATAAGCTTGAATGCAGCGGCGGAGTAGCTCAGTGGTAGAGCAGGGGACTCATAAGCCCTTGGTCGGTGGTTCGAATCCGCCCTCCGCTACCAGACACCCATCTCGGCGCACAGGCCCCTGACTGAACGGGGCCGTTCCG
>CAKKPP010000003.1:296837-338298 GCA_919901745.1 Chloroflexota bacterium | reverse complement strand
GACCGGAGCCGCTCCCAGCTCGAGGTGGCGCTGCGCGAGATCCGCAAGGCGATCATGGACCTGAGACCGAGCGCACTCGACGATCTTGGGCTCGCCAGCGCAGTCCGCGCGTACGCCAACGAGCATCTGCGCCCGCTCGGCATCGAGGTGACCTTCGGGATCTCCGGCGATGAGCAGCGGGCCACTGGTGCCGCGGCGACCGCGATTTTCCGGATCGTCCAGGAGGCAATCAACAACGTCGCCCGGCATGCCGACGCCCGGAGGGCCAGAATCACCCTTGAGTTCGGCGCCGCGGCTGTCCTCACCGTCGTCGAGGACGACGGCACGGGCTTCGACCCGGAAGGTTTCCGTCAACCGCACGAAAACGGGCGCGGGCTGGGACTGCTCGGGATGCGCGAACGAGCCGAGCTGTTCGGCGGGATCGTCGAGATCGAGTCCGGCGCCGGGCAGGGAACATCCGTCCGCGTCCGGATCCCCTACGCGTAGGAGGGCACGCCGTGGAGAGGATCAGGGTCCTGATCGCCGACGACCACACGCTCGTGCGTGAAGGGCTGCGCGCTCTCCTGGAGGGCCACGGAGGATTCGATGTCATCGCCGAAGCCTCGAACGGGCGTGAGGCGATCGATCGTGCGATCCAGATGCGGCCCGATGTCGTCCTGATGGACATCGGGATGCCGGAGCTCGATGGCCTCGCGGCAACGCGGCGGATCACCAAGGTCAATCCGGCGATTCGTATCCTTGTCCTCACCGTCCACGAGACCGAGGACTACTTCTTCCGCGTCCTGGAAGCCGGCGCCCACGGCTTCCTGGTCAAGGACGCCGCCGCGACCGAGCTCGTGGCGGCCGTGAAGGCCGTCCACCACGGAGGTGTGTTCCTCCACCCGCCGATGGCCAAGCGCCTCGTCGAGGACTATCTGGGACGGATCAGCAGCGGCGAGGAACGTGCCGCCCACGCCACGCTGACGCCCCGCGAGCGCGAAATCCTGGCCCTGATCGGCGTCGGTCACACCAACCAGGAGATCGCGGACCAGCTCTCGCTCAGCATCAACACCGTGCAGGCGCACCGGAGCCACATCATCGACAAGCTCAACCTCCATAGCCGAGCCGAGCTGATGCGCTACGCGGTCCGTGTGGGAGCGCTCCGGGATCCGGGCTGACCCGTCCACGGCGGCCCCCACGCTCCCTGTCCCACAGGCGGTCGGCTCCCCCCGCGGGTCGTTGCCCCGCGCGCCGCGCACCATCGCGGAAAGACACTAGTTCGAGAAGCTCATTCTCCGGCGCGTCTGCCCAGTTCGTCTGATGCGCCCGTCGATCGACGGTACGGACAATTGGCGCCATGGACGACGACACGGACACGCGCGCCCGCAGCCCGCGGAGCGCCTCCCCCGGGGACGTATGCGCCCTCGCCCCCGTCCCGGTCTCGCCCTGGCCTCGCCCTGAGGCAGCAACCAGCCGCCTTGACCCATGTAGACCTACAGGAGGCGCACGATGAAACGCACGGCATCCATTCCAACGGTCATGGTGGCCCTGACGCTCGTTCTGTCGGCCTGCACCGGGGCAGGCACACCCGACACCAGCGCCCCATCGGTCGCCCCGTCCGTGGCCCCGGCCACGCCGCCGGCCACGCCGGCGCCTCCCCCCGCCACCGTGGCGCCCGACACCGCGCAGTACGTCGCCAACGCGGCCGACTTCGTCAAGGCGGCCAACTGGGACACGAAGAAGACGGTCACGATCGAGCTGGCCGAGATGTCCTTCACGCCCAAGGACATCGTCCTCGAGGCCGGGCAGCCGTATGTCCTCGAGATCGTCAACGTGGGCACCGAGAAGCACGAGTTCACGGCCGAGGGCTTCATGCGGACCGTGGCGACCCGCAAGGCCGAGACTCCCGAGTCGGAGGTGAAGGTCCCCTTCTTCACTGAGATCGAGGTCTTCGCGGGCAAGACGGTCGAGCTCTTCATCATCCCGCTCATCCCCGGGACATACGACGTCGTCTGCGAGATCGGCCTGGGCACCCCCGATGGCCACTTCGAGAAGGGCATGTTCGGCACGATCACCGTCACCGGCCAGACACCCGCATCGCCGGCGCTCCAGCTCGCCGCCGTCGACTCGGGACCGTGGATCACGGACGGCGGGGCGCAGGTCAAGGCGGCCGACTGGGACACGAAGCAGACGATCCAGGTCGACCTGGCCGAGATGTCCTTCACGCCCAAGGACACGGTCCTCAAGGTCGGCCAGCCGTACGTCATCTCGGTCGTCAACGTGGGCACCGAGAAGCACGAATTCACGGCCGAGGACTTCTTCAACTCGATCGCCTTCCGCAAGGCCGAGGACGCTTCCGGTGAGTTCAAGGGTCCCGCCCCGCTCGAGGTGGAGGTGTTCGCGGGCCAGTCGATCGAACTGTTCCTGATCCCCACCAAGGCCGGCGTCTACGATCTGGTCTGCCTGATCAAGGGCCACTTCGAGAAGGGCATGTTCGGCACGATCACGGTCGTGGCAGGCGGCTGATCGCTCGCGATCTGCATCCGGCGACACATCGCAAGGGGAAACACCCCGGCCGGCCGGCCGGGGTGGTTCCATGCCCAGCTCGCTGCGGCCCCGCGCTCGGTCAGAGGGCACGAGATCGTCCTGAACACGCTGTCGTTCCACTCGTCGGCCATCGCGGAAAGACACTAGTTCGAGAAGCCCATTCTCCGACGCGCCTGCCCAGTTCGTCTGATGCGCCCGTCGATCGACCGTACGGACAATTGGCGTCATGGACGACGACACGGTCATGGGGGCGGCGCCAGGACAGGATCGCGAGTGCGCGGACGCGCCGCCCCGTCCGGTGATGGACGGATCCCGCTTCGATCGGCGTCGCTTCCTCCGGGTGCTCGGGCTCGGCAGCCTGGCCGTGGTCCCGCTGCCGGTCCTGCCTCAGCTGCTCCGTCAGGCCGGCCTGGCCGAGGCCCGGCCCGAGCCGCCTCACGGGGGCGATGCGGCGCACACGCGTGACGGACGGATCCGCCAGTGGACGATGATCATCGACCTCCGATCGTGCGACGGCTGCCAGAGCACCGGGAAGCCGCCCCGCTGCACCGCCGCCTGCATCGAGGGCCACTTCGCCCCGGAGCCGATGGAGTGGGTCGAGGTCTATGAGGGGGAACTGCCGGGCGGCGGCACGCAGTTCGTCCCGACGCCCTGCCAGCAGTGCGAGAACCCACCGTGCGTGAACGTCTGCCCGGTCGGCGCCACGTTCTCCACGCCCGAGGGAACGGTCCTGATCGACCAGGAGCGTTGCATCGGCTGCCGGATCTGCATGGCAGCATGCCCCTACGATCGGCGCTTCTTCAACTGGGGCAACGCACCGATTCCACCCGAGGCGTTGCTCGCCGACTACTCGGCCGAACACCAGATCCCCGCGAAGAAGGGGACGGTGATGAAGTGCGACTTCTGTCCCGACATGGCGCGCGCCGGGACGCTTCCCTATTGCGCCCAGGGGTGCCCAAACGGAGCCATCTACTACGGCGACCTCGAGGAGGACATCGCGACCAACGGCACGGCGCTCGTGTCCGTGTCGCGCTTCCTCTCCGAGAACGACGCCTACCGACTCAAGGACGATCTGGGCACCAAGCCGCGGGTGTTCTACATCCCCGGCCACGGCGAGGCGGTCGGGCGTGACGCCTTCACCCCGGACCGGCAGCCGACCGAGTGGCCGTGGATGGAACGGGCCGAGGGAGCCGCTACATGGAAGCGCTGAACGACTGGGAGCGGCGCCTCGAGGAGACGGCGCTCGCGCCCATCAGGCGGACCGGTCCCCGCTTCTGGGCGGTCGTCGCCTTCCTGCTGGCCGTCATCGGCTGGGGCGCCTACGCCTATTCGGTCCAGCTGCGCGACGGCCTTGTCGTGACCGGGATGCGCGACCGGATCTCGTGGGGCCTGTACATCGCCACGTTCGTTTTCTTCATCGGGATCAGTCATGCCGGCACGCTGATCTCGGCGATCCTGCGCGTCTCGCAGGCGCGCTGGCGGACACCGGTGACTCGGATGGCCGAGTTCGTCACCGTGGTGGCGCTCGTCTGCGGTGCCTCGTACGTGATCATCGACCTCGGTCGCCCCGACCGTCTGCTCAACGTCGTCATCTACGGACGATGGCAGTCGCCGATCATCTGGGACGTGCTGGCCATCACCACGTACCTGACGGGCAGCATCACCTACCTGTTTGTGCCGATGATCCCCGACCTGGCACTGTTCCGGGACCGGCTGGGCGGTCGAACCTCGCGCTGGCGAGGCTGGCTCTACCGCACCCTGGCAATCGGCTGGAACGGCAATGCGGCGCAGCGCCGTTCCCTCGCCTCCGCGATCGGCGTGCTGATGATCCTCATCATCCCGATCGCCGTCTCGGTCCACACCGTCGTGTCGTGGATCTTCGCGATGACCATGCGGGTGCCCTGGGACAGCGCACTCTTCGGAGCCTTCTTCGTGGCCGGGGCGATCTTCTCGGGCATCGCCATCCTGATCGTCGTGATGGCGATCCTCCGCCGCGCGTATCACCTCGAGGAATACCTCACCGAGAAGCACTTCGTGTACCTCGGGCTGCTGCTGGCGACGTTCGCGGCAATCATGATCTACGCGAACATCAGCGAGTTCATGACCCATGGCTACAAGCTCAGGGAGGGGGTGGAGTTCCACTTCCGCCAGCTGTTCCTGGCGGAGTTCGCCCCCCTCTTCTGGTTCTACCTCCTGGGCGGTCTCATCGCCCCGATCGTGATCGCCCTGCTCCCCGCGACGCGGAATGTGCGCGGCTTCGTCGCGGCGGCCGCTCTGGTCACGGTCGCGATGTGGATCGAGCGGTACTTCATCGTGGTGACCGGCCTGCGGGTGCCGCTCATGCCATACGAGCCGGCCAGCTACGCCCCGACCTGGGTCGAGTGGTCGCTCCTGGCCGCCGGGCTCGCCCTGTTCGCGCTCCTGATCACCGTGTTCACCAAGGTCTTCCCGATCATCGCGGTCTGGGAGGTTGCCGAGGACCACGAGGCGACGGTCGCCGGGTCCGGCACCGTTCAGCCCGCCCCCGAAACCCCGAAACTGGCAGGAGAAGTCGGCTGATGAACGTGATCACCCGGCGGGCTGTCCGGACCGCGATCAGCTGCCTCGCAGTGGGAGCGATCGCCGTCACCCTGGCAGCACCCGCACTCGCCTCGCACGTACTGGCCCATGTCACCGTTCCCGACAAGATGACAGTCGGCGAGACCGTCGCTGTCGCCGTTGACCTGCGCGCCGGAGACAGGACGCCACTTCCGGGGACGACCGTCATCTTCTACCTCCATGTGTCCTTTGGTGGCGTCGCGGGCGAGGCCGAGATCGGCCGGGCGGTGACCGACGAGACCGGCGTCGCCAACCTCGCCTACAGGCCACGTCTCGCCGGGCGCCACGAGCTCCGGATGGAGTACGTCGCATCCGACGATGGCGCGGTCGAAGTGATCAGCACGGCTTTCGACGTCACCGGTGGTGAACAGCTCTACCGCTCCGCGGCCGGCGTCGATGTCCCGGGCGTCGACGCGGGGCTCGTGATGGCAACCCTCGCCACCGTCTGGTCAATCCTGTTCCTGGTGACGCTCCGGCTCGTCGCCATCGCCCGAGCCGGCGGTGCGTCCGCGACACCCGGGCTGGACCAGACACGATGAGCCGCTTCTTCGTCCCGGCGGTCTTCCTCACCCTGATCAGCGGCCTGGCGTTCGGCCTGATCGTCGGTGTCGTCGCACGCAGCCCGGAGACGCACGCCAACGTGCGCCCGGAAGGCTTCGACCGGACACCAATCGGTTACGCGGGTGAGGAGATCCCCTACACGGGCATCGGGCTGGCCGATCCGGCGCTCGTCCTGAGTGCCGATCCGGTCGCGCGCGGCCGGCTGTTCTTCGTCGGGTACGGCTGCGCCGCCTGCCACGGCCTCGCCAGCGAAGGGGGCGTCGTCGGTCCCAACCTCGACCTCGAGGACGTGTGGCTCGAGGACTTCGGCCCTGTCGTCCGGTCCGGGCCGGGGGGGATGCCCATGTTCACCGAGGAGGTCCTCAGCGATGACGATCTCGACACGATCTATGCCTTCCTCAAGGCGATCCGAAAGGCAGCCTCCTCGACCTCCGGCGGATCCACATGGTCCCTCGACGTGGCCGAGGTGACGCGATGACCCGGGTACTGCTCGTCCATCACGACATCGATGTCGCCGACCAGGAGGCCGACGCGTTGCGACGGCGCGGCTACGCCATTCAGCAGTGCGCCGGCCCGGCGGTCATGCACTGCCCGATCCTGGCTGGCCGTGCCTGCGATCTCGCCGATCAGGCCGACGTCCTGGTCTATGACGCCTTCGCCACGGGCGAACCTGACGGCGCCCGCAGACTGATCGAGGGATTGCGCGACATCCACCCGGACGTTCCCGTGGTGCTGTGGGCATCCGGGATCGAACCGAACTGGATCGAGATTGCCGGCCTTCATCGCGTGACGCCACTCGTCGGCGCACCGACGGGAGCCCGCCTTGCCGACGCGATCGAGCGAGCATTGACCGGGGCGGACTGACCGTCGCCCGCCGCGGGAATCAGGGCTACAACGAGAGGCGCGCACGGCAATTTCGTCGGGATCGTCAGCATCGGGAGACTGAAGGGTCGAATTCTTCCTCACCAGCCAATGCCGCAAGCCAACATGAGGCCGTCACCATGACCGCCCGAACGCAACCGGCCACCAACGCCCAGGCGGTGGTGGTCATGGAGTCTGCCTCGAGCGCCCGTGCCAGCGCCGCTCCAGCCGCACCAGGCGCCTCGTCGGCGGGGAGCGGGAACTGACGCCATGGAGACAGGCGTCGGCATCGGGATCCTCATCGCCTTCCTGGCTGGGATCGTCTCATTCGCTTCGCCATGCTGCCTGCCGCTCGTCCCGGCGTACATCGGGTACATGGCCGGGAGCCAGCCGGACGACGGCACGGTCCGGCGCAGGGCCGCGTTCAGCCAGGCCGTCGCGTTCGTTCTCGGCTTCTCGGCAGTGTTCATCGCGCTGTGGGCGTCGGTCGGCCTCATCGGCTACGTGCTCCGCGACCACGTCGGGCTGCTCCGCCAGGTCGGCGGCACGATCCTCGTCTTCATGGGCCTCCACGTGGCCGGTGCGATCGACATCACCGCCCTGCACCGCGAGGTCCGCCTGTCCGTCGGTCCCATGGGTGGGGCCTCGCCGGGCTTCGGCCAGGTGGCCCCCTCGACGCCGAGCCACCCGCGTTCCGCTCTCCTCGGGGTCGTCTTCGCGGCTGGCTGGACGCCCTGTATCGGCCCGATCCTCGGTGGGATCATCGGCCTGGCCTCGGTCGGCGCGAGCGTCGCAGAGGGAACCATGCTGCTCGTCGCCTACGCGACCGGCCTGGCGATCCCGTTCATCCTCGTCGCCGTCGGCGCCACCTCGGTCAGCCATCGACTCGGCTGGCTGCGCGACCACCACACGGCGGTCTCGGCGGTGACCGGGGTCATGCTCGGCCTGGTCGGCGTCCTGATGATCACGAACACGTTCACTCGCCTTTCCAGCCTCTTCACCCCGCTCGGCCCCTGGGGATGACGCGCATGACCCAGCCAGTTCGGACCCCGGCGATCACTCGGGCCGATCGCAAGACGACCGACGACCTCGACGGAGGCCTCACGGTTTCGCCCGCAGACCCCGGCAAGCGGCTGTGGCACTTCTTCATCTCGATGCGGACCGGGCTCGCCCTCATGCTTGGACTCGCCGTCCTGGGTTTCATCGGGACGCTGCTCGTACAGGCTGACCCCGGCCTCCAGGGCGACCGGCAGGCGTACGCAGTCTGGCTCGAGACCGTCCGCCCCAAGTACGGTGGCTGGACGGGAGTCTTCGATGCTCTCGGCCTCTTCTCGGTCTTCAGCTCGATCTGGTTCAGAGGAATCGTCGTCCTCCTGACGATGAGCCTCCTGGCCTGCTCCGTGAACAGGGCGCCCCGCCTCTGGAAGCGGGCCGTCCACCCCCGGACGAACATGAGCGAGACGTTCTTCGCGCATGCGCCGCTCCGAGCGAGCATCGCGACAGCGGCGGATCCCGGCACCGCCCTCGCCGAGGTCCAGACGGCGTTCCGGGCTCGCCACTTCCGGACCATCGTCAATCACGACGGTGACACGATCCACCTCTACGCGGACCGGTTCCGCTGGGGACCGTTCGGGACGGTCATCGCCCATCTCAGCCTCACCTTGATCCTTGCGGGCGCTCTCATCGGCACCGCCTGGGGCTTCCGGAACAACAGCCTCGCGGTGCCGGTCGGGTCCCGGGTCGAGGTCGGGTACGGCACGGGCATGTCGATCGAGGCGAAGAGCTTCACCGACTCCTACTACACGAACGGCAGCCCGAGCGACTTCGCGAGCGATCTCGTCCTGTACATGGATGGGGTGCAGGTGATTGCCCAGACCGTCCGGGTCAACGAGCCGCTGCGCGCGGGGGACGTGACCTTCTACCAGTCCTTCTATGGCGCCGCGGCCGTGATGACGGTGGCTGACCCGACCGGCAGAGTCGTCTTCGACCGGGGCGTCCCGCTCGAGTGGGCCACGTCCGACGACAAGTACCGCGTCGGCCAGATCATCCTGCCCGACGCCGGGCTCACGGCCTATGTCGTCGGGGCAACCTCGGGAGAGGTGGATCCACGGATCAAGCCGGGGCAGATGCAAATCGAGGTCTACCGGTCCGGGCTCGAGGGCGAGCCGATCGCCACCGAGATCATCTCCCAGGGCCAACCCGCGAACATCGCCGAGCTCGACTTCACGTTCGTTCGCGAGCGCCAGTTCACCGGCCTGATCGTCGCCCGGGACCCGGGCGCGGTCTTCGTCTGGATCGGCGCAGGTCTCCTCGTGTCCGGCATCAGCCTTGTCTTCCTCTTCCCAGGTCGGCGGGCCTGGGCACGCATCCAGCGGCGGCCCAACGGAAGCTCGATCCAGGTCGGGGCGATCGTCCGGCACGACGTCACTTTCCGGCCCGATTTCCAGCACCTTGTCGACGACATCGAGCTCGCGTTGACCGGGTCGAGCCCAACCTGAAGGAAGGGACAGCACCCATGTTCAAGATGTCGCAGTACAGCTTCATCGCCGGGGTCATCTCCATTGGCCTGGCGCTGGGCTGCTACGTGCTCGCGATCGTGGCGGCCCGCCTCGCGCGGCGGCGGATGGTGATGACCGGCGCGGGCGGCGGCGGCACCATCGCGGTCGGCCGGCGCGGCGCGAGCAACGTGGCCGCATACGGG
This sequence comes from Chloroflexota bacterium, assembly GCA_919901745.1. Lineage (GTDB taxonomy): Bacteria > Chloroflexota > Limnocylindria > Limnocylindrales > CSP1-4 > CAKKPP01. Next base: position 329,051 of record CAKKPP010000003.1, on the reverse strand, counting down.
ACGCTCCTCGCCTACCTCGGCCTCGTCTTCATCAGCGCGTCAATCCTCTTCCGGACGATTGCCAGCGGCCGCGGCCCCTTTGCCAACATGTACGAGTTCACGGTCGCGTTCGCCTGGGGCATCGTGGTGATGTACGTCTACTTCGTGCGGCGCTACCGCCAGCCCGCCCTCGGCCTTATCGCCCTGCCGATCGCGCTCGCGCTGCTGCTCTACGCGATGACGATCCCGTCGGCCATCGACCCACTCGGGCCGGCCCTCCAGAACAACCTTCTCCTGTCGATCCATGTCGCGGTCGCGATCGTCGCCTACGGGACGTTCTCGATCTCGTTCGCTGCGGCGATCCTCCACCTGACCGGTGGCGAGACCGGCCGACGCGGCCTGCCGGGTCGCGAGCTCCTCGACGAGATCTCGTACAAGGCCGTCGTCATCGGGTTCCCCTTCCTGACCCTCACGATTGTCCTCGGCGCTGTCTGGGCGGAGGTCGCCTGGGCCCGTTACTGGAGCTGGGACCCCAAGGAGACCGCCTCGCTGGTGACCTGGCTGATCTACGGCTCGTACCTCCACGCGCGGGTGATCCGCGGCTGGCGCGGCCAGCGGGCCGCCTGGCTCCTCGTCGTCGGCTTCGGGGCGGTGCTGTTCACGTACTTCGGCAATCTCTTCTTCGGCGGCCTGCACAGCTACAGCGGCCTGAGCTAGTCAGTCGACCGGCCGACGGTCTTGCTGTACGGCGTCCCTTGCGCGGGACGCGGGAGGTCCAGAGTGGAAGCACCGACGCTGACCGCGAACGGCGACCCAGCCGCGAGGGCAGGCCAGAGCCGGTCCGCCACGCTTGGGATCATGGGCGTGACCGCAGCGATCATCGCCGCCCTCGCCTTCATGGCGAATCAGCCGTCCGCGGGCGCGGACGGCTTCACGTCCGTCACCCTCTCCGGCGGCGCGAGCGGGGAGCCACCGACGGTCGGGGAGGCGGCCCCGGACCTCCTCGCCACGACCGTTGACGAGAAGACCGTCAGGCTCAGCGACCTCAAGGGCAAGCCGGTCTGGCTGACCTTCGGAGCGAGCTGGTGTCAGCCCTGCCGGGCGGAAAACCCGGACATCCAAGCCATGTCCGAGGAGTTCGCGGACAGCGACCTGATCGTCCTGGCCATCTTCATCGCAGAAGACGCCTCGGCCGTCAGGGACTATGCGGACCGCGTCGGGCTGACCTACCGGAAGGTCGCCGACCCCGACACCCGGATCGCCTCCGACTACCGGATCATGGGCATCCCGTCGCATTACTTCATCGACCGCTCAGGCGTGCTTCGTCTGATGAAGATCGGCGGCCTCGACCCGGCGGTCATGGAAGCGGCACTGAACGGAGTCCTTGAATGACGATTTCCGGGCAATCCGATGCGGTCCAGCTCTGGATCAGGCGTTCTCGCTCGACGTCCTCAGCCGCTCTGCCGCCCCCTGGAACGGGATCCGGATACTTACTGGCATTCGCGCGCTCAACACCCCTCCGGGCGCGCCACCGATCCAGACATCAAACGGCCCTCCGGGATGACCGGAGGGCCGTCGGACTGCTCCTACTCCTCCGAAGGAAGCCCGATCGTGGGGTTACAGGCCATGCCAGGGTGGTACCCCAGTGGGCTGATCACATCCCGGAACGCCTTGGGGATCTGGCCCCAGGACTGGGCGTGACCAGCATTGGGATCCGAGTAGGGCGGATATTGCTGGTCTTCCTGACCCGAGTAGGCACAGAAGGAACGAGCGTGCAAGCCCGTGCCCCACTTGCCCGAATCGGTCTTGAGACTCTTCCCGGTTCCGGTGATCTCACCGGCGAACGCCGCGCCGACACTCAGGCTCAGGACAACGGCCAGCGCCAGGACCGCGACCCAGAGCCTCATCGCCAGACGATGGGGCATACCCATACACCTCCTCTGCCCGGGTCGGTCTCGCCATTGGCCGGCACGCGTCGGGCGACCGTTGCGGTTGGACGCCGTGCCGTGGAGCTCCTCCGCTGCCCCTGCCACCCTGAGTTGAAGACATCATGCATCAGACGGACACGTGACTGAAGGGGCTTCTCGGTCGATATGGTGCCGGCGGGCACCGCCTTACGATCACGGGCTCGGCTGTCGTGCACCATGGGCCTGATCGGCCCGTCGGGTCAGTTGCTCTCCATGAGCTCGAGCACCGGGCCGAGCGCCTCGAGTGCGGTCAGCGTAGGAGGCCAGAGAATAAGCTCGAGTTGGGTGAATCCCCGGTCGCCGAAGGCTCGAAGAGCCGTTGCGATCTCTTCGGGCGAACCACGCACGGGCACCGCCAGGGCCTCAGCGGCGCCCGTAACGGAGGTGGGCTCGACGACGATGCCTGCGGACCGGCCGATCGATGACGGATCGCGGCCAGCATCACGACACGCCGCCTCGAGAGCGTCCAGCCGAGGACCGAACTCTGCGAGGTCGCTCCGCTCCTCCACGTACCAGCTCCAGATGTCCGCATGACGGACCGTGAGCTGCAGCATCTTGGGGCCCTTGGCGCCCATCATGATCGGGATCCTGCCCGGCCGGGGTCCAACGGGTCGATGCTCCAAGGCGCGCGCCGCATGGAAGGTTCCCTCGAAGTCGGCGCGCCCGTCCCGCAGCAGCGGAACGATGATTTCGACCGCCTCGGCGAAGCGCCCAAAGACTCGGTCCTCGGGCAACCCGAACGCTCGCGCTTGCCCGCCGGCGTGCCCGGAGCCGATACCCAGGACGAACCGGCCGCCGCTGATCTCGTCGATCGTCTCGACGGCCCTGGCCGTGACTCCCGGGTTCCGGTGGAGCGCGGACAAGACCCACGTACCTATCTTGATCCGCGAGGTCGCGGCTGCCACTGCGCCGGCCATCGCGACGCACTCCCACCACCCCTGTGTTGGGCCAGACGGCGAGCGCCACAGCAATTCGTCGGCCACCCAAACGGAGTCGAAACCCAGTTCCTCGGCCCGGACGGCGAGCTCGCGGATCTCGATCCACCGCGCAGTTGAGCCATCGACGAAGGACTCCCCCATGGGGAGGACGAGACCGATCTCAAGCGTGCGCAACTTGGCCTCGGCTTCGTGGCGTTTTGCCTCGCTGGCGCGAGGGGGCCCGCGACGGCATGAGCTGCCGGACATGGACCATGCGCGCCCGACGAGCCTTGTCCGCAGGATCAAACCTACCATGCGTACCGAGGAGATCTGGCCAAGCGGCGCCACTGTTCACGCGCCCAACTCCCTCCGGGCGCGCCATCAACCCACGAAATGGTCCTCGAGAGCGATGCGGCAGATCGCATGACGTCGGCGACTTGCCACTCGTCCCGTGGGAGTCTTGCCGCGCCGGTTCAGCCCAGCATCACCCCGGTGGGATGTTGTGGTTGGCGCGGAACACGTTGTCCGGGTCGTACCGCCGCTTCAGTTCGCGCAATCGGGCGTACGTGGGCGCCGGGTAGGCGCCGCGCACGGCTTCGGCGTCCTCGGCGCCCATGAAGTTGACGTAAGTCGCCGTGTCGCCGATCGGCAGCTCGGTGCGGAACGCGGCCGTCCAGGCCTCGTGCTCGGCCGCCCGGCGGAGGTCCTCGTAGGGCGTGATGATCCACATCAGGGCGGGGCGATCGCGCCATCCAAACGCGGCCGAATCGCCCGGGACGCGCGCCATCTCGCCGCCGAACACCCGCAGTTGCACCACGGAGCCGGGCGCGCCCGGCTCCGTGAGGCGGCGCTCGATCACGTCGATCGTCGCGTCGTCGAGGAAGTCGACATACAGGGCGCGGCTCGAGACGCCCCAGCTCGACACCTCGTCGCGGTCGACCGGAGAGAACAGGTCCGGGTACGGCTTCCAGGCCACGGTGTCGTTGATCGGCGATCCGAGGGCGCGCAGCGGAGCCAGCGCCCGCTCCCCGGCGTCGCGCGAGCCTGACCACGCGACCGAGAGGTACACGACCGGACGTCCGCGGTGCTCCTCGGGGATTGCCGGGTCAGGCGGCGCGAGCATGATGTTCGGCATCGCAGTCAGCTCGTCGGGGGCGGCGAGCAGGGTCGGGATCAGGCTGTGAAGCACTTCGCGCGTCGCCGGCAGGAGGATGTCGCCCGCGAGGACGTTGCCCAGCGGGTGGAGCCGGAACCGCAGGCGCGTGACCACACCGAAGTTCGCCCCGGCGCCGCGCACGGCCCAGAACAGATCGGGTTCCTCGTCTGCGCTGGCGATCCGCCGGCGACCGTCAGAGGTGACGATCTCGACCGCGAGCAGGCTGTCGATGGTCATCCCGTGCTTGCGCGCCAGCCAACCGACGCCGCCGCCGAGCGTGATCCCGGCTACGCCGACGGACCCGGTATCGCCGAAGGGCGTGACGAAGCCCAGGGCGTGGGTTGCTGCCGTGTACTCGCCAGCCAGGACGCCCGCCTCGGCCCACGCAGTGCGGCCGGCCGCGTCGATGTCGATGCCGCGCATGGCCGACAGGTCCAGGACCAGCGCCCCATCGCCCGTGCTGTGGTTGGCCATGCTGTGCCCGCCGGCCCGGACGACCAAGGGGAGGCCCGTTTCGCGAGCATGGGCGACCACGAGCGCCACGTCCTCCGCCTCGGTCGGCCGGACGATGAGGGCGGGGTGCCGGTCCGCCGCCGCGTTATGGACCCGGCGGGCCTGGTCGTAGTCGCGATCGCCGGGTTCGAGCACCTGGCCTCGGAACGCGCCGTGGAGCCCCGCTGCGCTGCGTACGATCTCGTCAACCACCACGGTCGCATTCTCCCATCTCGGCCGCGCCGTCCGGCGCCGCGTTCGCGACACCGTACGACTTCAAGTCCGCTTGAAGTCAAGAGGAAAGTTTGAGATCATCCGCGGATGCCGCTGCTGCCCGACCAGGTCCCGATCGGCGTCCTCGCCGCGCGGAGTGGCGTGGCGACGTCCGCGCTCCGGTTCTACGAGGTCCAGGGCCTGATCCGGGCGAGTCGCACCGAGGGCAACCAGCGGCGGTACCCGCGCCACACGCTTCGCCGGGTGGCCTTCATCCGGGCGGCCCAGCGCGTGGGGCTCTCGCTCGACGAGATCGCGGCGGCGCTGGCCGGCCTGCCGTCGGACAAGGCGCCCGCCAAGGCCGACTGGGCGCGGCTCACCCGCGCCTGGCGCCCACGGCTCGACGGACGGATCCGGGAGATGGAGAAGCTCCGCGACGATCTGACCGGTTGCATCGGCTGTGGTTGCCTGTCGCTGCGGACCTGCCGGCTCCTCAACGCAGACGACGTGTCCGCACTGGAAGGCCCGGGCTCCTACCTGCTCGAGGACCGGGTCTGACGGGTGCCACGCTCAGCGGCCCACCGAAGGACCCCACCGGAGGGGGTCGTGCGCACCGACGTTGTCCGCGACACCCTGGAGGCCACCCGGATCGGGAGTAGTATGCCGCCCGTACCTGTGGCCGTCCGTCCCGCGACGCAGCGCAACCGAGTCGGCGAGGTTCAGCGATGACGCACGAGGAGCGCAAGCTCGCGACGGTCCTGTTCGCGGATCTCGTGGGCTCGACGGAGCTCGCCGATGGCCAGGACCCGGAGCGGATCCGGCTCGCCCTGAGCCGCTTCTACGACGCCATGTCAGAGGAGGTCGAACGGTACGGCGGGACCGTCGAGAAGTTCGTCGGGGACGCGGTCATGGCCGCCTTCGGGGCACCTGCGGCCCTGGAGGACCATGCCGAGCGAGCGCTTCATGCCGGGCTCGCGATGCGACAGCGACTCGCCGACCTGTTCGAAGGGCGCCTTGCCATCCGCATCGGCATCAACACCGGGGACGTCGTGGTCGGGCGGCCGCGTGAGGGTAGCTCGTTCGTGGCAGGCGACGTCGTCAACATCGCGGCTCGGCTCGAGCAGGCTGCCGACCCGGGTGAGATCCTGGCCGGGGAGCGCACGGCGGCGTCGGCTCGAGGGGCGTTCGAGTTCGGCGAACCGCTGACCATCGAGGCCAAGGGCAAGCCGGGCGGTGTCATCGGTCGTCCGGTTCTTCGCGCGCTCGCCCACATGCGGCCGCGGGGCGTCCGCGAACTTGCCTCGGTCTTCCTCGGTCGCGGGTCAGAGCTTGAAGAGCTCGAGGACCACTACCGGCGCGTCGTCGATGACGGGGTCCCCCGCCTCGTTTGTGTCCTCGGGGAGGCGGGCGTCGGTAAGAGCCGGCTGATCCGGGAGTTCTGGACCTGGCTGGGCGAAGAGTCCCCCGCTCCTACCCGGCGCACCGGCCGTGCCCTCTCCTACGGGCAGGGAACCACGTACTGGCCGCTCGGCGACGTGCTCAAGGAGCACTTCGGGATCACCGACGGCGAATCTCACGATTCGATCGCGGCCAAGCTCGCCGACCATCCCTACCTCGGCATGACGCTGGGGCTCGCAGGCGATCAGGAGGTCCACCCGCTCGTCGCGCGGGAGCGCCTCCACGACGCATGGGTACGTCTCCTGGCACAGCTTGTCGTCGATCGCCCGATGGTGCTGCTCCTCGAGGACCTGCACTGGGCCGACGCCGATCTCTGCGACCTGATCGATACCGTCGTGGACCAGCTCAGCGGCCCGCTGCTCGTCCTCGTGACGGCCCGGCTCGAGATTCTCGACCGCCGCGCGGGCTGGGGAGGATCGTGGCGCCGAACGTCCTCGCTCCGCCTCGAGCCGCTGCCCGATGCCGAAACCGGACGCCTGCTTCGGGAGCTGGTAGGTAGCGAGATCCCGGCGCCGATCCTCGACATGGTCGTCGGGCGAACCGAGGGCAACCCATTCTTCGTGGAGGAGCTGATCGCGACATTCATCGACCGCGGGGTCCTGCAGCGGCGGAACGGATCGTGGTCGTTTGCTGAGCTGCCCGCGGACTTCGCGATCCCCGACACCGTCCAGGCCGTGCTTGCCGCGCGCATCGACGCGCTTCGCGAGGATGACCGAGCGGCCCTCCAGGCAGCCGCGGTGATCGGCCGCACCTTCTGGACGGGCCCCACCTATGAGCTGCTCGCTGGGGCCAGTCCCGATATCGGCCTCCTGGAGGAACACGAATTCATCCGTCGCCACCCGGTCTCGTCATTGCCCGGCGAGCGGGAGTACGCCTTCAAGCATGCGCTGACCCGCGACGTTGCCTACGGCACCCTGTCGAAGGCCCGCCGAGCGCAGCTCCACGCCGCCTTCGCCGGCTGGCTCGAGCGTCGTGCTGAAGGCCGAGACGAACTGACCCCGCTCCTGGCCCATCACTACGCGCAGGCGGTCGTGCCCGAAGATCTCGACCTCGCGTGGGCCGGTCAGGACGCCGAGGCCGCGCGGCTCCGGGCGAATGCCGTCGCCTGGTCGCGCCGCGCCGCCGGGCTCGCCATCGGGCGTTATGAGATCGACGATGCCCTCGCACTCCTCCGCCAGGCCGTTGCGCTCGAGCCTGATGCGCTTGAGCAGGCGTCGCTGTGGTACGAGATCGGGCATGCCAGCGCGCTCAAGTACGACGGGGCGGGGATGGTCGCCGCGATGGAGCGGGCCCTCGAACTCGGAGCCCCTGCTGAGGATGTCTATCCGGAGCTGGCGGCCCAGACCGTCCAGCGCGCGGGGATGTGGCAGCGACGGCTCGATCCCGCCCTCGTCGACGGCTGGATCGCGCAGGCGCTGGCCGCCGCTCCCGAGGGCAGCCGCGCGCGCGTCCGCGCCCTCTCGGCGAGGGCCGCGTGGGATGGCGACCTTGCCGACGCCAGCGCAGCGGTGGCGGCCGCGGACGAGCTCGGTGAGGTGGAGGTCCGGTCGGAGGCGCTCGGGGCGAAGCAGTGGGCCCTGGAAGCGGCGGGAAGGTTCGCGGAGGCGTGGGAGGTGGCGGAACTCCGGGATGTCCTGCTCCCGGCGGTCAGCGATCCCGATCATCGCGCGGAGGCCCTGTTCACCAACGCGGGGCTCGCCCTGAACGCCGGTCGATTGACGTCGGCGCGCACGGAGACGGAGCGGCTCGAGCAGGCGGTCGTGGGCCTGACGCCGCATCATCGCGTTCACGGATTGCTCATGCGGATCCTGCTCGAATCAGCCGTCGCCGACTGGGATACGGTCCGCGGCCTGACGCCACGCGTCGAGTCGGCCATCGAGAAGAACCTGGTGACGCCCTGCCCGGCCAATGTCGGGCTTGCCCTGTTGTGCGCGATCGCGATGGCGAGCCTCGGCGACGAGGAGGAAGCCGTCCGCCTGGTGGCGAAGGCGGAGTCGATCGGGATGGTCGGCTACGCCCGGGTGCACGCCGCGAAGCGACTTCGCCTGGCCATCGCGCGCCGGGATCCTGGTGAGGTCCGTCGTCACGTCGGCTCGATCGAAGACGCATGGCTGAAGCCCGATGCCTTCGAGTTGTGGGCGGCCCTGTTCGATGGCCTCGCGCTGCTCGGCGACCACGAGCGGATCGAGGCAGAGGCTCCGGCATGGATCCGGCCGGACGCGTACGTCGCTCCGTTCGCGGTCAGGGCCCTGGGGATCGCTCGGGCCGATCGTGTCCTTCTCACTGAATCCGTGACCCGCTTCGAGGAGATGGGCCTCACTCGCCACGCCGACGAGACGCGGAAGCAGCTCAACGGGATCGCACCCTGATCGGTCGGAAGGTCTGACGTGGGGCCCAGGTCATGACGGCCCGATGGGCTGATTCATGCCCCGCCGACTTCGAACCAGCCAGGTGTGACCCTCGACGAGCACGACGGATGACACGCCGACGACCGCAGCGAGGATGACGAGCTCGCGGCATTTCGCGAACGTCGATGAACATGATCGCCCGCCGAGCGGATGTTGCTGTGGCGACCGTGCTCAATCACTTCCCGACTCGCCTCGAGCTCGATGGCGCCATCGTGGAGCGGGCCCAGGCCGAGATGCCGGTACCCGAGATCTCGGTCTTCGACGAAGCCGATACCCTCACCGAGCGGGTCAGGCGGTTGAGCCAACAGTCAGGATTGTTCCTCGAGAGAGCGGAGCCGTGGTACCGAATGTGGCTGCGCGAGCCGATGACAACCGGCCCATGGGCACAAGCGGGGGCCGACGCCGGGGCGGGCTGGGATCGCCTGTGTCGCGTTGCGCTTGGCCCGCTGGCCGATGATCGAGAGGCAATGGCAATCCTGCGGGCGACGATGGAACCAGGTTTCGTCGGTTCGCTTCGTTCGACGATCGGCTCGACCGTCGAGGCGGCCGATCTGATCGCGGCTGCCATCGGACCCTGGCTCGAATCGAAGGCTCAGGCGGCGCCCTGATGGGCGAGTCGTAGCGTCTGGCGACTCTGTCAAGCCCGATCGGGCGCAATCCGCAGCTCGTGGGAGTCAGTCCGGTGTGGCCCCGTCGCTGGTGCGGACTTCGTAGAGCTGGCGTTCCCCGCTGATCCCCTTGAGCAGCCGAGTGCCTCGATCCAGGAATTCGACGCCGGCGCCGCTTGCCAGCTCGCGCGAAGTCGACGAAACGAAGACCTCGCCGGGTCCGGCCGCGTCCATGATCCGCGCGGCGAGGTGCACCGCGAGCCCACGGATGTCGCGATCTGCCAACTCCACTTCGCCTGTGTGAATGCCAGCCCGGGTCTCGATGCCAAGGTTCCGGGCAGACGCGTGGATGGCAAGTGCGCACGCGATGGCGCGGGCCGGACCGTCGAAGATGGCCAGGAAGCCGTCGCCGGTCGTGTCGATCTCACGCCCTCGGTGCCTCTCCAGCAGGCTGCGGACGTCTTCGCGATGACTTGTCAGCAGCTGCTTCCATGGTCGATCGCCGAGCCGTTCTGCCAGAACAGTGGATCCAATGATGTCTGTGAAGAGCATCGTCGTCAGGATCCGCTCGCCCGCATCGGGCGCCTTCGCCCAGCCGGCGATCCCCTGGAAGGTCGCCTCAACGAACGGCTCGTCGCCGACGACCCACGCGTCGTGGCCGGGCGCGACGTCGTACACGTCGCCTGCACCGACCTCGCGCAGTTCGCCGTCGCGCGACTCGATCGCCATGCGTCCCGAGATCACCAGGGCGACGTGATGGAACTCACACCGTTCCGTTCGCACGATCGGCTTGACATGGGTCGACCAACGCCAACCGGGCTCCAGTACCTCGCGGCTGATCGTCAGAGGTCCGACAGTCACCAACTCCGAGAAGCCTCGCTCGAAGCGGACCGTCTCGTCGGGCGCTCGGTGACTCTTGATCACGATCCCGGACATGGTGGGCACTTTGGCCGTAGCGAGACGGGTCGTCAATGCGATTCGTTTGCCCGCGAGGCCGGCCCGAGGGTAGCTGCAAGGACCATCGGACGTGGTCCACAGGTACCAATCTCTTGCGCACGGAGCCGCCCTGGACCGTACGGTCGTGAAACCTTGCCGGGCTCGGAGCCCGCAACGGTCATCACGGAGGAGATGGTCGAAGGAGGCGACCTCCAGTGGGTCGCGGCGGCTCGCGGCCGCCCTCGCGTTCAGCCTGCCGGCCTTCCGGCGGCAGTGGGCGCCAAGGCCGGAATGCCGATCGCCCAGGCGGGAGGCATGACGGCGACGTTCCCGCGGCACGGCACGACGCTCACCGGCGAACGCGGTGCGCGATCACCTCCCGAGTGATGTTCGGGCCTGCGGCGGGTGACTGACGGGAGATCTATCGAATGAAACGACTCGGCATCTGCATTGCGATCGCAGCCCTGCTGTTCCCATCGGCCGTATCAACGGCGGCTACTCCATGTGCGCCGATCGAGGCCCAGGCATGGTGGCTGGCTCCTGACGAGGCAGCCCCCGGTAGGCACACCCACATCGCGACGTGTTTCCCGACCGGGGTCGTATCCGGTCGCATCACGTTCCCGATCACCGTCAAGTGGCACGCGCAACCGCTCGGCGCAACGGCGACCCGAGTCCGCATTCAGGCGGACGGTTCGAACATCTGGTCCCAGACGTCTGGGCTGCCCGTCGTCGGCGGGGTGGCCGATGTCGGCGTGACGATCAACGCGACGATCGACACCGACCGGCTCTCGACCGGGCGTCATGAGCTGCGGTTCGCGGCAGCCACGCGCCAGCCGGACGACCAGACGCAACTGGTCTCATCGGGCTGGCAGCTCTGCGTCCGATCGTGCACGCCGCGCCTCACGCGCTCCGCAGACAACTGGACCGAGGCGCGCGGCTGGTACACCGGCGGGATCGGTTATGAGAACGCTCGCTTCCTGACGGCGCTGCCTGTTGGGCCCGTGACCGGGACGTGGCGTCCGACGGTCCAGTGTGCGGCTCCTTCCGGGGCGTCGCCGTCAATGTGCGAGGTATACCTCGATCCCGACTTCCACCACGGATCAGCCGGCACCCTGCTCTATCACGCGGACGGCGCTGCCAAGACGACGCTCGCGATCGATACGGCCGCGCTGGCAACCGGCACCCACAAGCTCGTCATCCGCACCGACGCGCAGAGCGCCAGCCCGCGCGGCGTCGACTCCGGCGTCATGGTCGTGAGCTTCACGGTCGGGAGATAGCTCGGCCGAGCATCCCGCTGGCGATCTCAACGACACCCCCGCCGACACACGCTCCTCGCGTGTGTCGGCGGTCTGTACGCGCTCGAAGGCCCGACCCTGGGTCAGGTCGTCTTGTCGCTGTCGCCGTTGGTGTGGTTGAGCCAGGATGCCACGGGGCGCAGCGCAGGGATCGCCTGAAGCAGCCCGGTCGAGGTCGAACGTGGCGCGATCGCCTCGATCGGCGCGCCCGACACCTCGATCGATCGCGGTTCAACGGTCTCGGCGCCCGCTCCGATCTCGCTCGCGGCGGACCCATCGCCAGTCGCTTCGATCGGGCGCTCGAACGACCACGGGTCCTGCACCGCGGCCGCGCCGGAGAGATCCATGACGCCGACCAGCGGCTGGTCGTCGGCGTCGGAGGCATCGATTCCGGGCGCATCGTCCAACGACGTTTCCTCGGCCTTCGGCGGATCCGATACGTCCTGCTCCTCGCTTGACCGCGCTGACCCCACCATCGATCCCGCGGCGGCGGCCCGCGCGCGCGCCGCCGCCGTGACGTCGTCGAGCTCTGGCAGCTGCGGAGCGTCCTGGGCCACCCGCGCGATGACGCTCACGTCCGTTTCCCCGCGGAGTCGGGTGAAGAACGTGGCGAGATCCGCCCGATGGTCGGCGACCGCGGCCTCGATGGCCCCGATCTCCCACTCGGTCTGCGTGTCGAACCGGTCGAGCAACGCCTTGAGTTCGCGGCGACGCGCCTGATTGCGCCGCTCGCGTTCGGTGTGGATCCGCTCGATCTCGCCTTCGGCCCAGTCGTGGATGGCGGCGATATCGCGGTCGGCCTGATCACGTGCGGCTTCCGCCTCGGAAACGCCGCGCTCGCTGATCTGTTGGACCTGCGCAGTTCGGAGCCTGTCGACGGTCTCGAGCGCCCGCTCATGCCGAACGTCGGCCGCGTCGTGCATCGCGCGGGCGAGATCGACCAGGAGCGCGGCCTGGTAATTGGGCTGAGCCGGATCCTCGGCGCTCATGACCTCGGCGCTCATCACCTCGGCGCTCATCACCTCGGCGCTCATCACCTCGGCGCCATCCTCGCCTTCATCACCATCAGCGTCGGCGTTCGCGTCGGCGAGGGGTCGCTCCGCCTCGTCGGGTCGCTCCGCCTCGGCGATCGCTGTCGGCGCCTCGTCCAGGGTGCCGTCCGATCCCGTCTGTGCGTCGAACTCGGCCATCGATCCGCTCCTCTTCCCGGTGCTGTTGAGGGCCACCGATGGTACGCCTTCGGCCGGGCCCAGCACAATGGGGTTTCGATTCGATCAACTGGCCGCCGGTACGTCTCCGGGGCCACCCTGGTCGCGGTCGCGACACCGCGCTCGGACGACGGCCTCGAGCGAACATCGCCTTGCCGCGACGTCGACCGCCGGGTCCACTGGCATCACGGGCTAGTAGCGGCGGCGAGCTGTCGTGTCGTCCTTCTTGGGCTTGGGCTCGTGCCCGGGCCGCGGCGGCCGCGGGGCGGTTCCGGGCGCCATGTCGGGCGGGCGAACCCATGGACCGCGGTCCTTGGCGGCCTTCACCTGTGCCGCGAACTCCTTGGCGACCGGTGCGGGAATACTCCCCTGCCAGGCTCGCTCGATCTCCTGGATGCGTTCGGTCTCGGCAGCGCGCTTCTCTCGCTCGGCCTTTGAATGCTTCGTCATGGTTCCTCGATCGGTGTCATCCCGGTGCTTCCGGGCAGTCCCGGAAGGGTACGCGCGATGGCGCAACGCTGCGCGGGCCCTGGGCGGACGGTGCTTCTTGGGGCCGAAGGCGCGCGCCAGCGGGTCACGGGTTTGCGCTCGGGCGGCTACGATCGCGCCGTGGATCAGCCGGATCTCGACCTGCGCAACCTCACCTACCGGCGGTTCATCGATCTGGGTCGGGCGCCAACCGCCACCGAAATCGCCACGGAGCGCCAGCAGTCCGTCGACGCGGTGCGCGCAGGCTGGCGGCGACTGCACGAGGCCCACGCCGTCGTCCTCGATCGCGACATGGTTGAGCTGCGGATGGTCAATCCATTTGCCGCGCGGCCCACGGCGCATCGCGTCGAGGCAGCCGGTCGGTCGTGGTTCGCGAACTGCGCCTGGGATGCCTTCGGAGTCGGTGCCGCGCTCCATGTCGACTCGGTGATCGACACCACCTGCCCGGACTGCGCCGATCCGATCCGCGTGACCGTGACCGACTCCCGCCCGGACGACACCGACCTCGTCTTCCACGTGCTGGTCCCCGCCGCCGAATGGTGGGCCGACATCGGCTACACCTGAGGGACGATGCTCCTCTTCCGGTCGGAAGAGCACGTGACACGGTGGCTCGCGGGGCGAACGCCCGGGGCGACGATCAGCGTGGGCACGCTGTGCGATCTCGCCTACGCCTGGTGGGGTGATCGACTCGACCCGAACTGGCGGCCGCGATCGCGTGACTACAGCCAGGCGATTCTCGACGGTCTTGGCCTGACCGGTCCGGCCTGGACCCTGCCATGAGCCGGTATCGCCAGGTTCGGCGGCGCTGCCATCGGTCGTAGACTCCGGCGATGACGTGGGGCCGCTCGCTCGATCATCCGAGCCAGGTCGTCGCAGATCGACCGTGGCGAGAACCGCTCCGGTTGGGGCTGCTCGGAGCCGGCGTGCTGCTGGTGATCGGCGCGCCCCTCCCCTGGCTCAACGCGATGCTGCCGTTCCACGGCGACGTGTCGACGAACGGCTTCGACCTGCCCGGAGACGGCGCGATCACACTCTCGATCGGCCTGGGACTGGTCGTCCTCGGCTGGTTCGCGTCGGCCACGCGGAGTCGCCTGGCTCCGGTCGTCCTGGCGCCGGTCCTGCTCGGGTTCGCAACGCTGTCGTTGACGATCACCGCGTACCGACTGAATGAGCAGGAAGCCCTTCGTATCGCGAACGGTGGTGGCACCGCGTCCGATGGGATCGGCCTCCTGATCACGGGAATCGGCGGCGGGCTGGGGACGCTCGTCGGCATTGTCCGAATCGTCCGCGCCGGGCGATCGGTCAGGTACCGGCCAGACATGTCGGCAGCCACGGCAGCGCGGGCTCTCGGCGGGATCGCAGGCTCCATCGGGAGTGTCATCGGGGTCATTGCCCTGGCGCCGACCACCGACCGACAACCGAACGTCGGCGGAGTCACGCTGATCGTGATGTTCGCGGGATTGCTCGGCGCCTATGCCGGCGTAGCAATCGTGACCTTGGTGGATCGGCTGATCCGTCGTCTGACTCGCACACCCCGCCGGACCGTCCGGTGAGCGGCGGGTTCGCGGAGCGGGTCCGCTCGGGCTTCACCGCGGCGCCGGCGTATCCGCCGAGCGATGCCGACCGGCGGACGGTGCGGATCGCGGGACTGGACCTGCCGCTCCTGGCAACGACGGCGATCGCCGTCGCCGTGTTCGTCCTCCTGTTCGACTTCACTCGCACGTTCATCCCGGAGCCGGTCCAGGATCTCGGACGGGCGGCGCCCGCCATCCGCTACAACGCCATCGAGCGCGCGATCCTGTTCGGGTTGATCCCGTTGCTCGTCGTCGTCTTCGCGTTCCGCGACCGTCCATCCGCGTACGGACTCCGGCTCGGCGACTGGCGCTGGGGGGCGGGTCTCGCCGGGCTGGGCTGCCTCGTCATGACCCCGCTGGTGCTGATTCTGGCGGCCCAACCGGACTTCCGCGACTACTACGCGATCAGCTGGGCGCCCACCGGCGACCTGCTGCTGACCTACATCCTGGATCTGGCGTCGGCCGAATTCCTGTTCCGGGGATTCCTGCTGTTCGCGCTCCTGCGAGCGATGGGGCCGATCGGACTCGTGGTCGCCACGATCCCGTTCGTGTTCGTGCACCTCGGCAAACCCGAGGTCGAGTTGTTTTCGACGATGCTCGGCGGGCTCGTGTTCGGCTGGCTGAACTGGCGGACCGGTTCGATCGTGTGGAGCGCGGCTGCGCACATCTACATCCTCACGCTCGCCGTCGCGGCGGTCGGACCGCCAGGGTAACTGTCAGGCGCGAGCGGCCCCTTCGGCTCCCCAGCGACGAACCTCGGCCTCGAGATCGAGCGGCAGGACAGCACCGTGGTGCTCGTAGTCGCCCCAGGACTCGCGTGGTACGCGCCACATGATCTCGAACTCGTTGCCGTCGGGATCCGCCCCGTACAGCGACTTCGAGACCCCGTGGTCCGACGCCCCGCCCAGCGCGCCGGCCTCGGACAGCGTCCGCGCGGCGGCCGCGAGGTCGTCGATCGTGGGGACCTCCCACGCGAGGTGGTAAAGGCCCACGGAGCCGCGGGGCGCCCGGCCGGCGGCATCGCCGACCGAGAACAGGCCGAGGTCGTGGTGGTTGTCGCCCCCGGCGGCCCGCATGAAGATCGCTTTCCCGCCGAACTCCTCGCCGACGACCTCGAACCCGAACACGTGAGCGTAGAAGTCCGCGGCCCGGCGCGCGTCGCGCACGTACAGCACGGCGTGATTGAGGCGGGCGACCGGGATGCTCACCGTCGTAGTGTGCATCCCCGCCGCGCTGCTGTCTGCCGACATGTCAGGCGGCGACCTTCACCGTCTCGGGCGCGCCGATGAGCTTCCAGGCGGACTGCCAGGAGCCGTTGTTGGCGACGTTGACGGTGATGTTGAGGAAGGCCAGGCCTTCGAGCTGGCGGGCGCGGGCCAGCGGGCCAACGTCGACCGGCTCCAGGCCGATGGATGCGATCAGTTCGATGACCGTCGCCTTGGCCGTCGCGTCATCGGCGGCAACGAAGCCGTCGAGCTGGATGCCGTCCTTGATGGGATCGCCCTGGTTGGACGCGAACAGCGTGTTGAAGGCCTTGACGACGTGGGCACCGGGAAGCAGGGCGGCCAGGTCTTCGGCATTCGAGGACGTCGTGTCGATCTCGGGACCGCCGGCCCCGAAGGACATGCGGTTCGTGACATCGATCACGGGCTTGCCGGCGACGGCAGCGGTGATCTCTCCAGCGATGTCCGGGACGCTGGCGAAGGGAACAGCGAGGATGACGACGTCGCCGGCGGAGGCGGCCTCGGCATTCGTCGAAGCGATCCGAGCCCCGGTCGTGGCGGCGAGAGTGCCGGCGTCTTCCGGATCACGCGACGCGACGATGACGGTGTGTCCTGCCCGCGCGAATGTGGTCGCGAGTGCCTTGCCGACGTTGCCGGCTCCAATGATGGCGATGTTCATGGTCGTCTCGTCCTTCCAGGGTGTCGACGCGGTTGTTGCCGAGTCGATCGGGGTATTTGGTTGCGGAGGCAACGATATCGCAGTATGTTACTGTTGTCAATATGAGTTTGGTGAGAGCAACATCGCCGATCGCCCGGCCACGGCGCCCCGCCGTCGGGGCGCAGATCAGACGCTGGCGGACCGAGCGTGGCCTGACCCTCGCGAATGTCGCCGAGCGGAGCGGCCTCAACGTCGGCTACCTCTCGCAGATCGAGAACGACAAGGCGTCACCGTCGCTCCAGTGCCTGGCGTCGATCGCCGACGCCCTGGACGTCTCGGCTGCCTGGCTCCTCATGGAGGATCCTGCGCCGCCTGCCGTGGTTCGAGCCTCGGAGCGGCCGGTCAGCCCGACGGATCTCGGTCGAGTGGAGCACGTCGATGGGCGAACGTCGCGCGACGTGACGATCATCGAGGTACGGGACGTGCCGGCGGGGAGCCGGATCGCCCCCCACGCACACTCGGGCGACGAACATCACATCGTGCTTCGCGGCCGGTACCGCCTGCGCCAGGGCGATCACGCGGTGGACCTGGGTCCCGGCGACTACCTCCGCTGGGACGGCACCATTCCCCACGACGGTGAGGTCCTCGAGGGCGACGACGCGGCGATCCTCATTGTCCGGATCCGCCCGAAGGGCTAGCGCGGGCCGACCGGCGAAACCAAATCGCAACCGAGCCCGCATCGCACCACGCTCGGTCAGCGGGTATCCTTCACCGGATTCACCAGACCCTTTGTCCCCAGACGTTCTCAAGGTGGTGCCCATGAAGGTCGGCGTCGCCCGGGAGACCGCGGCCGGAGAGCGGCGCGTCGCCCTGGTACCCGAAGCGCTCGGCAAGCTCACGTCCGCCGGGCTCGAGATCCTCGTCGAAGCCGGTGCCGGAGACGGTGCCGCCATCCCCGACCAGGCGTATGTCGATGCTGGGGCGACGATCGTCAAGACCGACGCGCTGTACAAGGACGCCGACGTCATCCTCCGCGTCCAGAAGCCGACCGGCGATGAGGTCAAGCGTCTCCGCGAGGGCCAGGCGGTCGTCGGCTTCCTCCAGCCGCTGATCGATCCGAAGCTCGCGGCCGAACTGGCGAAGAAGGGCGTCACGGCGATCAGCCTCGACGCGATCCCGCGCACGCTGTCGCGCGCCCAGACGATGGACGCCCTCAGTTCCCAGGCGAACGTCGGTGGGTACAAGGCGGTGCTCATCGCAGCCAACGCGTTCGGTCGCTACTTCCCGCTCCTCACGACGGCCGCCGGCACCGCGAAGCCGGCCAATGTCCTGATCCTCGGGATCGGGGTGGCCGGACTCCAGGCGATCGGCACGGCGCGACGGCTCGGTGCCGTGGTCAAGGCGTACGACGTCCGACCCGAGACCCGCGAACAGGCCGAGTCGCTCGGCGCGCAGTTCATCAAGCTCAGGACGACGATCGATGCCACCGGCGCAGGCGGCTACGCCCGCGAGCTGACCGCCGAGGAGCGTGCCGCCCAGCAGGCCGAGCTCAACGAGGCCATCGGCGGCATGGACATCGTGATCACCACGGCCCAGGTCCCGGGGCGAAAGCCGCCGGTCCTCGTGACCGCGGATGCCGTCGCGCGAATGAAATCCGGTTCGGTCATCGTCGACATGGCGGCGTCCGCGCTGGGCGGCAACTGCGAGCTGTCGAAGGCCGGCGAGACGGTCGTGTCCGACAACGGCGTGACGATCATCGCACCCGACAACCTCCCGGCGACGATGCCGGTGAGCGCCTCCGCGTTCTACGCCCGCAATATCTCCGCCTGTCTCCTCGAGATGGTCAAGGACGGCAATCTCGATCTCGACTTCGAGAACGAGGTGACGAAGTCCACGGTGATCACCCACGGCGGATCGGTCGTCCAGGAGGCAACGAAGAAGCTGCTCGCACCGGCGGCCGCCAGCGAAGGGAGAACCGCGTGAACGAAGCCCTCCTCTTCGCCCTGACGATCTTCGTCCTGGCGATCCTCGTCGGGTTCGCCGTCATCAGCAAAGTTCCGGCGACCCTGCACACGCCGCTGATGTCGGGCGCGAACTCGATCCACGGGATCATCCTGGTCGGCGCGATGCTCATCGCTGCCAACGCGACCGAACCGCTCAGCCAGGTGCTCAGCCTCGTGGCCGTGGCCTTCGCGACGATGAATGTCGTCGGTGGCTACGTGGTCACCGATCGGATGCTCCAGATGTTCAGGAAGAAGCCGGTGGCTCCCAAGCCGACCGAGCCGAGCGAGGGCTAGGCGATGGACTTCGCGACCCTCGAATCGATCGTTCGCCTCGTCTGGCTGGCCGGCGCCTCCTGCTTCATCATCGGCCTCATCCGGATGAATTCGCCGGCCACGGCGCGCAACGGCAATCGGTTGTCGGCCGCGGGTATGGCGGCAGCCGTCGTCGCGACCGGCATCCTCCTTGCGGCCCGTGCCGGGACCCCGGGGACCGCCTGGCTGATCATCGCCGTCGGCGTCGTGATCGGTGGCGGGGCCGGCCTGTGGACCGCCCGGACCGTGAAGATGACGGCGATGCCGCAGCTGGTGTCGCTGTTCAACGCCGTCGGCGGCGGCGCGGCCGCCCTCGTCGCGATCGACGATTACCTGCGCTTCGAACGCCTCGGTGAGGCCGTCGCACTCGAGACGACGATCGCAGTGGTCCTCGACGTGATCATCGGCAGCGTGACCTTCACCGGATCGCTCATCGCGAGCGGCAAGCTCCAGGGGCTCATCGCCGGCAAGCCGATCCTCATCCCCGGCGGCCGCATCGTGACCCTCGCGCTGGCGGCGATCGCGGTTGGCGGTGCGCTCTTCCTGTTCGCCGGCAACGTCAGCTCGCCGGTGCTGATGCTGATCATCGCCGCGGCGCTCATCTTCGGGATCACGATGGTCCTGCCGATCGGCGGCGCCGACATGCCGGTCGTGATCAGCCTCCTCAACGCGTTCACCGGCACGGCCGTCGCGATGGCCGGCTTCGTCCTCGAGAACGACGTCCTGATCATCGCCGGCGCGCTCGTCGGTGCCTCTGGCGCGATTCTCACGAAACTCATGGCCGATGCCATGAACCGCTCGGTCATGAACATCATGATCGGAGGATTCGGAGGCGGTGAGGGCACCGCCGGAGCGGCCGTCGAAGGCGGCGGTTCGGTCCGCTCGATCGGCGCCGACGACGTGGCGATCCAGCTCGCCTACGCGAGCCACGTCATCGTCGTGCCCGGTTACGGTCTCGCCGTCGCCCAGGCGCAGCACGCCGTCCGCGAGCTGGCCGAGCTCCTGGAGGAACGTGGCGTCGACGTCAAGTACGCGATCCACCCGGTCGCGGGGCGGATGCCGGGGCACATGAACGTGCTGCTGGCCGAGGCCAATGTCCCCTATCCCCAATTGAAGGAAATGGACGACATCAACCCCGAGTTCGAACGGTGCGATGTCGCCCTGGTCGTCGGCGCCAACGACGTCACGAACCCGGCGGCTCGCCGCCCGGGCTCGCCGGTCAGCGGGATGCCGATCCTCGACGTGGACAAGGCAAGATCGATCGTCGTCATCAAGCGATCGATGGGCCGCGGCTACGCCGGCATCGACAACGAGCTCTACACGAACGAGAAGACCGGGATGCTCTTCGCCGACGCGAAGGACGGCCTGGCGGCACTGACCGCGGCGGTCAAGGCGCTGTAGCTCCGATCTGCGTCTGCGCCCATCGTCTGCCCGCGCGTCCGCCGGTGATTGCTCCCGGTAATGAGATCGGGCGCCAGCAAGCGTGACCGGTCGGCGATTCCGACGCTCTGGGCGCCGTGCCACGCTCGCTCTGCCCGAATCTGATCAGCCAGGGTAATCGCAGCGCATGAACGCCCGGGCGGACAGCACGCGAACCCGGATCGGTGGCCGCCGCGCTACGCTCTTGGGCGTGAGCCGTCGATCTGCCCGGACCGCGCAGGGTGCCCATGAGGCGCCGCCGCGACGACGCTCCGTCAAGATCGCGTTCATCGGATCGCACGGGATCCGGAAGACGTCGGCACTGCTCGCCTTCGCAGCGACGGTTCAGAGAGCCGGCCTCTCCGTCGAGCTGGGGCGCGAGGTCGTCCGCGACAACCCACTGGGGATCAACGAAGGCGCCACGGGCGAAGCGCAGTTGTGGGTGCTCGTCTCCCAGATCCGCCAGGAACTCGAGCTGGCCGGCAAGGCCGATGTCCTCGCCACCGATCGCGGTGTGATGGACAACTTCGCCTACTACCTTCGAGCGTGCGGCGGCGAGGATCGGTTCGCGGTGGGTCCACTCGTCCGGCGTTGGTCGGAAACGTACGATCTCGTGGTGCGCCTGCTGCCCGATGTGGCCCTCCAGCCGGATGGCGTCCGCTCGACGAGCGATGCGTTCCGCGACGAGGTCGAGGCGATCCTGGACCGCGAGCTGCCGAGCCTGATTTCCGACGATCGCCTCGTCACCGTCCGGGCATCGGAGGTCACGAGCCGCTACGACTGGTGGACTATCCTGAGCCGGCTCGCAGACCGAACCGGGCTCACGATCGGCGCCCCGAACCTCTGGACCTGATCCGAACAAGGGGACCTGACCGTGCCTGGACGGACTCTGCTGCCAGGTCGACCGCTGAGTCCAGCAGCCACCGGCGACTACGAGTGGCCTCCAACGGACGTGCGCTGTCATTCCGCTGACACGTCGGCCGCACCGCTCACGTCGACGACGACCGCCGAGAGGCCCGTCACGAGGTCGGCCGGCGCAAGGTGCAGGTTCACGCCGCGCGCCCCGCCGCCGACCGAAACGACCACTTCCGCCATGGCCGCCGCGTCCACGATGACCGGCCATCGACGCGTCGCCCCGAACGGGGTGATCGTGTAGCGCTCATAGCCCGTGGCGGCAAGTGCCTCATCGGCATCGGGAAGCGACAGCCGGCTGACGCCGAGGTGCGTGCGAAGGCGCGGCCAATCGAAGCGTCGTCCCGCGGGCACGAGGACGAACACGTAGTCGTCCTCGGCACGGCGCACGACGATGGTCCGCAGGAGCGCGCCGACGGGAATGCCCTGGAGTTCGGCACTCTCCGCGGCACTGCCGGCCGATGCCGTTGTCACGACACGATGTGCGACCCCGGTCCCCCGGATGGCGTCGATCGCCCGCGTCGAAGGCGTTTCCGGAGGAATCATCCGGGGAACACCGTTCCGCCATTGGGCGAGATCACCTGGCCGACATACGCATCGCCGCCGGGACCGGCGAGGAATGCCACCGATGACGCGATCTCGTCGGGCTGGAGGAAGCGGCCGATGAGCACGGTCGCACGCTCGCGCTCGATCTCGTCGGGCGAATTGTCGAAGAGCATGGGCGTCTCGACCGGGCCCGGAGCAACCGCGTTGACACGGACGCCGAAGCCGGCGACCTGGCGGGCCAGCGACCGCGTGAACCCCAGCAGTGCAGCCTTGGCCGTGGCGTACTGGACGCTCGTGTTCCCGAGCCACACGGACTCCGAGGCGATCGTGATGACCCGGCCGTATCCCGCGGCGATCATGCCCGGCATCACCGCCTGGGTGACGTGGAACGCGCCGTTGACGTGGACATCGAGCACCCGGGTCCAGTCGTCGAACGCGACGTCGATGAACTTCCCGGCCCCTGGAATTCCTGCGTTGTTGACGAGAATGCCGACGGGCCCGAACCGTTCGACAAGTTCGCTGATCGCCGCCGCGACCGCAGCCGCATCGGTGACGTCGGCCGTCAGGCCGACGGCCGTGCCCCCGCTCGCCTGGATCGCCAGCGCGACATCCCGGGCACCGTTGCCGTCCCGGTCGAGGCACCCGACGAGCGCACTTTCGGCGGCCAGCCGGAGCCCCGTCGCCCGCCCGATTCCGGACGCCGCGCCGGTCACGAGCGCAACCCGCCCGACCAGAGGACGTGATCGATCGGCAGGTTCGCCCATTCGCTCGGTCATGTCGGCGAGCGGCGTCGCTAGGCGGGCGGCGCGACCACAGCGGCCCGCGGCGCCGCGTTCACGTCCGCGATCTCGAGCGGTGCCAGCGTTCCCAGGGACTCCGCCACGACGACCGCGTCATCGCCGTATTGGAGAACGAAATCGACCGCGGGGTTGACGAACGCGTGGCCCGCGCGATTGACCGACAACAGGGTGGCCCGATGGTCGGCGCGGAGGCGCCCCGCGACCGCGTCGATCGACAACCCGATGTACTCGTCCGGCAGCGCGATTCGATACAACTCCGAGCCTTCCCCTCCGGACACGATGTCGGTCACGATGCCGGTCAGGCCCGGGTAGAGCGCGGATCGCGCCAGGAGGTGGGATGCCACCTTCGAGGTCACGAGGAGCTCGTCGACATTCGCGCGCCGAAAGTGCGGCTCGTGCTTGGGATTGTTGACCTCGGCGACCGTCCTGACGCCGGGCGCCATGTGCTCGATGGCCATGATCGTCAGGATCGAGCGCATGTCGGCGTCGTCCGAGGCGTCATGGGGAAAGATCAGCGCGGCCGATGCCTCGTGAATCCCGGCTCGTGCCAGATCCTGTTCGTTGGTCGGGTCGCCGCGAACGAAATAGACACCGTCGCCGGCGGGATTCTTGTCGGCGTCGGCGATGACCACGACCTGCTGCTTGTAGGCGTCGCCGCGCAACTCCCCGATGAGCTCCCGCGCCGTGGTGTTCCAGCCACACACGACGATGTGGTCCCGGTATCCCGATGCACCCAAGCCTTGTCCCTCCTTGAGCAGAAACTCGATGACCATCGCCACGAGCGCGCCGGTGATGAGGCCCAGCATGGCCACCCCGAACAGGATCAGCACCCACGCAATGATCCGCCCCGCGGGTGACGTCACATAGGCGGAATCACCCTGACCGAGGACGGTCGCGATCCCCCAGTTGAACGAATCGAACACGGATTCGAACGTCCATGGCTTCTCGAGCCCGGTGATCAGGAGCGCGGCGATCAGCACGAAGCCGAGGATGCCCTGGCCAAGGGTCAGGAAGAAGCGCCGGTCGAGCTGTCCGCCGATTCGCTTGATGTGCCACGCGACCCGCCGAACGATGGGGGAGGCGAGAACGGGAAGCGCAAGCGAATTCAGCCGGGGTCGGGCCATGGGTGCGATCGTGCCACAACGCCCGGGTCGTGACCAGCCAAGTCGCATGGCGTCCGCCGGTCGGGCCGGGCCGGGCCGGGCCGATCGTCTATCGAATCCTGCAAGCATCTTCCGGATGTGGCACATAGTATTGACAACACCTATTGGTACGGTAAACACTATGTGCCATGAGCAGACCGGCAAGAACCCTGTTCCCGAAGACCCAGCGACAGGCCGGGGCGCTCGGTGAGCGCCTGAAGGCCGCGCGACTCCGGCGCCGCATGAGCGCGGCAGACATGGCGGCGCGCGCCCTCGTGTCCCGGCCCACGATCCGTCGGCTCGAAGCTGGTGCCCTGACCGTCAGCGCGGCGGTGCTGGTGCGGGTTCTCGAGGTGCTTGCCCTGGAGGACGACATCGATCGTATCGCGGAGCAGGACGATCTCGGCCACCGGCTCGTCGATGCCCGGTCACCGCGGCCACATCGCTCCAGCACGAAGAGCCTCGCGGATGAACTCTGAGGAGGACCTGGTCGTCACCCTGGACGCGCCCGAACTTGGGCCGTCGCGCCCGGTGGGTGTGCTGACTCGCCATCCCGGGTCTCGCGGAGCGATCGCTTTCGCATACGCGCGCTCATGGCTCGACAGCCGGGACCCCTTCGCCCTTGAGCCCCGACTCCCCTTGATCGAAGGTCGCCAGTACGCCCCCGGCGGCGGGCTCCCGCCCATCCTCGCCGACACGGCGCCGGACCTCTGGGGGCAACTGCTCCTTGAGCGCCGTGAAGCAGAGTCGGCAGATCGCGAAGGCCGCCGCGCGCGGCGCCTGAGCGGGTGGGAGTTCCTCGTTGGCGTATCCGACGAATCGCGGATGGGCGCCCTTCGACTACGCCGCGGCGTCGAGGGCCCGTTCATCGACGACGCCGACCCTGCGATTCCCCCGATGACGGGATTGCGCGCTCTCGAGGCGGCAGCGCGCGAGTTCGAGGAGAACCCGGGGGCTTCCATCGCCGACCCGACCATCTCCCTGCTCATCGCGCCAGGCAGCTCGCTCGGCGGCGGACGGCCGAAGGCGAACTTCCGTGGGGTCGGCGGCGACCTGTGGATCGCCAAGTTTCCCTCTCGCACAGATCGCCGAGACTCTGGTGCGTGGGAGGAGGTCTTCGCACAGCTCGCCCGGGATGCCGGGATCCACGTCGCGGACTCGGAACTACTGAGACTCGGGGCCCGAGGTCGAACATTTGCCACGCGTCGGTTCGACCGGACGGAAGCGGGGCGGCGCCTGTTCGCATCGGCGATGACCATGACCGGGAAACGCGATGATGAGCCGGCCGGCTACCCGGACCTCGCCATGGCCGTCGCCGATCACGTCGCACCGGCCGCCGTGCGCGAGGACCTCGAGCAACTCTTCCGGCGCCTTGCGTTCAATGTCCTCGCAGGCAACCGGGATGACCACCTGCGGAACCATGGATTTCTGCGCTTGCCCGAGGGATGGCGCCTCGCACCCGCTTACGACCTCAACCCGGCCCGCGAGATGCGCGAGCACTCGCTCGCCATCGACGGGACGACCACGGCGCCGAGCCTGTCGGCGGCGATCGCGACGCACCGGCTGTACGGACTCTCCGATGCCCGGGCCCGCGACATCGTGCACGAGGTGGCCTCGGCGGTGTCGAAGTGGCAGGCTGTCGCGGACTCCGTGGGGATCTCCAGATCGGAGAAGGCGACGGTCGGCGAGGTGTTCATGCCCCTGTCGCCTGAGGTCCAGCGGAGCGGCGCCGGCTGAACGCACCAGGTGCGGCGGTGACCGGCGGGAGACGAAGTGATGCCCTCGGACCCGTCGGCTGGCCGATCAGGAGGTTGACCTTCACGCGTCCTCGACCGCGATCCTGATCCGCTTGTTGATCCGCCCCTTCGACTCATATCCGACGACCTTGATCCGCCCGACTTCGGTCGTGTTGGCCACGTGGGTCCCGCCGTCGGCCTGAAGGTCGAGCCCGACGATCTCGATCGTCCGGATCTCCTCGATGCCCTCGGGCAGCAGGTTGATCTTGGTCCGGATCAGATCCGGGATCGCGAAGGCCTCATCGCGTGGCAGGACGTTGACTCGAACCGCGCGTCCCAATTCGAGTTCGAAGTTGACCATCGTCTCGATCTCGTCGACGAGGTCGCCGGTCATCCGCTCGAACTCGAAATCCATTCGACCCGAACCCGGCTCCATATTGCCGCCGGTGACGAGGGCACCGTAGTCGCGCCACACGACGCCGCACAGGGCGTGGAGTGCGGTATGGGTACGCATGAGAGCGTAGCGCCGGGCCCAGTCGAGGTCGATGGTGACCGTGTCGCCCACCATCGGCGGCCCAAGATCGTCGGGGTCGATCTCGTGGACGATCTCGCCTTCGGTCTTGCGTGCAGAGCGGACTGTCCAGGTCCGCCCATCGGCGGCACGGAGGATGAGGCCACGATCCGACGGCTGGCCGCCGCCACCCGGATAGAACACGGTGCGATCGAGAACGACGAGCGGGTTCCCGGACTCGGATCGTTCGGTTGCGACCACGCGGGCATCGATCCGCTGCGCGTAGGCGTCGACGTAGCAGAGTTGCTGACCCATGCCGAGACTCTACAGAATCGGGTCGGCCGCCGGCCCTCTTCATCTCCCTCGGTCGACCGGTGCGCGGCGATAAGTCGGCGGTAAGTCCGCGGCGTTATGGTTACCCTGTCGCATTTGGGGCTGCCCGGCTCAGCGTCGACACGTCTTTGGGAGGAGCTCATGAACCATCTCGCTCGTCGCGCATGGCATCTCTGCCTGAGCCTCGCGCCATACATCGCAATCGCCCTTGTCCTGGTTGCGGGGCGACGTTGGGCCTGATCCGGTAACCACACCTAGGACCAAAGTCCGGGTCGGACAAGTACCTTCGTCGGGATTACCGGCACGTCAGACCACCGATACGTTGACGGTCCTTCGACCCTTGCGGTCGTGGGCCAACCTCAACCTTCGACCTGGAGTGCCCGGACCATGAAGCTCACCGATCGGATCTGGCGGCTGACCGTCTCCTTGACGCCGTTCGTGGCGTTCGCGCTTACGCTGGTGGCGAGCCGCCGCTGGCTCTAGCAACTCGGGTTGTCCGTCGTGCCCGACGGGTAACATCAATAGGGTCGAGACCCGGACTGTGTCCGGGTCTCTTCGATTCACGCGTCCCTTCGTGAGTCCGCTAGACCGAGCCGAAGAGCAACCGTCGCTGCTTCGACGCGACCCGAAACGCCGAGCTTGGCAAGGATGTTGCCAACGTGAACGCCGACGGTCTTCTGGCTAATGAAGAGACGATCACCAACGTCACGATTTGTGCGACCTTGGGCAATAAGGCGCAGCACTTCCCGCTCGCGGGGAGACAAGCCAAAGGCATCGCTGCGCGGCCCGCTTGGGGGTGGAGCGAACGCGGAGGTGATCGCCGCTGCTGTGGTTGCGCCTTGGACATAGATCTTCTCCCGGCGGGGGGCATTCGAAGCGGCGAGTGGGAGCTTGATCAGCGCACGTCCAGCGAGGGCTTCAAGCTCGCGGATGAGCGGCCCAGCACCAAGCTTGGTCGCAGCACGATAGGCCTCACGCAGCGGCCCGATGGCCTTGGACCGGCCAGCACGCCCATCCCCATACGTGAGCAGGGCTTCAGCTTGGCGCCAACGAGCGCGGGCCTCTTGATATGGGTCACCGATCGCCGCCCATGCCTCCGCCGCTTCGTTCCAGTCGTCTGGCTCGACGTCCCCGT
Source organism: Chloroflexota bacterium (assembly GCA_919901745.1). Taxonomy (GTDB): domain Bacteria; phylum Chloroflexota; class Limnocylindria; order Limnocylindrales; family CSP1-4; genus CAKKPP01. Next base: position 301,621 of record CAKKPP010000003.1, on the reverse strand, counting down.
TTAGTCGCTTTCGATGAGCGCGGGCGTTGTTCAGCCATGAGTCGGCGTCACGCCGCGAACCCATCTCTTTTGATACGTCCGCGCTTTGGACCGCGCGCTCGGCGACATCAAGGACAACCGCCGCCCTCGTACGCGCTTCTGCCACTGTCGCCAGGTCACGCCGTTCCTTAGCATCAGCCACCTGTGCTGCCAGCACTTCCAGGAGGGTGCCCGCCATCCGCGAGATCGCGATCCAGTCCTCGCTCGCATCGAGGAGCGACCACCCTCGCTCGGCTGCGCCCCTCGCATCGCCCACGTCTCCGCGCCACAGAGCAAAGGACGCCACGACCCGGCTTGCGGGGACGACGTACTGCGGGTCAGGCAGGATCTCAAGCTCCAAGAGCAGGCGGCCCAGCAGGTTTGCTGAATGTTCATCAGCCTTCGATTCGACCTCGACAGCCGCCAGGGAGATTGCAGGGTCGACAAAAGCGGGGCCGGCGGGGCTCCACTCCAAGCCCCGCTGACTCATCTCCCGCGCATCGTCCCATCGCCCAACAAGGATGAGTGAACTAGCAACATTGCCCCGGAGCTGATTGCCATATACCGTTTCGAGGCCTTCTCGATTGGCTCGGTCGATCCCCTCCGTCGCCGTTCTTATCGCGTCACCTTGCCGCCACTGCAACTCATAGGTGGTGGTGATGTTCGCGAGTGAGCGGAAAACCTGGTCCAGCCTCCGTAGCTGCTCGGACAGCGCTCGCGACTCCTCGAGAAGCTGGACAGCCTGGCTGAGATCCCCGCCGTAGGCCTCGCAGATACCGAGCGTGCAGGTCGCGTGGCTCTTTGCAGGCAGGCCGACCTCGCCCAGGTCGTCGGCCATGGCGACGGCCTCGTTCGCGCGCGCCTTCGCTTCGGAGAACGAGCCGTCGAGCATGAGCGCCTGCGCGAGGCTCGCGAGGGCCGTGGCGCGGTCGACGGACGGCGCAGGCGGGATCAGGCGAACGGCCTCGCGCTGCGCCTCGAGGCCACCAGCATGATCTCCGTCCACCCGGCGATACAGGCCCAAACGTTCGTGGAGGCGTCCAGCCTCGAGTCGATGAGACGGACCAAGCTGACCCAGAGCCGACTCGATGAATGCAACCGCACGGCGGGTGCGGCCAATCGAGAACGCGGCCTCGGCCGCACGCCGCAGCAGCACGACCTGGGCCGACACGTCGACGACGCTGCCGGCTGGCTCGCCAATCCGCAGGGCAATCTCGAGGGCTGCGAGCGCGTCCCCCGGTGCATCGACGCGTTCCGCCTCTTCGGCTGCGCGCAGAGCGGTACTCCGGGTCTCTGCCGTTCGGTGAATCGCGATCCAGTGCCGCAGGCTCGCAGCTGGACGCCCATCGAGGGCCCGACCCAATGCCGTGTGATCCCGCCGAAACTGCCCGGGCAGCATATCGGCCGCGATCGCGCTTGCGATCAGCTGATGGCGCAGCTGGACGGGGGCCCGATCGGACCCGGTCGCGACGCCCGATCCACCCGGGACTCCCAGAAGGTAGCCGTGGTCCGCCGCCTCCTCGATGCTTGCGGCGAGGTCGAACGTGATACTTCTCGATCGCTGCGTCGTCGCGGGATCCGCCCCATCGTGGCTCACCGCGGCCGCCAGCTCGTCGCGGGTGATCGTTCCACCGGCCAGTGCCAGGAGGCGCAGGACCCGCTGACAGTTCGACGTCCGTCCGGCGAGCCGCGCCATCACGATCTGCTCGAACGGACCGGCAAGGGAGACACCCGTCAGTTCGCGCCGCGCAGCGACGATTTCCTCGGCGACGAGCGGGTTGCCTCGGGACCGCTCCGTCACCAACAGGAGCTCGGACGCGGACGGACGGCGCTCCTCGATGCCCTCGATCAGTGCTGCAAGGGCGTCGCGGCCCAGCGGATCAAGCGCGATCGTCGCTGGCGGCTCATTGGCCTCGGCCATGGCCTCCAGGTCCGCGCGGAGCGGATGATCGCGCGTCAGCTCATCCGGCTGATACGTTGCGATCATGGCCAGTCGCCCGGGACGGGTGATCCGGGCGAGGAACGTCGCCAGCGCGCGCGTGCCGAAGTCGGCTGCGTGGAGGTCCTCGATGATCAGGAGCACGGGCGCACGCTCGCCGAGTCGCTCGAGGCACCCGAGAAGCGCCTCGAGCAGCCGGGCCTGGCGCCGCTCGGGATCGACGATCCACGGGCGGTCGGTCAGGATCCCGGCGCTTGCCAGTCGTGGCTCGAGGTCGGGGAGCAGCCGCGCGATGGGCTCGGCAACTGGTCCGATCACCCGGGTGAGAGCCGCGTCATCGAGTGCTCCGAGGGCCGGCTGGAACCCGGCGACGATTGGGCCGTACGGCTCCCCGGGGAGGGACGCCTCGAGTGAGCACCGAACCACCTGGAACGGTGCGTCGAGCAATGCAAGCCGACGTTCGACCTCATCGAGCAACCTTGACGACCCGAGGCCGGCGGATCCCGTGAGAAGCAGACTGGTCGTTCGGCCGCCGGCCGCGCGCTCGAGCGCAGTCGCAATCCGGGCGAGCTCGCGCTCTCGCCCCACGAACCGAGGGCTGCTGTGGCGGGCGGACATCGATCCATTCTACGGAGCGGCTGCGAGAGCGGCCCGGGGAACCGGTAGGCTTCGCGCCGTGACTGATCGCCCGCCGCCGCACCCCGGCAACCAGCTCAACGATCTCAGCGGCGAGGAGTGGCTCTACTTCACGAAGTCGGTCTGGTCCACCGCCTATCCGTCGGAGCTCGGACACACACTGCGTCGTGCACACGGCGCCAACAAGCCGCCGCGGCTCATGGCCCGCCTGATCGAGTTCTTCACCAAGACCGGCGAAACGGTGCTCGACCCGTTCGCCGGCGTCGGCGGGACGCTCCTTGGTGCCGCGATCGCCCGCGGTCCACGGCGCGCGATCGGGATCGAGCTCGATCCGCGCTGGATCGCCGTCTATCGCGAAGTTGTCGCCGCTGCGTCAACAGAGCGCGATGGAGTCGGACCGCTGCTCTCCGATCTCGGGCCGCACGATCCTGGCGGACCGCGGACGTTCGATCCGAGCGGCCTCGACGTCTTGCTCGGCGATTGTCGGGAGATCCTTCCCACGATCGAGGCCGGCACCATCGACTTCGTCGCGACCGATCCGCCGTACAACGTGCAACTTCCGCTGACAATGGCCGGCGGCAAGCTCGCCGAGGCGCACGCCAACCGACGAACCGACTACGCGATGATCAGCGAGAGCCCGGCCGATCTCGCCAACAGCGACGACTATGCCCAGTTCCTGGACCGCATGACCGAGGTCTTCGGGGAGCTTCACCGCGTCCTTCGTCCCGGTCGATACGCGGTCGTGATTGTCCGCGATGCCTACCAGGGCGGGCGTTACGTGTTCACGGGAGCCGACCTTGCCGGGCGCGCAGAAACCGCCGGGTTCACGGTCAAGGGCGACCTGATCTGGTACCAGGCCGGGACGAGACTGCGGCCGTATGGCTACCCGAAGGTATTTGTCCCAAACATCGCGCACCAGCACATCCTCGTGCTGCGAGCAGGGGTGGTGCCGGTCAATCGCCCCCGCCGTTGACGGGCGTGAGGGCGACGTTCAGGCGCCGTCGTTGAGGCGCCGACGGTCAGGCGCCTGAGCGCCCGCCGATGAATGAGCCGATGAGGCTCGCGTCGGCCTGGCTGTCCGCGGGCTCTCCGGGCCGGGCGGCCCACGTCTGGGCGGGCATCGGCGCCGGTGCTTCTCCGACGACGTCGCCGAGGGTCATCCTGTGGATCCAGCCCTGGCCGCCGTCCGGGCAGCGAACGAGCCAGTAGACGCCCGATCGCTCGACAAGCTCGACTTCATCGCCCTGATCGAGAACGCCGATCTCTGTTGCCCTGAATTCATCCGGTGCGTCGAGCAATCGAACCACGCGGTATCGGATCAGGCGGCGTTCGAGCCTGTCATCGGGATCCGCAAATCCCCGCCCAAAGGTCTGGTGACGCACTGCCGCTGCGGGCGAGCGAAGCGGATCGGCCTTGCGCGCCTCAAGCAACGAAGCCCGGCGCCAGCGCGGCACCCCGGCGTCCGGATCGTGACCGCCGGGTACCACCACAGGGGCGTCCAGGAGCGATGACGATGCAGCCGCAGCTTCGGCCCGAGCGGCGCTGGCTGCCAGGACCGCGTCTTCCTCGGGTGGATCGCCGTCGCGCCGGCGCCTGCCGAAGACCAGAAATCCCATCCAGAGGACCACAGCACCAGATGTCGTGATCGCAACCTGCAGTCCGGAGACCGTACCCAGCATGTCCCCGTCCAGTCCAAGCGCCGTCAGTGCGGTCGAGAAGGCTCGGGGAGGGTTCGCGAGAGCCGCCGCAGGGTCGAGAGCGGCCGCAGGATCGAATGCGTCGTCGGCGCCACCCGAAGGATCGCCCTCGCCGGACTCGGGATTGCCGGCCGCGGTCCCGCCGGCCGCACCACCGCCTGCCGATCCCACCCCGGGACCACCCGACGAGGAACTCGCCGTCCCGGCTCCGATCACCCACGGTGCCGGGCCATCCGGCCCGCCGCCCGACCACGGTTCCGCAGTATCGGTCCAGGTCGCATCGGGCGATTCGGGACTGCCGGTCGAGGGGTCCGGCTCCGAGCCATCGGGCGTCGGCGCGTTCGGCGTCGGCGCGTTCGTGGTGGGGGCGCTCGGGGATGTCGTCGCACCTGGCGCGGATGTCGGCGTGGACCCGCCTGCGCCACCTGATCCGGACGTCGGGGTCGGCGCCGGTGCGGGCGTTGAAGTCGGTGTCGGGGCTGGGGTCGGCGCCG
>CAKKPP010000003.1:211741-296737 GCA_919901745.1 Chloroflexota bacterium | reverse complement strand
GGGGTCGGCGCCGGTGCGGGCGTTGAAGTCGGTGTCGGGGCTGGGGTCGGCGCCGGTACGACCGTTACGACGGGCCCGGCGATCGTGTCGCTGAACCTGTCTCGATCCTGTGCGGTAAACGCCACCTCATGGGTGCCGATCGGGAGCTGCGTGCTGAACGAGAAGCGAACGCCCGCTTTCCACGTATCGCCCGAGCCAATCATGTCGCGCGCAACGCCGTCGATGACAACGCGCACGTAATCTGGCGGCGAGCCCTCCCGGTTCCGGTAGGTCACGCCGAACGAGATCGTTGTCGCGGGTGTCGCGGCCGTCGGGGTCGCAACGGGATCCGAGACCTTTGTTGGCCCGCTCACGGCGGCAACCGGCCAGGCCATCGCGAACGCGAGGACGACCGCCATCAACATGGCGTATCGCCAGGTTCGCGCGCTGGACGGGGACGTCACTCGCGGGAATACGGGCACAGGCAAATCCCTTGCACCCGGGCATGATCACCCGGCCTGCCGAGGATGGCCCGTGCGCCGGGCACGTGACAATGGTACGGGCGTCCCCCTACCGGCAAGCGGTTCGTCCCGATCGGTCGACGTACTTCCAGGGTCGGCCGTCTCGATCGTGGTGCGCCCTGCCAACGCGGCCGGTGTGGTCTTGTCGGGAGCGTGGTGGCCGCTGAACATCTTGGCGCCGCCCGGCTAGCCCGAAGTGGTCATTGGTCCTGGGGCGCCAGTGGCCCACCATGACCGTGTGCAGATCATCCAGTCAACCACCGTCCGCCGGCCCAGTGAGCGCGGCGATGTCCTGCGCGGGTTGCTCGTCGGTGGGGTCCTGTTCGTGGGCGCCATCATCCTCGGCTTCCTGATCTTTGGAACACCGTTCCTGAGCCAGTTCACCCCATCCGGCAGGCCGGCTCCGGGAGAGATCCTGGCCGGTATTGCGGCATGGTCGTTCGCGCTCACGGCGCCCGCCGGGTTTGGACTTGCCGGCGCCGTTCGGCTGGCCACGGTTCTGGACCAGGCGACGACGCGACCTCGCGTGACGCCGGCGCTTCGGGCAGCGGCTGCCATCGGCGAGGACTGTTCGATTGCAACCCGTGTTCGTCTCCCGGATGGGCGATTGATCCCCGAGCTGGTGATCGGCCCGTTCGGCGTGGCCGTCATCGAGGAGCTGCCTCCTCCCGCCGTGAGCCGGCATCGCGGCGAGAGCTGGGAAGCGCGGACCGTGGACGGCCAGTGGGTCCCGATCGAGAATCCGCTCGAACGGGCAGGGCGGGACGCAGACCGCATCCGCCGCTGGTTCGCCGACGGCGACCAGGACTTCGTCGTCAAGGTCCATGCTGCGGTGGTTGCACCGGACGACACCATTTCGCGGACGCCGAGCTGCGCCGTGATCACGGCGGCGCAACTCCCCGCGTGGCTTGCCTCGCTGCCGGTTCAGCGCTCCCTGAGCCCGGATCGGCGTGAAGAGATCCTGGACCGCCTCCGCCAACGCGTCTGAGACTGGAGCGCTCGCGCGCCTGCGACCATACGGTACTGGTAGGGGAGCCTGGATTCGAACCAGGGACCGGCCGTGTATAAGACGGCTGCTCTCACCGCTGAGCTACTCCCCCACGGATGAGGATGCTCCTACGAGTTGCCACCGAACAGTCGGCCGGCGATGGACCGCAGGCGGAACGAGCGCGCGTTGAGCGCGCCACCCGCCGAATGTCCCGCCTCGTTGGTCTCGTCTCGGTGGCCACCGGGCAGATAGGCACGGGCGGGCAGCGTCTCCGCGATCTGCTGCTCTTCGGGCGTACGTGCGACGGCGATCGGCAGATCGTCGGGATCGAATGGGCGCGGGGTCGGCGTCACAGGTGGACGGGGACGGGCGTATGGGGGCGCGCCGTACAGTTTCGGCAGCGCCACATGCTGTTCGTCGATGGACACGGCGACGACCTCTGGAATCCCGTTCCGCTGCTCGGATACCCGACGCCGCGGAGATGATAGCGAGCGGAGGGTATCGCGAAACAGGTGGTTTCCGCTAGTCGCATTTGCATCATGCGGGGCGACAAGTGGTGCCTGAAGGCGACGGAACCACGCTAGGGGCAACCAGCAGCTAGCGGGCAACCAGCGGTCGTACCACCTGAACGATCACGACGAGCGTCAGATAGGCGATCGGGACAGCCGCGAAGAAACCCAGCGCGGCGCTCCAGCCGCTGCGCGCGCGTCGGCCGCTGGATCCGGCGGGCTGCGGAACAAGCAGCCAGGTCGCGAACGACCCGACGACCAGGACGACCAGGACATCGACCGTGACAAACAGGACACGGAGGTCCCCGCCCACGATGGCGACGCCTCGATCGAGAGCGATGTCGTAGGCGAGGTAGATGATGCCGAGCACGACGGCGACCGTGAGGCTACTGAGCACCGCGCGGACGATCGGACGTGGCGCGCGGCGAAACTGACGCCAGCGGATCTCGACCGCGGAACGCGGCCGCACCCGGTGTTGCGGGTCAGGCGTGGACCCCACGTCAGGAATCACCCAGCACCGTCAGGCTTCGCCGCGGCAACGTTCCCGGTTCGTGATCGGCGAGGAGACGCACCGCATCGATGAACCGATCGATCTCGTCCTCGCTGTTGAAAAACCCCACGCTGATCCGCAGCGCATCGATCAACGGAACGACCCGTGCAACGGCGAACACGCGTGCCCCGAGTTCGTCGAGGGCGTCCTGGCACGGCCAGCCGCCGATCCGGAAGGACACGAGGCCGGCCATCCTGTCGTGCGGGGTCAGCATCTCGACGCCGCGAATCGCGGCGAGGCCTGCCCGCGCACGACGGGCCAGCTCGGCGCCGCGTCGATAGACGAAGTCGAGCCCGACGTACATCGACAGCCAGCCGAGGCTGCGGGCAAAACCCACGACAGATGGGCGGTGCCAGCTGCTCGATTCGAGCCGGCGCGCCGAGGGGTGCAGTGTTGCGCTCCCCATCGAGTCGCTGGCCGCGAAGCTGTAATAGCCCGCGAACGCGACGATGGCTCGGTCAAGGATCGTCGGCGAGCACCAGAGCGCCCCCATGCCCTCGGGGCCCAGCAGCCACTTCTGGGCGGACACCGCGTACAGATCAGCGCCGGTGGCCGCCACGTCGAGCGGGATGGCGCCGGCCGACTGTGCCCCGTCGATCACCACCCGGGCACCCCGGGCATGGGCCACCTCGGCAATTCGTTCGACCGGCATGAGCCGACCGGTGGTCCACAGGATGTGCGACAGCGCCACGAGTCGCGTCCTCGGCAGGATGGCGCGCTCAAACGACGCGACGATCGTGTCGTCATCGTCGTCGTTGGCGATGGCCACAAACGTCACCTGGATGCCTGCCCGGTCGCGAAGGGCGTAGAGCGGACCGACCCCGCCCGGGTGCTCGTGCTGCGTCGTGACGGCAACGTCTCCGGGCCGCCAGTCGATGGACCAGACGGCGATGTTCATGCCGTCCGTCGTTGCGTGATTGAGGGCGATGGTGTCGACATCGGTGGTGAGAACCGCGGCAACGCCGGCACGTGCCTCGGCCATCCGGTCGATGAATTCGTTGAAGTAACCGCTACTCGCCCGACCCGTGGTGAGTTCGTAGGCGTCCATGGCCGTCACGGCCCTGGCGGTCTCGGACGGGAGCGGCCCTACGGAACCGGTATTCAGGTAGATCCCGGCGGCCAGTGCCGGCAACCCGGCCCGGACGGCAGCAAGTTTTTCGACATCGGACATGAAGGGGGAGACCACGCCCGTATGATACCGGCCATGCTCGCGCACTCCCGAGGACCCGCCCGATGACGGGCTTTGCCCGGCCCGAGTTCCTTGCGACGCCCGAGTGGTTGTCGATGAACCTGGAACGTCCGGAGATTCGCGTCGTCGATGTCCGCTGGCGCCCGGACGGGACCGGCCGCGACACCTATGCGGCAGGCCACATTCCAGGTGCCGCCTACCTGGACTGGGCCCACGACCTGATCGACCCGACCGACGACGGTCGAAGTCTCAACATCGCCGGACCCGACCAGCTCGCCGCTGCCGTCGCCGCGGCCGGGATCGGCAACGGGACCGAGGTCGTCTTCTACGACGACACGTCGTCGCTCTACGCAAGTCGGGCGTGGTGGTCGCTCCGGGTGTACGGGCTGGAGTCGGCCAGACTCCTCGACGGCGGGTTACCGGCGTGGATCGGCCACGGCCAGTTGCTCGCGAACGCGAGCCGCACCCCTGCTCCGACGACCTTTACGCCGCGACTCAATCCACGCCAACGGTTGACCACGGCCGACATTCGCGGCCTGCTCGGCTCGCCGGAGGTCGTGCTGATCGATGCACGAGCGCCCGCTGAATTCCGTGGCCTGGAGGGCAACACCCGACGCCTCGGCCACATCCCCGGCGCGATCAACGTTCCGGTGGGACTCATGACCCAACCCGGAAGCCAGCGTCTGCGTGACGCAGCGGACCTGCGCAGGATCCTGCTGAGGGCCAACGTCAGCCGCGGTCCGCGCGTCGTGTGCTATGACGGTTCCGGTGTGGCCGCTGCGAAGATGGCCTGGGTCCTGGCGCTCCTGGGGCACGAGGACGTCGCGGTCTACGACGGCGGCTGGGCCGAATGGGGCGATCGGCTCGATCTGCCGGTCGATCGCTGAAAGCCCGACGACGCCCGGGTATCTAGACCGGGTCTCCACCCTGATCAAGGGAGTCCAGGTCGGCCACCCGGTTGACCGTTCCGTGGGCCGTCGATCGGTCCAGTCCGGCCCACGGATCGATCTCGTGATGAGGGGCGAGGATCTGGGCCCGCGAGTGGTTGACGGCGACCATCAAGGCGGTCGTCCGGGCCTCGCCGACCCGATCCGACCAGTAGGTGGCATTGGTCACCGGGAAGAACCGACCAAGCAGCTCACCGAGGGCATCGTCGAGTGGCCGCCCCGGCAGGAGATGGATTCGGCCGGTGACTCGAAACGGTGGAATCGAGACGAGGGCAACCTCGGCAACCTTCGGAGTGCGCAGTTCGGGCACCGGCTCGACCTCTGCGTCCGCGACCGCGAACAGGACGGCACCCAGGTTGATCTGGGCGTACTCGCTCCGGATTGGCTGGTCGCGCGCGCCGAATTCGTCCATCACGGCATCGGTGATCACGAGGAACTCGTGCTCCGCCTGGTTCAGGATGTCGCTGATCCGCCGATGTCGGGTGACGATTCTCCCCCGGACGACGTGCGAATCCGTAAATAGCGTCAGGCCGACCTGATGACTGTCCCCGGATATCCCACTGAACACGCGATCAGTCTAGCGCGTGTGACACGGCGCCTGCCGACGCCCGCAGGCGGGGCTCAAGACTCCCGGGCGCCGGCCGTGACCAGCTGCTCGGCTCCCTGCTGGAGTTCGCCGTGGAGTCGACGGACCGCGTCGAGCGTCTCTGCCTCGGACGCCGGCTTGTCCGGCCGAAGCCCGATGATGCGCGGAAAGCGCAACGCAAAACCCGACTTGTGGCGGGTCGAGCGGAGAATCGCGTCGAACGCGATCTCGACGACAACCGAGGGCTCCACGACGCGATACCGACCGTGCCTCGAGACCGTATGTGCGTCGAACCAGCGAGTCATCTCGGCGATCTCCGCGTCGGTCAGACCGCTGTAGGCCTTCCCGATCGTGACCAGCCGGTCGTTGGCTTCGTCGCGAACGGCGAACGTATAGTCCGACAGGACCCCGTGGCGCTTGCCATGGCCCACTTCGACGCCGACGACCACGCAATCGATGGTGGCCAGCGCCTTCTTCATCTTGAGCCACCCCATTCCCCGCCTCCCCGGCGAGTAGAGACTTGCCGGGTCCTTGACCATCAACCCCTCGTTGCGCCGAGCTCGGGCCTCGGCGAAGCGCGTCTCGAGCTCGTCAAGCGAGTCGGCTCGGGTCAGGTGCGACAGGGCGAAGGCACCTCCAGCGCTGGGCGCCGGCAGCCCGACTTCCTCGAGGCGCTTGCGCCGCTCCGTGAGGGGCAGACGGAGGAGCGGCTCGACCACCGCGCTGTCGCCCGGGCCCAGGCCGAGTGCATCGAAGGCAACGAAGACAACCGGCACCTCGCTACGGATCCTGAGGGAAGGATCCTTGCGCCCGAGGCGGGCCTGCAGCGCGATGAACGGCAGGACGGTTCCGTCGCGAAACCCGAGGATCTCACCGTCGAGCATTCCGTTCCACGCCAACTCCCGGGCGGCGTCCACGATCTCGGGGAATTGACGGCTCACATCGTGAAGGTCTCGTGAGTACAGCCGCACGTCGCCGCCGGACTTGTGCAGCTGGGCGCGGATCCCGTCGTATTTGTCCTCCACCCACACGGTGGGGCCCAGGCGGTTCAGGATCTCGGCAGCGTCCTCGGCCGGCGATGCCAGCATGAATTTGATCGGGTGGAACAGGCGGAGGGTCGCATCGGCCAGGCGGTCGTCGCGGGCCAGCCCGGCCAGGCGCCCGACGTCGCCGATCAACATCCCGGCCCACTTGACGGCGTCGAGGTCACGCTGGAACGCCCGGGCGATCGCCGCCTCGACCAGGCCCTCCCGCAGGCCGATCCGCAGATCGCCCGACAGGACCTTGACGATGTGCTTCGCCGTCAGCGGATCGCACCGCCCGAGGAGTTCGGCGAGGATCGCCGCCTTGGCCGCAGGACCGCTCGCGACCTCCACCCTCGAGATCGCCTCGGCGACCTCCGGCAGCGTCGGGCTCACATCGGGGTCCGGCGCGTGACCCGCTGCCTCCAGGACGTCATGCACGGCGCGGCCCAGGTCGGACGATCGATCGTAGGCCTCGCCCAGCGCCGAGCGACCGACGCCGGCGACATCGGCCACGGTCGCGGCGATCGTCGCCCAGCCCAATCCGGTCGCGCGCCCGTCTGCCTCCGCGAACGGCCGCCCCGTCAGGAACACGGCCGCGATCGGAAGCTCATCCGATTCGAGCTCGCGGAGGTAGGCGGCGAGCAGCCCGGTCTTCTCAGAGGTGCGGGTGGTCGCGGCGACGCGCTCGGCAAGCTCGCTCCAGCGGCGCATGTCGGCGATGGTATACCGTGACCCGAATGGCCCATCGAGCGTGGTTCCCGGAGCGATTGACCGGTCGACTGGTGGAGCTGCGGCGCCACGTCCCGGAGAACCTCGCCGCCTTTGAGCGCTGGTATTCGGATCCCGAAGTGGCTCGCCTGACCCGCTACCAGGACGGACCCATGCGTCGCGAGGAGGTGGAGCGCTTCTTCCACCTGCGGGTCGTCGGGCCAGATTCATTGGCCCTCGCAGTCCACGTCCTTGAGACGGGCCGGCTCATCGGCACCTGTGCCATCAGCCAGCTCGATGGTGACAACGGGTCGGCCATGTACCACATCACGATCGGCGAGCTGGATGCCTGGGGTCACGGGTATGGGACCGAGGCCACTCGCCTCATGCTGGGCCATGCCTTCGAGGGGCTCGGCCTGCACCGCATCTCGCTGTCCGTGTTCGAGTTCAACCAACGGGCGATCCGTTCCTACGTCAGTTGCGGCTTCACGATCGAGGGCCGGGCTCGAGAGTCGATCTGGCGCGACGGCCGTTGGTGGGACGAACTGATGATGAGCATCCTTGCATCTGAGTGGTCGGATCGGAGCACGGAGCCTCGAACGCCCGCGCCGCGTGAGCGTGCCCGGGCGACGGTGGAGAGCTGATCGTGGCTTCGAGCGACCCGGCGGCGGACGCGGCTCGCCACGCATTTCGCGAGTTGATGGACGCGAAGGGTCACGCGGTGGAGAACGCACGCGCGGCTGTGGCCGGCCTCGAGGCGGCGTTCACAGCCGGAACCCTCACGCGGACACCGCTCCTCGGCCAGATGCTCATGGACCTGATGCAGGCGCTCGAGCAGGATGAGGGCCAGAAGCTCGGCGGCAAGAGCGCCGAGGCCGCCCGTTTCATTCTTCGGGCGGTTTCGCGCGAGTTGGACAACGCCTGATTCTCGAGATGACCGATCTCAAGCTCGGGATGCTGCTCTGGAGCCAGGCCGCGACGTGGCCCGAGATGCTCGCTGCGACGCGGCGAATCGAGGCCGCGGGTTACGACCACCTATGGACGTGGGACCATCTCTACGCCATCTACGGCGACCCCCACCAGCCGATCTTCGAGGGCTGGTCCCTGCTCGCCGGCTGGGCGATGGCCACGGAGCGGATCCGGATCGGGCTGCTCGTGGGCGCCAACACCTTCCGCAATCCGGGTCTCGTAGCGAAGACCGCGACGACGCTGGACCACATCAGCGGCGGTCGGGCGATCCTCGGCCTGGGTGGAGCGTGGTTCGAGCACGAGCACACTGCCCACGGCATCGACTTCGGGAGTGGGTTCGGGCAACGGCTGGACTGGGCGGATGAGGCGGTGGCGGCCATGCGCGGCTTGCTCGACGGTGCGACGGTCACTTCCCCTGACGGCGGGCGGTATGCATTCCAGGACCTTCGCCAGGAGCCGCTCCCTCTTCAGGCCCATCTCCCGATCATGATCGGCGGCTCAGGCGAGAAAAAGACGCTCAGGACGGTCGCCCGTTACGCGGACCAGTGGAACGCCTTCGGAACGGCCGAGAAGCTGGCGCACAAGGACGAGGTGCTGCGCCGCCACTGCGCCGAAGTCGGGCGCGACGAGGCCGAGATCGAGCGCACGGTGGGCTGCAAGATCGTCATCCGCGACAGCCGCTCGGAGGCCGAGCGGGTCTGGGCGGACCAGATGGCGCACAACCGGACGCCTCGCGACGAGTGGGACGATGTCGAGACCCTGTGGATCGGCACGCCGGAGGAGGTCGCCGCCGAGATCCGCAGTCGGGTCGATGTGGGCTTCGAGACGGTCATTGTCGAACTGCCGGCGCCGTACGACATCGAGACGATCGAGCGCCTCATCGGCGCGGTCAAGCCGCTGGTCGATCGGGGCTGATCATGGCGGCCGAGCGGCAGGCGCAGGTCGCGGCGACGGTCGAGTTCGAGCACGTCTCGAAGCGCTACCCGGGCACCCAGGCCGGTGCGGGGGCGGCGGTCGACGACCTGAGCTTCATCGTGCCGGCCGGGAAGATCTGCGTTCTCGTCGGCCCGTCGGGCTGCGGCAAGACGACGAGCCTGAAGATGGTCAATCGACTGATCGAGCCGACCAACGGTCGAATCCTGCTCGACGGGGTCGATGCGGCGAGCCGCGACGTGACCGACCTTCGACGCGGCATCGGCTACGTGATCCAGCAGACCGGCCTGTTTCCCCATCAGACGATCGGCGAGAACGTGGCCACCGTGCCGCGGCTCCTCGGCTGGACGCCGGCGCGACGACGGGAGCGAGCTGAGCAGCTTCTCGCGGTTGTGGGACTACCACCGGCGACCTACCGCGACCGCTATCCGTCGCAGCTGTCCGGTGGGGAGCGCCAGCGCGTCGGCGTGGCTCGGGCCCTTGCTGCCGACCCACCGATCATGCTCATGGACGAGCCGTTCGGAGCGGTCGATCCGATCGTCCGGGAGCGGCTCCAGAACGAATTCCTGCGCCTGCAGGAGGACCTCGCCAAGACGATCCTCTTCGTCACCCACGACATCGACGAGGCCATCAAGATGGGGGACCTCGTCGCCGTCCTCCAGCTCGGGGGCAAGCTCGCCCAATTCGGAACGCCCGAGGAGATCCTGGCCGCGCCCGCGTCGGACTTCGTTGCCCGGTTCGTGGGTGCCGACCGCGGCCTGAAACGATTATCGCTGAGCCGGGTTCGCGACCTGGCCCTGATCCCTGCGGTGACCGGTCGTACCGGCGACGATGTCCGAACCGTCCGCGACCGAATCCTGGCCGATCCGTTCCACTACATGCTGCTGGTCGACGATCTGAATCGTCCCGTCGGATGGGTGCACCAGGAGGCGCTGCCTGCGGACGGGGCGCTGGTCGAGTCGATGACCGAGTCGATGTCCCCGCTCCTGGATCCACGGACCACGCTCAAGGACGCGCTATCGATGCTCCTCGACGCCGACGTCCAGGCCGGCATCGTGGTGGACGCCGCCGGGGCCGTGCTCGGCCTGGTGACCGCGGAGATGATCGCAGAGCGGATGCGCAGCGGGGTCGCGGGGTCGGGCGCGTGAGGGCCGGCACGTGAGGGCGGACGAGCCGCTCCTCGACTGGACCTGGGTCGGGAGCCACCTCGACGACATCGCGTTTCGCACGGCCCAGCACCTGGCCCTGGCCGGGATCGCCGTGGCGATCGGGTTCGCGATTGCGTTCGCCCTGTCGATCTGGGCCGTGCGGAACCCGCGGATCCGAGGGCCGCTCACGGCGTTCGCCGGCGGGCTGTACACGATCCCCAGCCTGGCACTCTTCGCGGCCCTGGTCCCCTTTACCGGATTCTCGATCCTGACGGCGGAGATCCCGCTCGTCCTGTACACCCAGCAGATCCTGATCCGCAACATTGTCGCCGGCTTCGATGCGGTCCCGATCGACGTGCTCGAGGCGGCAGACGGCATGGGCTACTCGCGGCGCGAGCGCCTCTCGCGCGTCGAACTTCCACTCGCCGTGCCCCTGATTGTGACCGGCATCCGGCTCGCCGCCGTCACGATGATCGGGCTGGTTATGGTGTTGACGCTCATCGGCGACAACTTCGGCGGGCTTGGCCTGTTCATCAAGGAGGGCATCCAGACCTTCTTCGCGACGAAGGTCTACGTCGGGGCGATCCTGTCGGTCACGCTCGCCGTGCTGGTCGACCTCATCCTCGTGCGTGTCGAGCGCCGTCTCACGCCGTGGGCCGCGGCACGAGCGCAAGGCGGCGCGGCGGTCACGTCGGCCGCGACACCGGCCCGCGCGTAACGTGGACGCGCTGACGGCGACGGTCGCCTGGCTCCTGGACCCTGCCCACTGGAGCGGCACGGACGGGATCCCGATCCGGCTCTGGGAACATGTCTGGATCTCCGCCCTGTCCGTCCTGACCGCGGCGGTGATCGCATTGCCGATCGGTGCGTTCATCGGACACACCGGCCGCGCGGCGTCGCTCGCCATCAACCTCGCGAACATCGGCCGTGCCGTCCCGTCCTACGCCATCCTCGTGATCGTCCTCCCGATCTCCCTGCGCCTCGCACCGGACCTTGGCTATCCACCGGCGTGGGGCCTCTCGGAGATCCCGACCTTCACCGCCATGACGCTGCTCGCGATCCCGCCCATCCTCGTCGGGACCTACGCGGGGCTGCGCGAGGTCGATCGCGACCTTGTTGAGGCGGCTCGCGGGATGGGGATGCGCGAGCGCCAGATTCTCAGCCGCCTCGAGGTCCCCCTTGCCCTGCCGGTCATCCTCGGTGGCGTCCGGACGGCCGCCGTCCAGGTCGTTGCCACCGCGACGCTCGGCGCGGTCGTCGCCTACGGTGGCCTGGGTCGATATCTCATCGACGGGATCGCCCGCAACGAGACGGACCGGCTATTCGCCGGGGTCGTCCTGGTCGCCGCGCTGGCCCTCGCCGTCGAAGGTGGGTTCGCGCTCATCCAACGGGCGATCACCTCGCCGGGCCTGCGGGCCTCCACCGGCTCGGGTCCGGCGGCAGGCCCCCGACCGTATCGGCAGCTTGCCGAGGTGCCGCGAGGCGGGGGCGAAGTCGGGACAGCCTGACCTTCGCGACCGAGTGAACCGGTCGCCCGGCCTCCACGTAACCCACGGTGTAGGCCTCGACACAGAAGTGTCATCTGCGACTGCTGTAATGTCGCCCGGTCGGCGCGGTCAGACCGGCCGTGCCCAGAAGAGGAGGAAAGACCCACATGCGGCTATCCCGCACGCTCGCCCTCGGGGCGTCGCTGCTGGTGCTCATCAGCGCCTGCACGACGGGTGGGGGCAGCAAGGCAACCATCAAGATCGGCTCGGACGGATTCTACGAATCCAAGCTCGTCGCGGAGATGTACGCCCAGGTCCTGGAGGCTGACGGCTACACCGTCGAGCGCAGCCTGGGCCTCGGACCCCGCAAGGTCACCACACCGGCCATCGAAAGCGGCCAGATCGACCTCAAGCCCGAGTACCTCGGCAGCGGCCTCGGCTACTACGACGCGACAAAGACCACCGGCGACTCGGACGCCAACAAGGCCGCGCTTCAAACCATCCTCGCCACCAAGGGCGGCGGGATCACTGTTCTTGGCTATACCCCCGGTCAGGATACGAACGCCTTCGTCGTCCGGGCCGACACGGCCGCCAAGTACAGCCTGACCAAGATCAGCGACCTGACCGCGATCCAGAACGATCTCACCTGGGGACTCCCGCCGGAATGCGAGACCAACCCCCTGTGCGCCGGGGCGCTCACGGATCTCTACGGGATCACGTTCCCGCCGGCCAAGCTCCAGTCGCTCGGAGCGTGTGACGCTCCGATGGCCGAAGCGCTCAACGGCGGGGCCGTCGACGTGGCCGAGCTGTGCTCGACCCAGCCGGCGATCTCGCAGTTCGGATTCGTCGTCCTCGAGGACGACAAGGGCACCCAGCCCGCCGAGAACCTCGCCCCGATCGTCCGCGACGACTACCTTGCCAAGGTCGACAAGGCTGCCTTCGCCAAGCTGCTCGATGCAGTGTCCGGGAAGCTGACGACGGTCGAGCTGACCAAGCTCGGCGTTGAAGTTGCCGTGAACAACCGTGACGTCGAGGACGTCGCGGCGGAGTGGTTGAAGGCGAACGGCCTTCTTCCGTAGTCATCGCTCTGTGGGCCGATCGAACCCCCGGCCCGACGCCGGGGGTTCGTGACTTCCACGAGCGGCTGAAGGCCCGCGGATCGCGGACCGGCACCCGGTCGTGGGACGATCGTGGCATCGCCAGCCACGCACTCGAGGTAGCTCAAGCCATGCTCGATCGCATGTTCGGTGGGCGCGAGAAGGATTCGGCCGTCGCCGCACGGATTCCGCCCGGCCAGTACAAGACCGACAAGTTTCCGGTCCTCCATTACGGCTCCGTGCCGCGTGCGGACCTGGTCGCCTGGGATTTCAAGGTGTGGGGCCAGGTGGACTCGCCATTCACCCTGACCTGGGATCAGTTCAGGGGCCTGCCGCGCAAGACCGTCGAGACGGACATCCATTGCGTCACCCGCTGGACGAAGCTCGACACGGTCTGGGAGGGTGTCGCGATCTAGGAGATCCTGTCGCTGGCCCAGGTCCGGCCATCGGCCTCGCACGTGCTGGCGCATTCGGAGCAGGGCTATACCGCGAACGTGCCGCTGTCGGTCCTCGACGATGACGACGTGATGCTCGCCGACATCTTCGATGGCAAGCCGCTCGACCCGGAACACGGGTACCCGCTCCGCCTTCTCGTCCCAAAACGCTATTTCTGGAAGAGTGCGAAGTGGATCCGCGGCCTCGAGTTCCTCGACCACGACCAGCTCGGCTTCTGGGAGCGCTATGGCTACAACAACGACGCAGACCCCTGGAAGGAAGAGCGCTTCAGCGAGTAACGTTCACTCGTCAAGCCATCGACCATCGGAACGAGCGCGCGGGCTCAGCGCGGCGCTCGGCATCGAGGACATCCCAAGAATCAAGAAACCGCCGGTCGCCCGGCGGTTTTCTTGTTCCGACGCCGCTTGGCGCCGAGGTCGCGCGGTTGTCAGTGGGAGCAGGACTTTGCGGTGCCCGCGTCGTCCGCGGTGCGGAAGCTGGAGCCACAGCCACAGGCCGCGACCGCGTTCGGGTTGTTCACGGTGAAGCCGGCACCCATGAGCGTGTCGACGTAGTCGATCTGCGAGCCCTGGAGCAGGCCGATGCTCTGGGTGTCGACGTAGACCTTGATTCCGCTCGTCTCGAGGATCTGGTCCTCGGGCGTCGGGGCGTCCTCGAGCATCATCCCGTAGCGGTAGCCGGAGCACCCGCCGGAATACACGTACACCCGCAGGCCGATGTTCGGGTTGGTCTCTTCCTTCGTCAACTCCTGCAGCTTCGAGGCTGCGGCGTCGCTGAGGGACAGGACCGTGGTCAGGTCCACCATCGGCTGGTCGATCATGGGCTGCTGTTCGATCATCGTTCGTGCTTCCTCCTGGGAGGCCATCGGCGCTAGTGTCGAGGACGGCGCTGGCGCCGCGTATGGCCCAATCGTACGCATGTCAACCGATTTCGACAACCACCCGGCAAAATCGGCGTTGCGCGGCGCGTGGCGCGGTTTCTTGCACACGATCACCGGGGGAACGTTATCCACCAAATGGAGGATGCTTGAGGCCAGAACGGGAGCCGGAGCGGTCCATCCGTGCGGGGCAGAGGTCGTTTCGCGATCGACGACCGGTTCGGTTCATGGATAACGTTCCTGAGGCGGTCGTATGAGAGCCATGTGATGGCTGCGGTCAGCGACGGATCCGCACCGAATCGGCCGAACCTAGTCCTCGATGCGCTCGATCACCGTCGCGATGCCCTGGCCCACGCCGATGCACATCGTCGCGAGGCCGTAGCGGCCGCCGGTTCGAGCCAGCTCGTGAACCAGCATCGTCACGAGGCGGCCGCCGCTCATCCCGAGCGGGTGGCCCAGGGCGATCGCACCACCGTTCACGTTGACTCGGTCCGGATCGAAGCCCAGTTCGTCCATGCACACGAGCGACTGCGACGCGAACGCCTCGTTGAGCTCAATGAGATCGAGGTCCGCGACGTCCAATCCGGCGCGGGCAAGGGCCTTTCGGGTGGCAGGAACCGGGCCGACACCCATGACGGCAGGATCGACCCCCGCCACGGCCGTGGAGATGACGCGAGCCATGGGTCGAAGCCCAAGGGCGCGGGCACGTTCGGCCTCGACGACGAGGACCGCCGACGCGCCATCGTTGATCCCGGACGCGTTCCCCGCGGTCACCGACCCCCCGTCGCGGAACGGCGGCCGGAGCTTCGCCAGCGCCTCGGCAGACGTTTCGGCGCGGGGATGCTCGTCGCGCGACAGCACGACCGGGTCGCCCTTCCGCTGGGCCACGCTGACCGGGACGATCTGGCCATCGAAGCGGCCGGCTTCGATGGCCGCCACGGCCCGCTGCTGACTCGTGAGCGCGAACGCGTCCTGGCGCTCGCGCGAGACGCCCCAGCGCTCGGCCACGTTCTCGGCGGTCTCGCCCATCGAATACGGGTAATGCATCTCGGCGAGCTTCGGATTGACGAACCGCCAGCCGAGGGTGGTGTCGTGCATCTCGCGGTCGCCGCGATCCCATGCCGCACCGGCCTTGGCCTGGACATACGGCGCCCGGGTCATCGACTCCACGCCGCCCCCGATGAACACGTCGCCGTCCCCGACGGCGATCGCATGCGCCGCCGAATTGATCGCCTGCAGGCCCGAACCACACAATCGATTGACGGTCAGGCCCCCGACCTCCACCGGAAGGCCGGCCAGGAGGACCGCCATCCGGGCAACATCGCGGTTGTCCTCGCCGGCCTGGTTGGCGCAGCCAAGGATGACGTCCTCGATCTCCGCCCCGTCGACACCGGTCCGCTCGACCAGCGCCCGAAGGACCAATGCCGCGAGGTCGTCCGGGCGAACGGACGCGAGCGCCCCGCCGTAGCGCCCGATCGGCGTCCGGACGGCGTCGATGATCCAGGCCTCGCGGAGGGCTCGGTGCTGGTCGCGGGTCATGCGTCTCGGCTCATTCCAGGATGGTAGCGCGGGCGACCCATTCGAATGGACCCCACGGATGGCCGGCACCAAGTTTCATCGCAAGGTCGATGTCGGCGGCGGACGCGACGCCGTCAGCCTGGGCTCGGCCGGCCTCGGCGACAATCGCGGTGACGATGCGACCCGCGATGTCGGCCGGGTCGAGGCGAGGACCCTCGATGTGTCGGCCGAGAGGGACGAACTCCTCCGCCGGACCATCGGGTCGACCGTTCGCGCCGTACCGGTAGAAGCCAACGCCCGCCTTTCGACCGAGCCGGCCCGCTGCGACGAGGCGCTCCTGGATCGGTGAAGGGAGGAAGCGCGCCGCTTCTGGGACCGCGCCCCCACCAAAGCCCTCGAAGACCCCGCGGGCCGCCGCCAGGTTGATGTCGATGCCGACGAGGTCCATCAGCGCGAACGGGCCCATCGGGAACCCGGCCGCGACGACGGCCGCATCGATCTCCTCGATCGTGCCCGCGCCCGTCTCGAGCATCCGCAGTGCCTCGAGGGTGAACGGCCGGTTCACGCGATTGACGATGAACCCGGGGCTGTCCGTCGAGCGCACGGGAGTCTTGCCCCAGCGACGAACGATGTCGCTGGCTCGCTCCACGATGGAGGCAGCGGTCGCGGGCGTGGCAATCACCTCGACGAGGGCCATCAACGGCGCGGGGTTGAAGAAATGGAGGCCGATCACGTTTTCTGGCCGGCTCGTGGCCGCGGCGACGTCGCCAACCCGCAGCGCGCTCGTGTTCGTGGCCAGGATCGTGTCGGGCGGGGCTGCGCCGTCGAGGCGGGAAAAGAGCTCGCGCTTGACCGGGAGGTCCTCGAGCGCCGCCTCGATCACGAGTTCGGCGCCGTCGACGGCTGCTTCAAGCGCGCCCACAGTGGCGAGGCGCGCGAGACGACCCGCAATCCAGTCGTCGATCGCGTGGGCGTCGAGTTCGAGCTTGGCCGCCCTTCGAGCCAGGCCCTCGGCGATCCGTGCATGCCCGCGCTCCCGCGCGGCCGCGTCGATGTCGTACAGGCGAACCACGTCCCCGGCCTCGAGCGCAACCTGGGCGATTCCCGCGCCCATCGTCCCTGCGCCGATGACAGCAACCACGTCGTTCACGTACGGGCAAGCCTAGACGCTTGCAGCGCGCTCCGCCCCTTGCCTCCGGGCGTGATCCGTCGCAGACTCCCACCGATCAAGTCGCGAACGCGACGCGCCGGGGCCGCGGGCGACGGGTTCTTCGCCACGTTCGACGGCCCAGCTCGCGCGGTCCGCTGCGCCGAGGTGATCGTGGCCGCCATGGAACCTCTCGGGATCGAGGTCAAGGCGGGCGTCCATACCGGTGAGGTCGAAACAATCGACGGCAAAGTCGGCTGCCTCGCCGTGAGTATCGGAGCCCGGGTCGCAGCGTTCGCCGCGCCGTCCGAGATCGTCGTTTCGTCAACTGTCAAGGACCTCACCGCGGGTTCGGGCATCGTGTTCGAGGACCGCGGCGAGCACGATCTCAGGGGCGTGCCCGATCGCTGGCACGTCTATCGGGTCTTCGCGAATCAGCCCGTCCCTGTTTGAAGGGTTGCGACGCGATCGCGGCCACGAATCGCGTCACGTGACGGTCGCGTCGGCCGGCAGGATCCGGAATGGGCGATCGCCGGGTCCCAGGACAGCACGGAAGTGTCGCTCGTCCAAGGTGACGACCACATCGACGCTGTGGCGCTCGGCCAACACCACGATCGAGGCATCCGCGAGGCCCAGATCGAGGTCCCGGTAGCGATCGATGACCGCGGCGGCTCGTTCGATGTCGTCCGTGTCGAAGGTCTCCAGTCGATAAGCACCGCGGATGACCTCATCGAGCAAACGGCGGGCTGCCGACACTCCGACCCTTCGAGCGAGCAGGTAGTCCAGCTCGGCCAGCACGAAGGGCGAGATCAGGCGGGGCCCTCGAGCCGCCCGGATGGCGGCGGACGTGCGCCGCTGATCTGGATCGCTCGCGTCCATCGCGCTCAGAAGCGCGCTCGTGTCGACGAGGATCACCGCTCCCCGAAGCCTTCCAGGAGTTCGTCGACGCGCGACGCGAGGTCCCCGGTCCCACTGTCGAACAGGGGCAGGATCGGTTCCGCGACGCGGTGCGGCTCGGTTACGGCGGCGATGCCCTCGCGGATCAGGTCGGCCTCGCTCCGGCCTTCGAGTTGGGCGGCGCGTTCGAGGGCCCGCTTCAGTTCGCTCGGCAGGTAGACGGTCGTCTTCTCCATGCCATACACTCTACCATACGTCGCCGGGTTGCCCGCCGTCTGACTTGACATCCTCCGGAGTTGGGGGTATATATCGCTCAACGGTATAGCGATGGTCGTAAGAGCATGGGGAGCCACATGGAACGAAAGGTCCCAGAGTTCGGGCGGTTCGCCGAACCGTCGCTGCTCATCCTGGTCAGCCTGAGCGACGGGCCCAAGCACGGTTACGCGATCATGCAGGACGTCGAGCGAGGCACCGGGCGGCCGATGGGTGCGGGGACCCTGTACGCGGCGCTCGTGCGCCTCGAGGAGCAGGGCCTTGTCGAACCTTTGACACCGGTTGATCGGCGCCGGCCCTATCGGCTCACCGCGATCGGGGCATCCAACCTCGCCGAGCAGCTTCGCGGACTGTCCGCCTTCGCCCAGCAGGGTCTCCGCCAGCTCGGCAAGACCCAGCCATGACGGCGCTCCTGGTCCGCCTTTACCCCGCCCGCTGGCGGGCCCGCTACGGCGACGAGTTCGAGGCGATCCTCGAGGAGCGCCCGCTCGGACCCTTCGATGTGGCGGACATCCTTCTCGGCGCCCTCGATGCCCAGATCCATCTGCGTGGGCGTGGGGCAGGAGCAGAACGATCTCAAGGAAGGAGATTCACCGTGTCGCTTCGCATCGGTGGCCTCGCGGCGATCATTGGTGGCGTACTTTGGCCCGTGGGGTTCTTCCTCACTGCGGGCGCGGGCGACGGCGGCACGTCGGACGCCATCGCCGCAGCCGTCCTGTTGGTCACCGGTTCGTTGGCACTGGTCGTGGCCCTCGCAGGCCTCAGCGCCTTTCAGGCGCGCACGAACCCGGGTCTCACCTGGGCGGCTTTTGCAATTCCCGCGGTCGGGACGATCGCGAGCATCGTCGGAATCATCGGGATTCTGAGCGGTGGGGATTATTGGGTCGTGTGGGGTCTCGGGACGCTCACCTCGTTCGTGGGTTCGACATTGTTCGCCGTCGTGACGTATCGAGCGGCAGCCCTGTCGCGTCGAGCGTCGGCGCTGCTCGGGGTCGGCTCGGTGACGACGATCGTCGCGTTAGCGGGCACGGTGGACCTTGGGCCCGCCTTGATCGTCGCAGCTTTGGGCTGCTTCGGGGTGGGCTGGGTCGCTCTGGGTGTCCAGGCGATCCGCGTCGACCGGCCGTCCACCGAACCGCGTCCCGCCTGATCCGATGGCACAGTTCGACATCGACGGGGATCGATCGGCAGTCGGCAGCTCGTTGCCCCGCATCGTCGCGATCGTCGGCGGCGTCGGATTCGTCGTGCTCGGGGCGTGGGCGATGGTCGATCCCCGGTCGTTCTTCGAGGCCCTTGCCAGGTTCGAGCCGTACAACCAGCACTTCCTGCAGGATATCGGCGCCTTCCAGGTCGGGCTCGGAGTGGTCCTCCTGCTCGCGGGCCGGTCCGTCCGCGCCGATGGCCTGACTGGTGCGCTTGTCGGAGTTGGTGTGGCGGCGGCGCTCCACACCGTCTCCCACATCGCCGGCCGTGACCTCGGCGGAGCTCCAGAGCGGGACATCCCGGTCTTCGCCGCGATGGCGGTCTCTCTCCTGGCGGCAGGTGGGTTGCGTTGGCGGCACGTCCGCGACGCCGCCCACTGACGCGACGCGCCTGACGCTCGATACACCGCCAGATGATGGCGAGCCTGTCGCGCGTGACGGTCACTCGCCGACAGTTCCTTGGCGGCATCTCCATCGTCGCCCTCGGGACCGCCCTCGACGCATGCTCGCTGATCGGCGGACCATCACCTCGAACACCCGTGACGCCGGCGCCGTCGGGTCATACCCCGGATCTCGTGCTCCGCAACGCGATCGTGCTCACGATGGATCCCGAGGTCCCCACGGCGGACGCCGTGGCCATCGAGGGCGACACCATCAGGGCCGTCGGTATGCAAGCGGAGGTCCTGGCCGCTGCGGCTCCGGGCGCCACGATCGTGGACCTCGGCGGGCGCGTCCTGCTCCCGGGGTTCAACGACGCCCACTGCCACCGGATCGGGGATCGTGGTGTGTCCGGCATCGAAACCGCCGAGGACGCGATCGAGGACGCACTGGCCGGAGGTTGGACGAGCATCTCGGAGCTCTTCGTCAACCAGGAACGCCTGGACGAGCTCCGCGAGCTCGACGAAGCGGATCGGCTTCGGCTCCGCGTCGCCTGCTACCTCCCGGTGAACTACCTCGAGGACAAGTTCGGCGTCTGGTTCGGGGATTACGAGCCGCGACAGGTGTTCAGTCCACACCTGCGGATCGGCGGCGTCAAGATCTTTGCCGACCGGGCCGATCCCGACAAGATGTTCCTGACCGAGCCACACATCGATCGCCCCGACTACCACGGGGATGTCTACTGGACCCCCGATGAGCTGACCGACCTGGTTCGTTCGCTCCACGACGAGGGTTGGCAGATCGCCACCCACACGTGCGGAGACGCCGCGCACGACCTCGTCCTGAACGCGTACGAGGCGGCGTTGGCCGGTGCACACAACGCCGCCCACCGGCACCGCATTGAACACGCGCTGGTCATCCGCGATGACCAGGTGGAGCGCATGCGTCAGCTGTCCATCCTCGCCTCGATCCAGCTCCCCTTCATGAACTCGGACTGGGGCGAGCTCCTGGAGCCCACGCTCGGGCCGAACCGGCTCGCCTGGGCCGGGCGCTGGCGGGACCTGCTGGAGGCCGGCGTTCCGGTGGTCGGGAGCACGGATTTCCCGTGGGCGATCCGCGACAAGCTCAACGGCGCGTCGGGCCCGGCGATGACCGCGCTCTGGAACGGCGCCACCCGGATCGGGCAGGAGGCGGGCCCGCCGCCGCCATGGTTGGCCGCGCAGGCGGTGACCGTCGAGCAGGGACTCGAGCTCATCACCCGCGGCGGCGCCTACGCGACCTTCGAGGAGGACCGGAAGGGAACCGTGACCGCCGGCAAGCTCGCCGACCTGGTCGTCCTCAGCGACGACCCGCGGAGCGTGGCGGTCGACAAGCTTCCGGATGTGCGCGTGGAGATGACCATGGTCGGCGGGCGGGTCGAGTACTGCGCTCCGGATGCCGGCGCGCTCTGCGCCCTCGGCGGCGCGAGGCCGGGATGATCATTGATCGAGAGGGATGGACGTCTCGGTGCCGCGCGGTCGTGCTGCCGGCGCTCGCCTGCTGGTCGGTGATTGGCTGCGGCGCCGCGGGCACGGCCGATCCGGCTGACCTCGGAGCATCGAGGCCGGTTGACGCTCGATCCGAACTTCGCAGCTATGTCGAGGACGCCGCCGGGGCCACGGCGAGCAGATACGGCGTCACGGACGACCGGGGCCAGGTCTTGGACGCCGTGAAGATCATTTCAGCCAGCGAGACTGGTGGTTTCATCGGCGTGTATCACACGTTTCGAGAAGCCGCCGGAACCTTCGACGTGCATCTGGCAACGTCGAGCAACCTCCTCGACTGGACCTGGAGGGTGCGGCTTGCCGACCAGGCCTCTCAACCAACGATCAAGCCGGCCTCGGATGGCGGGTACGTGGTGGCCTGGGAGCAGGAGCCACCGAACCATCTCAGGTTCGCCTACTACCCAACCTGGACGGACCTGCTCGCCGGCGCGGCCCAGAAGACGCTCGATGCGCCGCTCAGCCTGTCGACCTGCGCCGAGGGCACGCCCAACCTGTACTCGGCGAGCCGTACGTTCCTCGATGTCGGCTTCCACTTCTACGACGACTGCGACCTTGATCGGCAGGCGCACGGCACGACGGACTGGACGGCATGGGCCGCAGCCGAGCGGCCTTCGCTCGAACAGTCCGTACGGACGCTCGGGGTCATGGGCGGCGTCGGGGATCGCGACATCATCAGCTTCCGGGGGTTCGACTTCACGCTCATCGAGGGTCAGGTCATCAAGGGCGACTGGAGCACATGGCGGGTCTTCCTGTACGACGACGCGACGGGCGAAGCCGACCAACTGGACATCCGGACTGAAGCCGGGAGCACGGCGTTCACCAATCCAACGGTCGAAAGGATCGAGATCGGCGGACAGATGGCGATCGTGGTGACCCTTTTTGTGCCGAGTGAGGGCGCCCGGGGCGGGGAGGCCGGTCAGCTGATCTACTACCGGACCTACGAGCCGGCCGGGCCCGAGTAGCGCCGTCCTGCGCCCGGGGCCACCCGGGCTGGGCGACGCCCAGGATCAGACCGGCTTGAACGCCTCGAAGGGCTGTCGACACCCGGTGCAGTGGTGGATCGATCGGCACTGGGTGGGGCCGAAGGCGTTCTCGAGGACGGTCCGGCGGGAGCTACAGTGCGGGCACGAGACGGACGCGGGCGGGGCCAGCTGGATCAGCGTCGGAGCGTCGGCGGCGGGGGCCGGCGAGGGTGGTGCGAAGCCTGAGCGGCGAAGGCGCTCGCGACCGCGGGTTGTGATCCGATCCGACGTCCAGGGCGGCGCGAACGAGAAATCGACACGGACCGGGCGGTCGAATGCCGCGAGGCGCTCCTCTACCGCAGCGCGGATGACGTCGAGGGCCGGGCAGCCCACAAAAGTCGGGAGCAAGGTGACGTGGATACTGCCGTCGGTCGGGTCCACGGCCGCGCGTGCGACCAGCCCGAGATCGACAATTGACACCACCGGGATCTCCGGGTCGGCGACCTCGGCCAGCGCCGAATGAACGGCCGCGACCGTCGGCGGTCGCCGAGGCTCAACGAGCGCGGGAGAGGCGGTGGGGCTCACCACGTCGCCGCCGGGTCCAGACGGCGGACGGAGGTGAACTCGCTGTGCAACCACTCGAAAGCTGCCGTGTGGTCGAGACGACCCCGCTCCGGTTCGGTGGCTGGCGGAGGAGGCGTGAGCCGAAGACGCTCGAATGTCGGGCCGATCATGGTGCGCCACCGGGCCTCGAGGTCGTTCATCGGGGCCGCCAGGATGCCACCGGCGACGAGCGCGGCCTCGTCCCGAAGCGGCGCGAAGACCGTCGCCGCGTCCGGTGCGAGGCGCTCCAGCGCGTCCTCCAACCGAACTCGTGCCTCGCCGCCGGCCAGCGCCAATCGCTCCAGCCACGCCCCGACGTGCATCACGTGGTAGCGCTCCTCGCGGCGGATCTTGCCGACGAGCTCGGCGAGCGGCGCCCACGACGCAGACGCAACGGCCTCCAGGCGCACCGCATCGGCCGTGTCGTACAGGAAGCGTCGGGCGATCGTGTCGGCCCAATCGCCGCGCGGATGGTCCAGGAGCCGGCAGTGGCGGTAGTCGGGAGGTTCGCGATCGTAGGCGATCGCATCGGCGTCATGGCCGTCGTCAAGGAGCCCCGCGAGGAGCTCGTACAGCGCCTTGGCGTGGCCGATCTCGTCCTGGGCGAGCGAACTCATCGCCACGTCCTCTTCAAGAAGTGGCGCGATTCCCGTCCATTCGGAGTCGCTGAAACCGATGACGAACTCGTCGTCGGCCATCGACAGCAGGAGCTCACCGAGGGCGAGCCGCGCTGTCGGGTCGAGGTTTGCCGTGTCGCCCGTCCGCTCGGCGTTCATCCCTCGCGCGCCTTCGGCTTCGGCTGACCGGACCGCTCACGAGCGGCCGCCAGCTTGTCGCGCATCACGTGGCCGCCCGGCTTCTTGAACGAGCGATCGAGCGGCGGCTGGAGCAGGTCCGGATCCTCCAGTTCGTGCACATCTGCCCGCCGCACCACCCACAGCGCGACGCTCTCCTGCCTTCGGCCATACAGCTCTCGCGCATAGTGGATCGCCAGCTGGGCATCGGGCGCCATGACGCTCCCGCCGTGACGCATCGGATCGCCCTCTTTCTCGCGGCGGAAGACCTCCCACGGCTCGAGCGTTCCCGTCTCGCCCGGGCCGGCGGCGCCCTGATCGCTCATGCCGCGGCCCCCGCGGCCCGCAGGATCGTCTCGCGCACCCAGCGCGTCTCTTCGCGACTGACCCGGCGGAACTCGAGGCGCTCCTGGGACTTTGGTCCGTGGTTCGTCACCACGGTTCGAAGCTCCTGCCAGTCCGGCTCCGTGTAGCGCCATTCGCCGAGGTCGTCGTCGCGACGGAGCTCGGAATCGGGCAGCGTCAGGCCCAGTTCGAGGATCCGCGGCACGTAGATCGTCAGAAACTCCTGGCGGAGCTCCTCGGAGGTCTTCGCCTTGATCCGCCAGTGGAGGTCGCGATCCTTCTCCCGCGGCGACCGCGGTCCGTGCATCTGCATCAGCGGGCCCCACCAGCGATCGAGCGCCTCCTGGAGCATCGCCCGCTGCTCGTCGGTGCCGGTGACCATGGTCACGACGACGTCGCGGCCGTGCATGATGTGGACTGACTCCTCCCAGCAGATCTTCTTCATCGTTCGCGCGTACGGCGCGTACGAAGAGTCGCGGAGCGCCTGCTGGGCGACGATCGCGGCGGCGTCCACGAGCCAGGCGATGACCCCGATGTCGGCCCAGGACCGCGTCGGGTAGTGGAAGACGTTGTGGAACTTCGTCTTGCCCGCAAGCAGATCGTCGAACATCGCCTCGCGCGGCTTCCCCAGGTCCTCCGCCACGCGGTAGAGAAGCTGGGCGTGGCCGACCTCGTCCTGGACCTTCGCGGTGAGCGCAAGCTTCCGGCGGAGCGTCGGCGCGCGCATGAGCCACTCGCGCTCGGGGAGGACGCCCATCAGCTCCGAGTTCGCGTGCATCTCAACGAAGCGCAGGACGCCGGTCCGGTACTCGTCGGGCATCCAGTCGGTGGACTCCACCTTGCCTCCGGCGAGGACATGGGCCTCGAAGTGCTCGAACCGCTCGTCGTGCGGGAGGTCCTCGTTGAACGGGAGCCGACCGCGCTCCTGGGGCGAGAGGACCGGGTCGAGACTCAGCGGATCGGTCACCGGTGGTCCTCCGTCAGGGTTCGCAGGGAGAGATCGACGTAGTGATCGGCGATGCGATCCGCGCCGAGACGCCCATCCGGGCGGTACCAGGTCGCGATGCCGTTGAGGGCGGTCAGGAGGTAGGACGCGGTCATGGCGGCGTCGGTCATCGTGAAGTCGCCGCTCGCGACGCCGTCGGCGATCACGTCACGAAGTTGTGTCTCGTACGCGTCGCGCCGCACGAGCACGGCGGCCCGACGCATCTCACCGAGCGAGCGCCACTCGGAGATGAAGACGCTCGCCGCGCCGACGTCCTCCGTGATGACCCGAACGTGCCCGCGCACGAGGGCGGTCATCCGCCCGATCGGATCGGGCGCCCTGGAGCGATCGGCAATCGCGTCGTCGGCGGCCCGTTCGAACCGCGACGCAGTCCGGTCGACGATCGCCCACAGGACGTCCTCCTTCGAGGCCACATGCGCGTACAGGCTGGCGCCGCGGATGTCGAGTTCGCGGGCGATGTCGCGGATGCTCGTCGCCGCATATCCGCGATCGCGGAACAGGACGCTGGCAGCGTCTTCGATCTCGCGGCGCCGGGACGGCATCTGGGCGTGCATGGCCATCGCGGGACGCAACTCCTACCTAACGTTCGTTAGGGAACCTATCCGGAGCCGACGTCAATGTCAATGCCGTTCGTCACCGAGGGTATATCAGGCGATCTCGATGACCTCGCGCAGGGGAACCGCACGGGAGACCGTGCTACCGATCGGAGAGTGCGCCAGCGCGTAGTGGACGATGTCCTGCAGCTCCCCTTCAGGCACGCCCTCGGCGCCGATCCGGATTCGAACGACCGTCTCCAGGGATCCGGCCGGGACGTCGTCATCGGAACCGAACATGCCGCGGTCGTCGGACTCACTTCCTACCGTCACCTCGAGCGTCGACAGCTCGACCCCAACGTCGGCTGCCCGCATCGCGATGACCGTCGCGTCACAGGCAGCGTGCGCGGCCCGCATGAGCCAACCGGGGCTCGAGGCGGAACCGGCGCCACCGGCCGCGCGGGGCATGTCACTGACGAGGCTGGCGTATTCGCCATCGACGCGGCAGCGCAGTCCCGACTCGACGACCGCCGTCGCCGGCTTGTCCGGACCACGTCCATCCCCTGGGTTCGCCGCCAGGTGCGCGCGAGCCGCGTGGATCGCCCGCGCCGTGTCCGGTTTCGTCATGACGTCCTCCATGCCTCACCCCGCTCCGATCGCGGGGACACCGGCGATCCGGCCCCGACGAAGCGTTGCCGACTGTACTCCCATCCCCATGACCATCGGATGCGCTCGACCTGGTAATCCCAGGCCCTCCCGGGCGTTCTGTCTGCATCGGACTTGTCCCGTCGCCGATCGGCGGCGGCCACCACCGGTCTCGGGGACCAAAGGGAGACAGCAGAATGGATCGCTATCCGGAGCACGACCGCCACCCGCGCGGTCACGGCGAGCCGCTCGACGACATCGAACTGCTCGAGGACCACACCCGCAAGATCACCGGTGGCCGGTCGGGCCGCCGGTTAGGCGTATCCATGCCGGGCGCCATCGCGGGCGCGTTCCTCGTCACGGCGCTCGCGTTCGGAGCGGCGGTCCGACCGGACGGCGCGGCAACCAACCCGGCCAGCAGCTCAGCCGACGAAGCAGCATCCGCAGCGTCCGACACGAACTCGAACAGCACGATCTTCGGCCACGCCGGCTTCGACAACTGGGCGACGGACGGCGATCGCGCCGGCGTCGACGCGAAGCCCGGCTCCGAGTCGATCGATTCCAAGGGCCCCGACGCAAGCGAGCCCGGTGACGAGGAGCCGACGACCGATGAGCCGACCGACAAGCCGGACCAGGTTGTCGACCCGGTCACCGAACCCAAGCCGGAGCTCGAGACCATCGGCCTGACCGTCAGCCTCGACGGCTCGAAGGTCGTGATCGACTGGGGCGCCTGCGATCCCGTGGGGTTCCGCTACTACAAGGTCATCCGCTCCACGAACGATGCCGCCACCTGGCCGCTGGGCAGTGGTGACTCGCTGGTCGGGGCCGTCGAGGACATGGGCAAGACCGTGCTGTACGACGCCAAGGCGCCGGCCGGCACGAAGGTCTACTACAAGGTGGTCGCGGTCGTCGAATACGAAGGCAAGCTCATCCCGGCGTGCGTCTCGCCCCTTCGCGGCATCGTGACCAAGCCGGCACCGACCGATACCCCCGACGCGGGAACGCTCGGCCTCGAGCTGGCGATCGTCGAGGGCCATCCCAAGGTCCGCTGGACCGAGTGCCCGGGCACCTTCGACTACTACAAGATCGTCCGCTCGACGGACTCCACCGTCACCTGGCCGGCCGGCGACAACGACAAGGTCGTGGGCGTGGTCGGACGGGACGGCGGGACCAAGTTCTATGACGGCGACGCGCCGGCCGGCACCAAGCTCTGGTACCGGGTGTTCTGCGTTCGATCCTCGGAATCCGGCTACGTGGTCGTCGCCGCGAGTGCGGCGAAGGCCATCGAGACGCCGACCTTCGAACCGAAGCCGACTCCGGAGCCGTACGTCCTCGGGTTCTCGGTCACCCAGACCGGGGAGGGCATCGTCCTCGAATGGGAGGCGCGCGGCATCGATGGGTTCATGTACTACAAGGTCGTCCGGTCGATGACCAACCCGAATCCCACCTACCCGGCCAACGACGGGACCGAGGTCATCGCCGCCATCGGCGACCCCGCGACGACCCGCTTCGTCGATGCCAACGTGCAGGTCGGACAGACGTGGTTCTACCGGGTCCTTTCGATCGGCGACTGGGGTGGCCAGAAGGTGACGCTCGGGATCACCCCGGTCGCCACCCTGACCGTCCAGTAATCGAGGAGCAGGGCGACGGACGTCGGGAACGGATGGATGACCCGGGTGGTCCGCCCGGTGGGAGTACTGCTGGTCGATGGTTACCCCACCCATCCGTTCCTACCGTCTGACGTCCGATGTCCCGTGACTCGACCAGCACGCGCATGGACGCGATCCGGGAGCAGGCCCTCGTGGCTCGCTCCCGGATCGACGCGTCCGCGTTCGGCGAGCTCTACGACTTCTATCTCCCACGGCTCTACGGCTTCATCGTGCGCCGCGTCGGCGATCGGACCGTGGCCGAGGATCTCACCGCAATGACCTTCGAACGCGCTCTCAGCGCCGTCCGTCACGACGGATTCCGCAACGACGCCTTCGGGGGCTGGCTCTACCGGGTCGCCTCCAACGCCGTCGTCGATCACGTCCGGCGCGGGCGCCGCACGATCCCGCTCGGCGTCCGCGCGTCCGACGGGTGGGGCGATGACGCCGACACGGCCGGTGTGCCGGAGCCGGGTGATGACGCGGCTGCGGCGGCGTTCGCCGCCGCCCTCGATCGCGACGTCGTGCGGCGCGCCCTGCTGCGCCTGCCCGATACGCACCGCCGCGTCATCGTCCTCAAGTACTTTGACGGGCTCGAACTCGACGAGCTCTGCGGCGCACTCGGCTGCTCCCGATCCACGCTCGCCGTCAAGCTCCATCGAGCGCTCCGCGCGCTTCGAGCCGTGGTCCTCCAGGAGTCGACCGATGCGGCCTGACGATCGAATGTTCGCGATCGATACGGATCTCGAGGCGATTGAGCTGGAGCTCGCCGCGGGTGGCTCGCGCGTTCGCGCACAACGGGCGACGGGAGCCGTCGAGCGACCGGCAGCGACGTTTGCCGCCGACCTCCGGGCGCGGCTGCTGGCCGAATTGCCGGCGCCGGCTCCCACGACAACATGGGACATCGTCGCGAACGAAGCGGCCGTCGCAACGAGCCGATCATCCCGGCCGATGACGCCCTGGACCAACGCCCCATCCCGCGTCGGCGATCCGAGGGTCGTGCGGCGGACGCCGACCGTCCTGCCGGCACCTCGCTGGACGGTCTTCGCCGTCGCGGCGGCGTTCGTCGTCGGAATCGTCGGCCTGCAGGCCGGGCTCTTCCTTCCGGGGCTCCCGGAGACGCGCGCATCCGACGTGGTCGGCGCCACCCTGACGCGTGATGCCACGACCTCGCCCCTGACGGCCGGCACGGAACTGCGTGCGGGCGACGCGATCAGCGTTGCCGCCGACGGTCGTGCCACGCTCGAGTTCGGGGCGAGCCAGGCGCGCCTTTCCGGCGGCGCCGAGATGCGGATCGCGACGCTCGGACGGACACGGATCGTCCTCGATCAACTCGCCGGCCGCGCCTACCACCGGGTGGTTCTGGTGAACGGCGGCACCTACGAAGTCACCACGGCAACAGTCACCTGGCGGGCGCTGGGGACGGCCTTCGATCTCGATCGATCACCGGTTACCGGTGGTGAGCAGGTCGTCGAGCGCAGCCTGGAGCACGACGTCGCGGTCGACGGGCCGGGGATCGAGGCGACCATCGTCGAGGGTCGTTCGGTCGCCGTGGGCCTTGGGGCGGGCGGCGCGGATCTCGCAATCGGCACCATCGATCCGGACGACCTCCAGGATCCATGGCTCCTGCGCAACGCGAAGATCGATCGCGCGCTCGGTCACGAACTGGGCGTGATGACGGCGATCGACCTGGACCTCGAGACCCGTGCCTCGACGCCGCGTCCGCTGGCCACCGCGCGGCCGGCAGATCCGACCGCGGCGCCTCTCGTGACGCCCGATCCGACGCCGTTGCCGACGCTGGCCCCGACAGCCGCGCCCACGCCCAAGCCCACGCCCAAGCCCACTCCCAAGCCGACACCGACACCCACGCCGACACCGGCGCCGCCCGTGGCCGCGATGACCCTGAGCCTGACGAGCTGTGACGGCGGCGTGGTGCTCGACTGGTCGAAGTTCACGGGGGATGCCTTCAATCACTACACGGCGCTGCGCAACACGACACCGACGATCCCGCTGGCCTATCCGCCGGAGGGTGGCGCGGTCGACTTCGGCAACACCTATACGACCGACTGGACCAAGAAGCAGTCGTTCGACGCGTCGCTCGATGGCGGCACGACCGTCTACTACCGGGCGATGGCGTTCGATGCGGAAAACCGGGTCATCGGGGCGAGCGACATCAAGTCTGTCACTTCCAAGGCGGTCAAGGCGCTCGGGGCGCTCGCCATCACGCCGGGTCCCGGCGGTGGATCGTTCAGCTGGCCCGCGTACGCGAGCGCGTCGGCCTGTTACTCCTTCGACAAGCTCGTGTATTCGGCCGACAATCCCGAGCCGAGTTACCTCGGCGGATCTCCGGCGGCCTGGGTCGGGACGACGTTTGGGGCCGGAACGGCCGAGGTGGGCGGCATGACGTCCGGCACGTACTGGTTCCGTGTCCAGACATTCCGCGATACCCCGTTCGGGAAGTTCCTCGTCGCGCAGACCGACGTCGTGCAGGCCACGATCCCGTAGGTCACTCCCCGCGAAAGAGCGGCGCGCGTTTCTCGAGGAACGCGCTGATTCCCTCGGCGTGATCGGCCGTTCGACCGGCCTCGCCCTGGAGGTCCGCTTCCAGCTCGAGCGCCGCATCGAAGGACAGCGTGGATCCCTCATTGATTGAGCGCTTGGTCCAGGCGAGGGCGCGCGGGGCGAGACGGGCGAGCTTCAGGGCCACTGCTCGCGCCTCGGACGCGAGATCGGCGTCGGGGACGACCCGCGCGACGAGCCCGAACCGCTCGGCATCGTGCGCCGAGAGCGGCTCGACGAGGAGCGCCAGCTCGGCGGCCTTGGCCACCCCGACGAGGCGAGGCAGCAGCCACGTGGCACCCGAATCCGGGATCAGGCCCACCCTCCCGAAGGCGAGCAGGAAGGACGCGCTCTCGGCGGCGATCCGCACGTCGCAGGCAAACGCGATCGATGCCCCCGCGCCGGCCGCGATGCCGTTGATGGCCCCCACGATCGGCTTCGTCGACCGACGCATCGCCCGAACGATCGGGTTGTAGCGTTCGCGCAGCTCCACATCGAGCGGCGCCGCATCGGGATCGAGGCGTTCCTTGAGGTCCTGACCGGCACTGAACGCGCGGCCGGCACCGGTCAGGACGACGGCACGGACACGCGCATCCGCCTCGGCCGCGTCGAGCGCCACGAGCAGCGACTCCTTCATCGGAACGGTGAAGGCGTTCAGCGCGTCAGGGCGATCCAGCACGATCGTCGCGATCGCCGCGTCGACGTCGTAGCGAAGACCGGCGAACGAGCCTGCCGCCGTCACCGGAGGGTCAGCCGGCGAATTCGACGAGGCGGCCGTCAACGAGTTCGAAGACTCGCCGGTCGATCGGCATGTCGGCGCCGCCCGATTGCTCCACGATGAAGTCGGCGAAGAGGGTTGCGAAATCTGGGTCGTCCGGGCGCAACGTGCCGGCCACGAGGAGGTGCTGGTCGGGGAGTCCGACGAGGACCCGCCCATCGCGTCCGAGCTGATCGGCGAGATGCTCGCGCGCCCCGGCAACCAGGATCCGGCTGGCATCCCAACCATCGCCCGTGTCGCTCGAAAGAAGACGTCGATCGCCCGACGCCTCCTCGATCCAGGCGGCTCCGGCGGCCCATGCCTCGAGGTTGCGCATCGCGGCGTCCTGGATCTCTTCCGGGCCGACGTT
The DNA here is from genome assembly GCA_919901745.1 of Chloroflexota bacterium. Lineage (GTDB taxonomy): Bacteria > Chloroflexota > Limnocylindria > Limnocylindrales > CSP1-4 > CAKKPP01. The sequence continues at coordinate 265,589 of CAKKPP010000003.1, read as the reverse complement.
CCACGACAGCAGGTGGTCGCCGTTGACGATCACGTCGTAGGCGCCCGCATGGAGGGCGTACACGACCGCCAACCCGCACGGCCCTTCATCGACGATCGGCTGAGCGTGGCTCTTGGCGACCTCCGCGAGCAACCTCGCCTGATCGATCTCTTCGACCCGAAGGCCCGCGGTTCCGACCGGCCGAAATGCCGGGAAGATCATCCCGCTGGCGGCCTCCCAGTCGTGCTCCGGTGCCGCGGGGGCTGACGACGAGGCCGGTCGCGGTGCGACGTGGCCGCTCACCGGCGCATTGGGATCGATCGGCGAGAGAATGTCCGGAGGTGAGTCCCGCCAGGCCGGCGCCGGCTCGTCGCCGAGCTCACGCTCGAGATCGCGTCCGTAGTCCGAGCCTCCGCCCTGATCTCGTTCCATTCCGTCCTCCTCGACTGAACCGGCTTCCCCCGCCGTTCAGCGACCCTTCCAGGCTGGTTGCCGCTTCTCAAGGAATGCGGCCGTGCCCTCGTGCATGTCCTCGGTATCAAAGAGCAGATAGAAGTTCCGGCGCTCGAATTCCAGCCCCGCGCTGAGTGAAACCTCGGCGGCGTGCAGCACGGCCTCCTTGGCCGCGCGCACCGCGACGGGCGCCATGGCGGCAACCTCGGCGGCAAGCCCAAGGGCGGCGGCGATGACCTGGGCGCCAGGGACCACGCGGGTCAGCAGTCCCGCGGCGTACGCCTCGGGCGCCGTCATCGGTCGGCCGGTCAGGACCAGCTCCATCGCGCGGGCCTTGCCGATCGCGCGGGTGAGCCGCTGCGTTCCGCCGGCACCGGGCATGACCCCGAGCCGGATCTCCGGTTGCCCAAACGTCGCGTCGTCGGCCGCTACGATCATGTCGCAGGTCATCGCGAGCTCGCAGCCACCACCGAGCGCGGCACCGCGGACTGCGGCGATGAGCGGCGTGCGAATCTTGGCAATCCGCTCCCATCGATGGAAGTGGTTGTCACGGCTGAGCGATGTTGGCGTCTGAACCGCCAGCTCGCGGATGTCGGCGCCGGCCGCGAACGCCCGATCCCCCGCCCCGGTGATGACGATTGCCCGGCAGTCCGGATCCGCGTCGAGTGCCTCGAGCATGTCGGTCAGGCGGGCGATCGTCGCGAAGTCGAGGGCGTTGAGCGCCCGCGGTCGATCCAGGGTGACGAGCGCGACCCCGGGAACCTGCCCCGCGTCGCCCACGGCCGGGAACGTCAGCCGGACCGTCATCGGATCGTCGCCGGTTCCGCTGGACATCGAGCCGGATGTCGCGTTGGACATCGCGCTCGCGGTGGTCGAATCAGCTCGCTCGGTCACGCGTTTCCTCGTGGATGCGTCGGCACAGTATCACCCACCCGCCGCCGTGCGACGGCGCGAAACGGAGCTTTGGCGTCCAAACCGACGCTCAGCCGTCGCGTTGGGCGGCCGCCGAAGCCAGGTCTGGCGCATCCTCCACGACAAGGAACGTTGCGAGACCGGGGGCAATCTCGCGCAGGTTTCGTCCGGCCGCGCGCATGGCGTCGGAACCGAGACCCGCGTCCAGCGCCGCCCGATCGTCGAAGTCCATGGCCGTTGCCAGAACCAGGTCGGTCTCAGCGCCCAGGGCCTCGGCCACCCGGCCGACCCGGGTGGCGCGCAGCCCCGGCGTCCGGGCAACGAGCGGCAGGTGCTCATCGCGATAGCGCCGCTCCAGCGTCGCCAGGGCCTCCTCGCCACCTTCTGGACGGCGGTACAGAACGAGCAGCGTGGTCACTGGGACACCTCCGTCTCGGCCTTTGTATCGGCGCCAGGGTCGGGCGCACGTAGGAGATCGGTCGGCCCGGAATCGGACTCCGGGGCGGGAGCCCGGGCGGACGACGTTCGACGCTCCGGTTGTCGGGCGGACCGGCTCCGCGCCGTCGTCTCGGTGGCGCGATAGAAGCCGGCCATCGCCTCGTTGAACAGTCCGGGTCGGTGGACCATCACCTCGTGCCTGCTGTCGGGCACGACGAGGAGCCGCGCATCGGGCAGCTGGCGCTGCAGCCCCCAGGCATGGTCGACCGGACAGAACTGGTCGCGGTCGCCGCACACGACCATCGCCGGGAGCGCGATTCGGCGCAGGTCTCGCGGCGTGAGAAGCGGCTGGCGGGCCACGTCGGCGGCGATCGCGGGAAGCAGGCGCCGCCATGCCCCGGGTCCCTGCACGGGATCGTGTCGTGCGGCCAGTTCCGCGGCCCAGCGAGGGTCTTCTCGATCGATCCGCTCCGGATCCATCAACCGACGGGTGATCGAGGCGCGCGGCTCGCGCTGTGTCGTGATCCCGATGACGGCCAGGGTGCGGAGTCGCTCGGGATGTCGAACGGCGACCTGGAGCGCCGTCATGGCACCCATCGAAAAACCGACCAGGTGAAAGGTCGTGAGCCCCAAAGCATCGGCGAATGCGATGACGTCGTCGGCCAGCCAGGCACATTCGAAGCCATCGGCCGCGTCCCATCTTGTCGTGGCGTGGCCACGCGCGTCCGGAACGTGAACCAGGAAGGCCTTCGAGAACGACGGGATCTGCGCCGCGAAATCCTCGCGGCCCGAGGAGGTAGCGCCGTGGAGGAGGATGGCCGGCGGGCCGGCGCCGTGCACGTCGTAGCCGATATCGATCGCGTTGGCGCGTACCGTCGGCATCGGTCAGCCCTCGGGCTTGCCCTCGACCCGCGCCGTGGCGGCGCGTTCGATGCTCACGTAGTGCCGTCGGAAGTAGAGCAGTGGTTCCGGCGCGGCCGGCCCGGTGGTCAGGGCGTCGACGCGGCCGATGAACAGGTCGTGGTCGCCCGCCGAGAACGTTTCGACGATGGTGCACTCGAGGCTCGCGATCGCGCCATCGAGGATCGGCTGGCCGGTCGGCCCGTGCTGCCAGGCTGCTCCGCAGAACTCGTCGCGACCCGGCGATACCGGCGCATTGGCGAAGCAATCGGAGAGGGCCTGCTGACCATCGCCGAGGATGTTCACCGCGTAGCGACCGCTGGACCGGACAACGGGTGTGATGACGCGGCTGCGGTCGAGCGCGATCATCACCAGCGGCGGATCCAGCGAGACGCTGGAAAGAGCATTCACCGTGATGCCGGCGGGGCGATCGCCGTCGAGGGCGGTGACCACGCTCACGCCGGTCACGAAGTGGCCCATGACCTGGCGGAAGTACCCGGCTGAAATCGGCTCCATCGACGGGAAGTCTACGGGAGCGCCTCGAGAATGGCCGCTCCAGGCAGATAGGTGGCGAACTCGGACCGTCCGGACCGCTACAATCCGCCAGATGTCTACAAACCGGAGCTGGGATCGCGCCGGCGCGCTCGGTGTCGCGACGAGCGGCCGGCGGCGAGCCGAGCTGGTCGCCCTGACGGCGGGCATCCCCAGCGTCTCCGAGCTGTTCACCTTCATGCGCGACGCGGAGCTCCGATTCGAGACGCTCAGGATGCGCATCGAGGAGCGGACGATGACGGCCCGCGGCGAACACCTCGCGGTCATGGACGTCGCCCTGCGTCACGAGGGCGACGCCCGAGTGACGACGACCGATCCATCGCGCGGGCCGGCCGACAGCTACGAGGTCTGGGTGTCGGACGGCGCCGTCGTGAGGACCTATTCGGCGGCCCATCGGCTCTCGACAACTCGACCGATCAGGAACCGGCCGCGGGGGCTGGCCGACAAGGACTTTCCTGGTGCCTCGCGGGTCTATGAACCCCTGACCGCACTGCCGATGGAGTCGCTCCCGGACACGTTCGTTCATCCGGCCGGGTACTGTCAGAACGTGCTGGCCACCGGCAGGACCTGGATCTCGGGCACGGAGATCGTCGCCGGTCGCGAGACGATCGTCGTGGAGTGCGATCACCCGCGCTCGACGGAGCTCGCCGCCGACCGCCCCGACTTCCACATCCAGATCGCAGTCGACCGGGCGGACGGCGCCATCCTCAGGTTGATCGAGACGATCGGCGGCGGCGTTACCCGCCATGCCGAGGTCGTGTCGTTCGAACCCGATGCACCGCTCGCGGCCTTCGTCTTCGAAGATCCGCTGCCGACGGACGGCGCGACGCTCTACTAGGCCCGCGGATCCTGCCGGATCGCCTGCAGAAACTCTCTTCGCAGCGGCCGAATACTCGCGTATAGTCCGCCCATTGACGCCGGCGAGCAGCCCAGATGCTCGCGATCCCTGCGCCCACCGGTTGGACGCGCGTCCCAGGCGCAATGAAGGCCCTCGATCCGGAAGAGAGGAGGACGCAGCGAGGGACCGAACGCTGTATCGACGCGTGCGTGGCAGGAGGGCCGCCCGCGCGCTCTGACTCCCGCTGAATCCGGCCGGTCCGGCCCAACATGGACCGGCGTCTCGACCGGCCGTGGAGGGCGCGCCGGCAGTCGGATCGCCAAGGACGCGATCCGCGTTCGGAGTGATGGAGGAACCCATGACACAGGGCAAGTCCCGCGAAGACGTGATCCAGCAGGACATCAAGGACCTGCACAAGCTGGGCTACGCCCAGGAGCTGTTCCGCACGATGGGCGGATTCAGCAACTTCGCGATCAGCTTCTCGATCATCTCGATCCTGACCGGCGCGGTCATCCTGTACGACTACGGCCTGGCCTGGGCGGGCACCGCCGCGGTGCTCATCGGCTGGCCGCTCGTCACCGTGTTCGTGCTCACGATCGCCGCCTCGATGGCGGAGGTCGCATCGGCGTACCCGACGGCCGGCGGGCTGTACTACTGGGCGTCGAAGATGAAGAGCAAGAACTGGGGCTGGTGGACCGCCTGGCTCAATCTGATCGGCCAGTTCGCGATCGTCGCCGGCATCAACTTCGCCGCGGCGTTCTTCCTCAACCAGACGATCATTGCCCCGCTGACCGGTGGCGCGCTCAACAACACGACCGAGATCCTCACGGTCGGTGGCACCCTGCTCATCTCCGGCCAGCTGCTGACGATGGCGATCCTGATGGCCGTCCAGCTCGTGCTGAACATCGCCGGCATCAACGTCGTCGCCCTGCTCAACCAGATCAGTGTGTGGTGGCACATCGCGTTCGTCATCCTCATCTCGGCCGCCCTCTTCATCCTGGGCACACAGGACACGGCCAGGGACGCCGGGCTGACGCTCTTCGCGATCCAGCCGCAGGACACGCTCGGTTCATGGGAGATCCGCATCCCGCCGTGGGCCGGGGTCGCACCCGACACGACCACGCCGTTCTACCTGTTGTCGATGGGGGCCGCCAGCACGTACACCCCGGTCTTCGTCGCCTTCTTCTTCTCGCTGCTCCTGGCCAACTGGACCTACACCGGCTATGACGCCTCGGCCCACGTGGCCGAGGAGACCGTCGGCGCCCGCGTCGCCAGCGCCTGGGGACTCTTCCTCTCGGTCGCCGTCTCGGCGCTCGTCGGGTTCGTCTTCCTGGTCGCGCTCACCCTGCACCTGCCGGATCTGACGCCGCTCTTCGGGCAGCTCGACGATGCGGACAAGTACAGCCAGTACTACTTCGGAAACAACGCGGCCGTGGTCTACATCCTCCAGCAGAACCTTGACAGTGGGCTGGCGGCCATCTTCGGTGGCGCGATCGCCATCGCCATGAGCTTCTGCGGCCTCTCGTCGGTCGCCTCGGCCGGTCGGATGCTCTACGCGTTCGCCCGCGACGATGGAATGCCCGGCAGCGGCTGGCTCAAGAAGGTCTCGCACAAGTACCGCACGCCGGCCAACGCCCTCACCGGGATGGTCGTGGGTGCGTTCATCCTGACCTTGGTCGCGTTCCGCCTGGGTGGCGGCACGGCCATCGTCATCGTCACCGCGATCAGCACGATCTTCCTGTACGCCGCGTACGGGATCGTGATCTACCTCGGCATGACCACCAAGGAGTGGCTCAAGGAACGCGTCTGGAGTCTCGGCCGGTTCTCGAAGCCGGTCGCGATGGTCGCCGTGTTCTGGGTGCTCGTCCTGATGGTCCTGTTCAGCTTCCCGACCTCGGGCAACATCTCGATCACGTTCATGCTGATCGTGGTGGCCCTGCTGGTGGTGTACTACTTCGCCTGGGCGAAGTCGCGCTTCCAGGGCCCGAAGGTGATGGGCGCCGATGCCGACCTCACCGAACTCGAGAAGGAGTTCGAACACGCGGCCGAGGAGATCGTCTCCTAGGCCGACCTTCGGATCACGGGCCCGGCAGCGGCCGGGCCCACCTGGACCTTGGATCGAGGGCCGGCCGGGCTACCCCGGCGGGCCCTCGCATCAACACACACGAAGAGAGGCACGATGAGCAGCGACGGGCATCACGACAAGCATCCCCGGCTGGTCGAGCTGGAGCAGATGGTCCGCGACGGGCGCATCGACACGATCATCGTGGCCCTCACCGACATGCAGGGCCGGCTCGTGGGCAAGCGCGTCCAGGGCGAGGCATTCCTGAACGGCGTCATCGACCACGGCGCCCACTTCTGTACGTACCTCCTGGGCACGGACATGGAGATGAACACCCCCGACGGCTACAAGCTCATGAACTGGGAGACGGGCTATGGCGACTGGATCGCCTCCCCGGTCTGGGACACCCTGCGCGTGCTGCCGTGGCTCGAAAAGACCGCCCTCGTCCTGTCGGACACGATCGACGAGGAGACGCACCAGGAGATCCCGGTCTCACCACGGACCATCCTCAAGGGCCAGGTGGAGCGCGCCGCGGCCATGGGCCTGACGATCAAGGCCGGTTCCGAATTCGAGTACTACGTGCTCAAGGATTCGTGGGAGGACCAGCACCACAAGGGCTGGGCGATCCCCGAGCGGTTCGGCTACTACAACGAGGACTACCACCTGCTGCAGGCGACGAAGGCCGAGCCGCTCCACCGCCTCCTGCGCAACCAGATGACCGAAGCCCGGATCCCGATCGAGTTCAGCAAGGGCGAGGCCGCGCCCGGCCAGCACGAGGTCAACATCCGCTACGACCATGTCCTCGAATCGGCCGACCGGAGCGTGCTCTTCAAGCACGGCGCCAAGGAGATCGCCTACCTCAACGGCTGGGGCATCACGTTCATGGCCAAGCCGGACCACCGCTGGACGGGCTCGTCCGGGCACCTCCACATGAGCATCTGGGACGCGGCGGGTGAGAAGTCGCTCACCCACGACGCGGCCGCCGGCGGCCCGTACGGCATCTCGAAGCAGTTCGGCCACTTCGTCGCCGGGATGATGGCGCTGTCGCGTGAACTCGCCCCGTTCATCGCCCCGAACATCAACTCGTACAAGCGCTATGCCTCGCTGTCATGGGCGCCGGTGAACATCGTCTGGGGCCGCGACAATCGCACCACGGGCTTCCGGCTCGTCGGGCACGGCAACGCGCTCCATGTCGAGAACCGCTTCCCCGGCGGTGACATGAACGCCTACCTGACCTACGCGGCCATGGTCGGCGCCGGTCTCTACGGCATCGAGCACGAGCTGCCGCTCGTGGACGAGTTCAAGGGCAACGGCTACATCGCCACCGGCGTGGAGCGCATGCCCCGGGCACTGTGGGAGGGCATCCAGGCGCTCGAGAAGTCGAGCGCGGCGGTCGAGATCTTCGGTCAGGACATCGTGGACCACTACCTGAACGCCGCGCGCGTCGAGCGCGACACATACGACTCGGTCGTGCATGCGTGGGACCGGGAGACGTATCTCGAGCGGAGCTGAGCGCCGCGGCCACCAATCCGTGCGATCCGGGACCGCCGGCGCCTGCGGGCGTCGGCGGTCGCTTATCCTTCCCGGCACGAGGGAAGGTCATCGAACAGACACGAGCGGAGGGTTCCGGACAGGTGCGACTCAAGGACAAGGTCACCATCATCACGGGCGCCGGCGGCGGCATGGGCCGGATCGCATCCCTGATGTTCGCGGCGGAGGGCGCGAAGATCGTCGTCGCCGAGTTCGGCGAGGCGGCCGGCGAGGAGACGGTCCGGCTGGTTCGTGAGGCCGGCGGCGAGGCCACCTTTATCAAGACGGATGTCTCGAAGGAGGCCGACGCCAGGGCCATGGTCGATCATGCGCTGGCGACCTACGGCCGCGTTGACGCGCTCTACAACAACGCCGGGGTCATGCCCGAGGCCGACCACTCGGTGACCGATACGGATGTCGAGACCTGGGATCAGGTCATGGCTGTCAACGTGCGCGGGGTGTTCCTCGGCTGCAAGTACGCCATTCCCGCGATGATCGCGGGCGGCGGCGGCTCGATCATCAATATCGCCAGCTTCGTCGCACTGCTCGGCTGCTCCGTTCCGCAGGACGCGTACACGGCATCAAAGGGGGCGCTCCTCGCGCTCACCCGGAGCCTCGCCGTCCAGTTCGGTCCGCAAGGTGTCCGCACGAACGCGATCTGCCCAGGTCCGGTCGAGACGCCGCTCCTCATGGACTGGCTGGTCAAGGACGAAGAGGCAAAGAAGATCCGCCTCGCCAGGAATCCGACGGGGCGCTTCGGCAAGCCCGAGGAGATCGTCTACATGGCGCTGTATCTCGCCTCCGACGAGGCTCGCTGGACGAACGGCGCCCAGATGGTGGTCGATGGCGGCATCTCCGTGAACTACTTCTGACGATGGCCGAGCCCACCACCATCCGGACCGCGACGCCGCCCACCCGGCGTGGCGCGAAGACGCGCGAGCGTCGCCTGGCGATCGGCGTGGACGTCGGTGGCAGCGGCATCAAGGCGGCCCTCGTCGACGCGAACACGGGTCTCCTGCTCACGGACCGCATCCGCGTGCCGACGCCCGATCCGTCGACGCCGGGGGCCGTCGGTCGCACGATCGGACGGCTCGTCAAGCGGACCCTGGACGCGGCGGTCGCGGGGAAGCCGGCCGGTTCGAGCGACCCGCCGACGTCCGCCCGACCGCCGATCCTTGCGGCGGCACTGGCCGGGGTACCGGTCGGGATCGGCATCCCGTCCGTCGTCATCGACGGGGTGACGCGCAGCGCGGCCAACATCGACGCGGGCTGGGTGGCCTATGACGCCGACGCGGCGCTGACGAAGGCCCTCGGACGGACCGTGGTCATGATCAACGACGCCGACGCGGCTGGCCTCGCGGAGATGCGCTTCGGGGCCGGCGTGGGCCGCGACGGCGTGGTCCTCGTCCTGACTCTTGGCACCGGCGTTGGATCCGGAATGTTCAGCGACGGGAAGCTCGTCCCGAACACGGAGCTGGGCCACATGGAGATTCGCGGCAGGGACGCAGAGCGTCGCTCCGCTTCCTCCGCCAAGGTCCGGCGCGGGCTGTCGTGGAAGGCCTGGGCCCAGGATCTCGACGAGCATCTCCTGGCGATCGAGAAGCTGTTCTCGCCGAAGCTGATCATCGTCGGCGGAGGCATCAGCAAGAGCGCCGAGAGGTTCATCGGTCGGCTCACCGTTCAGGTACCGGTGGTCGCGGCGCGGCTCCGCAACGACGCAGGGATCGTGGGGGCTGCGATGGCCGCAGTCGAGCGCGGCGGCCGCGCGGGCAGCTGATCGCGATGCGACCCGAGTTCTGGGTCGCCGATGCCTGATCTCTCGGCCTACGCGTTCGATCTCGAGTTGACCGAGCAGCTCCGCTTCATCCTGCAGCTCGGTGGGACGGTGGCCGCGGCGCTCGTCAGCGGGGCGATCTTGCTGCGCCTGCGCCAGCCGGCCATCGTGGGCTACTTGCTCGCCGGCATCGCCATCGGGGCGCTGTCGCCTGAGAACGCCGGCGAGGAGAACCGGATCGCCGTTCTCGCCGACGTCGGCGTCGTGCTCCTGCTCTTCGCTCTCGGCGTCGAGTTCTCGATCCGCGAGCTGCGCGAGATCCGTCACGTGGCGCTGCCGGGCGGGGTCGTCCAGATCGCGATCGTGCTCGGCGTCGGCGCCATCGTCATGGTGGTACTCGGGCACGAACTGCGCGAGGCGCTGGTGATCGGCGCGTGCCTGTCCATCTCGTCGACCCTCGTCGTCATCAAGACGCTCCTCGACCGGGGGGAGACCGATAGCCTCCACGGTCGAGCGGCGATCGGCTGGTCGATCGTCCAGGACATTGCGACGATCCTGTTCATCGTCGCCCTGCCCCCGCTGGCCGGCGCCGACTTCATCGGTCCCCTCGTCATCGCACTCGTGAAGGCAGCAATCTTCCTCGTCCTGGCATACGTGCTGGGGACCCGGTTGCTCCCGCTCGGGTTCGCTTATGTCGCCCGGCTCGGATCGAACGAGCTGTTCCTGCTCGCCGTGGTCGCGACGGCCCTGCTGACGGCATTCGCATCGAGCGCGCTGTTCGGGCTGTCACTTGCGCTGGGGGCGTTCGTGGCGGGACTGCTCGTCTCTGAATCCGACCTGTCGTACCAGGCCGCCGCAGAGGTCATCCCGTTCCGCGACCTCTTCGCGGTGCTGTTCTTCGTGTCGGTAGGAATGCTGCTCGACCCTGTGGCGCTTCTCGACGACCTGCCGACGATCGCTCTTCTGGTCGGCCTCGCGGTGGTCGGCAAGGGCGCGGTCATCGCACTCCTGGGCTGGTGGAGACGGCTCCCGGTCCGCTCCGCACTGCTGCTGGGGGCCGGGATGTCGCAGGTGGGTGAGTTCAGCTTCATCCTTGCCGAGAACGGCCTTGACCTGGGGATCCTGTCCGCCCAGGCCTACAACCTGATCCTGGGCACGGCGGTGGTCAGCATCCTGGTCAGCCCACTTGCGCAGGGTGCGGCGACGCACCTTGCAACTCGCCTGGAGGCGCGGCGCGACCACCAAGCCCAAGGGCACGATGGGAGGTACGCGCCCGATCCCGATACCGGCCCCCAGGTCCAGCCTCCACGTCCCGGCATGGCCGGCACCTCGCGCACCGAACAGCTCCTCACCCAGGAGGCCGACGCGCACCGGCCGGCGGTCGTTGTCCTCGGCGGTGGGCACGTCGGCGGCGTCGTCGTGAAGGCCGTCCGAAACCGCGGCTTCCGCGTCGTGGTCGTCGATCGCGACCCGCGTCGGCTCGAGGAGCTGTCGAAGACCGGGGCCGCCACGCTGTTCGGCGATGCCGCGAACCCGGCGATTCTCGCCCGCTGCGGGCTCGACCATGCGAATGTCCTCGTGATCGCGGTCGGCGACCCGCTATCGGCCCGGCTTGCGACGGAGCGCGCGCTGCGGATCAACCCGCGCCTGATGATCGCGGCCCGGGCGCGCGGGCAACACTCGGTGGTGGACCTCCGGGATGTCGGCGCGCGCCGGATCGCCGACCCCGATGCCGAGGCCGCGTTCGAACTCGCCCGCCACGCGCTCCAGCGGATGGGTGTCTCCGGGCCCGAACTGACGGCGATCGTCACCGGCCTGCGGCGCGACGTCTACGGGCGCGATCGGGTCTGAACTGTGCCCGGACGCACCGGGCGACCGGGCGACCGGGCAACCGGGCACAACCGTAGGGAGTGCCGCTGCAAGATCGCGTCAGGTCGACCCCAGCGCACACCACAGAGGAGTGATCCGTAGCGGGAAGGGGCTTCCGAGCCCCGATCTGTGCCATTTCACGCGTGTGCCGCGTGCCGCGAACCGACTCCGGGGCTTCGCGCGTCAGGCGACGCCCATGACGAGTAGCGCAGGTTCGGCCACCCGGCCACCCGGCGACCCGGGGCGTATCATCGGGACACGCATCCCGGACCACCCGCACCCTGTACGGCGGCCGCACCCTGAGCGACGGCCGCGAGACCTACCCGTGAGGACCACCCGATGACGATCGAACAGCAGGTCACAACCTCAGCCGCCACGGCGGAGATCATCCGCACCACGATGGTCATCGGTGGGGAGCAGGTCGCCGCCGCCGATGGCCAGACCTTCGAGGTCGTCAACCCGGCGACCGGCAAGGTGATCGCCACGGCTCCCCTCGGCGGGAAAACCGACGTCGATCGTGCGGTTGCAGCCGCTCGAAAGGCGTTCGACGACCCGAAGGGCTGGGCGAATTGGGCCGCGGGCAAGCGCGGGCGCACGCTCTCGAAGTTCGCTGCCCTCGTCAAGCAGAACAGCGAGGAACTGGCGCAGCTGGAGACGCGGAATGTCGGCAAGCCGATCTCGGGCTCCCGCGGCGAAGTGATCGGGGCGAGCCTCGTCTTCGACTACTACGCGGGCGCCGCGAACAAGATCTTCGGCCAGACGATCCCCGTGTCGAAACCGGGCCTCGACATGACCCTGCGCGAGCCGATCGGCGTGGTGGGGCTCATCGTGCCCTGGAACTTCCCGATCCTCATGGCCAGCTGGAAGCTGGGGCCAGCCCTGGCCGCGGGCAACACGTGCATCCTGAAGCCGGCGAGCCTTTCGCCGCTCACGGCGATCCGGCTCGGTGAACTGGCCCTCGAAGCCGGCATTCCGGGGGGCGTCCTCAACGTGGTCACCGGACCGGGTGGCAGCGCCGGCGCAGCGATCGCGGCCCACGACGGTGTCGGCAAGATCGCGTTCACCGGCGAGACCACCACGGGCCAGGAGATCATGCGCCTCGCCTCGGGCAACGTGAAGAAGATCAGCCTGGAGCTCGGTGGCAAGAGCCCGAGCATCGTCTTCGGCGACGCTGATCTCGAGAAGTTCGCCAGGGAATCGCCGTATTCCGTGTTCGACAACTGCGGCCAGGATTGCTGTGCACGGAGCCGGATCATCGTGGAGCGTTCGGTGCACGACCAGGTGGTCGCGCTGTTCGCCGCGGCGACCGAGAAGGTCAAGGTCGGCGATCCGCTCGACGACGCCACCGAGGTCGGCTCGCTGGTCAGCTTCAAGCAGCGAGAACGGGTCATGGACTACGTCGAAGCCGGCATCGCCGAGGGCGCCAACCTTGTCGCCGGCGGTCGTGTGCCAACGGCAGCGGGCCTCGCCGACGGGGCATTCCTGATGCCGGCGATCTTCGACGGCGTGACGAACGACATGCGGATCGCCCGTGAGGAGATCTTCGGGCCGGTCGTGTCGATCATCCCGTTCGACACGGAGGAAGAGGCGCTCCGCCTCGCGAACGCGACGCCGTACGGACTGTCGGGTTCGGTGTGGAGCCGCGACATCGGACGCGCTCTGCGCTCCGCCCGCGCGCTGCAGGCCGGCGTGATCAGCGTGAACTCGAACAGCTCGGTTCACACCGAGGCACCGTTCGGCGGCTACAAGATGTCGGGCATCGGGCGCGAACTCGGGATGTCCGCGCTCGATCTCTATACCGAAGTCAAGAACGTCTACATCGACCTCAGCTGAACGGGGTCGAACCGGGGAGGGCCGCGAGATGGACGATGAGCTCGTCCAGGAGATCCGGCCGCTCGATCCTGGGGGAGGCCGCGGACCGCGCCAACGCGGCAGGATCGCGCTGACGGGTTGGGTGGTCGTCATCACCTCCGTCGTCGTCGTTGGGCTTGCAGGTCCACGGGGGTCCACAGCCGGCGACCCGGAGGCCGCGCAGCGCGATCGACCGCCGGCCACATCCACACCGACCGATGAGCCGGCACGTTCGCCTCGGCCCATTTCCGTCGCCATCCTCGAGCCGTCCGCGTCGAGGACGATGATCACGACACAGCGCCTGATCGTGAGCGGCTACCTGGCCGCTCCAGTCCGCTACGTCGATGTTCGTCTCGAGTCGCGCGGGCAGCACACACTCGAGCGGTTCGACTTCCGACCCAACGCCGCACCCAGTGCCGGGCGGCCGGTGGCCTTCGCGACGGAGTTCGACCTGCCGGCCCTGCGCCCGAACGGCACGATGTGGATCTTTGTCGTCGGCTACAACGATCGCGGGATCCCGGTCGATGCCACCCGGCGACGGATCGACATCGGCGAGCTGGTGGGGCCGGTGCCCGCTCCGACGCCCGGCCCCGGCGTCCGACCGTCGCGGCCGACGGCCGGATTCGCAATCTGACGTCGCGATCTCCGGAGCTCGCCAGCTACTCCTCCGGGCGGGCTCGATCGTCGAGACGAGGATGCAGTTCCGGATGGCGCCGCCCGATCCAGTCGCGCAGCGCCCAGTGCGTCGTCTTGAACGCGATCCCCGACCATGGGATGCGCTCCGGTGCGAACGGCGTGATCTCAAGCGCCTCGGGATTGAGGCGGGATTCGCCTCCGACGACACGCGCCTCCATGGCGAGGACCACGACGGCGGCCTCGATCCGTGAGTAGAGACCGATGATCTCGCCCGGCTCGACGATCAGCCCGGTTTCCTCATGGGTCTCACGGATCGCCGCCTCGGTGACGGTCTCGTCCACCTCGAGGAACCCACCCGGCTGGGCCCACCAGCCGCGACCGGGTTCGATCCCCCGCCGAAGGAGGACCACCTCCCCGGTACCGAGCAGCGGAATCGTCGTGACCACGAGGCGCGGGTTGACGTACGCGACGTGGCCGCAGGACGCACAGGCCAACCGGTCGCGGTCCTCGCCTTCGACGGGGCCGAGGCGAAGATCGCCCCCGCAGCGCGTGCAGTAGTTCAGGGTGGCGGCCAGCCAGTCTGGCACCCCGCGGCCGGACGGGACGTCGGTCGAGCGACCGTCGGGACCGCGCCCGAGCGCCGCCAGGTTCACCTCCCAGTCGCTCATTGGAGCACCCTCATGCCAGCAGGACGGCCGTGGCCGCGGCGGCGATCGCCAGCAAGCCGCTGATCCCGGCCGCGACCCAGATGAGCCGGAAGAGCCCGCGTCCCCTGTTGACGGGCATCCAGGCCCACGCCGATCGCCAGATGCGCACGACGGCGTCGCCGTTGACCAGGATGATCAGCGGCGCGGAAATCAGGACACACACCTTGATGAACGGACTGTCCAGCGGGGTCCCGAGCTCCAGTGCGGTGATGGCGACCGCGCCGGCGACGAGAGCGACAGCCGACACGTTGATGTACTGCTTCTGCAGCGGCGTCGGGGCAGTCTCGGGCACCGAGCGCGCAGGGAGCGCAGCCAGACTTGGCGGCAGGCCTGGGGTGCGGACCGCCTGCCGGTCAAGGGCGGGCATCCCGGGCTGCCAGCGTTCGTCGTCCATGCGTCCGAGTGTACGCCCGACGGCTTCCGGCCGACCCGCGGGTCAGACGCGGCGGACCTCCGGATCGGACGGCTCGTCGACCACGACGGCGCAGGTCGGGCAGAACCAGCGGGTCTCGAGTGTCGTCCCGCATCGGTCGTGATGGGCCGGCATCGGGCCGGAGGAACCGCCGGTGTCGGTCGGGTCGTGCCGACGGGTACCCCAGTCGGCCAGCAGTCGGAGCGCCGAAGCAAGATCCCGGCCCTCGGCGGTGAGGCGATATTCGAAGCGCGGCGGGCGCTCCTGGTAGGCGCGTGGAACCAGGATGCCGTCGCGCTCCAGCCGACGCAGCCGATCGGTGAGGATGTTCGGCGCGATGCCGTCGACACGTTCGAGCAGCTCCCCGAAGCGACGCGGCCCTTCGAGCAGCGATTCGACGAGGAGCAGGCTCCAGCGATCCCCGACGTCTTCGAGGGCGGTCGCGAGCGGCGAGCTCGGGTCGGCCATTGCGCCGATGGTAGTCGAGGCGCCCGAGCCGATGAACGATGGGGTTGCGCGCGCCATCTCGACATAGTAACTTGCACCTTGCAAGTGACTACCAGAAGCGAAAGGGCGCGACCGAAGTGACACTCATCCGGGAACTCCAGACGGCAATCGAATCCGTCGCAGCGGCCGTCGGTCCATCGGTGGTCGGGGTCGGCTCGCGGTTGCGCGGCGCCGGCGTTGTGATCGGCGACGGGCTCGTCCTCACGAATGCCCACAATCTGCGCGGTGGCGAGGTCACGATCACCTTCGCCGACGGCCGGACGGAGCGGGGTCGCGTGGCCGGCGCGGATCTCGACGGCGATCTTGCGGTGGTCCAGGTGGGCACCGGCGAGGCGGCGGCCGTGGCGTGGGCCGACGGCGCGGCCGTGGGCGTCGGGGCGGTCGTGTTCGGTGCCGCGGCGGTAGCAGGCGGCGGCACGCGCGTCACGGTCGGCACGATCAGTGCTGTCTCGCGGGCGTTCCGCGGCCCCGGGGGTCGACGCATCGCCGGTTCGCTGGAACACACGGCTCCCCTCGCCCCGGGATCGTCGGGCGGACCGCTGCTCGATGCCGAGGGCCGGCTCGTGGGCCTCAACACGAACCGGATCGGCGAGGGCTTCTACCTGGCGCTACCGGCTGATGACGCGTTGCGAACCCGCGTGGACGCACTCGGTCGCGGGGAATCCGCTCGCCGACGACGGCTCGGGATCGCGATCGTGCCGTCGCGCGTGGCGCGTCGACTCCGTCGTTCGGTCGGCCTGCCGGATCGGGAGGGCGTCCTGGTTCGCGGCGTCGATTCTGATGGTCCAGCGGCCGGAGCCGACATCCGCGAGGGGGATCTGATCGTGTCCATCGGCGGGCGAGCCGTCACCGATGCGGACGACCTCATTGACGCGCTGGCCGCAGCCACGCTCCCCGTGGCGGTGGAGCTCGTACGCGGAACCGACGACGTGCTGGTCAGCGTGGCCGAGTTCGCGTCAGAGGCCGCCGATGACTGAAGGCACGGAGGTCGCGTCAGAGGCCCGGTGTTCGATCCCGTTTCGTCGGTGACGTCGATCAGTCGCGAATCAGGCGATTCGACGGGTCGTCCATGACCGCCTGCGTCTGAGCGGCGCGGTACGCGGCCAACCGGTCGGCCAGCGCCGGGTCCGACAGGGCGAGGATCGCAATCGCCAGCAGGGCGGCGTTCTCGGCATTGCCGATCGCCACGGTTGCGACGGGGATACCGCGGGGCATCTGGACGATCGACAGCAGTGAGTCAAGGCCGCCCAGGTGCTGCGTGGGGATCGGCACGCCGATGACCGGGAGCTGCGTGTGCGCGGCGATCATCCCGGGGAGGTGCGCTGCTCCACCGGCTCCGGCCACGATGACGCGGATGCCTCGGCCTGCCGCCTCTCCCGCGTACCGCGCGAGGTGATCGGGCGTCCGATGCGCAGACACGACGCGCATCTCGCACGGCACTTCGAACATCTCCAGGAGCGCGGATGCCTGCTCGAGGACAGGGAAGTCGGATCGGCTGCCGCCGACCACGCCGACCAGCGGCTTCGGATCCGCCATCGTCAACCCTCCTCGGACCAGCGCAGCATCGCATGGGCGGCCATCGCCCGCCCCAGCGCGAGCTCGATCGTCGCGGCCGTGGCCGTGACGTGACCCATCTTCCGGCGCTCGAAGACCTCGCGCTTGTCGTACACGTGGAGATGGACGTCCTCGAGCGCCAGGGCGTCCTCGAGCCCCGCGAGGCGCGCCGGACGCCGAGCCCCGGTGCCGAGCAGGTTCACCGTCGCCGCCGCCGCGCGCAGCACCGTGCTCCCGAGGGGAAGTCCGCACATCGCCCGGACGTGCTGCTCGAACTGGCTCGTGATGGCCGCCTCGATCGTCCAATGTCCGCTGTTGTGGACGCGCGGCGCCAGCTCGTTCACGACGAGCCCTCCGCCGGGCATCAGGAACAGCTCGACCGTCATGACGCCGACGAGATCCACGGCGTCGGCCAGCCGACGGGCGAGGGCGGTCGCGGCGGCGGCGACGTCCGGGTCGATGGGTGCCGGAGCCACCGACTCGACGAGGATCCCTTCGTCGTGACGGTTGCGGCCGACAGGATACGTGGCCAGCGAACCGTCGGCGCCGCGCGCGACGACGACGCTCAACTCGGCCGTGAACTCGACCTCGTGCTCGGCGAGGAGCGATTGACCGTGGTGTGCGTTCAATCGGGCGATGGCCCCGACCATCGCGGTGTTGTCGGCGATTCGGAACTGGCTCCGTCCGTCGTAGCCACCGGTCGATGCCTTCAGCCGCAGCGGAAAGCCGAGTTCGGAGGCAGCGACCCGGAGGTCGTCGACGGTGTGGACGGCTCGCCAGGGCACGACTGCCGCGCCTGCTTCCCCCAAGAACGCCCGCTCGGCCAGCCGATCCTGGGTCACCTGGAGGGAACGGATCCCGGGGCGGACGGGACGGATCTCGGCAACGGTCGCGACCATGGCTGCCGAGACATGCTCGAGTTCGTAGGTCAGGACATCGACGTCGGCCGCGAGCCGGAGGGCCGCCGCCGTATCGTCGTACGCGCCGATTTCGACACGATCCGCGATCGCCGCCGCGGGGCAGTCCGGATCCGGATCGAGAACGGCGACACGGTAGCCCAGCTCGCGCGCGGCGAGTCCCAGCATCCGACCGAGCTGCCCACCACCCAGGATGCCGATCGTGGCCGGCGGAAGGATCGGCGCGCCTGCATTCATCGGTCGGCCAAGTGTAGGTCGTCACGAGGGTCGCGTGGTCGGTCACGAGGGTCGCGTGATGGAACGCCGCCGTGACGGACAGGCTGGACGATGCGGGGTAGCATGCCGGAACGATGTCCGCCCGGATTCTCAGCCGCCGCTCCCTGTCGCTGGCTCTCTCGGGACTGCTCCTCGCGGTATCCGCCGGCGCCTTCACGGTACGTTCCGCCGGGCCTGCCTACGCCTACGACCTCTCGACGCCGCGCGACTACGTTGCCCAGACCAACTTCGTCCAGTGCGTCGGCGCCAGCATGCAGATGATGCTCAACATGGTGCAGCCGACCGATGATCGGACGGCGGCAACCCAGCTGTCGCTCCAGGACCTGGCCCGCGACCTGAGCGGATCCCGGCCCGACGGTCGCGAGCGGCAGGGGGCGAGCGTGCGCGGCTGGTCGGCCGGACTGAACCTCCTCGGCGCAGGCCCGTATCGCCTGGTTGGCACGGAGACCCTCGAGGAGGCGCTGCACGTCGCCGCGGCGGCGATCCGTGAGACCGGTCACCCGGTTGGACTCCTCGTCTGGCGCGGCCGCCACGCCTGGGTGATGAGCGGCTTCCATGCCACAGCCGATCCGCTGATCACCGACGAATTCGACGTCACCGCGGCCGTGATCATGGACCCGCTCTATCCGTACGGGTCGCAGACCTGGGGGCCGAGCCCAAAGCCGCGTGCGGCGCTGACCCCGACAGAGGTCGGCAGGCAGTTCGTCCCGCGCGGCAGCGGGAGGACGCCTCCCGGCGAGCCGGCCGCGACATTGCCCCCCACGTCCGACCCGGCCGCCGCCAACAACGGGGTCAGCACGGGATGGGGCGGTTTGCGGGGCAAGTACGTTCTCGTCCTGCCGTTCAGCCCGATCGCAGCGCCGCGTGAGGGTCTGGTCGCCCGGTAGGCCGGTTTCGGCCAGCCCGACGACGTAGCATTGCGGGATGCCCCAGCGCACGCCGATCATCCTCGACGTCGACACGGGGATCGACGATTCGCTGGCCCTCCTGTACGCGGCCGGGTCCGAGGATGCGGAGCTCGTTGCCGCGACGTGCGTCTTCGGCAACACCGAGGCCGCGACCGCCGCGCGCAACACACAGATGATCCTGGAGCTTGCCGGTCGCGGCGACGTGGAGGTGGCCCTCGGATGCGAGCAACTGCTCCACCGTCCACTCCGCACCGCGCCGGAAACGCACGGCCCGCTCGGGCTCGGACACGCCGAGCTGCCGGCCCCGCGCGGCTCGCTCAGTCCACGGTCTGGCCCGGACCTGATCGTCGCTGAGGCGCGCAGCCGGCCGGGCGAGATCACCCTCATCACCCTCGGGCCGCTGACGAACCTTGCCGTCGCGCTCGAACGTGAGCCGGACCTGCCCCGACTGCTCGGCGGCTACGCACTCATGGGCGGCGCCTACCGCGCATCCGGCAACACGACGCCGACGACCGAATGGAACATTCATTGCGACCCGGACGCGGCCCGGGCCGTGTTCCGGGCATGGGGCGCGGCCGCAGCCACGAACCCGGCCGTGTCACGTCCCCTGGCCCTTGGCCTCGACGTCACCGAACAGGGCATCTTTCTGCCTTCGCATCTCGAACGCCTCACGGTTCGTGCCGGCGCAGCCAACCCCATTGTTCGTTACATGACCGACGCCCTCCGCTTCTACATGGAGTTCCATGAGCGCTATGACGGCTTCTACGGCGCCTTCGTGCACGATCCAATGGCCGTGGCCGCAACGCTGGATCGGACGCTGGTGCGCACCGAGGCCGTTCACGTGGATGTCGAGACGAGCGGCGACCTGACCGCAGGGATGACCGTCGCGGACTGGCGCCACCTCACGGGGCAGGCCCCGAACCTCGACGTCGCCGTCGAAGCGGATGCTTCGACCTTCCTCGATCGACTCATCGATCGAATTGGGGGACTAGCCGTGGCCCGGTCCGGCATGGCACTCTGAACGGTGGAGGGATGCTGGCCGGTCGACAGCCGGACAACCACGAGGAGGAGGGCGGTATGTCAGGGAGCTTCATTCGGGTCCTGATCGGCGTCGTCGCGGCGCTGGCGGTGATCGTTTTGGGGCTTGCTTCTGTCGGGGCGCTGGACCCCACGGTCGACCCGGACACGTTCCTGATCGCCGGTTCCAATCAATTCGCGCTCATCGTGGCGATCGCCCTGCTGGTCGGGTTCGTCGCCTACGCGCTCGTGGAGTACCTCCAGACCCGCCGTCTGGACTCGATCACCCGTCAGTTCGATACGCGGACGATCGTCCTGATCCCGATCGCCATCGCGATCAACATCGTCCTCGGCCAGACCGTGGGCACGGCACTCAAGATGCCGGTCTACATGGACTCGATCGGGACGATCCTCGTGGGAGTCCTCGCCGGGCCCATCCCCGGCGCCCTCACCGGCCTGCTTGCCAATCTCATCTGGACATTCGTGCTGTCGGGCACCCCGTTCGGCAGCCCGTACGCCTGGCCATTTGCGATCGTCGCTGCAGAGATCGGGCTCCTTGCCGGGATCTTCGGCTACTACGGCTTCTTCCGCAGCCGACCGAACACCCCGACTGTGCCGCTCGTCCTCGGTGCCGCCGTGGCGATCGGGGTACTTGCGTCGCTCGCTTACTTCGGGATCCTGCCTGCCTACCTGAAGGGTGCCCTGATCGGCAGCGACTTGGCGACCGTCGAGCCGTTCTTCATCGCCATCGCCGTCATCATCGGCATTGCCGTCGTCCTGACGGCGATCCTGCTGGTCGTGTACCTCTTCCTGCGCCGTGACCTGGGCGTGGCCTACATCGTGGTGGGAGGGGCAATCTGCGGGGTCGTCTCGGCGCTCATCTCGGCGCCCATCTCAGCAGTCGTGTTCGGCGGAGTCACGGGATCCGGGACCGACATCCTCGTGGCCTCGTTCCAGCAGGCGGGCGCCGACCTCCAGACCGCCGTACTGCAACAGGGCCTCATCTCCGATCCGATCGACAAGACGCTGACGTACATCGTCGTGTTCGCGCTGCTCGGGACACTCTCGCGGCGATTCACCGCCCGGTTCCCGCAGGGTGAGCGAGCGGTCGGCACGGCGGAGGGCTGACGGCATCGACGACGCGACGACCGCTCCGCCGCCGGGGGCCGACCAGCTCTCGGAGGCGGATGCGGCGTACCTCGCCGGGCTCGCCCCGGCCACGCCGACCGCGTATCACCGGCAGAATCCGTTGACGAAGGCCACCGCCGCGACGATGGCCACACTCGGCGCGTTCGTCCTCGGCGGATACGTCGGACCGCTCGCGATCCTCGTCCTCGGCGTCGTCCCCGGCGCGATCGTCGCCGGACTCCTGGGACGGCTGGTGCGGCTCGCCGCGCTCATCAGCCTGCCGATCGCCGTATCGGTGGCGCTCGTGTCGGTGTTCACGCGGGCCGGCGAGACGGTGCTGTTCGTGATCGGACCGTTCGACGCGACGCTCGAAGGCGTGGACTTCGCGGCCCAGATCATCGTGCGCCTCTTCGTCATCGCGATGGCCCTCGGGCTGTTCGGACTGACCACGGACCCACGGGCCCTCGTCGTTGACCTCGAGCGACGCGGTGTGCCGCCCAGAGTCGCGTTCGCGGCCGCGGCGACCCTCGAGACGATCCCCGCGATGATCGAGCGGGCCCAGACGATCCAGGCCGCGCAGCGGGCCCGCGGCCTCGACACGGAGGGCAGCCTCGGCGCCCGGGTTCGCGGCGTCATGCCGTTGGTCGGGCCGGTGATCCTGTCATCGCTCACCGAGGTCGAGGAGCGGAGCCTCGCGCTCGAGGTCCGGGCCTTCGGGCGGCCGGGGCGGAGGCACCTGCTGTGGACGCTCCCCGACTCGGGGCGGCAGCGGCTCGTTCGCTGGCTGCTCGTCGGGCTGTTTCTTGCCGTGGCCGTCGGCCGGGTCAGCGGCTCGCTGCCCGCGCCGCTGTAGACCGCCATGCTGTCGATGCGCGGAGTCTCGTACCGCTATCCCGGCTACGCCCGGCAGGTCCTCCAGGACCTGGATCTCGAGATCGCCCCCGGAGACATCGTGGGTCTCGTCGGTCGCAACGATGCCGGCAAGTCGACGCTGTGCCTGGTGGCCGCCGGCCTTGCCCCGGCCTCGATCGGCGGGACCCTGACGGGCGAGGTGCGCGTGGACGGCATCTCGACGGTCGGCCGCCCCACCCATGAGCTTGCCGCCAGTGTCGGCCTTGTCTTCCAGGACTCGAACACCCAGCGTTCGGGCGTGACGGCGACGGTCTTCGAGGAGGTGGCACTCGGCTCGGTCAATCTCGGGCGGTCGGTCGCGGAGACGGTCCGACGAACGCGCGACGCCATGGCGACGCTGCGGATCGAGGCGCTGGCGGACCGCGATCCGGCCCGGCTGTCCGGCGGCCAGGCGCAGCTTGTGGCCGTCGCGTCGATCCTCGCCATGGGGCCGCGGTTGCTCGTCCTCGACGAGCCCACGGCGCAACTGGATCCCGAGGGGACGCGCCTCGTCGGGGCCGCATTGCGCGATCTTGCGGCGACGGGGACCGCGCTGCTCATCGCCGAGCACAAGACGGACCTGCTCGACGGCCTCTGCAGCCGGATCATCGCCCTCGACGGCGGCCGGATCGCGCTCGACGGACCGGCTGCGTCGGTGCTCGAGGACCCGGCACTGGCCGCGATCGGCGTGGAGTCGCCGGCGCGGGTTCGGCTCGCGCGCGCGGCCACGGAGCGCGGACTGACGATCCCCGCCGGCGCGTTCGCCCGATGATCGAGATTCGCGGTCTCGTTTTCGATTATCCGGGCGGATCGCGTGCTCTCGATGGCATCGATCTCACGATCCAGGACGGCGAGCGGGTGGCCATCATCGGCCAGAACGGCTCGGGCAAGTCCACGCTCGTCAAGCACCTCAACGGCCTCCTGCGGCCGACGATGGGCGAGGTCTTCCTCGACGGTGCGCCCACGGCGGGAATCCGAGTCGCCCACCTCGCGGCCCGCGTCGGGCTCGCGTTCCAGGATCCCGATCGCCAGATCTTCGCCGGCAAGGTGCGGACCGAGGTGGCATTCGGGCCGCGCAACCTTGGCCGGCGCGGAGGGGAGCTGGCGGCAGCCGTGGACGCGGCGCTCGTCGCGGTTGGTCTCGACGGGGTGGCCGACCAGAACCCGTACGACCTCGGCTACTCCCGGCGGAAGCTCCTCGCCCTCGCCTCCATCCTCGCGATGGACACACGGGTCGTGATCCTGGACGAACCGACGACCGGCCAGGACGCCGACGGCGTCGATCGGGTCAGGCGGATCGTGAGCGACCTCGGGGCGGCCGGACGAACGGTCATCGCCATCAGTCACGATATGCGCTTCGTCGCCGATTCGTTCGAGCGCGTCGTGGTGATGGGGGCCGGCCGCGTTCTCCTCGATGGACCACCGGCCAACGTCTTCGCCGAGGCGGGGTGGCCAACGCTGGCCACCACCTATCTCGAGCCGCCGCTTGCCGCGCGCGTTGGCGCTCGTCTCGATCTCGGCGCAACGGCGACTGAAGTGAGCCTGATCGAGGCCCTCGCTGCGCGGGCCGGCTAGGGCACCGATCGGGCCGGATGGCCCCTCGGGAAGGTGCCTTCGCCCGGTGTGAGCGACCCGTCTTGAAGCGATGATCAGTCGGCACGAGGAGGTGCCCGATGCGGATCCTGCTGGCAACCGACGGATCGGAGAGCGCGGCGGTTGCGCGAGACCTGACGGCGTCGCTGCCGTGGCCGGACGGATCGGCGATCCGCGTCGTTGCGGTCGTCGAGCGCCCCGTCGGCGTCATCCCGACACCGTGGCTTGCGCCCGGACCGGCCAATCTCGGCGAGCTCTACGACGACCTCGTCCGGAGCATCACGGCGGCGCTGGAGGCGGTCGAGCGGGACCTGCGCCGCCAAGGCGTCACCGTCGATTCCGTCCGCCGTGAGGGTCGTGCCGCGACCGGCATCGTGGACGAGGCGCGCGCCTTCGGAGCCGATCTGGTGATCCTCGGCAGCCGCGGGCATGGCCCGATCGCGTCGATGCTCATCGGATCGACATCGTCTGAGGTCGTCGATCACGCCCCATGCCCCGTCCTCGTCGCCCGGCGAGCGGCCATCGGGCCGATTCTCATTGCCGACGACGGGTCACCCGTTTCCGAGCGGGCGATGCAGCTGCTCGAATCGTGGTCCCCGTTCGCCGACGAACCGTGCGGCGTTCTCTCGGTAGCGGAAGTTGCAGGACCGTGGATCGTGGGCGTCGCACCCACCATGTATGACGACGTGCTGGCCGCTCATGCGGCCGACGTCGAGGCAGCCCGTGAGCAGGCGACCGCGATCGCGAGCGCCGGCGCCGAACGCCTGCGAAAGGCCGGGTTCCGCGCGGAGGCGATCACGGCCGAGGGCGATGCTGCCCATCGGATCCTCGAGGCGGCCAAGGCCCGGGGATCGGGGCTCATCGTCCTCGGCTCGCGGGGTCGGACCGGGATCGTGCGGGCCATGTTGGGATCAGTGGCCCGGAATGTGCTGCTCCACGCCGACTGCTCGGTGATGATCGTTCGCTGAGACAGCCCCTGGGCCCATCGCGTCAGCTGGGGCCCCTCGCGTCAGCTGGGGCCCTTGCGTCAGCCTCGGGCGACCTCGACTTCGTGCACGTCACCGTCGATGATTCGCCACGCCCGGAGGCTCTCGTTGCCGTCCGATGGGTCGGCCTCGCTCGGGTCCAGCGAGACCAGGATGTACAGCGCGTCCGGGTAAAACGCCTGGTGGATGTCGGTCGGCGATGGGCGGGCCGGCGTGTGCGTGTGGGAGTGGACGATCCCCCAGAAGACCTCGTCGGCCTCATCCGTCCCGATCGTCAGGCGGTACAGGTCGTCCGGGTGAATCTCGTACAGGTAGGGAGACGCGGCGAGGTTCCGGAGCGGCTCGTAGCGCAGCGCCGCGCCTCCATCGGCGGCGGATCGGTCGCCGATGATCAGCCCGCATGATTCGTTCGGGTCCTCGGCGCGAGCCTGGACCACGATCGCCGCTCTGATCGTGCCCGGGATCGTCACGGACGCAGGGCCGGGATGGCGGCTCACCACCAACTGACCCCGCCCTCGAGGTCGTCGTCCATGTCGTCAAGGTCACGGCTGAACGTGCCCGCGGACAGGTATTTCCAGCCGCCGTCGGGCAACAGCGCGACGATCGTTCCGTGCTCCATCGTGCTCGCAACTCTCGCCGCCGTCACCAGCACGGCCCCGCAGGACGGACCGGCGAAGATCCCCTCGCGAAAGACGAGCTCGCGCAATGCTGCGATCGAATCGCGATTGGAAACGAGGAACTTCGCGTCGAGCAGCGACGGGTCGATGATCTCCGGCACGAAACCCTCGTCGAGCGAACGCAGCCCCTGGACGTTCTCGCCGGGCAACGGCTCGACGGCCACGATCCGGACGCCCGGCTTGTGTTCGCGCAGGTAGCGCGACACGCCCATCAGCGTGCCGCCGGTCCCGAGGCCGGCCACGAACACGTCGATCTCGGGGCAGTCGGCGAGGATCTCGGGCCCCGTGGTCTCGTAGTGCGCCAGGGGATTCGCGGCGTTGCCGTACTGATAGGGCATCACGAAGCGCGGATCCTTCGCCACGAGGTGCTTGGCCAGCGCGATCGCTCCGTTCGAACCCTGCTCCCCGGGAGAATCGATGACCTCCGCCCCGAACAGCGCCGCCATCTGGCGCCGCTCCATCGTGATGTTGTCGGGCATGACGAGAGCGACGCGGTAGCCCTTGCGACGCCCGATCATCGCCAGCGCGATGCCGGTGTTGCCGGACGTCGGCTCGAGGATGATCGAGTCCTCGTGGAGCAGGCCGCGTGCCTCGAGATCCTCGACGAGATATTTCGCGACGCGGTCCTTCACCGAACCGGTCGGGTTCATGAACTCGAGCTTGGCGAAGATCCGCACCTCGGGGTTCGGCGACATCCGGGGGATCTCCACGAGCGGCGTGTGGCCGATCGCGTCGAGGATGTCGTCGTACCGACCGCCGTGAGGGGCAAGGTCGTCGTGGGCATGCCGATGACTCGGGTGCGCCCCGAGCGCCTCCTTGGTCCCCGCCGCCTTGCTCATGCGCCGCCCCCCGCCACGGCTCCGGCCCCGAGACCGCCGCCGAGGACGAACGGCGCATCGGCACCGAACGCGGGGACGGCCAGCGGGGTGCCGGCTGCGCGGGCCGCGACGGCGGCATCGGAGCAGACCGGGCAGTCGGGATCGCGGCGCAGGCGGAGCTCGGTGAACGAGGCATCGAGGGCATCGAACAGGACGAGTCGCCCGGCGAGGCTGTCACCGATCCCGAGGAGGAGCTTGATCGCCTCGTTGGCCTGGAGCAGACCCATGATCCCGGGGACCACCCCGAGGACGCCGGCGACGGAGCAGCCGGGGGCCATCTCCGGTGGTGGCGGGGTGGGATAGAGGCAGCGATAGCAGGGACCCTCGTAGGGCACGAACGCGGTCAGCTGGCCCTCGAACCGGAAGACACTGGCGTGGACCACCGGGATGCGCAGGGCGATCGCGGCATCGTTGAGCAGGTAGCGGGTCTCGAACGTGTCGGTGCCATCGACGATCACGTCGTAGCCGGCGATGACCCGCTCGACGTTCGCGGCGATGAGCATCTCGTCGTGGAGCAGCACGTTCACGTCGGGGTTCAGGGCGTTGATCGTGCGCCTGGCCGACTCGGTCTTGCGCTCGCCGATCCGGTCGTTGGCGTGGATGACCTGGCGCTGCAGGTTGGACAGATCGACCACGTCGAAGTCGATGATCCCGATGGTGCCCACCCCGGCGGCCGCGAGATAGAGCGCCGCCGATGAGCCCAACCCGCCGGCCCCGATGAGCAGCACCTTCGAGCCGAGCAGCTTGGCCTGGCCCTCGGCGCCCACCTCGGGCATCAGCAGGTGGCGGGAATAGCGGATCTTCTGCTCGCTGGTCAGGGCGACGGGCATCGCGATCTCGCGCCCCTCGGCCTTCCAGCGCTGGAAGCCCCCGAGCATCGACGTGACGTCGGTGTAGCCCATCGCTGCGAGCGTCTGCGCCGCGAACAGCGAGCGGACGCCTCCGGCACAGTACAGGACGATCGGGCGATCACGGCCGGGGGCCGCGTCCTCGATCCGCTGTTCGATGTAGCTCTTCGAGATGTGGGCGGCGCCGGGCACGTGCCCGGCGTCCCACTCCTCGTCCTCGCGGACGTCGACGATCAACGCACCGCGGCCGTCCCGGAGGCCATCGGCAGCGGCCGGGGTGACCTCCGGGATCTGCTCCCGCGCCTCGCGCAGGAGATCGGCGTAGGACTTCGCCATGCGTCGCCTACCTGGTCGGGTCCGGCACGTAACGGAGATACGGCTTCTCCGCGCGCCAGCCCTCGGGGAACTTCTCCTTCGCCTGCTCGTCGCTGAGCGTGGCGAGGATGATCACGTCGTCGCCGTGCGCCCAGTTGGCCGGCGTGGCCACCGAGTGCTGCGACGTGAGCTTGAGCGAGTCGACCGTGCGCAGGATCTCGTCGAAGTTGCGGCCGGTGCTCGCTGGGTAGGTCAGCGTCAGGCGGACCTTCTTGCTGTTGTCGATGACGAAGACCGAGCGGACGGTCGCCGTGTTGTCGGCCTCCGGATGGATCATGTCGTAGGCGTGGGCCACGACGCGATCCTTGTCGGCGACAAGCGGGAAGTTGAGCTTGACGCCCTGGGTCTCCTCGATGTCCCGCGACCAGCCCTCGTGGTCCGCGACGCCGTCGACGCTCAACCCCAGGACCTTGACGCCGCGCTTCGCGAACTCGGGCTTGAGCTTCGCGACGGCGCCCAGTTCGGTCGTACACACCGGCGTGAAGTCCTTGGGATGTGAGAACAGGATCGCCCAGTCGTCGCCGATCCACTCGTGAAATCGGATCTCGCCCTGGGTGGATGAAGCGGTGAAGTCCGGCGCCGTATCGCCCAGGCGAATCGCCATGTCAGGCCTCCCGTGTCGTGCAGTGAATGATCGTTGGTTCGTCATGTTCTCGTCCGTGAAGGGAATCGGTCGAGGCGCTCACAAGACCTCGCGCAATCTGCCGGTCTCGACCTCGTAGATCAAACCGTGCGTGGGCACGTCCTTGATCCACGGGTGCGAGCGAATCCGATCGAGCTGGAGGCGCAGGTTCTCCTCGAGGTCGGGGAAGGCGTGGAAGGCGAGGTCGACATCCTGGCCGGTGCGCTCCACGAGGTCACTGTGCACCGCGTCGTCATGGAACGTCAGCATGCCGCAGCCGGTGTGCTCGATCACGATGATCTCCTCGGTCCCGAGAAGTTGCTGGCTGATCACGAGCGAGCGGATGGCGTCGTCGGTGGCAAGCCCTCCGGCGTTCCGGATGATGTGGGCATCGCCGGTGCGCAGGCCGAGGACGTCCTCGACGGTGAGTCGCGCGTCCATGCATGCGAGCACCGCGAGCTTGCGACCGGGTGGGAGCGGAAGGACCGAACGATCGATCTGGGCGGCGTAGCGCTCGTTCTCCGCGAGCGCGCGAGCGTACTCGGTGGTGTGCGATTGAATGGTCATCGAAGGATCTCCGTCGAGCGACTGGGACGTGTGGTCGACGGCGGCGATGGCGGGCCCGATTCGTGGCTTGGTCCTACGCCTTCGAGGCACCCCGCCGCAGTGGGGTACGCGCGCAGAACCCGTCCGGGACCCGCCCCGTACACACGCAACTGCCCAACTCGATGACATCCAACACGACGGGACTATCGCACATCGCGGTCCCGCATGCCTTCGTCGCGGCCTCCGGCCATCGCCGGCAACAGGCGGACCTCGTCGTGGGCGCTTACCGGGGTGTCAAGCCCATCGAGATAGCGGACGTCCTGTCCGTTGACGTACACATTGACGAAGCGGTTCAGCTCGCCCGCTTCGGTGAAGAGCTGGGCACCGACCGACGGGTGGGCGTCGGCGAGGGCCCGGACGAGCTCACCGACCGTCTCCCCCTCGAGCTCGAGCTGCTTGATCCCGCCGGCCGCGGCACGCAGGACATGGGGAATCCAGACGCGGCTCATGCGCCGCCCCCCGCCACGGCTCCGGCCCCGAGACCGCCGCCGAGGACGAACGGCGCATCGGCACCGAACGCGGGGACGGCCAGCGGGGTGCCGGCTGCGCGGGCCGCGACGGCGGCATCGGAGCAGACCGGGCAGTCGGGATCGCGGCGCAGGCGGAGCTCGGTGAACGAGGCATCGAGGGCATCGAACAGGACGAGTCGCCCGGCGAGGCTGTCACCGATCCCGAGGAGGAGCTTGATCGCCTCGTTGGCCTGGAGCAGACCCATGATCCCGGGGACCACCCCGAGGACGCCGGCGACGGAGCAGCCGGGGGCCATCTCCGGTGGTGGCGGGGTGGGATAGAGGCAGCGATAGCAGGGACCCTCGTAGGGCACGAACGCGGTCAGCTGGCCCTCGAACCGGAAGACACTGGCGTGGACCACCGGGATGCGCAGGGCGATCGCGGCATCGTTGAGCAGGTAGCGGGTCTCGAACGTGTCGGTGCCATCGACGATCACGTCGTAGCCGGCGATGACCCGCTCGACGTTCGCGGCGATGAGCATCTCGTCGTGGAGCAGCACGTTCACGTCGGGGTTCAGGGCGTTGATCGTGCGCCTGGCCGACTCGGTCTTGCGCTCGCCGATCCGGTCGTTGGCGTGGATGACCTGGCGCTGCAGGTTGGACAGATCGACCACGTCGAAGTCGATGATCCCGATGGTGCCCACCCCGGCGGCCGCGAGATAGAGCGCCGCCGATGAGCCCAACCCGCCGGCCCCGATGAGCAGCACCTTCGAGCCGAGCAGCTTGGCCTGGCCCTCGGCGCCCACCTCGGGCATCAGCAGGTGGCGGGAATAGCGGATCTTCTGCTCGCTGGTCAGGGCGACGGGCATCGACCACGGGAGCCCGGCCGACTTCCACGCGTTGAATCCGCCGCTGATGACGGAAACATCCTGGTAGCCCATCGCCTTCAGATCGCGTGCCGCGAAATATGAGCGGATCTCGCTGGAGCAGTAGAGCGCCATGGGACGATCGCGTTCTGGGATGAACGCCTCGATGTTCATCTCGAGGTAGCCGCGGCCGATGTGCAGGGCATCGGGCACGAAGCCCTGCTCCCACTCCTCGACTTCGCGGACGTCGATGATCGTCAGGGTTCCGGCCGCGCGGCGGTCGTTGGCTTCGCGCGGCGCGATCTCCGGGACGGCGGCGCGGGCCTCGCGGAGGAGGTCGCTGTAGGACTTGGGCATCTGGGTCTGGGTAGCTCCGATCGTCGACGGGCTGCCGGTGGCTTGCTCGGCAGGGCGAGTCGCGCCCGTGGGCGCGAGGGTCAGGTTGGCTCGCCGGCGTCAGGCCGGCCGCCGACACCTGCAGCGACCCTGGGTTTCGTGGCTGAGTGCGGCGAGCGTCATGAGGCGTTCGCCGCGGGGGTCGGCTTTGGATCGAGGTCGCCCAGCGCCCCTCCGACCGTCTCGAGCGAGAGCATCGCGCACTTCAGGCGGGCCGGGCTGATCTCGATGCCGAGGAGATCCAGCAGGTCGTCGGCGCGGAAAGCCACAACTTGCTCCACGGTCTTGCCCTTGATCTCGTCCGTCAGGAGCGACGCGGACGCCTGGCTGATCGCGCAACCGCGGCCGGTGAACCCGACCTGGTCGACGACCCCGTTGCGGATCCCGAGCTCGATGGTGATCCGGTCGCCGCACAGCGGATTGGCGCCCTCGCGGCTGACCGTCGGGGCCTGCAGCGGCCCGAAGTTGTGCGGCCGCCGGTAGTGCTCGAGGATGTAGTCCCGGTACAGATCGTCCATCTCGCCGCCGAGTGTACCTCCCCTCAATCCCGAGTGCATCCGTCGGGATTATGGACCGCCTCGGCGTCCTGGAGGTCGATCAGAGGCACACCGAGATCCGCGCTCGTCCAGTTGAACTCGGACAGCGGCGGCGCGACCCGCTCTGCGATGGCATGCGCCAGCAGCTCGGAAGCGACCTGGCCCACGCTCTTGCCTTCCCGGGCACCAAGACGCCGCAAATCGCGCAGAACCGCGGGATCGAGGTCGAGCGTCGTTCGCGGCATGATGTGTGATGCTAGTCCTCCCCAGGAGATGGCACCCAGTCGTGCACGTCATTCGAGAGCCGATCCTCACTGCGACCCTCGACGAGATGTCCCAGCGCATGTTCGGGAACCTCGTGAAGGCGGTCGTCGATGTCGAGCAGGGCATCATGGCGATCGACGCCGAGATGCATGCCGACGAGGAGGCACTGCTCCTGAGCGAGGGCTCGCGGCAGGGCGACCTGTGGGGAATCAACCTCTACCCCAAGGACTTCGGGACGCCCGAGTTCATCGAGTTCGACTCGGTGATCAACATCCGCCCGAGCCAGGGCAATCGAACGCGATCGGTTGAAGATCCGGATGTGCGTGCGCGGATCGCGGCGATCGTCAACCGCTTGGTCGCACGATGACCCTCCACACCGACCTCGCCAGCGGCCGATGGCACACGATGACGCTCGCGGAACAACTTGCGAACGCTGGCGCCGATGTCGGACGCGCTATCCGCGCCAAGGCCACTGGCAACCCGGCGCGCTTCGACGCGGCACTGGATCGCGCGCTCGAGCTCCTCGATCTGACGATGGCCGATCCCCGCTGGGCGGGCCCACGCCTCCGCGAGATCGCCCGCACGCGCGAGGTCGTGTGCGACTTCCTGGTGGGCGACAACGAGTACGGCTCGACGGCCAAAACGCTCGAGCGCTACTTCATGGGCTTCGCCATCGCGTCCCGGCGCGACAGGTAAGGCGGCCGCCTGGCCGATCCCCCGGCTACGGATCCACCGCGCGTGGCGGGAACTGACCGCCGTCGAGCAGCACTCTTCCACCAAGCGGCTCTCTGAGGACGATCCCGACCGGATCAGCACCTCGGGGTGGCCTCGGTGGGCTCAGAGCCCGAGTGGCCCGCGCGTGGCGTTCACCCCCAGAGCGTCGAGATCGGCGCCGCGATGAGGCGGTCGCCGAGACCGTAGGTCCGCGGACCGGTATGGAGCACGATGCCTGCCACGAACGTGTCGGTGTGCAGATCGCGCAATGTCGCGAGGTGGCGCGCGGCATCGAACGATGGGGCGGCGTCGGCCTTCACCTCGATCGCGATCAGGCGGCCCCCGGCGAGCTCGGCGATCATGTCGATCTCGAGCCTGCCCTGTTGCTGGCGAGCGTGATACAGCCGAGGCCGAACGGCCGAGACGGCGATCTCCGCGCGGATCTGCGCGACAACGAATGAGTCGAGCAGCCGGCCCAGGAGGTCGCCGCTGCGGAACACGAGATTGGTGTCGAGACCGAGGATGGCACCGGCGAGCGACGGATCGACAAGATGGCGCTTGGGCCTGAGGACGAGGCGCTTCAGCCGGTTCGAGGTCCACGCCGGCAGCGCTTCGACCACCAGGAGATTCGTCAACAGGCGCTCGTACGCCTGGGCCGTCCTGCGGTTGATTCCGGCCGCCTCGAACAGTGTCCCTTCGTCGACGATCCCCGCCGTATTGAGCGCGTAGGCCTCGAGGTATCGGCGCAGTCGAGCAGGATCCCGGCCGCCGTCAAGCTGCTCGGCGTCACGGGTGAGCAGGTGATCGATGTAGCTCTCGAGCCAATGGCGCCGTGCGTTTTCGCCCAATCGCAGGGCGGGCTCCGGAAAGCCCCCGCGGAGGGCCAGTTCCACGTAGCCGCGGAGGTCCGGTGTATCTGTCGCAGGGACAAGGTCGGCCGCTGCCGCGACCCGGTCGAGGAAGGTTGACCCAGGACCGTTGCCCGCCTGCTCGCGGACGGTCATGCCGAACAGGGGTACCCGCGTGAGTCGTCCGGTCCCCGGCCAGAGATCACCATCCATGTCGCCGCGCACGGACCCGGTGATGAGAAACCGCCCCGGCCGGGACTCGGCATCGACGGCGCGCTTGACCGCTCCAAGCACTCCTGGGACCAGCTGCCATTCATCGAGCAGGAGCGGCTCAGGCAGGCCCCGCATCGCGGCATCGGGGTCGGCTCGGAATGCGACGGCATCGGCCTCGCGGTCGAGGCGAACGACGGTGCGGGCGCGGCGAGCGGCCGTGGTCGTCTTGCCGGTGGCGCGCGGACCCGTGAGGAAGATCGCCGGCAGTTCCGTCAGCAGCGTGTCGATCAGGCGATCGACCAGCCTGGGGCGATAGGCATCCATGGTGCGAGAATACCACTTTCACGCATTGTGTAATGCAACTCTACCGCATCAGTGACTACCACCGGGACGCGTCGCCCGGTTCGGCCCTCCTGCCTACGCGAAGAGTCGGTACACCTCGCGCAGGCCGACGATGAGCTGGTCCACGTCCTCGCGGGTCGAGTAGACGTTGAAGCTGGCCCGGGCGGTGGCCACGAGGTCGAGCCGCTCGTGGAGCGGCATCGTGCAGTGGTGGCCGGCGCGGACGGCGACGCCGGAGCGATCGAGGACCTGGGCCACGTCGTGGGGGTGGACGCCCGGGACGTTGAACGGGATGACCCCGCCACGGGCGTCGGCCGGTGGGCCGTACAGGTCCAGGTTCGGGAACTCGCGCCGGAGGGCGTCCATGGCGTAGACGATGAGCTCGTGTTCGTGGGCCTGGACGCGGCCCATGCCGAGGGCCATGAGGTACTCGGCCGCCGCTCCAAAGCCGATCGCCGCCGCGATGTCCGGCGTCCCCGCCTCGAACTTCCAGGGGACCTCGTTGAACTCGCTCCGGCGGAGGTGGACCTCGCGGATCATCTCGCCGCCGGCCATGTACGGGGGCATCGCGTCGAGCAGCTCGCGGCGACCCCACAGGGCGCCGGAGCCGGTGGGCCCGAGCATCTTGTGGCCGCTGAAGACGTAGAAGTCGGCACCAATCGCCGCGACGTCGACGGGCACGTGGGGCACGGCCTGGGCACCGTCGACGAGCACGAGCGCTCCCGCCGCGTGGGCCAGCGCGGTCATCTCGGCGACCGGGTTGATCGTGCCGAGGGTGTTGCTGACGTGGGTGAACGCGACGAGCTTCGGTTTCAGGCGGAGGAGCACCTCGAACACGTCGAGCCGGAGGATCCCGTCGTCGGTGATCGGGATGAACTCGAGGTCGGCGTCCCTCTCCTGGACGAGGATCTGCCACGGGACGAGGTTCGCGTGGTGCTCCATCTCGGTGAGGATGATCGCGTCGCCGCGGCCGATGTTCTTGCGACCCCAGCTCGCCGCGACGAGGTTGATCGCCTCGGTCGCGTTGCGCGTGAAGACGATCTCGCGCGGCGACGGGGCGTTGATGAACCGGGCGACGCTTGCCCGCGCGGCTTCATAGCCGGCCGTGGCTCGCTCGCCGATCTGGTAGATCCCGCGATGGACGTTCGCGTTGTACTCGCGGTAGTAGGTGTCCATCGCCTCGATCACGGCGAGCGGCTTCTGGCTGGTGGCCGCGGAATCGAGATAGACGAGCGGCTTGCCGTGAGCGGTCGTGCCGAGGATCGGGAACTCCGCGCGGAGTGCATGCGCGTCGAGCGGCCCGCGGTCGACGGTCGAAGACGGCGAGGCTGGGGCGGCCGGGGTCCCGGCAGCAGCCTGAGCCGCCCCGTCGGTCGGCGGTCGGTCGGACGCGATCGCCACGGTCAGTGCACCGCCTGCAGATCCTCGCCGGGCGCCTGGGGCACCAGGAGGGCCTCGTCGGAAACATTGATCTCGAGGCCGGCCTCACGAAGGATCGGGCCGTAGCCCTCCTCTTCCAGGCGCAGCGCGAGGTCCTTGCCGCCGCTCTTGACGATCCGGCCCTGGGCCAGGACATGCACATGATCGGGCGTGATGTAGTTGAGCAGGCGCTGGTAGTGCGTGATCAGCAGGACGCCGAGGTTCGGGTTGAGCATCGCGTTGACGCCCTCGGCGACGATCCGCAGGGCATCGATGTCGAGCCCCGAGTCGGTCTCGTCGAGGATCGCCATCTGCGGCTCGATGACGGCCATCTGGAGCATCTCGAGGCGCTTCTTCTCCCCGCCCGAGAAGCCGTCGTTCACGTAGCGAACGGCGAAGCTCTCGTCCATCTTCAGCATCGCCATCTTCTCGCGCATCTTGTTGCGGAAGTCGCGCATCGAGATGCCGCCCTTCATGGGGTCGGTCGGGTCGACGTCGTCGTTCTTGTCGATGCCCTGGAGCTTCGCGTTGAGCGCGCTCCGGATGAAGCTGGCGACCGACAGGCCGGGGATCGCGGTGGGGTACTGGAACGCGAGGAACAGCCCGAGGCGCGCACGCTTGTCCGGGGACAGGGCGAGGATGTCGCGACCCTGCCAGTGGACCTCGCCTCCGGTGACCACGTAGGCCGGATGGCCGAGGAGCGCGTAGGCGAGCGTCGTCTTGCCCGACCCGTTCGGGCCCATGATCGCGTGAACCTCGCCCTGGCGGACGGTCAGATCGATCCCCTGGAGGATCTCGGTCTCGCGGTTGGCGACGGGGGCGACGCGCAGGCCGCGGATGACGAGGTCGTTGTCCGAGGCGTGGCCGGCGGGGCCGGTGCCGTTGGTGCTGTCGGTGCTCACGAGTGGGTCAGCGCTCCCTGCTTGGGGGTGATGGCTTCGATGGGGGTGAACAGCGCGGGGACGAGATCGGCGAGGGTCAGCCCATCGAGCGCGCCGGTGATCGCGTCGCGAACCCGGACCCAGAGCACGTTCACCGTGCACGAGGCGGTCCGATCGCAGATCGTCGCGTGTTCGGGATCGTCGCTGGCGCAGATCATCGGGACGATCGGGCCCTCCAGGGCGCGGAGGACCTGGCCCATCCGGATCTCGCGCGGGTGACGGGTCAGCTCGTAGCCGCCATGTGCGCCGCGGGTGCTGGCCACGAGGCCCGCCTCGCGGAGGCTGACGACGAGCTGCTCGAGATAGGCCCGCGGCAGGTCCTCGTCGGTGGCGATCTCGGCCAGGCTGGCCGGCCCGGTCCCGAAGTGACGCCCGAGCTGGACCATGAGGCGCACGCCGTACTCGCCCTTCGTGGAGAAGGCGATGGCGCCGCTGCCGTGGAACTGTGGTCGATGGCTCAGCGAACGGTCCTCAATCCCGAGTGATTTCGTCGGGATTAAGTCTACGCGGCGAACTCGCGAGGCGTCAATCGACGGATGGGGAAGCAGGTAGAGCGCTCCGAAGTTGCCGCACCCGACGGGCGCCCTCGCCCATAGGCCGTGAGCCACCACGGCCCCGCCGGGCTTCGGCGCTACTGGGTGCCTGATGGCCCCGTGTCGCGGCACGGCCTATCGCGGCCGGCCGTGACTGCCAGTCAGCACCGACGGGCTGTGGCCCGTGACGACACCAGGCTGGCGCGTCCGATCCCCGTCTCGACGAGATTCTGTGTCCCTGAGTCAACGACCTGCGCCGGGGCACGCCCGTGCCATGTCTCAAGGAGGACGCGACCGGCTGGCCGCTCCCCCTGACGCCCTCGATGTTGACGGGGAGTCACGGGGGCGGGATCCGAGTCAGTTGAGGTCGACGGCGAAGAGCCGATGCAAACCGTCGAGACCCTTCAGTTCGACATCGCGGCTCTGGAGGAACTCGATGCCTGGGCCGGCGACGAGTTCGCGGACCAGGTTTGAGACGAGCACCTCGCCCCCCAGCGCATGGCTCGCGACGCGCGCTGCGTAGTTCACCGTGGTGCCGAAGAAGTGGTCGGCCTCGTGCAGCGCGTCGCCCGTGTGAAGGCCGATCCTGACTCGGATCGGCGGCGAGGCATCGGCGAAGGTGCTGGCGATCTCGTGCTGGATCGCCTGGGCGCAGGCGACTGCCCGCCGGGCGCTCGCGAAGGCGAGCATGGATCCATCGCCCTGGGTCTCGACCACCGTGCCGCCGTGCGTCGCGGTGACCCCCTCGATCACCGCGTTGTGGCGCTGGACGATCCCGAGCCAGGCGTGGTCACCGAGTCGTGCGGTGAGGACGGTCGAATCCACGATGTCCGTAAAGGCGATGGTCACCGTGCCGTCGGCGGCGAGCGTCTTCGACAGATCTGGCTGCTCGCGCTGGATCGAGCTCTCGAGCTGCTCGAGACTGACGGTCAACTCCCTCCCCAGGACCTCGAGGTTCGCCCTGGGGATCGACCAGTGCGCCTGGACGATCTTCCACTCGCCACGCTCGAGGCGGAGCACGAACGTCCCGCGCGCCTCGAACGTCCTCTCGGGCACGTGCAGGGTCATTCGCGCACCGGCCCAGCCGACCGTCCCTTCCTCCCAGGCTTCGATCTCATCCCAGGTGATGGGGAAACCCCCCGACTCCTCGACCTGGCGTTTCCAGACCAGGCGCTCCTGTCCATGCCACCACTCATCGCTGTCGGTCCCGATCGCGAGCAGGCCGGGATGCTCCGAGATCCGCCCGATGACGGCGTCGGCGTCGCCCTCGGCGTTCGAGCGAAGCCAGCGGTCGACGATCCGGCGAATCTCCTCGGACGGCTCCATGCTGGGGAGTGTCGTCGAACAGATGGCCCGTTGCAACGTCGCGGGTCAGCAGCGTGGTCGTGGGCCCGCTGAAGCTCGATCGAGCGCTGTTTGGGTGGGTTGTTACAGTGCCTCTTGCAGCCCTCGCTGCGGGCCTCGCCGCAACTGCCCCGTCAATCGACGGGCCTCGTGGCGGCGGAACAGGTACCAAACCATGGCTCCGATCGAGAGCGTGGCGGCGTTCGCCGCCACCCAGCCGTTGCCACCCGGATCCCATGGCCCCGAGACGATCGTGCCGTTCGGGTCCTTCGGCCGGATCCGGACGACCGGCAGGCTGCGATGCCGCTCGATCAGGGTCACATCGTCCAGCTTCGAGACATCTTCGACGATCGCCCGTCCGATCATCCCGAAGCTCGACACGAGGGCCCGGTAGGCTCGGAGCCACTCCGCGGGATCCTCGACCGGCTCGGCCATGCCGTGGAACGTCCGGTCGGGCAGGGTAACGTCCACTGCCGGGTCGGCGCACAGGTTGCGATACCAGGGAGTCGTCCGTCCGTAGCCGGCGACGCAGTAGACGGCCCCGTCGAGGATGACGTAGCCGAGCGGCGCCTCGCGGAGCTGCCCGGTGTTCCGTCCATGGGTCGCAAGCACCATGAGGTGGCCGGTGCATGGGTTGCCAATGAGGCGCCCGAGGCCGGCCTTCAGTGCAGGGACCATGAACCAGCGGTTGACGACGAGGAACGCCCGCTGTAGCGGTCGGAGCAGGCGGACCATCCGAGGCCCGTACGGGAGCGACGAGTTCAAGGCGGTCACATCACGAGTCTGGGCGCCGGTGGGCTCCCGGGCCAGTGCCGAACGGCCTTCGCGCGCCTAGCTGGCGGCCTCCACGACCGCATGCCAGGCCGGGCCCACCGACGCGCGCTCGCGTTCACGCACGCCAGCCGTGGGCGAGTTCCAGAAGCAGATCCCGCCACGCACCCCCGGCTTGATCGACCGCCAGGATCGCGCCTTCCCGGATCCCTGCCTCAGAGACTCGGATCTCCTCGACGCCGTAGCGCGTGAGCAGGGCCTCCATGATCGCCACGCCAGCCGGGAGGAGGCGCGCCCGGACCGGCTTCATCGAGTACCGCGCAGCAACCTGTGCAGCGGTCTCGCGCTCCAGGATTCGCCGCGCCTCGGCGACGGTCTCGGTGGTCAGGATGCCGCTCATCGCCTCGGGGACGAGCTTGAGCAGGTTCGACGCGGTGCCGCCGACCGCCACGATCTCGAGCGTCGCTGACTCCGGGGCCGCGTCAAGGCTGGTGCGGGCCTCGACGACCATTGCCTCCACCTCGTCGCGGGTCGGCGGGTCGGCGCTGACGTGACGGGCCGTCAAGCTGGCGCCTCCGAGCCTGAGACCGACGGCATGCGGCGGCTTCGTGGGACCAACGATGCAGAACTCGGAGCTTCCACCGCCGATGTCCACGATCAGCGTCTCGCGGCCGATGCGGCGCCCCGAAGTCACGCCGATGACCGTGAGGTAGGCCTCCTCCTCGTGGTTCAGGACATGCAACGCGAGCCCGGTTGCCGCCTCGACGTCGCGAGCGAGCGTCGCAGCGTCCCCGGCTCGGCGGATCGGTTCGGTCCCGACGAAGGTGGTCGACGCCGCGCCGAGATCACGCGCGATTCTTGCGTAATCGATGAGCGTGTCGACCACTGCCGCGCGGACGGTGCCACCCAGTCGACTGTCCGCCGCCACCTTGTCTCCGAGACCCAGGAAGACCGATTCGTCCACGAGGGGATCCAGGGACTGATCAGACCCGATTCCGGCGATGAGGAGATGGACCGAGTTCGAGCCGAGGTCGACGGCGGCCCCGGAGACAGGAAACGCTGCCGTGTCCCCCGATGGCGGACCCGAGCTCATCCGGCCTCGTCGGGGGCGGTCTCGGCGGTTCGACCGGACACCCGCCTGCGCCGCGCCGATCGCGCAGGAGCGTCCGTCGCGGCTGAGGTGGCAGCCGTCGCCTTGGAAGCTGCAGCTGCGTCAGTCGCGTTGGAAGCGTCAGTCGCGTCTGGCGGAACGATCGTCGGCGTGGCGGCGACGGAACCTGCGAGCTGGGCGAGGCGGTCCGAGATCGCGGCGACCTCCTTCATGGCCTCGTCCACCTGGCGGCGTCGCTTGGCGACCTTCTGCCGATCCTTGGCCGCCTTCGCCGACGCGAGTTTGTCCAAACGCCGGGCATGCTCCTTGCGAGCGGCTGCGAGGCGATCCTCGAGTTGTCGCACGGTGTCGACGGCCACCGCGATGGCCTCGACCGACTCCGACGTTGCCGATCGTTTGCGCTGCTTTCCGGACTTCGCCACCGCTTGCCTCCGACGATGCATTTCTCCCGGTCGAGATCGACCCGGGCTCAGCAAGTCTGCCACTGGATTGCCCCGTTGGGGGGCACCGCGATGGCGTTTTAACCATCTGTTAACGACGGCGGCATCGGCCGTTGATGGCCCGATCGGACGGTACCCAACGTCACGACAAGGACCTACGTCCGATTCCGACCGTGCGCCCGAGTCGCCCGGCCATACTGGAGGAACCATCGAGTGTCCATCACGAACCCGAAGCGTCTCGTGACGCTGACCCTGGTGGCGGCGTTCGCAATCGCTGCCTGTACCAGCGGTGGCGACGCGACGAACGCACCGGCGACGGGCGGTGCGAGTGCGTCGCCGGCCGTCTCGGACGCGCCGACCCTTTCCGGCACGATCACGATCGACGGTTCGAGCACCGTCTTCCCGATCACGCAGGCCGTCGCCGAGGACTTTCAGAT
This sequence comes from Chloroflexota bacterium, assembly GCA_919901745.1. GTDB lineage: Bacteria > Chloroflexota > Limnocylindria > Limnocylindrales > CSP1-4 > CAKKPP01. The sequence continues at coordinate 225,269 of CAKKPP010000003.1, read as the reverse complement.
CGCGAACCCCGGGGTCCAGGTCCCGGTGGCGTTCTCCGGAACCGGTGGTGGATTCAAGAAGTTCTGCAAGGGTGAGACGGACCTCAACGACGCGTCCCGCCCCATCAAGGAGGCGGACGAAGGCGAGGGCCTCGCCTGCACAGCCGCCGGCATCGAGTGGATCCAGCTCCAGGTCGCCATCGACGGACTGACCGTCGTGGTCAACCCCGCCAATGACTTCGCAACCTGTCTCAGCATCGCGGAACTCGCGACGATCTACGGTCCAGACTCGCCCGAGGAGCTGTTGTGGAGCCAGGTCCGTGCCGGCTTCCCGGCGGAGAAGGTCGAACGCTACATGCCCGGCGCCGACTCCGGCACCTTCGACTACTTCACCGAGGAGATCAACGGCGAGACGGACGCCGCGACACAGTTCGCGACGCAGTCCGAGGACGACAACACGCTGGTGACGGGTGTCGCCGGCAGCACCTATGCGATCGGGTTCTTCGGCTACGCCTACTTTGTCGAGAACACGGACAAGCTCAGCGCGCTCGAGATCGACGCCGGTGAGGGCGGCGGCTGCGTGGCCCCGACCGACGCGACGATCAACGACAACAGCTACGCGCCCCTCTCACGCCCGCTCTTCATCTACCCGGACGTCACCAAGGCGAAGACGCGACCCGAGTTCAAGGCGTTCGTAGACTTCTACCTGGAGAACGCGACTGCCCTCTCCGCCGAGGTCGGCTACGTCGCCCTCCCTGAGGCGCTCCTGCAGGACCAGAAGGACGCCTGGGCGGCCGCCGTCGGCGGCTGACCCGGGGCGGCTCGGCCGCCTCGTCACTCCCACCGGATGCGCCGGCCCGAGACTCGGATCGGGTTGGCGCATCCGTTCATACTGGGTGACCCAAGCATGGAGCCAGACGAGCGAATGAACGGCCCAAGCACCTCCACGTCGTTCACTCGATCCAGGGCGACGAGCGAGCGGATCATCGAACCGCTCCTGTTCCTGGCGGCTGCACTCGGCGTGGTGACGACCGTCGGGATCGTCAGCGTGCTGGCCGTCCAGACCGTCGAGTTCTTCCTGGAGGTCAGCCCGATCGACTTCTTCACCGGCACGCATTGGTCGGCATCGATCAAACCGTATACCTTCGGCGTCCTGGCATTGATGTCGGGGACGCTCCTCGTCGCGGGAATCGCCATCATCATCGCCGTCCCACTGGGTCTGCTTGGCGCATTCCTTCTGAGCGAGTACGCCGGGCCGCGGGTCCGAAATGTGATCAAGCCGACCCTGGAGACGATCGCCGGGATCCCGACCATCGTGCTCGGCTTCTTCGGGCTGTACTTCCTGACACCGAACGTCCTCAAGCCGATCTTCGGTGACGGCATCGGGACGTTCTCCGCACTGTCCGCAGGGATCGTGGTCGGCGTCCTGATCACGCCGCTCATCGCCTCGATCTCGGAGGACGCCATGCGCGCCGTGCCGCGCGGTCTCCGGGAAGGGGCCTACGCGATGGGCGCCACGAAGTTCGAGGTCGTCCGCAAGGTGGTCTTCCCGGCGGCGCTGTCGGGGATCATGGCCTCCATCATCCTCGCCGCATCTCGGGCCATCGGGGAGACCATGGCGGTCGTGCTTGCCGGCGGCACACAGCCCCAATTCACCCTGAACCCCCTGGAGTCCGTCCAGTCGATGACGGCATTCATCATCCAGATCAGCCTCGGGGATACGCCGCAGGACTCGATCCAGTTCAAGGCGCTCTTTGCGGTGGCGGCGACCCTGTTCGCGATGACGCTCGCCCTGAACCTCATCAGCAACCGGGTCGTGCGCCGGTTCCGGACGGGCTACTGATGACGCGGGCCACCGTCACCCCAGCCGTCGAGGGCGGTCGATGGGAGCCGGCGCTCATGCGGCGACGCCTGAGCGGGACGCTCTTCTACGGTGCCTGCCTGGCGGCGATCGGCCTGCTCCTGCTGACGCTCATTCTTCTGCTCTGGGATGTCTTCTCGCAGGGCCTGCCCTGGCTCGACACGGGCTTCCTGACTCGTGGCCCCTCGCGCAAGGTCGAAATCGCGGGCATCTTCCCGGCGCTGATCGGGTCGTTCGAGATCTCCATCCTGGTTGGCATCATGGCCTTCCCGACCGGCGTCGCGGCGGCGGTCTACCTGGCCGAATACACGGGCTCGAGCCGGCTGACCAGCATCCTGCGGACGAACATCTCCAACCTGTCCGGCGTGCCGTCGGTCATCTACGGAATCCTGGGTCTGGCTCTCTTCGTGCGCATCGCCGGATTCGGCTTCACGGTCATCTCCGCCGCGTTGACGCTGACGCTGCTCATTCTGCCCGTCGTCATCATCGCCTCGATCGAGGCGATCAAGGCCGTGCCCGACGCCCAGCGTGAAGGCGCCTACGCCCTGGGCGCGAGCCGCTGGCAGATGGTCCGGCAGGCCGTCCTACCGGCCGCCGCTCCCGGAATCATGACCGGGATCATCCTGGCCATGGCCCGAGCCATCGGCGAGACGGCACCGCTCATCCTGGTCGGTGCGTTCACCTTCGTGACGTTCATCCCGCAGCCCTTCTCGGGCGGCTACACGGTCCTGCCGATCCAGGTCTACGACTGGGCGACGCGTCCCCAGGCCGACTTCCACGGCCTGGCCGCCGCCGCGATCGTGGTCATCCTCGTCCTCATGTTGGCGCTCAACGCCCTTGCCCTCGTCGTCCGAGCCCGCCTGTCGAGGCACATCCAGTGGTAGAGGAGAACTCCCTGAACACCCAGCTCTCGGAGGCCCCCGTCCACGAATCGTCGACACGTGGCGCGGGCCCATCCATCCGCATCTCGGCCGCGTCGGAGCGTGGCGCGACGCAGCCTGCAGCCGAAACCGGGACCGTCGTCGAGCTGAAGGACGTATCGTGCTTCTACGGCTCGTTCCGGGCCGTCAGGAACGTGGACATCAAGGTCGCCAGGCAACGCATCACCGCCCTCATCGGCCCGTCCGGATGCGGCAAGTCCACGCTCCTGCGCACGATGAACCGGATGAACGACCTGGTTCCGAGCTACCGCGCCGAGGGCACGGTCCTCCTCGACGGCCAGGATCTGTTCGCCCGAGGCGTGGATCCGGTGGCGATCCGCCGCCGAGTCGGGATGGTCTTCCAGAAGCCGAATCCGTTTCCCAAGACGGTCTGGGAGAACGTGGCGTTCGGTCCGAAGATCAACGGCTACAAGGGCGATCTCGACGAGCTCGTCGAGAGAAGCCTGCGGCGGGCGGCACTCTGGGACGACGTCAAGGACAAACTCCAGCAGTCGGGCATGGCGCTGTCCGGCGGCCAGCAGCAGCGCCTGTGCATCGCGCGCACGATCGCGGTCGATCCCGAGGTCATCCTGATGGACGAGCCGTGCTCGGCCCTCGACCCCCGCTCGACCCTCCAGATCGAGGAGCTGATGGCGGAACTCAAGAAGGATTACACGATCGTCATCGTCACCCACAATATGCAGCAGGCGGCCCGCGCATCCGACACGACGATCTTCATGACGATGGGCGAGGATCGCGCCGGCTACGTCGTGGAGGAGGGTGAGACCGTGGAGATCTTCACCAATCCCAGGAACCAGCTGACCGAGGACTATGTGTCCGGTCGGTTCGGCTGAGTCGGGACGTCACGATGAGCGACGACCCTCGCACGCGGGAGACGGCCTTGGACGAAGAGATCGACGAACTCGCCGGCGAGGCACCGATCGAGGGCGCCCGGCCCGGCCTCCAGGCGGCGCGCGATGCCCTCGACACCCGGGAGAGCGCGATCCGCGACTCCGTCCTTCGGATGGGCATGCTCGTGGAGAGCGCCATCCGCCAGGCCGGTCGATCCCTCGAGTTGCATGACTCCGCGCTGGCCATGGAAGTCATCGGGGGCGACACCACGATCAACGACGCGCAGCGTGCCGTCTCGCGTCTCATCGTCGAGGCGATCGCCACGCAGCAGCCCGTGGCCCGCGATCTTCGCTACCTGCTCACGCTGGACCACGTGACGTACGAACTGGAGCGAATCGGGGACCACGCGGCCTCGGTGGCGAAACAGGTGTTGAAGCTCGCCCCTGAACCGCCGCTCGAAGGCTACGTCCACCTCCCGGAGATGACCGAGCGGGCCGCCGTCCTCATCCATGGGGTCCTCCGGGCTTTGGTCGATTCGGATGCAGCGCAGGCGCGCGAGGTGGCGGTCGAAGACGATGAGATCGACCGCCTGTACCACTCGACCTTCGACAAGGGGGTGGAAATCATGCGCCGTGATCCGGCCAACGTGGAACGCGGCACCCGAATTATCATCGCGTCCCACTATCTCGAACGCATCGGGGATCGAGGGACGAACATCGCAGAGGACATCGTCTATCTGGTGACCGGTGATGTGGAGGACCTGAATCCGTAACCGATCGAGGGACGGGGTCAGATCGGCAACGAGAACGAGAAGGTAGAACCGGAGCCCTCGGCCGATTCCACCCAGATCCGCCCGCCGTGCTGCTCGATCACGTGGCGGGCGATCGCGAGGCCGAGGCCCGTCCCGCCCGCCTCGCCACGCACCCGGGCACGGTCGACCTTGTAGAACCGCTCGAAGACGCGCTCCTGGGCGGCGCGCGGGATGCCGACCCCTTGGTCCGCCACCGACACGACCAGCGTGGAGCCGTCCTGCCGCACCGAGATCGCGACGTCTCCACCGTCCGGGCTGAACTTGATGCTGTTATGGATGAGGTTGATCAGGACCTGGCCCAGCCGGTCGGGATCGCCGCGCACCGGCGGCAGGGGCGCGGGGACGTTCACGTCGATGGCGATCCCCTGCCGGTCGGCGTGCAACCGAAGTCGCTCGGCGGTGTCATGCACGAGCCGGCCGAGGTCGACATCGTCCAGCGGGCCGAGGCTCGTTCCACTCTCGATCCGCGAGAGGTCCAGCAGCTCGCTGACCATCTGGACAAGGTGGCCGGTCTCCACCTCGATCTTGCCGATCCGGTCACGCATCCTGGCCGGCAGCGTCTCGCCAAGCGCCGCGGCTTCGCGGGTGAGGGTCTCAGCCAGCAGACTCACGGTGGTGACCGGCGTCCGAAGCTCGTGCGACAGGTTATCGATGAACTCCGTGCGGATGCGCTGAAGCCGCCGGAGCTCCGACACGTCTCGGAGAACCAGCGTGGCGCCGCCGCCAGGCGTCCGTCTGGCCTGGATCGAGAGCGCACGGCCGTCGGCCCGGGCCGAGCGCACCTCGCCCACCCCAGCGCCGTCGGCGATGGCCTTTGCCGTGATCGTCTCGGCATCGGCGTCAAGGAAGGCCTCGATGACGCTGCGACCGGCCAGGCCATTGACGGGCCGTCCAAGCAGTCGGTGCGCCGCCGGATTGGCGCGCCGGATGTGGAGCGTTGCGTCGACATCCAGGAGCCCGTCGTCGAGCTGGTCTGCCAGGGCGTCGCGAGACTGCCGCCGCTCCGCCCGAGCGACCTCGAAGCTCGCCCTACGCTGCTCCGCTTCGATGAGCGCGCGTCGCAGTCGGTCACGAGTGCGGCCGATCTCGACCACGGCCACGATCGCCACGACCACCGCGACGGCGAAGGCGACGGCCCACGGATCCATCAACCGAGCATGGCACAGTCGTCGTCAGGGCGAGCGGCCGGTCGTGTCAGCGCAGGTCCCGCGACCGCCCCGGTCGCCTCAGGCGGGGCGGGCGATGCGGGCGCCGCCGGGAACCGCACGCGCCGGTGCGTGCATCGCCGGATGCGCGCCGTCGCTCGCGGTCGTCCCGGTCGCGTGGCCTGGCGCGCCGGCCCGCGTCGGTGCCGACCGGGACCAGGCCGTCGGGTCAGCGCACGTCTCGGATGCTACCGCCGACGACGATCAGGGCCCAGTTGGGCCCACCGGCTCGCGTAGGCAAGGCGAACGGCGGTCGCTCGGGCAGCGTCGACGACGGCGTGACCGCAGTGGAAGGCCTCGCGGCGGTAGCTCGCCTCGAGCTCCGGATGGGATCGAGCTGGCGGAGGATGGCCTCGATCTCGGCATCGAACGTGGCCTTCGGGTCCGGTGACGCGTGCAACGCGCGTGACGCGAGTGACTGGCGTGACGCGGGCGCGGCGCCGGCGATCGGACGGGGCAGGGGCGCCCAAGGGAAGGTCTCCCGCGCCACCACCTGGAGGGGTGCCGGCGCGGGAGTGGGAGCGTCGCCGCCGTCGGGGAGGAGTGCCTCGGGCGAGCGAGAGCCGCCGATCAGTACCTCAGCGCCGCTTCGTGACCGTGCTCTTCGGTCCGATCCGCACTGACGAGGCTCGATCGACATGTCGACAGTCTGGACGACCCGGATGAGCGGGACGACATCGGCGGGTCAACGTCTCGTTACGGGGCCCTCGGGCCGTCGGGCCGTCGGGCGTCGAGGCCGTCAGGACGGACGTCGGAAGACGTACCCCACGCCGCGTACCGTGTGGATGAACACGGGGTGCCCGGGCTCCGGCTCAATCTGGCTCCTCAGCCAATGGACGTGGACGTCAACGGTCCGCGTCTCGCCCGCGAAGTCGTATCCCCAGACCTTCTCGAGGAGTTGGTCCCGGGAGAACGCCTGGCCTGGGTGGCGGACGAGGAACGCCAGGAGTTCGAACGCCTTGGGCTTGACGGGCAGGACCGCGCCGTCCCGCAGAAGGCGATGGCCGCCAATGTCCATCTGGACGTCGCCGAGGGCCACCATGGCCGGAGGCGCGTCAACCGCGAGGGCCTGCTCGGAGCGCCTCAGCTGGGCACGCACCCGCGCGGACAGCTCACGCAGGCTGAAGGGTTTCGTCACGTAGTCGTCGGCGCCCAGCTCCAGGCCGACCACCTTGTCCAGCTCCGAGTCCTTGGCCGTGAGCATGATGATCGGCACGCCCGACTCGGCGCGGATGATCCGGCAGACCTCGATGCCGGAGAGCTCCGGAAGCATCAGATCGAGCAGGACGAGATCCGGGCGCTCGGCCCGAAATCGCGTGAGGGCCTCGCGGCCGTCAGAGGCCGAGACGACTCGGAAGCCGTCCGCCTCGAGGGCCTCGACCAGGGCTTCGCGCAGGTTCAGTTCGTCGTCCACGACGAGGATCGTTCGGGCCATGTGCCGGTCATGATACGGACCGACGTTACCGAGGCGTTTCAACGCACGACGCACGACGCGCGCGGTGCGCGGTGCGGCGTCCCCGCGCATTCCACCCGCATCCACGGAGGCGGCGACCCGGTCGTCGGAAACCTGTCAGATGAGCATCATGCCGATCACCATCCCGGCCACGAAGACGGAGGCCAGGAGGACGTAGCCAAGCCATGGCTGCGGGAGGTCGAGTTCGTTCATCTCATTTCCTCCCGACCTTGGAGCCTGCAGCGGTCGATCGGGTGACGCTGACGGGGGCGCTGAGCGAACCGCTGTCGACGTGGCAGCGATCAGTAACGTTGTGGCTGTGTTCCCTGGATGCACCTGTCGGGTCCTCCGCATCGACCCGCTCGTACGGCGGGCCCGTCCTTCCAGTTGTCGAGTGGAGACTCGTCGACGAACGTGATGGACGGCTTTCGATACCGTTAACGGGGCGTTAAGACCCTCCCGGGGCGACGATCCTCAGCTCGCGAGCTGGAATCCGACGACCCCGAATGCCAGCCAGCCGATGACCCCGACAAGCGCGCCCGACACGACGAGCCCGGCAAGCGCCGCCGCCACCGAACGAGCCGCTCCTCCGCCTCCGGCGGGATCGATCCGCTGGATCACGGCCACTGCCAGCTCGATGAGTCCGTACGCCGCGGCCCCGAGGATCGCCGGTGGAAGAGCGAGCGCCAGGAAGGCGTCGAGATCCCCTGCAACCGTGGCCGCCGTCCGATCCTGGCCGAGCAGAGCGGCCGCGAGCGCGAGTGCGGGCACGAGCGCCGCGACGACGATGACCGGCCCAACGGACCGAGACCGGACGGCCGTTGCGGCAACCCAGCCTGGATAGATGAGGGCGATCAGGAGCATCGCGAGGCGAGAATCTGTCGTGGCGTCGAGCGGATCCAGCTCGAGCAGGGGCACGAGACCCAGGGGAGCAAGGGCAATCAGGATGCCCACCGCCGCGGGCAGGAATTGTGCCGGGCGTGGCGCCCCGGCGTCAGTCGTGACTGGCTGCCACACGGGTCCCCTCCTCGATGCGGTCGCCGAGCGACATCGCCAGAGCCATGGTATCGGCCTTCGTCATGGCGGCACCTTCACGGTGCGCGGCATCGTACGCCGCACGGCCGAGCGCTTCCCGTGCGGCCGCACCCGGCTCGTCCATATGGAGCACATCCACCGACGGAAGGCTCAGCCCCGTCGACTCGCGGATCGCGTCAAGCGCACCGGTCAGCCGCGCGGCAGTGACGTGATCGCCCAGGGCCGAGGCGATCGGGGCGAAGACCCCCAGCGCGCCCACGAGCCCGCTCGATATCTCGAGTTCAGCCATCAGCCGGAAGCCGTCCATGGCCCTCCGGAAGCTCCCCCCGAGATCGCCGGCGCGGAACAGCATCGCGCTCATCAGGATGGAGCTGTCGGTCATCCGGAACGCCGAACCCACCCGGCTCCAGTGTTCGAGGTTCTCTTCCTCGAGTCGCGCCGCTTCGAGGAAGTCGCCCTCGACGTACCTGCCGAGGATCATCGCCTGCCGGGCGAGGACCAGCTTGTCGATGTCGCCGAGCCGCTCGTAGAGATCGTAGGCGATCGAGCTGTGCGCCTTGAGGCGCTCGATGTCCTGCTCGATCAGCGCGTCGAAGCTCAGGTCGAAATGAGCGTCCGCGAGGAGGTCGTCGCCTCCGAAGCGCTCCGCGATGGCCAGACGCTCCTCGTAGTGGCCACGGGAGTCCGGGTAGTCGCGCATCCAGTATTCCACGCCCCCGAGGGCCGAGAGACCGCGGATCCGCTCACGCGAATCGCCCTGCGCGGCAGGGTGCGCGAGAAGCGTCGCGAGCCAGTCGCGACCCCCGTGGAGCATGTTGCGCTGCTGGAAGTAGCGCCAGATGGAGGCTGCGACCCGGACGCCGAGGAGCGGTTCGCCGACCCGCATCGACCACGCCGATGCCGCCCGCAGGTTATGGATCTCGTGGCCGACCCGATCCAGCCAGACGTCGGCGTCGGCTGCGACCAGGTGCGGCTCGGCCTCCTCTGCGAAGGCGACGAAAAACTCCGCGTGGCGACGTTCTGCCACGTCGGCCTCCCCGGCTTCGGCGAGGCACTCGAGGGCATACTCGCGGATCGTCACCAGGCGCCCGAACCGGGGCTCGCCATGATGCTCGGGCTCCTCGATGATCAGGCTCTTGTCGACGAGTGAAGTCAGGCCGTCGACGAGATCGATCCCGAGGTCCCCGTCCGGATCGGCCACGGCCTGGGTCGCCTCGATCGTGAAACCGCCGATCAGCGGCCCGATGCGTCGGAACAGGGCCCGCTCGGGCTCGTCGAGGAGGTCGTAGCTCCAGGCGATCGCGCCGCGCAGCGTCTGCTGACGCCCGGTTCGGTCGCGCGGGCCGGCCGTGAGCAGGTTCAGGCTCTTGTCGAGGCGCGCGAGGATCGCTTCAGGCGAGAACAGCCTGATCCTCGCGGCCGCGAGTTCGATCGCCAGCGGGAGTGCATCGAGCCGGGTACAGATCTCGCGGATCGCCGCCGCGTTCTCGTCGGTGAGGGCAAAGTCGGGACGGACGTTCCGGGCGCGGGCGACGAACAGGCCCACCGCGTCGTTGCCACCGAGCGGCGGGACCCGGTACTCCTGCTCTCCGCTGATACGCAGGGCCTCGCGGCTCGATGCCAGGCAACGGAGTCCCTTCGCGTTGCGCAGGAGCTCGGCGATGAGCGGGGCAGCCGCGACGATCTGCTCGAAGTTGTCGAGGACCACCAGGAGTTCGCGGTCGCGCAGGTGGTCGGCAAGGGTCTGGTCGATCGGGCGATCGGGCTCCTCGACGAGGCCGAGAGCGGCCGCGATGGCGCCGGCGACCAGTTCCGGCTCGCGGATCGGCGCGAGCTCGACGAACCACGCCCCGCCCTGGATGGAGCCGGCCATCGCCTCGGCGACCCCGAGGCTCAGGCGCGTCTTGCCGGTCCCGCCGGGGCCGGTCAGAGTGACGAGGCGCGCCTCAGCGAGGAGTCCCTTCACGGCTTCGACCTCGCGCTCTCGGCCGATGAAGCTCGTGACCTGCGCGGGCAGGTTGGTCAGCGCGTCCAGGGTCCGCAGTGGGCGGGCATCGGCTGGGAGACCGCGGATCGTCAGCCGATGGACCCGGCGCGGTTCGTCGAAGTCCTTGACGCGACGGGGGCCCTCGTCCACGAGGTCGAGGCCGTCGGAGAGGCGGCCACGGACGAGGGAGAACAGCGTATCTGAGAGGACCACCTGCCCACCGTTGCCCGCCGCGGCGATGCGCGAGGCGTAGTTGACGTCGATCCCCACGTAGTCCTCGGGATCCGCCTCCGAGCGGCGTTCTCGCAGCCGCCCCTCTCCGGTGTGCAGGCCCATCCGCACACGGATCGTCGCGCCGTCGGGCCACGGCTCGGCGGCGAAGGCCCGCTGGACGTCGGCCGCCGCCTCCACTGCCGCACCAGCATCGGGAAACGCCGCGAACATGGCATCGCCCTCGGTCTTGACGAGGCTTCCGCCGCGGGCCTCGATCGCGGCGCGGGCCAGGTGGTCGTGCGTCTCGATGATCCGGGCGTACGTGTCGGTGCCGACGCCCTGCTCGAGACGCGTGGAGCCCTCGATGTCACTGAACAGGAAGGTCACGGTCCCGACGGGCAAGGGCATGGCGGAGCGATGGTACTCCGCGATCCGGGGGCCGCGACGCGCTACGATCGCGCCGTCCATGCCGAACGCGTCCATCCCCAACCCGCCGCCCGAAGGCGCATCCGGTCCGGCGATCCGCGTTGCCGAGCTGCGCAAGACGTTCCGTGTCCCGGTGCGCGGCGAAGGGCTCCGGGCGGCCGCCGCCAGCCTCGTCCGACGCGAGACCCGCGATGTCGACGCGGTTGCCGGGGTCTCGTTCGAGATCGCGCCGGGCGAGGTGGTTGGATTCCTGGGGCCGAATGGGGCCGGCAAGACGACGACCCTCAAGATGCTTGCCGGGCTGCTCCACCCGACGGGCGGCGAGGCGACCGTCCTCGGGCACGTGCCATCGCGGCGGGAATCCGCCTTGCTGCGCCGGATCACGATGGTCATGGGCAACCGCAACCAGCTCCAGTGGGATCTGCCGGCTCTCGACTCGTTCGAGTTGATGCGCGCGATCTACCGCCTGCCGCGCGACGAGTTCCGGCGCACACGCGACGAGTTCGTGGAGCTTCTCGAGGTCGGTGATCTCGTCCGAAAGCCGGTCCGCAACCTGTCGCTCGGCGAGCGCATGAAGATGGAGATCATCGGCGCACTGCTCCACCAGCCGACCGTGCTGTTCCTCGACGAGCCGACGATCGGCCTCGACGTGACGATGCAGAAGCGGATCCGCACGTTCGTCGCGGAGTACAACCGCCGAACGGGCGCGACGGTCCTGCTGACGAGCCACTACATGGCGGACGTGCAGGCGCTCTGCAAGCGGGTCGTGGTCATCCACCACGGACGGATCCTGTTCGACGGGGCGCTCGCGGCGCTGGCCGCCGACTTCGGGGCGACAAAGACGATCTCGGTGTCCCTGCGCGACGGCTCGGCCGATCTCTCGGCCTACGGGGAGGTCATCGGCGAGGACGAGGGCCGGATCTCCCTGCGCGTGCCGCGCGCCGCCGCCGCCGAGACGACCACGCTCCTCCTGCGCAACCTGCCCGTGGTCGACCTCACGATCGAGGATCCACCGATCGAGGACGTCATCGAGCAGGTGTTCGCGGGAGCGTCCTCGCTGCCGTCGGCGGAAGCCGTGGATCCGGCGTCATGAGCGCCGCGGCGGCCGATGCCCGGGCCCTCCTGGACGTCTACCTGACCGCCATCCGGATCGCGATCGCCGAGCAGTTCCAGTACCGCGTCGCCAACTACTTCTACATGATCGGCATGATCGTTGAGCCGGTCATCTACCTCGTCGTCTGGTCGACGATCGCGGCGCAGCAGGGCGGCGACGTGGGCGGCTACACCGCGGGCCGGTTCGCGGCCTACTACATCGTCTGGACCCTGGTCCGCAACATGAACATCATCTTTACGCCGTACGGCTGGGAGTGGCGCATCCGCGATGGCGAGCTGTCGGGGATGCTCCTTCGCCCACTGCACCCCATCCACTGGGACCTCGGCTATTTCGCCGGTTGGAAGTTCGTCGTCATCGTGCTGTGGTTGCCGCTCGCGGCCGTTCTGGCGCTCATCTTCCGGCCGGAGCTCGCACCGACGGTCCTCGACGTCATCGTGTTCGCGATCGCGATCTGGGGCGCGTACCTCATCCGATCGGTCCTGTACTGGCTGCTCGGGATGATCTCGTTCTGGACCACCCGGGTCGGGCCACTCTTCGAGATCATCTTCACGGCGGAACTGCTCCTCTCCGGCCGCCTCGTCCCGCTCGGACTCATGCCGGAATGGGTGCAGACCATCGCGGACTTCCTGCCATTCCAGTGGACGTTCGGATTCCCGATCGAGGCGCTCGTCGGCGGGCTCCCGCCAGATCGACTGCTCGGCGGCCTGGCGATGCAGGCGCTGTGGATCACGATCGGGGCGGTCGCGATCCGACTCGTCTGGCCGATCGCCGTCCGGCGCTACAGCGCGGTCGGGAACTGATGGCGCACGTGACCTCTCCCGGCGAACCCGGGCGACGGCGCGGCCCCCTGGGCCCGGTGACCCTGGCCGGCGTGTTCCTTCGGGTTGGGGCCATGAACGAGCTTCAGTACCGGGCGAACTTCGTGGTGCAGGTATTCCAGTCCGCGATCGCCCTCGTCACCGGGCTGGCCGTACTGGCCATCGTCTTCTCGCAGACGACGAATCTCCACGGCTGGACGCAGGCGGAGCTTCTCGCCGTGATGGGCGTTCACATCCTGATGGGCGGGATCATCCAGGCGACGATCCAGCCCGGGATGGAGCGCCTGATGGCCGATATCCGCGAAGGCACGCTCGACTTCGTCCTGACCAAGCCGGAGGACGCGCAGCTCCTTGTCAGTGTCCGGCAGGTGCGGATCTGGCAGCTCGTCGATGTCGGGGTCGGGCTCGTCGTCCTCGGTGTCGCGGTGGATCGCCTCGGGCCGATCGGGCCTCTCGACGTGGTGGCGTTCCTGGCGGCCCTCGTCCTCGGGGCCACGATGATCTATTGCTTCTGGCTGATCCTCACGGTCGTCGCGTTCTGGGTTGTCCGCATGGATCAGATCGTCGAACTGTTCAGTGGTCTCTACCAGTCGGGTCGCTGGCCGGTCACGATCTATCCCGGGTGGCTGCGCATCAGCCTCACCTTCCTGGTCCCCATCGCGTTCGCCGTGACGGTTCCGGCCGAGGGTTTGACCGGGCGGCTCACGCCCGAGACCCTGGCCCTTGCCGCGGGATTCGCGACGGTGCTGGTCGTGGTCACCCGGTGGTTCTGGCGGTTCGGTCTGCGCCATTACTCCGGCGCATCCGCCTGAGCGAGGGTTCGGCGGCCGCGGCTCGCGTCATCAGAGCCGACG
>CAKKPP010000003.1:45223-211731 GCA_919901745.1 Chloroflexota bacterium | reverse complement strand
CCCCCCCGCCGGGATCAGCTACCCGCCCAGGTTCCGGCAGTTGGCATGTGCCGCGAACTCCGGATCCGGCACAGGCAGTGGGCTCAGGATGAGGTCGACTCCCGGCCCGAAGCCGTCGGGAATGAACAGATCGAAGCCGGCCGAGACGTACTTCGAGTTGGGCCGGTCGAGATCAAAGTTCACCGTGACCTGACCTGCGACCGAGAAGTCGAACGACTCGATCACGCCCGTGGCCTGCAGGGCCCTGACCAGCGACTGGCCATCGCGTACCTGGCCGGGCGGGACGACCTCCTCACCGCCTGATCGACAGGCGGCGCCGATGATCTCGTGGATCAAGGCATTGGCCGAGACGGGCACTGCCATCGCGATGATCAGCAGAACCGAGCTGAACAGGAGACTGAGTCGACGCACGATTTCCTCCTTCCCCGGATTGAGCGCGAGGCCAGTCGAGGCGTCGAAGGGACCCGCCAGATGACGCATGGCGTCCACGAGCCTCGGGGCACAGGCCTCTGCCGGGTAATACGCCGACCGATACGGAAACGGATGCGTCAATGCGGCGCCTGCCCCAGGGCATCCCCAGAGACGCCGATCAACGACCCGCTGCGTATCCTCACGCCCGATGACGACCACGATCGCGGGGTTCGCCCACACCCACGTCACGGAGCGCGAGATCGCGCACATGTCGCCGTGTGGTTGGGACGACAGGAAATGGGAGGACTGCACGTTCATGTCGGCCATCGAATGGTGGCGGGCGACCGGGCATCCGCGCGTTCCCGCGTCGCACGAAGAGGGCGAGCGCCTCCGCTGCGACTCAGGGCGAAGCGTGCTCGGGGGCTCCAATCTTGGCGACGTCAGCAAGGCGATTGCCAGGCGCTACACGGCGGCTACCCCAGCCACTGTCAGCGGCTTCGCCGCGCTGTGGACGGCGCTCCTGCCCGGAACCGTGGCGGTGGCACAGGGCTCGATGGGGGCGTTCTTGCCCAACGACCGCTGGCGACGCTGGGACAAGGGGTTCGGCGGTGCGCACGCGGTTTGTATCTTCCGCCCCGACGTCACCGAGCGGGTGTGGTGGTGCGACCCGCTGGCCCCGATCGACCACCTCATCGAGGGCGAATACAACGGCGAGTGGATGTCGAGAGCGGAGCTGAAGCAGTTTGTCGACGGGTTGAGCGGCCACCACCTGGTTGGACGGGTGGTGCCAACCCAGGCACCCGAGGAGGAGGACGTGAACCTGACCGCCGTCAAGGGCGAGGACTGGACGCCACGCGAGGTTCGACGCCCGTTTCGGGCAACGCCCGACCGCAAGGGCGCGATCGTCGGCTACGTCGAATTCGGCGAGGTCGTCCGAACGATCGCGGAGGCCACGACCTCCGACGGTCACGTCTGGCGGCTGACCGAGATCGGCGATCGTCCGGCCTGGCTCCTTCGCTCGGACTTCGATCCGCTCGTGCAGGGTGGGGACCCGGCTGTCGACGCCGCGCTGAGCGCGTACCTCGCTCGCACCTGATCGGACATCACTCGAGCGCGGCGAGATGCTCCTCGTCGTGGTCGAGCGCGAGCCGCAGCAATCCGGCCACATCGAGCAGGCCGTACCTGGCGTGCGTTCCGGATCGGGCCCAGCCGGTCTCGTCGAGGGAGGACACGCGGGCAACCGTGGCGGTGCGTGCCGCCGCGAACGCCGACAGGAGATCGTCGATCGGGCGGGGGTCCGGTTTGGGTCCGAGTCCCGGTTCGGTCGTCGACCAGTGCGGGTCGTCCATGGTCTCAAGGTCATCGAGGCGTCGTTGCCAGACCACCGATTCCACGACGAGCAGGTGCAGGACTTCCTCCCGAGACGACCAGCCGTCCGAAGGCCGGCCGCCACGAGGGCCGTCGTCACGAGCGAGAACCGTGGCAAGGCGGCCCGGCACGGCCGCGAAGCTCGCCACGAGTTCGGTGCGGCTCATCTCTTGCCGATGGGCTCGCGGCGCGAGACGCCGAGGCGACGCCCGACGTAGTCCGCACGCCATCGCTCGGTTGCCTCCACGTTGTTGAAGGTATAGACATGGAAGTCGACGATTCCGGCCGTCGAGTCGGCGACGATCGGGGCCAGCCCTGTGAGCAGCGCGTCTGGTCGGTAAAAGCCCCCCTGGCGCACCAGCCGCGCCACGAACCGCAGGTTCTTCGTCAGGAATCGATGGGTATCCGCAACCCCGATCCGCGCCGAGATCACGAGCAGCTTCTGCGGATCGGCCACACCGGGAATCCCGATGTGGACCGGGAGAGTGTTCCCTTCCGCGCGGCGGTCGGCCAGCCACGTTCCGATCGCCACAGGCGAGAAGCACAGCTGGGTGGTCATGTACGAGGCGAACTTCGCCTTGTCTCTCAACGCGGCGAGCAGCAGCGCATCCGCGATGAACGAGTGGCCCTCCGGATAGCACGGGATGCCAATCTCCGAGAGTGGGTGGCCGATCTCGTGCATCTCGCGAAGGAGGGACAAGCCGTCGGGGAAATCGCCCGGCTCTTTCGCGTCACCGCCCACGACGAAGGCCCGGTCGGCACCAACGCCCTCCAGCCAGGCAATGAGGTCCACGAGGTGGGCTCGGTCGCGAATCATCCGCGCGGACAGGTGCGGCACGGCGCGGAAACCGCGCGCCTGGAGCGCCTCGACCAGCGCCACGGTCGCCTCGACGCCCTTGGCCGGCGACGCCGTGACGGTCACGGTGGCGCCCGGCGGCAGATACTGGGCCTGGGCAAGGGCGTTCCTGATCGGCACCAGCTCGAACGTCGGGTTGGCGAGGACGCCCGCCAGCGCCGTTCGCTCCTCATCGGACAGCCCCGTCCGTCTCCGGAAGAACACGCCGCCCCTCGCTTCCGCGCCCGGGCGCCTAGACGTCCGAGTCCGCGAAGGACGCCTTGCGCTCGGCGATGAAGGCGCGGAGCGCCTCGTCGGTCCCCTCGTCGATCGGGGGCGCCTCGTACTCGGCGAGCATCCGCTTCCAGATCACGTTCGCTCGCTGCGGCGCATCGAGGGAGCCGTCCTCGAGCCATTGTTCGTAGCTGTTGTTGTCGGCGATCTCCGACCGGTAGAACGCGCTCTCAAAGTTGGCCAGCGTGTGGGCCGTCCCGAGGAAGTGCTGCCCCGGGCCGTTATCGCGGATGGCGTCGAGCGCCTGACCGTTCTCGGACATGTCGATGCCCTTGTGGAACACCGCGGCCATCCCGCACTGGTCGGCATCGAGGATGAACTTCTCGTAGCCGATCGCGAGCCCGCCCTCCAGCCAGCCGGCGGCGTGCAGGACGAAGTTGACCCCGGCGAGGATCGTAGGCTGGAACGTGGCGGCCGATTCGTAGGCGGCCTGGGCATCGGCGACCTTCGAGGCGCACAGATTTCCCCCGGACCGGAATGGCACTCCGAGCCGGCGCGCCAGGGCGGCCATCGCGTACAGGACAAGGGCCGGCTCCGGCGTCCCAAAGGTAGGTGCCCCCGACTGCATCGAGATCGACGACGCGAACGAACCGAGGACAACCGGCGCTCCTGGCCTGACGAGCTGAACGAACGTCATCCCGGCGAGGCTCTCGGCGAGCGTCTGGGCGCAGACGGCCGCGGCGGTCACCGGGGACATCGCGCCGGCGAGGATGAACGGCGTGAGGATCGTGGCCTGGTTGGCGAGGGCGTAGTTGCGGGCCGCCCCGAGCATGATCGAGTCCCAGACCAGCGGCGAGTTGGCGTTGATCAGGCTGATGATGACCGGGTGATCCTCGAGATAGTCCGCGCCGAACAGCACGCGCGCCATGTCCACCGTGTCCTGCGCCCGCGACGGCGCGGTGACCGAGCCCATGAACGGCTTGTCCGACCAGCGCATGTGCGCGTACACCATGTCGAAGTGGCGCTTGTTGACCGGGAGATCGACCGGCTCGCAGATCGTCCCGCCGCTGTGGTGGAGGTGCGGTGAAGCGTAGGTGAGCTTCACGAAGTTCTCGAAGTCGCGGATCGTGCCGTAGCGACGCCCGTTGTCGAGGTCGCGCACGAACGGCGATCCGTAGTTCGGGGCGAAGACAGTGTTCATCCCGCCGATCCGGACGTTCCGCTCGGGGTTGCGCGCGTACTGGGTGAACTCGCGCGGCGCCGATGCCTGGACGATCTGGCGACACATCCCGCGCTGGAAGCGCACGCGCTCGCCGGTCACGTCCGCGCCTGCGTCGGCAAGGAGCGTCAGCGCCGCCGGATCGCCGCGGAACTCGACGCCGACCTCTTCGAGGATCGTGTCGGCGTTGTGCTCGATCTGGGCGAGGCCCTCTTCGTCGAGCACCTCGAACGGGGCGAGCGTTCGGGTCAGGAACGGCTGCGTCTCGACGTGGGCGTGAAGGCGGGCCGCCTGGCGGCCGGCGCGGCCCCCGGAGCGGCGACGCGGGGAGTCGTCGGTCATCGGATCTCCTCCGGACTGGTCTCGTTTGATTCTGCCCTGCGCAGTGCGGCGGCGGACGTGCGGCGGCGACGCCGGGCGGGACCCGCGGCGAAGGCAGCCTGATCGGCGCCGGGTGCTGCCCCGCGGCCGTTGGGCAGCTCGACGACCTTCGCCAGATTCGGCAGCGCCGCGGTCTTGTGAGGGATCGCCAGGGCCTCGACGAAGTGCTCCTGAAACCGCGGTTCGACGGCCGTCTCGATCTTCTCGACGCGGCGGACGACGGCTTCGATCTCGCGCCGTGCGGCGACGGACAGCAGGGCGATGAGCGCCCCGGTCCCGGCCGCATTCCCGGCCGAACCGACCCGTGCGAGATCACAGTCCGGGATGAGCCCAAGCACCATGGCGTACGTCGTGTCGATGTGGCTGCCGAAGGCACCGGCGAGGCGAATCTCGTCGACGGCCTCAATGCCCGCGCGATCCATCAGGAGGCGGACCCCGGCGTAGAGGGCCGCCTTCGCGAGCTGGATCGCGCGGACGTCGTTCTGGGTGATGACGAGGCGCGGCGACTCCTCGCGCAGGACGTATGAGAACGTCCGGCCGTCCGGCACCACGCGCGAAGAACGCGCAGCCCTCCCCCCGTCGATGATCCCGTCGGCGGTGATGACGCCGGCCAGGTAGAGCTCCGCGACCGCCTCGATGATCCCCGAGCCGCAGATGCCGGTGACCCCCGTCTTGCGCAGCGCGACCTTGAACTTGGGCTCGTCCGACCAGTGTTCCGACCCGATGACCCGGAAGCGCGGCTCGAGCGTCTCCCGATCGATCCGCACCCGCTCGATCGCACCCGGCGCCGCGCGCTGCCCGCCGCTGATCTGTGCGCCCTCGAAGGCGGGGCCCGTGGGCGACGATGCGGCGAGGAGGCGCTCACGGTTCCCCAGGACGATTTCGGCATTCGTGCCGACGTCGACGACGAGCCGGATGCGCTCGGCGAGGTACGGCGTCTCGGCGAGGATCACGCCGGCCGTATCGGCCCCGACATGGCCGGCGATGCACGGCAGGACGTAGACGCGGGCGCCGGGATTGACGTTCAGCCCCAGTTCGGATGCGCGGATGCGCACGGACCGGTCGGTCGCGAGCGCGAACGGCGCCGAACCGAGCGGGATCGGGTCGATGCCCAGGAGGAGATGGTGCATGATCGGGTTGCCGACGACCGTCAGCTCGAGGATCTCACCGACATCCGCCCCGGCCGATGCCGCGAGTCCGCTGACCAGCGCATCGATCGCCTCGCGCACCACGCGGGTCATCTCGACGGCCCCGTCGTCGTGCATCATCGCGTAGCTGACCCGGCTCATCAGGTCCTCGCCGAAGCGGATCTGCGGGTTCATGACGCCGCTGGAGGCCAGAACGGCGCCGTCGGCAAGATCGGTCAGGTGACCGGCGATCGTCGTCGAGCCCAGGTCGATCGCCACGCCCAGCGCCCGGTCGTGAAAACCGGGCCAGACGGCGGTCAGGTGACGGCCGTCGTGGATGGCGACGGTCACCTTGTGTCCCCCGGCCTCGAGAGCCGGTTGCAGCACCCGGATCACGTGGAGGTCAACGTCCAGGTCCGTGAGCTGCCACTCGGTCTCGAGCGCGGCGAGCAACCGGGCGAGGTCGCCGGACGGCGACGCCAGGTCGGGCGGTTCGATCTCGACGTAGTGCAGCCGCACCGCCGGATCGATGACGAAGTCGCGGACGTCGACGCCCTTGCGGACCACCTGGCGATGGACCTGGCTCTCGGGCGGGACGTCGATCACGGCGTCGCCGCAGATCTCGGTCGAGCACGACAGCCGGCGTCCCGCGGCGAGCTGCTCGCGCTCGCGCTCGTACTCGGTCTCCTTGGCCGTCCACGGCCCGAGGTGCTCGGCACGTGACGAGATCCCGTGCTTCGCGAAGTCGCCGACACTCTGCTGGACCTGGCAGCGTCCGCAGATCCCGCGACCACCGCAGACCGAATCGATGTCGACGCCCAGCGCCCGCCCCGCGTCGAGGATCGTCGTGCCCGCCGGGAAGTTTCCGCGGCGACCCGACGGCGTGAAGATGACGAGCGGATCGCGGGCGGAGGTCGCCATCGGACGGGTCAGCCGGTCTCCGCGGGTGGGCTTGCCGCTCCGCCACGAGCCCGGCGGTTCACGCGGCGGCCCTGGACCCCTTCGACCGGGGCGGCGCGATGCTCGCGGATCCAGCGGGCGGCGTCCGGGTCATTGCCGTTCAGCACGTCGGCGGCCATGATCGCGGCGCGCACCTCGGGCATGAGCGGGTTGGTGATCGCCGAGGTCAGGCCACTGGCCATCGCCATGGCCAAGAACGGCCCGTTGATCCCCTCGCGGTTGGGCAGGCCGAAGCTCACGTTCGAGGCACCGCACGATGAGTTGACATTCAGCTCGTCGCGCAGCCGCCGGACGATGTGGAACACCTGCCGACCGGCGTTGCGCATCGCCCCGATCGGCATCACCAGCGAATCCACGACAACGTCCTCGCGCGGGATCCCGTGGTCGGCTGCCCGTTCGACGATCCGCTTCGCGACGGCAAACGAGTCGATGGACTACTTACCCCTATGTGATCGTGATCCCGAGCAAGCCCGTAGGCCATCCCCCAACGGGCGGCTCGGTGCCATCGACATAGATCTTGTTGCTTCCGCACGAACCCAGAACTGGGTCGTAGACGGTGCCGTTTTTCCACGTTGCGAGGGCCTCGGTCAGGCGAGCTGTCTGCGCCGTTGACCAGGTTCCAGCTTTGCAACTAGCCGGACACAATTGAGACGCCGAACTGGCTACTAATAGTGCTCCATTTGTGAGCAAAGCAACCGGTCCCGTCCCTTGCGATCACCATCCCTCGAATGTAGGGGTTTCCGCCAAGATCGAAGTCAAGGTAAAACGGGGCGCCAGAATCGCCATTATCGGCCGGACATGGGAGGAACCGGGCGAGGTTGGGTGTACAGCCAGATGAGTCGCAGTACGAAGCGTTGAGGCTCGTGACGGTCAAGTCGCAGCGCTCGTATGTGGAGACTCCGCTATAGCAGTAGATCGTGCGGTTCGTAACTGGATCGGCAGCGCCTTTGACAATGGATCCAACACCGGTTTGTCCGCCGGTGTAGATCGAAGCTCCGTACGACTTGGTACCAATCAGCTCCATGTCGCGAGCTGGGAACGCCGCTCGACTTGTGATCTTTCCAAGCGCCAGACCTGTCCCACTCCAGACACTCTGGTCTAGCGCAAAACAGTGACCGGCAGTGACGAGGAAGCGAGTGCCGCTTGCATTTCTGACCGCAAACCCGGTCGTGCACAATTTCACTCCGTTGTCCACCCAGGCCCCACCCCAGAATGGCGAAGTGTCATTGAATCGCCCCAAACGGCGCACGTCCTCCCGCGAGTAGCTGATTGCCGTACTGATCTCTGCCGTGAGAGTGCGCATCGTCGCTGGCTCAGCAGTCCCCTCGACGATCACCTTTCCCGTCCTGGCGTCAAAACGGAAGGTGTAGCTCTCGTCGCTAAGCAGAGGGTCTCCCGAAAGCTTGGTCAGGAAGTCAGATGCCCTCGCAATGTCTCCGGTCTCGACTGCCCTGAACTCCAAACGGGTGTCGACACCCAATGAAATTGCGTCGGGTGTGACGAACTTGGTTGAAAGCGACGCCGGCACGACTGTCACCAGACTTCCATTCGCTTCATCGAGGTAGAAGCCGAGTGCTCCGGCGGCCGTTGCCTCGGCCTGGTACTGCGCCATCCGCAACTCGCCGACCAGGGGGGACGGGTCTGAAGTCTCCCCAAGCACCGACTGCGGTGCGAGTAGGATCGTCAGCACTAGAAGTGCAACAGAAGATCGTATGGCTCGTGGCACCCCAACTCCTCGGCACGCCAGTCGCCGTCAATGACGGGTCGCGCCTGAACGCAGCAGCTCGATTATGAAGGCGGCCGCGAGCGAAGCGCAAGGTGCGATTGGAAGCGCAATGGCCTGCCGTTCGCGCCTGCGTTGACCTCGAATGATCGAGCCGCTTTCGCTGGCGTCCGGCCGACGCTGGCGATCCGTCTGGACCGCCACGTACTCTCGGAGCTTCGATTTCGGGAAAGCAATCGCCGGAGGCGTGTGATGTCGAAAGGATTGGCCGCGCTGGGTCTGATGAAGACTCCGGCCGGCCGACCGTCGCCGACTTGCCGCAAGATCTAGGTCGTCAGGGACGGTGCGCGGTACATTGACGGCGTGTAGCGGAAGCGATCGTCATTTGAGGCGCCAGACGCCGTCGAAGAAAGGCACGTGATGCTTCGGAAGGGATCGCTGGTCCTTGGCTCGGCCGTGTTGACCGTGATCTTCGCTGGTTGCGCCACCTCGTCCCCATCCTCCCACCCGAACACGGGACCGGCCGCAGTGGTCCTTGCCTTGCCGACCGTGATCGTCCGAGGCGGCGCTTGCCGCGGCGTAGGCCTCGCACAGGCGACGCTTCGGGGAGATCCGTCCGACACGCGGGTCGCCTGGATCACGACACCCAGCGGCCGGGTCGACGTCGTTTTCCCGTTCGGTTTCGTAGCGCGCTTCAACCCGCGTCTCGAAGTGCTCGACGGGCGAGGGATGGTGGTTGCCCGGGACGGAGACGCCGTTTCCGGTGCCTGCACCACGGGATCCGACGCGGGCGGACCGCTTCTAATCCTCTCCCAGTAGGCGAGCGTGTTGTCGACCGCCGACATCGCAACCTCATGGACCCAAGGGTCGCCGAAGCCGGAGGCCTTGGTGACGTCGTGGGCTTCCGGGATCGCATAGGTGTCGAGCTCGGTCATCTTGCCCGACTCGTTCTCGTAGGAGGTGGACGTATCCCCGACCGTCGAACCCGACGGAGATGGAATCGGAAGACCCGCGTCTCCGACCGCCGGGAGCGGAGGTTTGGGGCCGCTGAGGCAATTCGCGGGTTGCCTTTCGAGAACTCGGCCTCGTGGCCGTTGCCCTCTGGCGGCAATGATGCGCCGGTAGACTCGAACAGTTCGGGATCCCGATTCGTGAGTCCGTGTCGCCGACGTAGACCCTGTTCGCCGGGTCGTTGACGTTCAGGGTGACGTAGCCGCCGTCCCAGTAGGACAGGAGCATCGCGTAGTCGTCGCCGATCTTCTTGACGACGTCGTCATGGAGGAACGACGAGCCGGATCCCAGATCCGCCTGGAGCGGACGGGTCAGCCGGTCTCCGCGGGTGGGCTTGCCGCTCCGCCACGAGCCCGTCGATTGACGCGGCGACCCTGAACTCCTTCGACCGGCGGCTCGCGGTGGGCCCGGATCCAGCGTGCGGCATCCGGGTCGTTCCCGTTGAGGACGTCGGCGGCCATGATCGCCCGCAGCACCTCGGGCATGAGCGGACTCGTGATCGCCGAGGTCAGGCCCGACGCCATCGCCATCGCCAGGAACGGGCCGTTGATCCCCTCGCGGTTCGGCAGCCCGAAGCTGACGTTCGATGCCCCGCAGGTCGAGTTCACCTTCAGCTCGTCGCGGAGCCGACGAACGATGTGAAAGACCTGTCGGCCGGCCCCGCGCAATGCCCCGATCGGCATGACGAGCGGGTCGACGACGATGTCCTCGCGCGGGATGCCGTGGTCCGCGGCCCGCTCGACGATGCGCTTCGCGACGGCGAAGCGGACGTCCGGATCCTCGGAGATGCCCGTGTCGTCATTCGAGATCGCGACAACGGCCGCGCCGTACTTCCTGATCAACGGCAAGACGCGCTCGAGACGCTCTTCCTCGCCGGTCACGCTGTTCACCAGCGGCTTGCCCTGGTAGACGGCGAGTCCGGCCTCGAGCGCTTCAACGATCGACGAGTCGATCGAGAGCGGGACGTCGACAAGCGACTGGACGAGCTGGATCGTCTTCGCAAGGATCGCCGGCTCGTCCGCCAGCGGGATGCCGGCGTTGATGTCGAGCATGTGCGCGCCGGCCGCGACCTGGGCGATCGCATCGCGCTCGACCCGGCTGAAGTCGCCGGCCTTCATCTCCGCAGCGAGCAGTTTCCGCCCCGTCGGGTTGATCCGCTCGCCGATGAGCACGAACGGCCGATCCGGGCCGATGACAACCTCGCGCGTCGGCGAGCTGAGACGGGTCTCCGTCATGCCTCATCCGCCATGCGCGGAGGTGCGGGAACGCGCCCCCGGGTTGCGTCGAGGCCGCCGGCGGCGATGATCGTCTTGAGGCGCGGCTGCGGGAAGTCGTTCTCGAGTCGGGTCGCCTCGGCCTCGGCCTCCGCCGCGAGATCGTCGCCGCACGGGCGCTGCTCCTTGCGCCATTCCTCGAGGTAGACGTCGTAGGAACGGAGGCCTGCCGTATCGGCCGCCTTGTCGATGGCCACCTGGAAACGGGGATGGAGGACGACCTTCGCCGAGCGCCGCTTGTCCTTCGCCACGACCTGCGCGGGGATGTCGCGCCACCAGATGACGGTGATGAACGCGGTCATAGCGAGACCGCCCCGGGGGCTGCGGCCGCGGGTTCTGACGCTGCGGCCGCGGGCTGCGAGAGGGAGGCCGCGAACGCCCCGAGCCCGGTGTGCCGATGCTCAAAGATCAGGCCCAGGCGGCGTGCGGCGCGACGCCCAGCCGCAACCAGCGCGCGATCCTCGACCTGCGAGAGGTACACGAGCCGGCGGTAGTTGCCGAAGTACATCGGGAGCAGCTCGGGATGCCGATCCAGGCCCAGGCCGCGGACGACCAGACGATCGAAGTTCCGAACCAGGAAGTCGGTGAGGTAGAAGGTCCCGAGCTCCTCCTCGGCCATCGCCGCGAAGGCGGCCGGGCCGGCGTAGACCTCGTAGCAATGGGCGCCCTCGAGCCGCTCGACACCCTCGTCCTCGAGCACGCGGTCGAGCAGGCCGCCCGTTCCGCAATCGGCGTATGCAACGAACACGTGCTGCCGCCCCTCGGCGCGCGCACGTCGGATGCGGGCCCTGACTGCGGCCGGGATCCGCTCGGGGCGGTTGTGGAGCGTCGTGGGTAGGCAGGTCAGGTCCATCTCGGGGACACCGGCGCGCCGAGTCAACGCCACGAGCTCGCGCGCGAGCGCGCCGCAGCCGATGACGAGCGGGCGGCCGATATCGACCGGCACCGCGCCGCGACGGACAGCGGAGACGTCAGGCGACGCGAGCACGTCGCTCGTTGACCAGCGTCCTGGCGGTCTCGGCCGCGACCGCTGCATCGCGACAGTAGGCGTCGGCGCCGATCGCCGTCCCGAACTCCTCGTTCAGCGGCGCCCCACCCACGAGGACGATGAAGTCGTCCCGGATGCCGTTCTCCTTGAGGGTGTTGATGACGACCTTCATGTACGGCATCGTCGTCGTCAGCAGCGCCGACATCCCGAGGATGTCGGGCTTGTGTTCGGCCAGGGCGGCCATGAACTTGTCGGCGTCGGTGTTGATCCCGAGATCGACCACCTCGAATCCGGCGCCCTCGAGCATCATCGCCACGAGGTTCTTGCCGATGTCGTGGATGTCCCCCTTGACCGTGCCGATGACGACCTTGCCGACCGGCTTGGCCCCCGTTTCCGCGAGGAGCGGGCGGAGGATGCCCATGCCGCCCTTCATCGCGTTGGCCGCGAGCAGGACCTCGGGAACGAACAGGATCCCGTCGCGGAAGTCGATCCCGACGATGCGCATCCCCTCGACGAGGGCGTGGTTGAGGACTCGTTCAGGACCCCACCCGCGCGACAACAGGATGTTGGTCCCCGCGAGGATCTCGTCCTTCATCCCGTCGTAGAGGTCGTTGTGCATCTGCTCGGTGAGCTCTTCATCGGTGAGCGCCGAGAGGTCGATGTCCTCGTACTGCTCCTGGTTCATCGGTATGTGCTCCGCCTTGCCGTCTTGCGGCCTCGCCGCAGTTCGTCGTGCTCCTGGGTTCCACGATGTGGAACGGTGCCGTATGATGGAACGGCAAGTGCGAATCTAGCCGACGGAAGGGGCCATGTCCAGAGTCCAATCCATCGCCCGCGCCTTCGCCGTTCTCGGCGCGCTCGAGGACGGTCCGCGAGGCGTGACCGAGGTCGCCGAGCGGGTCGGCCTGCCCAAGAGCACGGCCGCGCGCATGCTCACAACGCTCGTCCGAGAGGGAGCCGTCGAGCAGCTCGACGACGACGCGCGCTACCGGCTCGGCGCCCGGATCGCCATGCTTGGCCGTGCCGTGGAGCCCACCCGCAATCTCATCTCGATCGCCCGGCCGCATCTCGTGGAGCTGGCAGCGTCCACTGGCGAGGCGGCCGGACTGTCGGTGCCGGACGGCGATGTCGTCCACTACGTCGACCAGGTCGACTCGCGCCACGAGGTCCAGGTCCGGGATTGGACGGGCACCCGCGTACCGATGCACGCCGTGTCGTCCGGACAGGTGTTCCTCGCCCATATGGCGCGGGATGCCCTGGACGATTTCCTGTCCCGTCCGCTGGCCTGGTTCACGCCGCACACGCTGGACGATGCGGTTCGGCTCCGGGAGCGCGTGGCCCGCGTCCGGAGGGAGGGCCACGCCTGGGTCCGCGAGGAGTTCGCCGAGGGCCTCACGTCGGTCGCGGCCCCGGTCGTCGGGCAGGCGGGGAACGTCGTCGCGGCGGTCCACCTGCACGGTCCGACGTATCGATTCCCGGCCCCAGGCAACGAGGATGAGATCGAGCGGCAGCTCAGCGCCACGGCGACGCGGATCGGAGCATCGATCAGGCCGTCGTCACCTGGGACCGGGCGCTGATCGGGGGGGTCTCCGGCGCAGACGAGCGATCGTCGGCCGGCGCGTTCCGCCACCTCCGCCGGGTCCCGCTTCCGTACCATCAAGGTTGCTGATGACGGGTCCCCAGATCGCCCAGGTCCTCGTGTCGCTCGCCGTGCTCATCGGCGCCGCGCATGTCGTGGGATGGGGCGCGGTCAGACTCCGGCAGCCGAGATTCGTCGGGGAGATCCTCGCCGGCGTGCTGCTCGGCCCCTTCGTGCTCGGCCGGGTGGCGCCGTCGGTCGGCAGTGCCCTGCTGGGGCGAAGCGGTGATCCGACCTCCCTGGTGCTGGAATTCGCTTCGTGGCTGGGACTGCTGCTCTTGATGTTCGTGTCGGGCGCGGCGGTGCGGGGGGTGCTCGCGCCTGAGCAGCGGCGAGCCACCGTGTGGATCCTCTCTCTCGGCACAGCCGTGCCGTTCGCGATTGCGCTGGGCGTCGGGGGTGTGTTGCCGCTCGACGACCTCCAGGGTCCGCGCGGCGGTGAGGCAGCGTTGCTGGTGGTGATCGCGACGGCGGCGGCGGTGACGTCGATCCCGGTGATCTCTCGGATCTTCTTTGACCTCAAGATCCTGCATACGCGATTCGCGAGCCTCATTCTCGGGACCGCGATGCTCGAGGACGTCGCGCTGTTCGGCGCCCTTGCCGTGGCGACGGCGCTCGCGCGCGGTGACGACGGCGGGCTTGCAGTGGAGCTCGCGACGCACATCCCGGTCACGGTGGCCTACCTCGTGATCGGCCTCCTTGTGGCACCCAGGCTCCTCGACCGGGTGCACGACTTCTGCGGAGACACGCTCGCACGTCGCGTTCGCCCCGCGTACGCCATGGTGCTGCTGTTCGGGTACGTCGGCGTTGGGGGGCTCCTCGAGGTGAACGTTGTCTTCGGCTCGTTCCTGGCCGGCTTCGGGCTGGTGGGGGGGTTCGGCGGTCGGCACCGCGACCGATTCGCCGGGGCGCTCGACTCGGTGTCCCGGATCGGATTCGCCACGTTCATTCCCGTGTACTTCGCGCTGGTCGGTGCCCGGCTCGACCTGGGCGTCGGATTCTCGCTCCCCGTGCTGCTGGCCTTCCTTGTCGGCAGCTCTCTGCTCCGCATCTCGTTCGTCACCGCGGCGTCTCGCCTGGCGGCGATCTCCCCACGGGACGCGGTAGACGTCGGGATCGCGATGAACGCGCGTGGAGGTCCGGGGATCGTCCTCGCGACGGTGGCGTTCGAGGCCGGCATCATCGCTCCGTCCCTGTTCAGCGCACTCGTCATCACGGCGATTGCGACGTCCCAGGTTGCCGGGTGGTGGCTCGGCCGAGCCATCCGCGATCGTGGGGAGCTGCTGGGCGAGCCCGTCGGGATGGGCAACCCTGGCAGCCCGAAATCGTCGTCATCGACCTGATAGAGCGGGCGGTACCATCTCGGACATCGAGCCGTCGCACGATCGGGAGTACGATCGCGCCGCCGTGACCACCCACGACGAGGATCGCACCGAGCAGTGGCGGAGGATTCTGACCGGGGCGGATCCCGCCCTGCCGCATCTTCGCCGGTGGTGGAAGCGCCTGCCATCCTCGCCGCGCTGCAAGGTATGTGCCGCCCCGTTTCACGGCCCCGGGGCGCTCCTCACCCGGGCCATCATGCACGGCCGCTCCGGCACGAATCCGCTTGTTTGCAATCTGTGCTTCACGGGGCTGCGCGACGAACCGGGGGGCGCCGAGATCGACCTCTCGATCCTGTTCGCCGACATTCGCGGCTCGACGGCGCTGGCTGAGCGCACATCGGCCGCCGAATTCAGGCGCCTGCTGCAGCGCTACTACGGGATCGCCGGCAAGGCGATCGAGGCGAACGGCGGGATCGTCGACAAGTACCTGGGCGATGGGGTCATGGCCCTGTTCATCCCGGTCATCGCCGGCGAGAACCACGCGATGCGGGCGGTCCAGGCGGGCGAGGAGCTCTTGAGCAGCGTTCGCGGATCAGACCTGGCCGAGGCCGGTGTCAGGGTGGGTGCGGGCGTTCACACCGGCACCGCGTTCGTCGGTGCGATCGGGTCTGGCGACGAACTCGACTTCTCGGCACTCGGCCACCCGGTCAACGTGGCAGCGCGCCTCGGCTCTGTCGCCGGCCCCGACGAACTCGTGGTGAGCCGGATGACGTGGGAGGCCGCCGGCCGATCCTCCGCTGATGCTTCGATCTCGGTCCGCACCATCGAGATTGCCGGACGGGCGTCTCCGCTCGAAGTGGTAACCATCGGACCCACGGTCCCTGCCGCCCGATAGTGGATCCGGGCATCCCTGAGGGGATCGACCTCAGTTCGCGTGCAATCCGCCGTCCACCTTGAGATAGACGCCGTTCATCGCCGGGTTCTTCAGCAGGAACAGCGTCGCATCGACGATGTCATCCATGGTCGTCAGTCGACCCGTGGGGGTCCGGGCGAGGGTCGCCTCGAGCGCCCCCTGGCGTGTCTCCCAGTACGGGCTGTTGCCGACGATCCCCGGGTGGACCACGTTCACCCGGATCGGCTTGAGCTCGTGGACGAGCGATCGGGTCAACCCCTCGACACCGCCGTTGACCGTGCTCACCGTCGTGGAGCCCGGGTACGGCGTGTCCTTGGCCTGGCCACCGAACAGCACGATCGCCGCATCCGGCGTGAGCCGGTCCCGGAGTACGTGGAGGGTGTCGTAGTCCACCGTGAACATCGTCACGTGGTCGGCACCGAAGCCGCGATCGACGAGCATCTTCACCGAGATTCCGCTGTAGGCGAGAAGCGCGGTGTCCATCCCGGCCGGCGCCCGCTCGCGGGCCGCGTCCTTGATCCGAAGGGTTTCGAGTTGCGGAGGGGTGCCGTCGTAGTGGCCCACGAGCCGGAGCGTCGGGTCACCGAATGACGGCCGTTCCGCGGCGGCGGCCATCGCAACCAGGTCATGGGCGGCCTCGAAGAACGTGTCGCGTCGGCCTGAATCGGGGTCGACGCGGCGCGGCGAGTTGGGCGACAGGAACCGTGTGGCCGCGGCACTGGTGTTGCCGAGCGCGTGGCGCAGCCCCGTGGGCATCAACGCGTAGTCACCCGTGACCAGTCGATGCACCCGCCCGCCGAGATCGAGCAGGAGGCGCCGGAGCGCCATGGGCGTCGGGTCAGGTCCCGCGCACCCGCCGGATCTCGGCACTGATCGCTGGAACGATCGCGTGGAGGTCGCCGATCACGGCGTAGTGGGCGCGGGACATGATCGGCGCATCCGGGTCCTTGTTGATGGCCAGGATGTTCTTCGACGCGGCGCAGCCCACGATGTGCTGGATGGCGCCACTGATACCGCACGCGATGTAGATGTCGGGGGCGATGCGCAGCCCCGTCTGGCCGATCTGGTCGGCGTGCGGCCGCCAGCCGTTGCTCGTCACCACTCGCGACCCACCGACCGCGCCGCCAAGCAGGTCGGCGAGCTCCTCGAGGATCGCGAAGCCCTCGGTGCTGCCCATGCCGCGACCGCCTCCCACGACGACCTTTGCATCGGTCAGCGAGACGCCGTCGCCCTCCGGATCGATCCGGCCAGTGACCCGCGACGCGAGGTCGGCGGCGGACAGCGTCGGCGTCATCGAGATGATCGGGGGCGCCGCGCCCGACGCCGCCTCGGGCGCTTCGATCGCATGGGGAGCGACCGTCAGGATCGCCGGCGACGCCCTGAGCGTGGCCTCCTCGACGAGGCTGCCGGCCCAGCGCTGGCGGGTCAGCCGGACCGGGAAGGGGGACGACACGGGTTCGACTGAGAGCACGTTCGCGACCATCGGCTTCCCAGTGATCGCGCCGACATACGCCATCACCTCGTTGCCGCGCTCCGTGCCTGGGCCGATGACGATCGCGGGCTGGTGCGTCGCGATCAATTCGGCGACGGCCGCCCCGTACGCACGGGGCGCATACGCGCTCAGGCTGTCGTGATCGATGGCGTGCACAGTTTCCACGCCGCGTCCGCCGAGCGACGCGGCCGCCTGCGTTACCCCTGGGCCGATGAGCGCCGCATGAACCGGACCACCCAAGGACCCGGCGAGCGCCAGCGCCTCGAGCGAGACGCGGTCCGCGCGACCGTCGGCATGTTCGACGTAGACGATGATCATCGTGACAGCACGCCGATCTTCTGTAGTAGCTCGACCACCCGCGGCGCTGCTTCGGGACCGTGTCCAAGGATTTCGGCCGTGGTCGAGTCGGTGACCGGCACGGTCAGTGCGACCTTTGCGGGATCTGGCCCGCCGACCCCCGCTTCGCCGGCACCCCCGGCCGCGACCTCGATTCGTTCAACCTCCTGCTTCTTCGCGCGGAGGCGGCCCGGGACCGACGGATAGCGCGGGAGGTTGATCCCCTCCTTCGTCGCCACGACCGCCGGGAGTGCCACCTCGTAGATCTCGCGACCGCCACCCGCGTCGCGCTGGACCGCGATCGACCCGTCGCGTACCTCGATTGCCTTCGCCCCGACGACACACGGCAGGTTGAGCGCCATCGCGACCCGTATGCCCACCTGGAAGTCGCCGGTGTCGGCGGCCTCGTTGCCGAAGAGGAGGAGGTCGAACGGCTCGCCTGCGTCCGCCCGGGCGCGCACGAGGTCGACGATCGCGGTCGCCGTGGACGTCGCGTCCCACTCACGTCCATCGGTCTCCAGCAACACGGCGCGGTTGACGCCGATCGCCAGCAGGTCGCGCAGCTGCTCGATCGCGACCTCCGGACCCAGGGTGAGCACCGTTGACGTCCCGCCGTGCTTCTCGACGATCCGGACGGCCTCCTCGGCGGCACATTCCTCATGAGGACTGACCGTGAAGCCGAGGAACCGGGTGTCGATCTCCTGGCCATCGGCGGTCACGCTGATCCGCCCGCCGGTCACCGGCACGCGCTTGACGCAGACGAGGATGTTCACGATCAGGCGCGGACCCGGGCGTTCTCCGGGTCGAACAGCGGCGTACTCCCGACGACGGCCACGGTGACCGGATAGCGCTCGCCGAGGTACTCGACGAGGAGCCTGGTGCCCGCGACCGCCTGCTCCGGCGGCAGGTACGACAGCAGCAGGTGCTTGCCGACCGACGGCCCGGCGCCGGCACTCGTCACGAACGAACGGCGCCCCTTGGCGTCGACGAGCGGCTCGCCCTCGAGCGTGAGAATCGGTTCACGACCAAGCATGTAGCGCTTCTCGCCGGTGCTCGAGGTGTGGTCGTCCACGGTCAGGGTGCAGAGCCTGGCGACCGGCGGGTTCGCGCGCTGCTCCAGGAAGGCGGCCTTGCCGATGAATTCCTGTTCCTTCACGCGGGGCCGGAGCATGTCGGCTTCGACCAGCGTGAACTCAAGATCCAGCTCCGCGCCGTGGGCGCGATAGCCCTTCTCGAGCCGACCGGTGGTGCCGTAGACGCCGATCCCGAACGCGATGATCCCGTGGGCCCGGCCGGCGTCCCAGAGCGTGTCCCACAGCCGGACACCCTGCTCCATCGGGACGTACAGCTCCCAACCCAGCTCGCCCACGTACGAGATACGCGACGCGAGGACCGGGATCCCGCCGACCTCGATCGTCCGGCAGGTCCCGAACGGGAACCCGTCGTTCGAGACGTCGTCGGCCGTGGCCGCGGACAGCACGTCGCGCGAGCGTGGCCCCCAGATGCCGAGGGTGGTGTAGGTCGAGGTGTGGTCCGTGACCTGCGCGGAGCCGTCCGCCGGCAGATGATCGCGGAACCACTTCTTGTCGCCCATCCCGTGGGCGCCACCGGTCACGACCCGGAAGTGGTCGCGGGTCAGGCGCATGATCGTCAGGTCGCTCTTGATCCCGCCCGCCTCGTTGAGGAGCGGCGTGTAGACGACCTTGCCCACGGCGACGTCCAGCTGGGCGACCGCCATCTCCTGGACGTTCGCCAGGGCACCGGGGCCGGTGACGTCGAAGATGACGAACGCCGAGAGGTCGCAGATCCCGACGCGCTCGCGCATCGCGAGGTGTTCGGCGCTGATGATCGGCGACCACCAGCGCGATTCCCACTCGGCGGTCCGCTGCGCCACGCGATCGCCGAACTCGGCGATGAGCGGCTCGTTCGCGGCGTACCACATCGGTCGTTCCCAACCGGCCGTCTCGAAGAACATGGCGCCCAGGGCCTTCTCGCGCTCGTAGAACGGGCTGAGCCGGACGTTCCGGTTGCTCTCCCACTGCTCGGAGGGGTGGACGATGCCGTAGGTCTTGTTGAAGCCTTCCGCGGATCGCGCGCGCACGTGGGCGCGGGCCGTCTGGTGCGGGTGGAAGCGGGCGACGTCCGATCCGTGCGGATCGATCTCCGGCTGCCCGTCGGTCATCCACTCGGCGACCATCTTCGCGATCCCGGGCGCCTCCTTGATCCAGACCGCGGCACACGCCCAGAGGCCCTTGACCTCGGGCGTCTCGCCGAGGATCGGCATCCCGTCGGGGGTCAGCGAGAGGAGGCCGTTGATCGAGTGGCGGATGCCCACCCGCTCGTCACCGAGGATGTCCGGGACCAGTTCCAGCGCCTGCTCGTACTGGAGCTCGAAATCCTCCTCGGTGAACGGCAGCTCGGTCGGGGAGAGGGCTGCGGCGGCGATGGACGGGATGTCGTCGGGGTCCATGAGGATCGCGCGATGGGCGTACGAGCCCACCTCGAGATCGCCGCCATGCTGGCGCTCGTACATGTTCGTGTCCATGTCGCGCACGATCGGGTACTCGATCTCACCCTGCGTCCCGGCGAACAGCGGCACCGGTCCCACGCTGATCATCTGGTGGACCGCCGGCGTCAGCGGGATCGCCGCGCCGGCCATCGCCGCGATGCGCGGGCTCCAGACGCCGCACGCGACGACGACGACCTCCGCTTGGGTGTCGCCCTTGTCGGTCCGAACCGTCCGGATGCGGCCGTCGACGACATCCAGACCGAGCACCTCGGTCTGGGCCGAGATCGTGAGCGCACCCATCTCCTGGGCTCGCTCGCGCATGATCGTGCCTGCCCGCAGGGAGTCGACGACGCCGATCCCGGGCTGCGAGAAGGCACCGAGGAGGATGTCGCTGTTGAGGTACGGGACCATCGCCTTCGCCTGTGTCGGACTCACCAGCTCCGCATCGATTCCCCATGAACGAGCCGATGACATCCGACGATGCAGTTCCTGCATTCGCTCGTCAGTCCGGGCGACCTCAAGGCCGCCACTTCGGGTGAACACGCCGAGTTCCTGGTACTGGTGGACGCTGTCGACGGTGAGGTTCGTCATCTCGCGCGAGTGGTCGGTGAGGTAGATGAAGTTCGAGGCGTGGCCGGTGGATCCACCGGGACTGGGCAGCCGGCCCTTGTCGAGGAGGACGATGTCGCGCCAGCCCAGCCTGGCAAGGTGATACGCGAGGCTGTTGCCGACGATGCCGGCCCCGATGACGACCACCCTCGCATGGCTGGGAAGCGCGCTCATCCTGTCTGGGTCCTCCTGGGCAACGGTTCGGCACGGTGCAAGCGTCGACGCGGCGTCCAAGTCTAGCCGGGCGGACCGGTGCGCACGACTCGCGAGTTGCGACATCCCGCGGCGCGGCGCACGTCCCGCGGAGCGGCTCCTGCCTTGACGTCGGGCGCCGGCGGGTCAATCCTTCGGGAGCTCGCCGCCGCTCTTCAAGCCGCGGCCGCCACACTCGAAGGAGCAGCGTGCCCGACCTGTTCATCGACGGCGCCTGGCGGAGTGGCTCGTCCGGCGAGACGAGCGACATCGTCAACCCCTCCGACGGGTCGGTTGTCGGAATCGTGGACGTGGCCACGTCGGACGATGTCGATCGTGCCGTGGCCGCGGCTCGGCGCGCATTCGACACCACGGACTGGCCGTGGCGCCCGCCCGGCGAACGCGCCACGATCCTGGATCGAACGGCGGACCTCCTGGAGCGCGATGCCGAGACGATCGCGCTGGCCGAGACCCTGAACACCGGCAAGGCGATGCGCGAGACGCGGTTCGACGTGACCGACGTCGTGAGCGTCTTCCGCTACTACGCCCAGCTTGCCGACAAGGATGCGGGCCGACTGGTCGCGACCGGGTCGCCCGACGCGCTGTCCCGGATCGTGTACGAGCCGCTGGGTGTGTGCGCGCTCATCTCGCCGTGGAACTACCCGCTCCTGCAGATCTCGTGGAAGGTCGCCCCGGCCATCGCGGCGGGCGATACGATGATCGTGAAGCCGGCCAGCCTGACGCCCCTATCCACGATCGCGATGGTCCGCTGCCTCGAGGAGGCCGGGGTTCCGGCGGGCGTCGTGAACCTGGTGCTGGGTCCGGGCAGCCGGATCGGCCGGCAGCTGGCGGAACACCCGGACGTCGACCTCGTCTCGCTGACCGGCGGCACCGAGGCGGGCCGGGACGTCCTGCGGGCCGCCGCCGACACGGTGAAGCGGGTCGCCCTGGAGCTGGGCGGCAAGAGCCCCAACATCATCTTTGCGGACGCCGACTTCGATGCGGCCGTCGACAACGCCCTCGCCGGCGCGTTCGTTCATTCCGGGCAGTCGTGCTCCGCCGGATGCCGGGTGATCGTCCAGGACGAGATTTACGACCGGTTCGTGGCGGAGCTGGGCCGTCGAGCGGATCGGATCCGCCTCGGCCACGGGACGGACGAGCGGACCGAGACGGGGGCGCTCATCTCGGCGGCGCACCGCGACAAGGTGGAGGGATACATCCGATCCGGCGTCGAACAGGGGGCGCGGCTCGTGGCCGGCGGCGGACGGCCCACCGAACCGGGGCTGGCGGCGGGCTTTTACGTCAGGCCAACGGTCTTTGCCGACTGCACGCGTGACATGACGATCGTGCGCGAGGAGATCTTTGGTCCCGTGGTCACCGTTGAGCGGTTCTCGACCGAGGACGAGGCGGTCGCGCTCGGCAACGACACCACGTACGGCCTCGCCGGCGCGGTGTGGACGTCGGACGCGAGCCGCGCCCAGCGCGTGGCCGGGCGACTTCGCCACGGCACGGTCTGGATCAACGAGTACAACCGCTACCTGCCCCAGGCTGAATGGGGCGGCTTCAAGCAGTCCGGGCTGGGTCGAGAGCTCGGGCTCACCGGCCTCCACGAGTATCGTGAGGCCAAGCACATCTACCAGAACACGGCGCCGGCGCCCACCGGCTGGTTCGAAGGCTGAGATCGTTCGTCGTTCCTCGTTCCTCGTCCGCGATCCGCGTACAACTGTGCCGAGTGCCCTGGCGCGCGAGCTGGCGTGGCGCCCCTCCCGCACGCACAGTAGGTGTACTTCGTCGCGTGGAGCACGCGAAGAGGCTCGCTCCGGTTCCCGGACACTCCCATAGCGCGTGCCGTGTGGCGCGAAGAGCTCCCCCGGTGTCACGGCACTCCCATGGTGCGTAGTGCGAGGGTCGGTCAGGACCGCGGCGCCCGAGCGACGAGGCTGGCCGGACGGACAAAGAGCAGGCCGTCAGCCCCGATGGGCCGCCCGGTCCTGATCGCCTTCCAGATCGCCCGGGACGTCGCCGGCAGCGTACGCTCGACGAGAGGCCCGATGTCGTTGATCGCTCTCCGGGCGGCTGCCGTGTCCGGGACCGCGAGGACCAAGCGCACCGGTCGCTCCTCGTGCTCGGCGAGCGCCTGGCGCTTGAGCTGAGCCGCCCGAAGTTGCCCCTGCAGATCGACCAGCGAACGTTCGATCTCCACGTGCAGGATCTCATCGGGGAGCGTGATCAACAGGTCTGCAGCGCGCAGATCGCGCGGCGCGACAGGGACCTCCATCGCGATACGTGCGCCCGGATGAGTCGCTGCGCTGATCGCCGTGGCGATCTCGAGCTGGCCGGAGTCGCGCAGGCGCACCGTCCTCGCGGGATACAGGCGCCAGCCAAGTTCGAAGCCGCACGCCGCGACCAACCGGCAGCGTGTTACGAGCGAGACATCCATGACACCCCGCTCAGCCCGGCTCACCTGCTGCTGCGAGCACCCCGCGAGCCGACCCACCTGGGCCTGGGTCAACCCGACCCCGGCGCGCGCGATCCGGAGCTCGCTCCCGAAACGAGCTGCGAGGTCGCGTGCCCTCTGGCGTCCGATCGGCGATGAACTCGGTCTGGACCTCCGCATCACGCCAGCCTGGCTGCGTCGACTCACCGGTCGTCCACCCAGTGCTTACCAGCATGGCGTGTGTTGTCGCGCGTGACCACCTCCATCGGGTCGTCCGGCGCACGGCCTCACCCGTCATCGGAGTGGGGCGTCGCACGAAAGGTGGTTCAGGTGCTGCAGCACACCCATACCGAGTAACAGCGGCTGCAGAAGCCGGGTACCCGATGTGGGGTTGGATGGATCGCCGCGCCCGGGTATCGTGACACGACACGGTCATGGGGCGAGGGCGGATGGCGGGAGGAGCGGACGGATGACGAACGCGGCGAGCGCGACGAACGACAGTTCGTCCACCCCCACGATCGCGGTCCGCGGCCTCTGGAAGATCTTCGGCCCGGCCGAGCACAAGGTCATCGGCACGCCCGACGCGGACCTCACGCGCGCGGAACTCCTCGCGAAGACGCGGTCCACGGTCGGCGTCCGCGACGTGTCGTTCGACGTGTCGCCCGGCGAGGTCTTCGTCGTGATGGGACTCTCGGGCAGCGGCAAGTCGACGCTCGTTCGCTGCCTGACTCGCCTCATCGAGCCCACTGCCGGCGAGGTTCTGCTCGACGGCGAGGACATCGGGAAGGCGTCGTCAGCGCGGCTGCGCGAACTGCGCCGCCATCGCTTTGCGATGGTCTTCCAGCACTTCGGCCTGCTCCCCCATCGCCGCGTGATCGACAACGTCGCCTACGGGCTCGAGATTCGCGGCGAGGACCGGGCGACCCGCCACGCCCGCGCCCGCGAGATGATTTCGCTCGTGGGCCTCGAGGGCCACGACAACAGCTATCCGGACCAGCTCTCCGGCGGGATGCAGCAGCGCGTGGGCCTGGCCCGGGCGCTGGCCGTGGACCCCGAGGTGATGCTCTTCGACGAGCCGTTCAGCGCACTGGACCCGCTCATCCGCCGCGACATGCAGAACGAGGTGATCAGGCTCCACCACGAGGTGGGCAAGACGATGATCTTCATCACTCACGACCTTGCCGAGGCGCTCAAGCTCGGCGACCACATCGTGATCATGCGCGACGGGGCGATCGTGCAGCGAGGCAAGCCGGCCGAGCTGGTCGGGGCACCGGCGGACGAGTATGTCGCCGATTTCGTGCGGGACGTCCCCCGCTCGCATGTCCTGACCCTGCGCTGGATCATGCGTGATCGGCAGGACGACGACGCGACGGACGGACCCGAGTTCAGCGCCGACACGATCATCCGCGACGCCATCGGCGCCGCGATCGCAACGGACAAGCCGATCCGGGTCATCGCCGACGGGACGCTCGTGGGGGTCGTCGACAGGGTGCAGATCCTGACGGCCGTCGCCGGGAGCGGCGGGGCGCCATGAGCGGCCTGGCGCCATGAGCGCGGCGGCGGCCACCGGCCGCCTGCTCCCGTCGCTCCCACGTTCGGCGTGGATCGTCCTGCTCAGCGCCGTGACGGCGATCCTGTGGATCGCGTTCGCGGGTCAGTACACGCTGCCACACGACAACGACGCCGCGACGTTCGAGACGATCAACGACATCCGTGAGTGGATCGACGCCAACCGAAATTCGAACATCATCCTCGTGGTGTTCGTGACCGGCATCCGGACACTCATCACCGCGATCTTCAACGTGTTCCTTGCCGTGCTCCAGGGCCTGACCTGGCCGGGGCTGATCACGATCACGGCAGCGCTCGGCCTGGTGATCGGTGGACTGCGCCTGGCCGCCCTGACCGGGCTCGGGGTCCTCGCCTTCGGAGTCCTCGGGTTGTGGAACGCCAGCGTCGATACGCTCGCGCTGACGTTCACGGCGGTCCTGCTGTCGCTGGCCATCGGAATCCCGCTGGGGATCGTCGCCGGCCGCAACGACCGCTTCCTGGCTGCCATCCAGCCGATCCTCGACACGATGCAGATCATGCCGACGTTCGCCTACCTTGCGCCGTTTGCCTTGTTCTTCCTCATCGGACCAGCGACCGCCGCGATCGTCACGATGATCTATTCCGTCCCACCAGCGATTCGCATCACGGCCCTCGGGATTCGCAGCGTCGCCCCCGCGACCGTCGAGGCCGCCACATCCATGGGCTCGACGGCGCGCCAGTTGCTGGCGAAGGTGCAGCTCCCGATGGCCCGCCAAACAATCGTCCTCGGGATCAACCAGACGATCATGATGGCGCTCTCGATGGTGGTCATCACCGCCCTCGTCGACGCCCCCGGCCTCGGCAAGGACATCATTCGATCCTTCCAGAAGAACGACGTCGGGCAGGCGTTCGATGCCGGCCTCGCGATCGTCATCATGGCGATCATCCTGGACCGATTGACCTCGCGCGCGAGCGAACGCGTGGACCCCGCCCGTCGGGCGACGCGGCCAACACCACCGGGGCAGACCCGCCGGTTCGCGATCGTCGGCTTGGTTGCCTCCATCGTTGCCGTGGCCATCGGGACGTTCGTCCTCGGGGGCGGCGACTTCCCGGACGAGATCCGATTTACGTTCCGCGGTCCGGTCAACGATGTCACCGGCTGGGTGACGTTCAATTTCTACTTCCTCACTGAGGCGATCAAGAACGGCGTCTCCTACGGGCTGCTAAACCCGCTCCAGACGATCCTGACGAGCGCGCCGTGGTGGCTTGTCGTTGCCACGATCGGTGGGATCGCCTTCCTCCTGAGCGGGCTTCGTCCGGCTGTCATCGCGATCGTCTGCCTGCTCGTGACCATCCGGATCGAACTCTGGCAGCACAGCATGGAGACGCTCACGATGGTCCTCGTGGCCACCGGGTTGACGCTGGTGATTGGCGGGGCGTTCGGCGTCCTGTCCGCCCGAAGCGACCGCTTCGCGGCCTTCCTCCGGCCGCTCCTCGATGGCGCCCAGACCCTGCCCGCGTTCGTCTACCTGGTTCCCGCGGTTGCCCTCTTCGGGCCGACTCGGTTCACCGGAATCGTGGCCGCGATCATCTACGCGATTCCGCCGGTGATCCGTCTCGTCGAGATCGGGATCCGGACTGTCCCAGTCGCGGTTATCGAGGCCGCGACTGCGGCCGGCTCGACACCGCGGCAGCTCCTCTGGAAGGTCCAGCTCCCGATGGCACGACCGGCGCTCCTCGTCGCAGCCAACCAGGGGATCATCCTCGTGCTGGCGATGGTCGTCGTGGGCGGTCTCGTCGGGGCCCAGGCCCTTGGCTACGACGTCGTGGCCGGCTTCGCCCGGCGCGACTTCTTCGGGGAGGGCCTAGCCGCGGGGATCGCGATCGTGCTCCTTGGAATCATGCTCGACCGGATCACCCAGGGCGCCGGCACCAGGCAGTCCACGGCCGAGGCGCGACCCGCCGTTGCGCGCCGCGGCGCCTGAATGGCGAGGGGTATCGCGGATTGGTCGAAAGGTCCAATATGGGGCCCGCCAACACCGCCCGAGCGGGTCGGACCACGACTGGAGGAGCGACACCCACCATGAACATCGGACGTCTAGGCCGCCTCGTCGCCGGGGTGACCACCATCGGCCTCATCCTGGCCGCCTGCACACCTGCCGGCAGCGGGAGCAAGGGGACCGTCAACATCGCGATCAACCCGTGGGTCGGGTACGAGGCCAACGCCGCCGTCGTTGCGTACCTCCTCGAGAACGAACTCGGCTACACCGTCGTCAAGAAGGACCTGAAGGAGGATGTCTCCTGGCAGGGCTTCGAGACCGGTGAGGTCGACGTGATCATCGAGAACTGGGGCCACCCCGATCTCGAGAAGATCTATATCGATGAGAAGAAGGTCGCCGAGGTCGCCGGAACCACCGGCAATGTCGGGATCATCGGGTGGTACGTTCCGAAGTGGATGGTCGACGAGAATCCGGATATCGTCGACTCGGCGAACCTGAACAAGTACGCGGACCTGTTCAAGACGTCCGAGTCCGGCGACTTGGGCCAGTTCCTTGGCAGCGATCCGTCGTACGTGCAATACGACGAGGCCCTGATGACGAACCTGGGCCTCAATTTCAAGGTCGTCTTTTCCGGCAGCGAGACGGCCTCGGTAGAAGCGATGAAGCAGGCGGACGCCCAGAAGACGCCGCTGCTCCTCTATTTCTGGGATCCCCACTGGATCCATGCGGTGGCCGATTACGTGCAGGTCAACCTGCCGGCCTATACCGATGGGTGCGACGCGGATCTCGAGAAGGTCGCCTGCGCGTACCCCGAGTACGCGCTCAACAAGGTGATCTCCACGAAGTTCGCAAAGGAGGGCGGCGACGCCGCCACCCTCGTCAAGAACTTCACCTGGACCAACGCGGACCAGAACCTCGTCTCCGACTACATCACCAACCAGGGCATGACCGCGGATGCGGCTGCAGCCAAGTGGGTGGCGGACAACGAGGCCGTCTGGAAGGCCTGGATCCCCTGATCCGGTCCTGAGCCCAGGCAACTGCAAGGCGATGCCGGGCCCTGACGGCCCGGCATCGCTGTCACACGGACAGGCGAAGCGCTCACGTGCAGGTCGACGCCGAGCGAAACATTGACGGACATATCCCGGAATCGGCACACTGCGCGCTGACGAGGAGGCGCACCCCCAGCTTGGGTGGCCGGCCGCCTTGACGTTCGCGCCGCCAGGTTTCGTTGTCGAGGAGGTGCCCCGATCACATCTGTCATTCGCTGGACCCACTAACCCCCCATCCACCACAGGGAGACTACGTTGAGGATCGATTCACGAACCCGACTCATTGGGCTCGTCGGCACCCTGGCGATCGTCGCCGCGGCGTGCTCCGGCGCGGCCACCCCGGCGCCCGCCACGGACGCCCCGCCGGCGTCGGTCGCGCCGACGGATGCGCCCCCGGCGCTCGCCCCTGCCGATGTCGGCAGCGACCTTCATAAGGCGGCCCAGGCCGAGGGCACGCTCACGACGATCGCCCTGCCCCATGACTGGTGCAACTACGGCGGCGTCATCGACGCCTTCAAGGCCAAATACGGCATCGAGATCAACGAGCTCGACCCGAACGCCGGCTCCGGCGACGAGATCGAGGCAATCAAGGCCAACCAGAACAGCACGGGCCCCTCGGCCCCGGACGTCGTCGACGTCGGCCTCGCCTTCGGACCGTCCGGCAAGGCCGAGAACCTGTTCCAGCCGTACAAGGTGGCGACCTGGGACACGATCCCGGGCGACGCCAAGGACGCCGACGGCTACTGGTGGGGCGACTACTACGGCGTGCTTTCGTTCGAAGTGAACACCGCCGTCGTGAAGAACGTCCCGAAGGACTGGAGCGACCTGCTCAAGCCCGAGTACAAGAACATGGTCGCCCTCGCCGGTGACCCGCGATCCTCCAATCAGGCGATCCAGACCGTCTATGCGGCGGCCCTCGCCAACGGCGGTTCGCTCGACGATGCCCAGGCGGGCCTCGACTT
The DNA here is from genome assembly GCA_919901745.1 of Chloroflexota bacterium. Classification (GTDB taxonomy): domain Bacteria; phylum Chloroflexota; class Limnocylindria; order Limnocylindrales; family CSP1-4; genus CAKKPP01. The sequence continues at coordinate 183,213 of CAKKPP010000003.1, read as the reverse complement.
CTTCAAGCAGCTGAACCTCGCCGGGAACTTCGTCCCGGTCATCGCGAAGCCGGGCACGATCGCCTCGGGCGAGACCCCGATCACGATCCGCTGGACGTACAACGCGCTCGCGAACCGGGATGCCTCTGCGGGCAACCCGCCGATCGAGGTCGTCGTTCCGACATCCGGCCGGTTCGCGGGCGTCTACGTCCAGGGCATCAGCGCCTATGCGCCGCATCCGAGCGCGGCCAAGCTCTGGCAGGAATTCCTGTACTCGGATGAGGGGCAGAACATCTGGCTGGAAGGCTACTGCCACCCGATCCGCTACGAGGATCTCACTGCCAACGACAAGGTCCCGGCCGAGCAGCTCGCAAAGCTGCCGGACGTGACCGGTGCGGTCTTCCCGTCGCTTGATCAGCTCAATGCGGCGAAGACGCTCATCACCGAGAACTGGGACGCGGTCGTCGGGGCCGACGTCAAGTAGCCCAAGACCGACACCCCGTGCCCGACACGGCGGCTGACGGCAACAAGCGGGGCGCGCGATCCGCGCGCCCCGCGCAGCGCCGCCCGCTGCTCGCCTGGCTCGGGGTGTCGCCGTTCTTCCTGTTCACGCTCCTGTTCATGTTCCTGCCGGCGGGCTTCCTGGTCGTCGGCAGCTTCCTCGACCAGGAGGGACAGCCCACACTCCAGAACTACGCGGATCTCACGACGCCGATCGTCGCGAACGCGTACGCGAACAGCATCGAGATCAGCGCGATCACCGCGATCGGCGGCGGGCTGTTCGGCTTCCTGCTGGCGGCGTCGGTCATCCTCGGCGGACTCCCGCCGTTCATGCGCAATGCGCTCATGACCTTCTCGGGTGTCGCCTCCAACTTCGCCGGCGTTCCGCTGGCGCTGGCGTTCATCTATACGCTCGGAAACCTGGGCTTCCTGACGGCGTTCATCAACAACACGTTCGCGACCGACATCGGCCAGGCCGGCTTCAGCCTCTATTCCAAGGTCGGCCTCGAGATCGTCTACATGTACTTCCAGTTCCCGCTCATGGTCCTGATCATCGCGCCGGCACTGGACGGGCTGAAACGCGATTGGCGCGAGGCCGCCGAGAACATGGGGGCGACCGGGTTCCAGTACTGGCGCTATGTCGCTTTCCCGATCCTGCTGCCCTCCCTGATGGGCGCGGTCATCCTGCTCTTCGGGAACGCGTTCGGTGCCCAGGCGACGGCCTTCCAGCTGACCGGCGGAACGATCCCGATCGCGTCGATCGTCATCGGCGCCCAGATCCGTGGTGACGTCCTCCACAACACGGGCCTCGGGTTCGCAATGGCGATGGGCATGGTCGTGATCATGGCCATGGCGATCACCGGGTACAGCCTGCTCCAGCGCCGGTCGGAGCGGTGGCTCAAGTGACCCAGGGCGGCGGCGCCATCGGAATGAGGGCGCCCGGCGCTCTGGAGTCGGTCGGCAAGCCCGCCCCGGACGAGAAGCCCCGACGCGGAGCGCTGTGGGCGTGGGTGATCTTCGGCCTCGGCTTCCTGTACTTCTTCCTGCCCCTCGTCGCCACGTTCGAGTTCGCGCTCGGCCACCCAACGGGGCCGGTCAAGCCGGAGCCGTCGCTCCGCTACTACGAGAACGTCGTCCTCGACCCGCGATCGGAGTTCTTCCCGCGGCTCCTGTTCTCGTTCGGCGTCGCGATCGCCACGATCATCCTGAGCATCGCGATCATCGTCCCGACGGCCTACTGGGTCCGCCTGCGCTTGCCCCGGCTCAGACCGATCGTCGAGTTCATCACGCTCATGCCGTTCGTGATCCCACCGGTCGTCGCCGTGTTCGGGCTGATCCGGACCTTCAGCGGGCCCCCGTTTCCGCTGATGGACACGACGTTCGGGAGCACCATCGTCCTCGTCGGCGCGTACACGATCCTGTCGTTCCCGTACATGTACCGCGCCGTCGACACCGGCCTCCGCGCGATCGACATCCAGTCGCTCACCGAGGCGGCCCAGAGCCTGGGCGCGGGCTGGCCGCGGATCATCGTGGGCGTGATCTTCCCGAACATCCGGGTCGCGCTGCTGAGCGGCGCCTTCCTGACGCTGGCGATCGTCATCGGCGAGTACACGATGGCCAGCTTCCTCGGGAGCAAGACCTTTGGTCCGTACCTGTCGCTCCTCGGCCAGAACAAGGCGTTCGAGCCGGCGGGCGTCTCGATCATCAGCTTCGGCCTCACCTGGATCGCGATGGGCGCCATCCAGTTCCTGGGCCGAGGGGGACAGCGGATCCAGGTCGGCGGCGCGCGCTGATGCCACAACCAGAGATGAGGTTCCCGATGTCGTTCCTGACCCTCACCGGCGTCCAGAAGCACTTCGGCGCGTTCACCGCGGTGGAGGACTTCACCCTCGAGGCCGAGAAGGGCGAGTTCGTGTCCTTCCTGGGGCCCAGCGGTTGCGGCAAGACGACGACCCTGCGGATGATCGCCGGCTTCGAGCTGCCATCGGCGGGCAGGATCGTCATCAACGACGTGGACATCACCCACCGTTCCCCGAACCAGCGCAACGTCGGGATGGTCTTCCAGTCGTACGCGCTCTTCCCGAACATGACCGTGGCCGAAAACATCGGCTTCGGCCTCAAGGTGCGCAAGCGGCCGAAGGAGCAGGTCCAGAAGCGGGTCGGCGAGCTGCTCGAGCTGATCCATCTGCCCGACCGGGCCGGTCGCTACCCGTATCAGCTGTCTGGCGGCCAGCAGCAACGGGTGGCCCTGGCCCGCGCCCTGGCGTTCGAGCCACAGGTCCTGCTCCTCGACGAGCCGCTGTCAGCCCTGGACGCGAAGATCCGGGTCTCCCTGCGCAACGAGATCCGCGCGATCCAGCGACAGCTCGGGATCACCACCGTCTACGTCACCCACGACCAGGAGGAGGCGCTGTCGCTGTCCGATCGGGTCGTGGTCATGAACGAGGGTCGGATCGAGCAGATCGGGACGCCGTTCGAGATCTACAACTTCCCGACCACGGCGTTCGTCGCCTCGTTCGTGGGCACGCTCAACGTCCTCGCCGCGAGCGTCGTGGATGCCGCGTCGGGGCGCCTGTCGGTGGACGGCCAGGAGATCCGTGCCGCGTCGGTGTCGGCGCCGAACGGCTCCAAGGTGTCGGTGGCCCTGCGACCCGAGATCGTCACGATCGGCGGCGAGGGTGACGGCAACCGGCTCTCTGGCAAGATCGAGGACGTCACGTTCCTCGGGTCGATCGTACGAATCCGGGTCAAGGTCGGCGAAGGCGCCGGGCGATTGTCGTTCGATACGTTCAACAACCCGAGCCTGATCTTGCCGAAGATCGGTGACACCCTGGCCCTCACGTTCCCGCCGGAGGCCTGCCTCCTCCTCGACGCAGCGGCCGAGATCCCCGCCCTGTCGATCGACGCCGACGAGGCGTGACGGCTGCCCGCGGCGGGCCACCCGATCTGACGGGAATCGACCTCGTCATCTTCGACAAGGACGGCACGCTCGTCGACTTCCACGGGCCGTGGGGTGAGTGGGCCGAAACCCTTGCCGACCGGATCGACGCGGCCACCGACCTCGACGTGCGGGCACCCCTCTTCGCGATGCTCGGGTACGACCTGGTCACGCGACGGACGCTCGCCCACGGCGCCCTCGCCGCGACGCCCATGGCGCGCCTGCGCGAGATGACCGTGGACGTCGTCGCGGGTTCCCGGGTGCCGCTGGAGATCGCGGAGACGATCGTCGCGGAGACCTGGCACGCTCCCGACCCCGTCGCGGTCGCCCAGCCCCTGGCAAACCTCGAGCGGCTCTTCGCGCGTCTTGCGGCGGACGGGCGTCGGATCGCCGTGGCCACGACCGACGATCGCGACCCGACCGAACGGACGCTGGCGGCACTCGGCGTGTCGGGTTGGGTCGAGGCCATCGTGGCCGCGGACGACGGCGTCCGGGTCAAGCCGGCGCCGGACATGGTCCTTCACCTGGCAGCGTCGCTCGGGGTTCGGCCGGAGCGGTGCGCCGTGATCGGTGACGCGCCCAAGGACCTCGTGATGGGCCGCGCAGGCGGGGTGGGACTGGTGGTCGGAGTGCTCTCGGGCGTCGGCACCGAAGCGGACCTCTCGGGCCTGGCCGACGTGCTCCTGGACTCGATCGGCGACCTCCTCCCGATGGTGTGATGAATCGGGATCCTGGCCACGTGACGGATCGCGGGATCGGCCACGTGACGGGTCGCGGGATCCGCCGAAGTGAAGGATCGCGATCCCGGCCGCCCGCCGGTGTGGAGGAGCCCGATCCTGCCAGACGCTCCTACGGGGAGCACCAGGCTCGATCCAGCGATCGCCCGCGAGAGATCGCGGCGTCCTTCGTGCGGGGAGCATCGTCCGGACCCTGCCTGATTCTCGCGTCGGAGCACCTCTGGCAGGATGCTCGACCGGCAACGGAGCCGCATGCTCGGGTGGGTGTCGTCTGTCAGGAAACGGGCGTCACAAAGCGAGGCGCCCGGACCGCGGGGCCGCCCGTCGCCCGGACCGCGGGGCCGCCCGGCGCCCGGGCCGCGGACTAGCGGCGATTGCCGAAGAGGCGAAGCAGGAACAGGAAGATGTTGATGAAGTCGAGGTAGAGACGGAGCGCCCCGATGACGGCCGCCTTCTCCATCGAGCCGTACTGCGCGGCGAGGTCGCCGGACGAGATGCGCTGGACGTCGTACGCGGTCAGGACGGTGAAGATCGCCACGCCGGCAAACGAGATGATCCAGCCGAGCGGCCCGCTGACCAGGAAGATGTTCACCACGGACGCCACGATCAGACCGATCACGCCCATGGTCAGGAATCCGCCGATGCCGACGAGCGATCGCTTCGTCGTCGCGCCGTACAGGGCAGCACCACCGAACATCGCACCGGCGCTGAGGAACGCCGTCGCAACCGAGGGGAGCGTGTATTGGGCGGTGATCAGACCGACCGTCAGCCCCAGGGTCGCTGCGTACACGAAGAAGAGGCCCAGGGCCACGGTCGCGCCGATCTTGTTGATGCCGGCGCTGATCACGACGACGAGAGCCAGCTGGCCGATCACCGCGAACAGGAAGAAGTCGGCCGCGAACCTGAGCAGCTGCTCGCTGCCGCTCACGAACGCGGACACGGCCGCCGTCAGCAGCAGCCCGGCGAACATCCACGTGAACGCCTGGGTCAGGAAGGACGCGGACAGGGCGGCCGCGGGCCGAACGCCCATCTGCGACGGCGACCCGAACTGGGACGGTTGGAAGCTCATCGATGGATCTCCTTGCAGATCAACCGGCGTTGACGGGGGATCGGTCGATCCGATCCCGGGTTCCACTTCGAGATGGCGTGGCACGACGCGATTCGGCCTGCTCGGCGGCGCGCGCGAGGACCCACAACAGGTCCGCGAGTCGATTGAGATAGGGCACGAGATGCTCACCGGGTGCGAGCCCACCGTGCCGCAGGCCGACCGCGCGGCGCTCGGCGCGACGCACGGTGGTTCGGGCCAGCTCGAGCGCGGCGCTGGTGGGCGTCTCGCCTGGGACGACGAACTCGCGCGGCATCTCGATGTGCGATTCGACCACCTCGAGGAGGTCGTCGAGGCCGGCGACCATCGCCGCCGATACGCGGGTCCGGCCGTCCTCCAGGCGATCCCAGGCATCCGGGTTCGTGGCAAGCTCGGCACCAACCACGAACAGTTCACGCTGCAGCCGCAGGATCGTCTCGCCGAACCCACCGAGGCCCCGCGGCAGGACGCCGATCCGCGCCTTCAGCCCGACGTTGGCGCGCGCCAGCCCCAGGGCAGCGACCGCCTCGTCGACGGTGCCATATGCCTCGGTCCGGGCGTCGTCCTTGGCAATCCTCGATCCGCCGTAGAGCAGGCCGGTGGTGCCGTCGTCACCACGCTTCGTAGCGACGGCAGAGTCGAAGCCCGGCGTGTCACCGGAGCGGCCCGGCGTGTCACCGGAGCGGCCCGGCGTGTCACCGGAGCGGGTCACGGTCCTACCACATGAGGCCGGCGTCGCGCGGATCCCAGCGCTCTGCCAGCAGGGTGACTTTGACCTCGTGCTCCGTGACGGACTCGGCCTGCTCCTTGACCTGCGCGATCATCGAGCCGGCGTACGGGCAGAACGGGGTCGTGAGGATCATCTTGACCTCGGTCTCGTCCTTGCCGAGGATGATCTGCCTGATGAGCGCGAGCTCGACAACGTTCATTCCGATCTCGGGGTCGACGACGGCACGCAGGGCATCGAGGATCGCGAGCTCCATCGCGCGACGCTCGGCGTCGAACACGGGCGCACCGGCCTCGGGCGCGGCGGCGGCGATTGTCGCGGCGGCAGCCTGGTCGGTGGTCATGGTTGTCGGGTTCTGGATCGAGTCGGTCACTGGTGCTCCGGGTGCATCGTGAGAGCGTACCACCGGTCCCGACGGAACCCTGCGAAGCGCGAATCGACAAGCGAGCCGGGATGGACGTCGACAGCGACGATGGGCGCCGGCCGCGACGTCAAGCGGCGGGTGCGCGCTCCTTGATCACGGCGCCCGGCAGACGGTACGCGTCGGGGAGTCCGGCGGCCTCGGCGGCGGTGAGCCCCGGACCGACGAATGATCCGTCCGCGTCCACGAACGCCTGGTAGCGCTCGCCCTGACCCGCGGCGAACGCATACGCGGCGGCCACGCCCATCACCTTGAGCTCCGGGTGATCCTTGAGGATGTCGGTCAGGTCATACCCGCTCCGCCGCAATTCGAGCAGCTGGCGGACGGTCAACCGGGATCCGTAGCAGAACGGCTCACCATTCATCACCAGCGGGTCCTGCTGCACCCACTTGATGGTCATCGTCAGGCGCCCTTGTACAGGAAGGCCAGGAGCCGGTTCCGCTTGCGTGCGTCGCCGGCGAGACGGCGATAGGCGCGGAAGGCGGCGACGGCCGCATCAATCGCGCGGTCCGCTCCGGCCCGCTCGTCCGGTGCGAGTGTCGCCGCGATCGCCAGGCGGAGCCCCTCGATGATCGACACGAGATCGTCCATGGGAACGTGCCGGCGCCGATAGAGCGGCGCAATGGCATCGGCGAATTCGCGCGTGAAGACGACGTCGTCGGCCGCAAGCGAACGGGCAATGCGCTCGAGCAGCGTCTCGGCGTCACGCTGCAGGTGACGCAGCGCCGTTTCATCGTGACGCTCGAGCATCGTCGGATCCGCCTCGGCGGCAATCTCCAACGCTCGGGCCGCAAGGCGCGCTGCACCTGTGACCAACCGTTCGGCCGCGCCGGCGGCTCCCGCGGTCAGGTCGGGCGGCGGGGCGCCCAGGCTGGGGTGGCTCACGACGGGCAGTCTAGCGCGCGCTCCGTCACGCTGCCATGCCAGGTCTCGATGCCACGCGGGGAGCGGGGCATGTACGATCCGGCGATGGACGATCGCACGCCACGATCTGGAGGCCAGGGGCCGGGCGAAGCTCCGCCTGGCGGCCGGCGATTGGCCACTCCCCCGTCGGCCCGCTACGGCGCGGGCTCGGAGTCGAGCCGGACCCTCCGCAGAAGTCCCTCGCCCGTGACATCGCCGTGGCGGCCATCCTGTCGCTGATCGGGGCCGGAGTCCTCGTACTCGTCGGGGGCGTTCTCTCACAGACGACCGGCCTCCTGGCCGTGGCCGGTATTGGCGGGATCGCAGTTGGGCGGGCGCTGCACGGCGCGGCAAGCGACGACCCGGCGCGATCGAAGCGAGTGACCGTCGCCCTACTCCTGGCCCTCGACATGGTCGTCCTGGGAAACCTCGGGACCTGGGCGTTTGCCCTGAGCGAGGGTGGCGTCCTTGGCCCGATCGAGTACCTTCTCGAAACCTTTGGCCCGCTCGTGCCGGCCGAGATCGCGGTTGGGTCGATCGCGGCACTTCTGGCGGCCCGGTGACCGACCGACCGTTGGCAGACCCATCGGCCGCCTCGAGCGAGGTGATCTTCCGCCGCCCGAGCGAGGCGGACTACCTTGCCATCGTACGGGTCGTCGATGACTGGTGGGGCGGGGATCGCCGCATGGACGGCCTCCTGCCGCGTCTGTGGCTTCAACACTTCACCGGGACCTCGTGGATCGTGGAGTCCGACGGCCGCCTCGTCGGCTTCCTCATCGGCTTCGTCAGCCCCGATCATGCCGATGAGGCCTACGTTCACATGGTCGCGAGCCATCCGAGCCGGCGAGGCCAGGGCATCGGGCGGGATCTCTACGAGCGGTTCTTCGCCGACATGCGAGAGCGCGGCGTTCGTCGAGTGAAGGCGATCACCTGGCCCGGCAATCGGCGCTCGGTGGGCTTCCACCGAGCGATCGGGTTCACGGTCGAGGATGGTCCCGGCACGCAGAACCTGTACGGCATCCCGGCGTACGCGGACTACGACTTCGGTCGCGAGGATCGGGTGGTGCTCGTCAGGTCGATCTGAACCGGGCTAGCGCTCCATCCGCTCGGGTCGGGGAGCACGTCGCGGACCTTCACCATCGGATGGACCCGGTCGGTCGGGATGATCGCGGTGCTCGGCGGCGGCCCGCCGCGCATCCGCGAGGCGATCGGACAGTTCCGGCAGCGTGCCCATGCCCTGACCGGGCGCGACTCCCCCGGACTCGCCGACAAACGGCATCCCCTGGCGCTCGACGGCATCGAGGCTCATCGCGACCACTGAGGCTTTCTGGCTCGCGACCTCGCGGACGTAGGCGTGCTCTTCGTCCGGTGTGAGCCGCCGGCCTCGCACGATCTGCCGACTCTTGCCCACCGTCAGCCACGCGAGGTGATAGCGATCCATGGCGCCCCACGCCGCCGACAGCGTGTCATCGGACAGCTTGAGCCAGACCTGGAGGGCGGCCAGCGATGGATTGGCCTGGAGTCGATCGCCCTCCGCCAGGAGCTGACGGGCGGCGACGATGTATTCGTCGCGGGTCACGCGTTCGCCTCACCGGCGATGAACGCCTCGCGGTCGGCGCGGGCACGGCGGGTCCACGGTCCGGGCACGCCGTCTCCAATGGGTCGACCATCGAAGACCGTCACCGGCAGGATCCCGGCGACGCTCGAGCACACGAAGGCCTCCGCTGCGTCGGCAAGATCCCGGGTCGCCAGCCAGCCTTCCTCCGGATCGAGGCCGAGGGAGGCACCCCAGCGGATGATCCACGAACGCGTGGTTCCCGGCAGGATCGCGCACGCCAGGGCAGGGGTGGCGAGCCGGCCGTCGCGGACCAGGAACAGGTTTGCCGATGTCGCTTCCGACAGAAAGCCGTCGACGGTCAGGAAGAGCGCGTCGTCGGCACCGGCACGCCGGGCCTCGAGTCGTGCGTAGACGTAGTCGGCGCGACTCGTGGTCTTGAGGGCCGCAAGAGGGTTCTCCGGGTCCCGCCTGATCGATGACGTCACGAGGTGCAGGCCATGCTCCAGGTGGCCCGGAGGTGGCGGGGCCACGGGCCATGCCTGGACGACCACGGTGGGCGGGACGTGCTCGTCGCTGGGCAGGAGGCCACGCCCGCGGAATGCGCCGCGGGTCACGGTGATCCGCAGCGACGCGTCGCCCCCTGGGCCAGCGAGGCCCTCGCTGGCGAGCAGGTCGTCGATTGCGCGGGTCAGCACCGGACCGATGTCGGACGGCAGGTCGATCCCGAGGCCGTCGGCCGACCCGCGCAGCCGCACGATGTGCTCGTCGAGCTCGGTCGGATGCCCACCGCGGGCACGGAGCGTTTCGAACACACCATCGCCGAGCTGGAACCCCCGATCGAACGCCGAGAGATGGTTGCCGTCCGCGGGCACGACGACCCCGCCGATCCAGATGTGTGTCGGATCCATGGGCAGGATTATCCGTGCCGCCCGGGCGATTGGCGCGCGCCGGTCACTCCCGCCCGCCGGTCACTCCCGCCCGCCGATCGCGGCGAGCGGCCCGCGGACCTTCGCCACGGTCTCGTCCCATTCGGCGGCCGGATCACTGCGCCAGGTGATCCCACCACCCACGTGAATCGTCAGTCGACGACCGTCGGCGACGAAGGTCCGAATGAGGATGCTCGTGGCCATGGCACCGTCGGGCCCGATCCAGCCGGCGGCCCCGGTGTACGGACCGCGCCGCACCGGCTCGAGACGCTCGATGAGCTCCATCGCCTGGATCTTGGGGGCGCCGGTGATCGATCCGCCGGGGAAGGCCGCTGCGAGGAGGTCGAAGACATCGCGATCGTCGGCCAGCTCACCGGTCACCGTGGTCACCAGGTGCTGGACGGCCGCGGTTCGCTCGAGCCGGCAGAGGCGGGGCACGCGCACGGTTCCGGGCCGGCACACGCGCCCGAGGTCGTTGCGCAGGACGTCGACGATCATCACGTTCTCGGCCTGGTCCTTGCCGCTCTCGAGGAGCTCGCGCGCCAGCGCCCGGTCTTCGGCCCGGGTTCGGCCGCGCGGTCGGGTCCCCTTGATTGGATCGGTCGACACGCGGCCGTCGGCGTCGACCGTCAGGAACGGCTCGGGAGATGCGGAGAGGATGGCCCGCGGCCCGCCGCCGGTCGGGTCCGGCCCGAGATCCAGGTACGCGGCCATCAACGCCGGGTCGCCCATGCGCAGGCGTCGGAACAGCGGCCACGGATCGTCGTCGAAGGCAGTGGCGAGACGGCGCGTCAGGTTGGCCTGGTAGATCTCGCCGCGGGCGATCGCATCGCGGACCGCCTCGACCCCCTGTTCGAACGCCGTCCGATCGAGGCCCGACGTGAAGACGATCTCGTCAGGGGACACCGGCGCCAACGCACCATCCGGCGCCAATGCACCATCCTGCGCCGCGGCGGCGTTGCGCGATCGATCCGCGATCCTGGCTTGCACGTCCGCCAATCGCATGGCCAGCCGCTGTCCACTGCCGTCCACGGCGCGGCCGGCCAGATAGGCACGGCTCTCGCGTCGATCCCAGGCAAGCACCCAGTCGTGGAGTCCAAGCTGCAGGTCCGGCAGGTCCTGGTCGGCGTGGGCCAGGTTCGGAAGGCGCTCGAGGCGGCGACCCAGGTCGTAGCCGAGGTAGCCGATCAGCCCACCAAGAAACGGCGGTCCGCCCTGGATGGCCGATCCATCCATTCGAGCAAGCATCTCGCGCGCCGCCTCGAAGGGTCCGGCAGCCGGAGAAGATCCGCCATCGCCCGCCCGCTCATGGAGCATCGCAATCGGGTCCGCCGAGAGGTAGCTCCAACGGCCGTGGCGCCCCGGGCGGGCGCTCTCGAGGAGCACGAGACCGGGCAGATCCCGGAAGGCCTCGGCGGCGTCGATCGGACGCACGGCATCGAGGTCGGGCAGACGTTCGAGGACGACGCTCGCAGGCACGACCGCGGTCGCAGCACGAGACGAGGCCATCACCGCCCGATGATAGGCCACCGCATCACCCGGGCATCGAAAGGGCGGGGCGCCCGACTGGGGGGAAGCCGGACGCCCCATGATGCCGAGCCCGACTCGGCTGGTCCCACCCGGTTCCGGGATGTGCTCCTTCAGCGTCTGACCCGATCAACCCTCGCCCGTTGGCCGGTCGCGCAGACTGAATTCGGATAGCCGCGCGCGACACTCGGCATCCGCCCGCAGTGCCTGACGCACGATCCAGGGATCAACCCGGCTCGAGTCTTCGATGGTGACGGTCGCCCCCAGCGGACCGTCCTCGACGACGACGCCTCCGCTGTTTCGATAGTCCGTCATCCAGTTCGACTGGAGCTGGACGATGGCATCGGCAACGACGGCCTCGCTGAACAACCAATCGAGGTGGGTCGCATTGAGCCGATCGACGAGGTCGGCCAGTCGGACGGGGCGCCCGCGCTCGATGCGCGCCACGAGGTGGACGATCCGGTGCGCGGCGAACGGATCACCCGATTCGGCAACGGTCGGTGGCCGATGGATCGCTTCGGGAAGACCGCTCGGCGTCGCTCGCAGTGGGGCAAGGCCGGCGGTTGGAAGGGCGCTGGTCACGTGCACTCCGGTCGGTCGATGGTTTCGTCTGCCTGAGCCTAGCACCGTGCCGGTCGGGATTCCAGTGGGGTCCAGAATGCTCAGGCCGGTGGGTCGGCTCGAGATCCTCGCCCGCGTCCCGCGCAACCTCCGTGCAGCACAGCTCGACGCCTGCGACTGGGCCGCGGCGCTCGCGTACTCGGTATGGGTGTGATGTCGCACCGATGCGGCTGCCCGCGCTTCGGCGCACTCCCATGCCGCGTGTGGATGCGGGCGCCGCGGGTCGAGGAGCTGATTCGCGTCTGGATCACAAGGATGGCTGGTACGCGCGGGGGCTGGATGCGCGGGGGCTGGATGCGCGGGGGCTGGATGCGCGCGGGTGCTGTTACGACGCCGCGGCCCGCCGCTCGCCGCCGATGTCGATGGGGACCCCCGCACCGATCGGCCCGCGATGGATCGATAGCGCGACGATCCCCGCGCCGACCGCCATGACGCCGGCGATCACGATGGCAAAACCGTAGTCGCCCACGATGTCGCGTGCCAGCCCTGCCAGAAAGGCCGCGGCGGCGGCCCCGATCATGTGTGAAGCGAAGATCCAGCCGTAGACCATCCCGACATTGCGTCGCCCGAAGATGTCGGCCGCGAGCGCGATCGTCGGCGGGACGGTCGCGATGTAGTCGAGCCCGAAGAGGACGGCGAACGCGGTGATGTCGAGCGTGCTGTGGATCGCCGGGAGGTACAGGAGGCTGACGCCACGGAAGACGTAGTAGATGAGCAGGAGGCGCCGCGGGTCGAAGCGGTCTGTCAGCCAGCCTGAGAGGAGCGTCCCGATGAAGTTGAACGCCCCCATGACCGCCAGGGCTCCCGCCGCAGCCCCCGGACTGAACCCATGGTCGGCGGCGTGGACGACGAAGTGCTGCCCGATGAGCCCGTTCGATGTGGCACCGCACACGAAGAAGGTCCCCGCGAGCAACCAGAACGCCGGTGCGCGGACGGCTCGGCGCATGATCCCCGGATCGGGGCGTGTCGAGATCGGAGCCTGGTCGGCGGCGGCCCCGAGCGGGCGCGCCCCGACGTCCGACGGATCGTTCCGGAGGAGTGCGAGGACCGGGATCGCCACGACGACGAGCACGCCGGCGATCGCCACCGATGCGATCCGCCAGCCCATGTCGGTGGCCACCGACACGAGGATCGGGAAGAAGATGAGTTGACCCGCGCTCGTGCTGGCGCCGAGGATCCCGATGACCAGGCCACGTCGTCGAACGAACCAGCGGTTCGCGACGGTCGCCGCGAGGATGCTCGCGATGAGCCCGGTCCCGATCCCCGACAACAGGCCGAACAGCAGGGCCAGCTGCCAGGCCTCCGTGACGAGGCTTGACGTCGCCATTGCGAGAGCGGCGATCAGGAGGCTGGCGACGGTGACGCGCCGGACGCCGATCCGGGCCATCAGTGACCCGGATACCGGCCCCGCCAGCCCGAAGACCACGAGACCGACCGCGGCGGCGAACGACAGGACGGCCACGGACCAGCCGGTGTCGGTCTGCATGTCGAGGAGGAACGCGCCCGGGGCGATCCGCGCGCCGGCGGTCACGAGGAGCGCGAGGGCGCTGATCGCGACGACGACCCAGCCGTAATAGATCCTCGGGATCCGGGACGCCTCGGGCATCCGCCCATCCTACGACGACAGCACGACACGGACTCGTCACGAAGATCGGACCGATGGCGTCTCAGGGGTACCGTTGGAGGCCAACATGCTCCGAACATTGCCCTCGTCGGTGATGTGCCTGGCCCTCATCGCGGGCTGTGCGACTTCGGCCGCATCGTTGAGCCCGAGCCCCGGACAGTCGACCGATGCATCGCCGACGACCGTTCCGCCATCGGGGACGCAGGCAGCCACGAGCCCCTCGACCGCGGAACCGACGCGGTCGCCGTCGGCCTCCCCGGCTCCGACGCTGTCGCCTTCGGCCTTCCCGCTCCCCGCGCTGTCCCCCAGGGAACTCGGCCTGGATATCCGGATGGCTCCCGGCCCGAACGGCACCCTGTTCGTCTCGATCCCGCGACCCGGTGGCATTGGGTGGGACCGTGGGTCCGTGCTGTCGCGCATTGATCGCAGCGCCGGGTCGCCGCTACCGGGGTGGCCGGTCTTCATTCGCGGCGCGACGGTGTGCGGGCTGCCGCTGCCGGTCGAGGATCGCTCGGTCCGGGTCGTCTGCACGATGGAGAACCCCGACGGGAACATGTACAACCCGATCGCCGCCTTCGCATTCGACTCGACGGGGCAGCCACTCCCCGGCTGGCCGATCCAGCTCCCAGGCACCGCCTACACGGGCCGGGTGGTGGGCGACGTCCTGACGCTCGCCGAGACCACTCCGCTCGGCGACGTAGTCCTTGACGGGCAGCCCAGCCACACCGTTGGACTGGTGACCGTTGCCGCCGACGGCAGCGTCCGGCGCGGGACGCCGGCTCAAAGACTCCAGTCTTGGCCCTGGGATCGGTGGGCCATCGGTCCCGACGGGGTTGCCTATCGCGTCCTGCCACATGAACCCTCCCCGGCGGTGAGCGAGATCACGGCGATCGACCTCGCCGGCGTGCGCCCCGGCTGGCCGATCTCGATCGACGGCATCGCGTCCGCGCCCACGTTCGGCCCGGACGGACGGATCGTTCTGACGGTCGCCGCCCCCGTTCAGTACGGAACAACGGGCACGACCCGAGTGTTCATTGTCGATCGTGCCGGACGGGCAATCGCGGCGAGATCGTCGGATCTTTCGGTGATGACCGGCCTGCTCCCGCCAGCCAGCGACGGCGCCTTCGAGTGCGGCGTGCCCCTCCCGCGGCCGCCGATCGTGGCACCGGACGGCGCGATGATCGTGTTCAGCGATCTCGACGAGGCGATCTACGGTCTCGACTCGGCCCTCAAGGTCATGCCGGGCTGGCCGATCGCCGCTGGACCGCTCGAGCGGCCAGACCCGTGGCTCGGTCAGGGCGGGATCAGCTGCCCGTGGGTCGCCGTCCCCGCTGTCGGCCCCGACGGCACCCTGTACCTGCCCCTGAAGGCTCGCAACGAATCCGTCGGCGGACGCCTCCTCGCCGTGGGTCCGGATGGGCGAACGCGTACCGGCTGGCCGGTCGAGCTGCGGCGCGCGGGCTCGGAATTCTGGTCGGTCGTGGTCGGCTCGGACGGGACCGTCCATGCCTTGGCGATCGAACCCGAGGCGGGCGGCGGCTCGTCGGCGACCATTCTTGCGATCGCCCCGGACAGCAGCGTGATCTACTCGAGAACGATCTTCGACCCGTAGGGTTCGCGGCGACAGCCGGATGAGGGAGGGAGGGCAATCGTGATGGAACCGGTCGTGAGCAGGGCGAGATGGTTGGCGGCGATGCTCGTCGGTCTGGGCGTCTGGGCGGCTGTCGTGTTCGTAACGGGTCCAGTGCTCGTGAACAGCCCGATCAACCCAATCGTCAGCCTTGCGGTGGCCGTCCTGCCCGGGATCTACGTGGCCGGTCGAGTCGTCGGCGCTCGATCTGCCAGACGCTGGATCATCGTCGGGCTCCTGACGTCCGGCCTGATCCTGGCGGTCAGCGCGGGCCTGATGGCCGCCTTTCTGCAGAGCGGCTTTCTCAACGCGGGCTAGAGCAGCTCACCGTGGGCGGCACCGGTGGGCTCGCCGTCGCGCGGTCTGGGCTCCTCGCCGGGGGCGTAATCGGTCGCGGGCTCCGCATCGGCGAACGACGGGCCGCTCTCGAGCACTTTCAATGGCGCTCCGGCCTTGCCCTCGATTGCGCCGACCCCGAACGGCACCCACTTGGATGGGTCCTGGAGGCGATGGGCCTCGAGGTTGCCCCGGCTGTGGACCTCCTCGAA
Source organism: Chloroflexota bacterium (assembly GCA_919901745.1). Classification (GTDB taxonomy): domain Bacteria; phylum Chloroflexota; class Limnocylindria; order Limnocylindrales; family CSP1-4; genus CAKKPP01. The sequence goes on along the minus strand of CAKKPP010000003.1, from coordinate 167,489 downwards.
CCCCTTCGGCTCGATCCACATCCGCTCCCCTTCAAGGAGTCCAAGAACGCCGGACTGGCCGGGCTCGGGGCGCTCGTCGCGGCAGTAGCTGCACGCCGTGGAGTCGTGCCGCTCATACGTCTCGGGCTCCTCGTAGGTCGTGATGTAGCCCTCGTAATTGCGCAGGACCACCTTGTGATCCGAGTAGCTGATCAGGTAGTTCGGCATGACCGGGATCTTGCCGCCGCCGCCGGGCGCATCGATGACATACGTGGGTACCGCATAGCCCGATGTGTGGCCGCGCAGGCCCTCCATGATCTCGAGCCCCTTGCCGACCGGCGTCCGGAAGTGGCCGCTCCCCTCGACGAGGTCGCACTGGTACAGGTAGTACGGCCGGATCCGGTTCTCGACCAGCTTGTGGACGAGCGATCGCTGGATGTGCACGCAGTCGTTCACGCCGGCGAGCAGCACGCTCTGGTTGCCGACCGGGAGGCCCGCCTTCGTCAACTTGTCGACCGCCCGGCTCACCTCGGGGGTGATCTCGTTCGGATGGTTGAAGTGGAGGTTGATCCACAGCGGGTGGTACTTCTCGAGCATCGCGCACAGCTCGTCGTCGATCCGCTGCGGCAGGAACACCGGCACGCGCGAGCCGATCCGGATGATCTCGATGTGCGGGATCTCGCGGAGGCCGCGCAGGATGCTCTCGAAGAGCTTCGGCGCGAGCGTCAGGCCGTCGCCGCCCGAGATGAGCACGTCGCGCACCTGCGGGGTGCGGCGCAGGTAGTCGAGCTGGGCCTCGTGGTCCTTGCGATTGAAGTTCTGCGTCGGGTCGCCGACGATCCGGCTGCGGGTGCAATACCGGCAATAGCTGGCGCACTGGGTCGTGACCAGCATCAGGACCCGATCCGGGTAGCGATGGACGAGCCCGGGGACCGGCGAATGGCGGTCCTCGGCGAGCGAGTCCTCCATCATCGCGGTGAACGCCTGGTGTTCCCGGCCGATCGGAATGACCTGCCGCCGGATGGGGTCGTTCGGGTCGTCGGGGTCGATGAGGCTGATGAAGTACGGCGTGATGTCGACCCGGAACTTGTCAGGGGCCGACAGGCCCTCCCGTTCCTCTTCGGTGAGGTTGAGGATCTGCTCGATTTCCTCGAGATCGTTGACCCGATGGGAGAGCTGCCAGCGCCAGTCGTTCCACTTCTCGTCCGGTACATCCGCCCACAGCGGCGCGCGGCGGCTGACAGCGAGGTTGCCGTCCAGCCCGAGCGCCTGCGCCGGGTCGCGGCGATTGACGAAGGGCGGCTCGTCGGCGGCCTTCACCGCCGCCTGGTGGGCGACCGCGGCCTTGATTTCGTTGGCATCCACGCGGGTCCGACTCCCTGGCTAGTCGCATAAAGTCTATGCAGGCTGGATAACAACGCGATGATAGCCGGGGCGAGCGCCCGGGTCCACCCGCCCGATCGTCGGGTTCCACTTCGCGTACGATCGGCTGCGCGATGACCGACGAGCTTCTCCCCGGGCACGTTGCCGCGAACCGCGAGGCCTGGGACCGCTACGCCTCCGACTATGCGGAATCCGGGCGCCGCGCCTGGGCCGCCGCCGAACCATCGTGGGGCATCTGGGACGTGCCCGACTCCGAGCGTCATTCCTCCCCGACGGCCTCGAAGGCAAAGGGATCTCCGAGTGGGTCCGTCCGGTACGGAGCCCAGCCGCAGCCCACCAGCTCGGGTCAGATTCCGCGGAGGAGCTGTTCGACGGCGATCGCACCATCGACGGCCGTCGGGATGCCACGCCATGCGGGGTGGTCAACGGACTGCATTGCCTCCAGCGATCGGAGGTTTCGGCGATCCGTTCGGGTCATCGACGAGGCGAGCGAACGAGGGTCATCGACGAGGACGAGCAGCCGCGCCACATCGCGCTCGTGCTTGTCGCGATGATCGCGGCTACCGGCGACCGCCCGCGCCTTGATGACCAATGCACCGAGCAGTGTCGGCACCGGGATATCGACCGTCACGTCCTCGAACGCTACCGCGACGGCGCGCCGGCGGGCGAGGGCCTGCGTCCCACCGATGGTCTCGAGGGTGACCCAAGGTGCCTCCGTGGTCAGATCGGCTCGCCGGCCCACACGCTCGGGCGCGAGCACATCGACGATGTCGCCACCGCGCACGAAGCGATACGCGAAGCCATCGGCGGTGGGTTGCGCCTCGTAGCCAGCGGCCGCCAGTCGCCGTGCGGCCTGCCTCGTCGCTTGGAGCGATGCGCGGATGTCGATCAGGGCATCGATGTCCACGGTGGCGCGACCCACCCCGCCGCCATGCTCGCGCTCGATGATCGTCAGCATCTGGCCCCCGATCAGGACCCAGCGTATGCCGTCGAGCAGGCCCACGAGCTCGATCGTCGCGAGCCAGAGCTGCCGCTCCTGCTCCGTCGCTGCTTCGATCAGGATCGGTCGATCGGCCATCGATACCGCTGGATCATCGAACGACCCACCGCCCGGGTCCGAGGATCGGGGTCCTCGAGGAGGTCGATGGCGACGACCGACGCCGGGGCTTCGGGGCCCAGGGGCCACGGGTCCGAAAACGGAGGGACGATGCGCAGGATGATGTTCGGCTGGTCGGAGGGGCGGAGACCGAAGGTGGCGACGAGCGGGCCCTGAGCGTCCGATGGCACATAGCCGTCCACCACGTCGGAGGCGATGAGACCTGCCGATGCCGCCGCCTGCGCTGACGCCCCAGTACGAGTCAGCGCCGCTGTCTCACGGATCCGTTGGAGATCCGACGGATGGGCGCGCCACGCTGTCCGGCGTCCACGGTCGACAAGGCGGGGACGAAGGCGGTCAAGCCCATCCGCCTCGAGCAGGCGACGGAGCTTCCAGATCGCGTTCGTGTCGAGCCAGGTCGGCCGCTGATCGTCGGCGAGGAACAGGAGCCCCCATGCGCGCGCGGGGGTTAGCCGTCGACCGGACGCAGTGCCCTGGGCCGTGCGAGCGTCGACGCTATCGGGGTCGATGAACCAGCGCCCGCCGACGGACCGGGCCCTGAGATCGCCCGCATGAATCAGCGCTCGGACCCTGCTCGGGTGGACCCCGAGCCGTGACGCGACCTCCGAGACGGTGAGTCCGGATTGCTCAACCATATCGACAAGACGATAGATGAGCAACTACCCAGCGTCAAGGGCGGCGCGCTGTGCTGTTGCGTACGCGAATGTCACCCGCGGCTGCTCCGGGCGCGTGAGCAGCTCGTCTTCCTGACGAACGGCGTCATCCTCCTGCTCGCGGTCGAACGGTACGTGGTGAACGATGCGGCCAATGAGGCCCTCCGGCGCCCGCTCTTCGGGATGCATCGGACGGCCTGGCCGGACGGCACGTCGGTCGAGTTTCACGTCCCGCACGGCGAGTGGATCCGGCTCCTGCGGGAGCACGGCCTCGAGATCGAACGACTCGTGGAGATTCAGGCGCCGCCCGACGCGGTCGACAACGCCAAGTACACGCATGTGACCGCGGACTGGGCCCGCAAGTGGCCGTTCGAGGAGGCCTGGGTCGCCCGCAAGCGCGGCTGAGGGTCGAGGAGGCAAGGACGAGCCATCGACCAACTAGGAAGTTGATGCTCGTCTTTACCGAGTTCTATCATGTCGGAGTGTCGTACGAGGTCACGCCAGAGGTTGAGGCGGTACAAGTGGTGTAACGGGAACCCGCTGGTGGCCGAGCAACGAGACGACGGCCACCGCGGAGTCCCAGACTCGTCGATTGACGACCAAGTCGACCGACGAAGGGAGCACCACGATGGCCGAGGGGCACAGCATGACGGCTGCCGAGCACGCCGCCAAGACCCTGTTCAACGAACACGCCGATGTCCTCCGCGACGCGGTGGCGATGGTCGTCGCTCAGCTGATGGAGGCCGAGGTCAGCGCCAAGATCGGCGCCGCCAGGGGCGAGGTTTCGGACACCCGCCTGACTCACCGCAACGGGTATCGCCCGCGGCTCTGGGAGACCCGGGTCGGCGAGCTCGACCTGCTCATCCCGCGCAAGCGCAGTGGCGAGGCCTACTTCCCCTCGTTCCTCGAACCCAGGCGACGGAGTGAGCAGGCGATCGTGGCGGTGGTGATGGAGGCGTACGTCAACGGCGTGTCCACCCGCAAGGTCGACCGGCTGGTGGAGCAGCTCGGGATCCACGGCATGACCAAGGACCGGGTGTCGGCGCTGTGCCGGGCGCTCGACGGCAAGGTCGACGCGTTCCGCTCGCGCCCGCTCGAGGGCGAGTATCCCTACCTGTGGCTCGATGCCAAGGTGGTCAAGGTCCGCGATCGTGGCCACGTCTATCCGAAGGCGGTCGTGATCGCCTACGGCGTCCACGAATCCGGCCGGCGGGAGGTGCTCGGGCTCGACATCGGCGAGACCGAGACCGAGGCCTTCTGGGTCGGCTTCCTGCGCTCGCTGCGAGAGCGCGGCCTCGCCGGCGTGCGGCTTGCCATCTCCGACGACCACACGGGCTTGAAGACCGCGATCGCCCGGATCCTGGGCGCTCCCTGGCAGCGCTGCACGGTCCACTTCGTCCGTGACATGCACCGCCACTGCCGGCCCAGCCAGCGGGGCATGGTCTCGGCCGCCCTGCGCGAGGTATTCAACGCCGACTGCGAGGCGGCGGCACGGGAGCGGGCGGGCCAGGTGATCGAGCGCCTGGCCGGCCCGGCACCCAAGGTCGCCGAACTGCTCGAGGCGGCCGAGGAGGACCTGCTCGCCTTCTATCGCTTCCCGGCCGCCCACTGGTCGAAGCTCCGCTCCACCAACCCGCCCGAGCGGGTCAACCGCGAGATCGGCCGCCGGGCCGACGTGGTCGGCATCTTCCCCAACGACGCCGCCGCGATCCGCCTCGCCGGTGCGCTCCTCATCGAGCAGAACGACGAGTGGCTCGTCGGCCGGCGCTACCTGGCCGAGGAATCGCTCGGGCTCATCCTTCGAGACCTGATGGAGACCGGACCTGAGGAGGTGAAGCAGCTACCAGCCGCCTGACCACACCGACGAGTGGTTACACCACTTCAGCCGACTTGACCACGCCAGAATCGACCCCATGCAGGGTGATTACGAGCCGGGAACCAATGACCTTGTCTCCCGAGGTTCTTTACTCGTATAGCCTGTGTCAGCAGCTTGGGACGGTGCGACTCGTGACCGACGGCAAACGAGAGGAAAGGCTGCCGGTCTGTGACGACCATTGGGATCGGCTCCATGGCCCGACCGGACAGCCCGAATTCTCGATCGACTCCGCATCGCCGGGCGATCCCGTTATCGAGCCCCACTGGATCGGACGATTCTAGATGGCACACGGCGGCGCGACTTCCGCGCAGGGACGCCTTGGTTTTGTTTACCAGCCGCTGACCGACGACGGGAGAGGGCCCGATCGATCGACCAACCGATGTAATCACGGCACGGGCTCACGCAGGAAATACGATCCGAGATCAGTGACTGCCGCCGCATAGGTCATGACAGCAATGTTCGTCATTCCGACGGCGAACTCGTCGCTCGCTGTGACCTGGCTGATGCGCCCTTGTGGTGGTGGGTTCATTCCAAGCAGGGTTCTCTTGTCGCTGGCGAGCAGTGACCACGATTTGCCATGTGCGAAAGCACTGAGCAGCCGGTAGGAGCCCTCTCCGCTTCCCGAGCCGACGAGGTAGCTTCGAGCCGCCGAGGTAACGTTCATGGGCTCGTTGGGGATCCCGTTCGCGACTTGTTCGTGCTTGAGGTCATCGAGTCGTTCGACGGCGCTCTTGCCGGGCGCTTTCATCTTGGGACCGCCACGGATGGTGGCCTCGACCTTCTTTCGCTCTTCGTAATCAACACGCTGGGCGGCGAGACCCCGAGCAATCCGCGACGCCGCACTGATCGAGGGGTCAAGAAGCCATCGGGCATTCACGGCGCACTCGACAGCGGTTCGAAGGAGGCTCAGGTGGCCGTACGCCGGTTGAATCTTGGCGAGGACCACCGCGCGCCAGGTCAGGAGGTTGTCGCCGGCGACGGCGAGGTATCCACTTGCCATGATCTCGGCGTAACGGCCCCCAGGGAGCTTGCGCGTGCGGCCAGCTTCGGAGTCAGGAGCCGGGCCGCGTTGAAACAGTGCCTGTTCGCGTTCGCGGATGCCCGGCACGTGCCCGAGTGTCTCCGCGACGGCTTCATTCGTGCGCTGATGCTGGTGTTGGAGGTCGTCCATCTCCTCATGATGACGGTTACGGCTGGCTACATAGGTCACGGACTGACGCGAAGTATTCGGACGCTCGGGCCATCCATTGGACCGTCCGGACCGATGGCCTTATCGGACGTACCTCACGCCGAAATGACGTTCTCTCCAATTACGGGGCTGGCGTCGTCCGCGACGCGTATCTGGTGCTGAGCGTTGCCGGTGACGGTATTGCCGTAGATGGTCGGTGATGCGCCTTCGAGCACGGCGATGCCGTCGCCGAAGCCGTCGCGGACCGTATTTCCCGTGATAGAGGGTGAGCTGTGGATACCTGTTATGCAGAGCCCCTCCAACTGGTTCGCCCAGATCTCGTTATCCTCGATTCTCGGGTTGGTCTGAAACACGTGGATGCCCTGCCCCCTGCCATCGTGGATCCTATTCGCCCGAACGAGTGGCGCTATCGGCCTACCACCGATCCTTATCCCGACTACTTCGCTCGCCCAGATCTCGTTCCCCTCGATCCGGGGTTCGGCGCCGCCGCTGACCCTGATGCCTATCCCCACGTGGTGAATGCGATTCTCTCGAACGAGCGGCGCCGTCCCAGGCCAGCTGATGTCGAGACCCTGGATATTCAACCCCCAGATCTCGTTGTGTTCGATCGTGGGCTGGGCTCCCACTCTTACGCTGATGCCAGTCAAACCGTCGTGGATCGAGCACAGTCGCACGACCCCTTTGGTCCCGGCACCATGAATCCCGATCCCAAACCTGCCGGCGAGATCGAGAGCTTCCAGCACGGGCGCCCCGCCTGTGATTTGGAGAAGATGCCAGTCGACCCCGTCACTCTGAAGCTCTGGGACCAGTTCACGCGGCCTTGAATCAAGCGTGAACCCCGCGAGGTGCGGCGCTCCGCGCGTGATCACAATGCACGCGGCCTCCGGCGTTGGCGGCGCGAGAACGATTTGGTCTCGTGCCCCGTGGCCGCTCAGTCGGATCGACCGGTCGATCGTCAGGTGTTCTACGTAGCGGCCGGGTTCGACCACGATCTCGTCGCCGTCGACGGCCACGGAAATCGCCGCGCCGATCGTCGTGAACATCGCGGATCCATCCGCCGCCACGATGAGCCGGCGCGGCACAGCAAGGGCGTTGTCGCTCCGGTCCAGCAACGCGGCGAGCGTTCGTTCCGCGAGTGACCGTGCGGGCGCGAGCGTCTGATCGGAGAGCTTCGCAAGCGCGCGGTTGGGTGCCTGGTCCTCGGCCATCGGTCAGGCGGCACCGGTGGCGCTGAGGCGCAGCGCTTCGAGCTGTGCACGAGCCGAGTTGATTCGCGCAAGGAGATCGACCTCTGTCTCGCCGAGTGGATCCTCGCCCTTGGCCTTGCGGGCGCGGACGGTGTCGAACAGCAGCCACATCGGGTCGTCCTCGAGGGCCTGGCTGAGCTCGTCGAGTTCGGCGAGCCGCCGACGGACCTGGGCGATCTGGCGGAGCGTTCGGACGAGACGCGCCCCGGTGTCATCGCCGACGATCGCCTCGGGTCGCGCGGCTTCGCCATCGAGCATCCGGGTGAGCGCGGCCTCATCGCCGGCGGCGTATGCGGCGCTCGCGGCGGCCATGAGTTGCGTCCGGCGGGCGCGCTCGTGCTCATCAGCCGCGAGGTCCGGGTGAACGGCCTTGGCGACCTGGCGGTACAGGGCCTTGAGATCGGGACCCGGCTCGGGCAGCGCCTCCGGCTCAGCGGCTACGTCCTCGGCAGCGGCGCCTGATTCAGCGGCCCGGGCCTCGGCCGTTTCGGCGCGTTCGCGGGCGAAATCGGCTTCCGGCCCCTCGGTGTGCATGCGCTCGGCGAGGATCCGCGCAATGTCGGCTTCGAGCCGGTCGAGTTCCGCGTAGAGCGGCGCGAACCGGATGAGATACGCGGCCCGGAACCGGGCGAAATCGCTCCCCAGCGTCGCCAAATTTGTCTCGCGAGTCGCGAGCTGCTCGGTCAGCTCGGAAAACAGTCGCTCCTGCTCGGCGAGGTGCTCCGCCTCCGGAGTCTGTCGGACCTTCCGTTCGGCCATCGGCCAATCATGGGGCATCCGGCGCTCCGGGCGGAGCGGCGCCGCCGAGACCGGAGGCGCGGCCAGGAAACATCCCGCAGCTGTTGCGGGTGATGACGCCGGTCACGAGGTGAGGCCGGCCTGGCGTGGCGACACGATGAATTCGATCGCGCCGCGAAAACGAGTCCCGGGCTACTCCCCGATGACCGCCCAGAGGAAGCCGAACATGATGAACACGCCGCTGAACATGGCGATCAGGCCGAGTCCGCCGTAGGGCGTGCTGGCTCCCTCGTGGGGCACGAGCTGCAGGCCGATCCCGAACACGACCGCCCAGCCGACGAAGGCCAGGCCGAAGAAGATCTTGCCGTTGGGACCGGTGATGAACCGCGTCCAGCGTGATCGGCCGTCCGACGACTTCGCGGAGAACAGCATGATCAGGATGATGATCGCGGCCAGGCCGAGCGAAACCGTCAATTCGATTGGGCGCTCAAAGGCGAGAGTGAAGAGCTGCACGCTGAGCCTCGTGGCTGGCGGTGATCCGTCGCGCGAATGCTAGCAGAGCGACGTGGGCTACGATGCGGACCGTGACCCTCCCCAGCCGAGAGCGCTCGTTCGGCGTGCTCGAGAGATGACCGCGTTCGACCGCATCGCCGACGTCGTCGCGGGCCACCGTTGGGTCGTCATCGGTGCCTGGATTGCCATCCTGATCGTGGCCGTGCCACTGGCAACGCGTGTCCCTGGGGAGTTGCGAGCCGGGGGGTTCACGCTCGACGATCTCGAGTCCTCCCGCGCGCTCGCCCTGATCGAGTCCGAGTTGGGAGCGTCGCCCTCGGCGCTCGTCATCGTCCTCTCCTCCGACTCGATGCTCGCCGGGTCTCCGGCATTCGAGGAAGCGGCCCGCGTGGCGATGCTCGACGTCGCGAGCGCTCCACACGTCACCGGAGTCGCATCCCATGTCCTGTCCCCACGGCAGGTCTCCTCCGACGGTCGGACGGTCTACGACATCGTCTTCCTGGACCTCCACCCTGACGTCTCCCCCGATGCGTTGCCCGGCATCGAGGCCGCACTCGGCGAAGCATCGGGCCTCGAGGTTGGGATCGCCGGCGGGCCGGCATTCTACGGCGACGTGCAGGCCGTTTCGGAGCGGGACCTGCAGCGCAGCGAGCTCATCTCCCTGCCGTTGGCTTCGCTCGCCTTGCTCCTCGTCTTCGGATCGCTCGTGGCGGCCGCGGTGCCGCTGGTGGTCGGGGGAGCGGCCGTCATCGTCGCGCTGGCGGTGATCGGCGTCCTTGCCGGACTCACCCCGATGAGCATCTTCGTGCTCAATCTCGCGACGCTCCTGGGCCTGGGCCTCGGCGTGGACTACTCGCTGCTGATGACCAGTCGATTCCGCGAAGAGCTGGCAAACCGCGACGGGCCTGACGGCGACGGGCCCGACCGCGTCGCGCAAGCTGTCCGTGCGACGGTCGCGACGGCCGGCCGCGCCGTGTTCTTCTCGGGCCTGACGGTTCTTCTCGGGTTGCTCGGACTCGTCCTGTTCGAGTTCATGATCCTGCGCTCGGTCGGTATCGCGGGTGCCGTGGTGGTGCTGTTTGCGGTCTCCGCCGCGCTCACCCTCCTGCCGGCGATCCTCCTCGTCGTCGGTGAGCGAATCGACGCCCTTGCCGTTCGCCGCGTCCGGGCGACGCCCGACGATCGAGGGCCATGGGCCCGTCTGGCGCGACGGGTGATGAACCGGCCGGTCGCCGTGCTCGTGCCGACGCTCGCGTTCCTGCTCGTGCTCGGCACCCCGTTCCTGCACATCCGGCTGAACGCCCCCGACGCCACGATCCTTCCGCCGACCGTACCGTCGAAGATCGCCTACGACCGGCTCATCGGGGCATTCGGAGAGGGCGCCATCGCCCCGCTCACCCTGGCGATCCGGACCGATGGTCCGGTGCTCGCCCCGGACAACGTCGCTCGCCTGTACGAGTACTCCCGCCGCCTCGACGCCGACGATCGGATCAGCCGGATCGACGGCCCGGTCGATCTCGATCCCCGGATCCGCCTCGCGCAGTACCAGCTCATGTACGCGAGCCCGTCGGGCCCGCCGGACCGATTCGTGCAGGCCGCCCTTGCGGCGACCACTCGAGCCGATCTCGCGGTGTTCACCGTGTTCACCCCGTACGGTCCGAACCGCCAGGAGGCGCGCGACCTGGTGACCGACCTCCGTGACGCGGCCGGGCGCCTTGCCCCACCCGCGGGCCTGACGGTCCTCGTCGGCGGAGGAGCCGCGAGCGTGGTGGACGTGGTGGACCGCATCTCCGCCGACTTCCCGCGGTCGGGCCTGTTCATCATCGTGACCACCTACCTCGTGCTCTTCCTGCTCCTCCGCTCGGTGATCCTGCCGGCGAAGGCGCTCCTGATGAACGCGCTGTCGATCGCCGCATCGTTCGGCGCGCTCGTCTGGATCTTCCAGGACGGCAACCTGAGCGCGATCCTCGGGTTCGCGCCGCTGGGGTTCGTGGAGACCACGCTGCCGGTCATCCTGTTCTGCGTGCTGTTCGGACTGTCGATGGATTACGAGGTGTTCCTGCTGACCCGCATGAAGGAAACGTGGGAGCGGACCGGGGACAACCGCGAGGCGGTCGCGCTCGGCCTCGAGCGGAGTGGGCGGATCGTGACCTCGGCCGCGTTGATCGTGGTGGTGGTCGCCGGATCCTTCGCGTTCGCGGACATCGTTCTGATCAAGGCGCTCGGCCTCGGGATGGCGATCGCCGTGGCCCTCGATGCAACCATCGTCCGGGCGCTCCTCGTCCCCGCCACGATGCGCCTGCTCGGGCGCTGGAACTGGTGGATCCCCGGCTGGCTGGAACGTGCAGTCCCCACGATCGAGCCGGCGCCATCCGGACCCGCGAAGTGATGGTCGAGATGGCGCCCGACCGACAGCGTCGCCGCACCTGTCTGGCGACCCTCGTCCTCGGGGTCGCGCTCATCGCGAGCGCCTGCACGGGACCCATCCTCGCGCGCCCCGCGGCGCCCGCGCTGAGTGTCCCGGCTCAAACGTCGACCCCCGCGCCACCCGACGACCCACGGCCCATCGTCCTGCCGCGGGACGACGGCCCCCACGCTCGGCTCACCGAGTGGTGGTATTACACCGGCCACCTCACCGACCAGGACGGTGGCACGTGGGGCTTCGAGTACGTCATCTTCCGGGCCGAGCGCGGCAGTTTCCCGGTGAGCTGGGCGTCGCACATCGCCATCACCGACGAGGCGAACGGCACATTCACCTACGCGCAGCGAACTGCGCTTGATCCCTGGGTCGACAACTCCCCGATCGGGGCCGATGGCGAGCCGACGGGCTTCGACCTCGCCATCGCCCTCGAGACCCCGGTCACCCAGGGTTCGGGACTCCCGGCATGGTCGATGGTCGGCGGCGGCGGCCGGGATCGGCTGTCGGCCCGGATGATGTCGACCGAGCAGACATCGTCCGCCGAGGTCGCCGATATCGTGATCGACCTGCAGCTCTCGACCGATCGGCCGGCAGCCCTCCATTTCAACGACGGCTGGATCGATTTCGGGCCGGCCGGCGGCTCGTACTACTACTCGCGGACGCGCATGGACGCATCCGGCCAGCTCATCGTCGGCGACCGCAATCTCCAGGTCACCGGGATCGCCTGGTTCGACCACCAGTGGGGCGACTTCATTGCCGTGGGCGGCGGCGGCTGGGACTGGTTCGCCGTGAACCTGGACGACGGGACCGACGTCACGATTTCCGTCGTGCGCGATGCCCAGAGGCGACCCGTACTCACTTACGGCACCGTGGTCGATGCGGACGGCTCGACCCGGCACGTCCCAGGCGACGCGATCACGTTGACCGCGACAGGCCCGTCGTGGACCAGTGAGCGGACCGGCACGACCTATCCGTCCGGGTGGTCGATCTTCATCGCGCCCGAGGATCTCGTTCTCGAGCTGACGCCAACGGTCGCCGAGCAGGAACTCGACACCCGGCCGACCACGGGGGTCGTCTACTGGGAGGGCTCGCAGCGAGTCTCAGGGACGCGCGGCGGCGTCCAGGTCGGGGGCCGCGGCTACGTGGAACTGACCGGCTACGCGAATTGAACCAGGTGGAAGGGGCCCCGATGGGTCAGGGCAGCGGTTCGGACCCCGGACCCGTCGGGCCGGCGGCATCCGTGGCCGACGGCAGATCGACGGGCGGCAACGTCACCCCGGCCACCTGGGCCAGGAGGCGCGACTCTGCGTCGAGCGTCCCCAGCGAGCCGAGCACGGCCAGCATGGACCGGGCCGCCTCGCGATACGCCGGCTCGTTCGCCAGGGATGCACCGAGACCGGCGCGCGCGACGGCTCGAGCGTCCGTGTAGAAGGTGCGCATGTCGCCGGCAAGGTCGGCGGCGGCGGGCCAGGTACCCAGGCGCGACGTTACGCTCAACGCGGACGCGGCATCGGTCGTGATCGCCCGCAGGGCCGATGCCACGACGGCGGTGTCGATCGGCTCGCTCGCGAGGGCCTGACTGAGCTCGCCGGCGGCGTCGGCGAGGCGGGCATTGACGAGCGCCGTCTGGCCCAGCGATGCGATGGCCGTCGCGGGGATCGCCGGAACCGCCACGATGGGAACGATGGGCACAGACGCGAGCGGAGCCGCATCCGTCGGTGCGGTATTCGGAACGATGTCGGCAGCGACCGGGCGCGCGACCATATGGAGCCGATCCTGCACGATAAACGCAACCAGGCCACCGCCGACCAGGCTCCCCAGCGTGACCCCGAGGGTCAGGAACAACGCGGCCCGGCCAAGCTGGATCCCCATCACGAGGCGCGTCCGGCACCCGGGACAGCGGCGCGCACCCACGACCAGGGGGCGGGCACAGGCGGGACAGCTGAAGACGGCCTCGTCGGCCTCGCCAATCAAGGCGGGGGTCAGGCTGGCCGCTCCACGACGCGCCTTGCCGCGCAGGACGTTGATCGTCATCGAATCCTCGACCCTGCTCGAGCATCCCCGGGCTACAAAGGAAGTCCGGCGCCGAGCATCACGATCAGTCTCGTTCCCTCGACGGCAGCCCGCACCGGCACGATGGTCCCGGTCACGGCCCGGACCCCCGGTCCCGCCCGGTACCACGGCCGGCGCGAAGGGGCCAACCGTCCCATCTGCCCGGGACCTACGGCCCTCCGCCGGGATTCGTGAGCCGTGCGACCATCCGCTCGACGTCCCGCAACAGCGGGTGCTCTTCGAGGGAGGCACCGCAATGCCACGCTTCATCCAGTCCGCCGTCCTTGCCATGTCCGTCGCGCTGATCGCCGCAGCCTGCGCGCCGGCCACCCAGCCCAGTTGGACCTACTCCCCGGGGACTACCCCGGCGCCCGGCGCCAGTCAACCAGCCGCCGGGGGAGGCGAGGCCCTCGGGTCTCTCGACATCGTCAGCATCGATCTCGCGTTCGCGCCGGACAAGCTGGAGGTCGACAAGGCCGGCCGCTACGAGGTGAAGCTCAAGAATGACGGTGCGATCCTTCACGACCTCACATTCGTGACCGGGGAGATCGCCAAGGCCGAAGCCGGCCAAACCGCCAGCGTCGTGGTCGACATCCCGGCGGACGGGCTCACCTTCATCTGCTCGGTCCCGGGCCACGCCGATGCCGGCATGACCGGATCGGTCACCGTCAAGGGCAGCGCGGCCGCCAACCCCGACGACCACGGCGGACCGGCCGCCACCGGCGACGTCGAGGCCGATCCGAACGCTCCCGCGTACGCGCTGTACGACGCACTGGCGCCGAAGGTCCTCGAGGGCACCGTCCACGACATCGATCTCTACATCCAGGAGAAGCTGATGACCGTGGCGAAGGGCTTCGTTCAGAAGGTCTGGACGTTCGGGACCACGCCGACGAACGGAACCGTTCCCGGGCCGGTCATCCGCGTCAAGCAGGGCGACACCATCCGGATCCATCTGAAGAACCCGGCCACGAGCGAGCTCCCGCACTCGATCGATTTCCATGCCAGCCAGGTCGCCTGGAACGACGAGATGACCTCGATCAACCCCGGCGAGGAGAAGCTCTACGAGTGGAAGGCCGACTATGCCGGCGTGTGGATGTATCACTGCGGCACGAGCCCGGCGCTCCACCACATCGCGAACGGCATGTTCGGGATGGTCATCGTCGAGCCCATCGGCGGGTTCGAGCCCGTGGACACGGAGATCGCCCTCGTCCAGAGCGAGTGGTATCTCGGGCCGCAGGGTGACATCACCTCGCTGGCGAAGGCGTCGGCCGGCGCACCGGCGCCAGACTTCGTCGTCTTCAACGGTGTCGCCAACCAGTACCTCGACAATCCCATCGAGGTGGCGACCGGCGGCCGCGTGCGGATCTTCGTGCTCGACACCGGACCCAGCATCGACAGCTCGTTCCACGTCGTCGGAACCATCTTCGACACGGTCATCAAGGAAGGCTTCCAGTTGACCCCGAGCAACCCGGGCCACTACGGCTCGCAGGCCGTGGACCTGTCGCCGGCTCAGGGCGCGATCATCGAGTTGACGATGCCCGAGGACGGCCTCTACCCGATCGTGACCCACGCCTTCAACTTCGTCGGTCGCGGGGCGCTCGGCCTGCTCAAGGCCGGCGACGGCGACCCGCTGAACTGACCCCCGCCCGAGGAGCCGTCGGCGCCTCGGCCATGATGCCCGCCGGTCCCTCGAACGGCGGGCATCGCCCCATGTCGCGAGGTCGCCGAACAACGACGTGATCATCGAACTGGACCGTGCCGGGGGAGCCCGCCGGCGCAGCCCGATCCTGCGCGCCACGGATCGACGGATCACGTTCGGCGGACTCGTCGTGGCGGTCGCCTTCCTGGCCGTCGCGGGAGCCTCGCTCGCACTCCCGCCATCCATCCGGCTTGGACTCTGGCTGCCGCTCCATCTTGCGCTGGCCGGCGCCGCGACGACGGCCATCGCGGCCGTCCTCCCGTTCTTCACCGCCGCGCTCGCCGTGGCGAGTCCGGTCCGGCCCTGGATCCGGATCGCCGGGATCGTTCTCGTCGCGACCGGAGCGGCCGCCGCAGTCACCGTCTACGGACATGCCCGTGGCGATGTCGTGCCGGCGGTCCTCGCCGGGGGCGCATTCATCGCCGGCGTCGGCTTCGTCGCGGTGGCGGCGCTCGCCCCGCTCCGAGGCGCGCTCGGCGTTCGCCGACGACCCATCGAGATTGCCTACGCGGTCGCCCTCGCCGATGTCGGCGTGGGCGCCGCACTGGCCACGCTGCTCCTCGCCGGGCAGCGCGACATCGCGGCGGACTGGCCGTCGATCAAGCCGGCCCACGCCTGGTTGAACCTCCTCGGCTTCCTGTCCCTGACGATCACGGCGACCCTTGTGCACCTCGCACCGACGATCGCCGGCTCACAGATCCGGCTTCGACGAGCGGCGCCGTTCGCGATCGCCGGCCTCGCCGTCGGACCGCCCCTGGTCGCGGGGGGCTATCTGGGCGGCTGGGATCCGCTGGCACGCGTCGGCGGCGCGCTGGTTGTCGGCGCCGGCTGGGCGCTGGCGATCCACGGCTGGCAGGTCCAGCGCGACCGCGCCCGGTGGACCACGGAGGGCGCCTGGCATCGGCTGACGTCCGTCAGCCTGCTCCTCGGGGCGAGCTGGTTCGCGGCCGCGGCCACGGTCGCGGGCGGCCGCGTGGTCGCGCTGGGTGCGACACCCGAGGCGTGGTCGCTCCAGCTGTTCCTGGCGCCGCTCGTCGTCGGATTCGTCGTCCAGGTCCTGATCGGCGCCTGGAGCCACCTCCTCCCGTCGATCGGTCCAGGGGATGCGACCCGCCACGCGCTGCGGCGGACCATCCTGGCCCGCTGGGGCATCGTGAGGCTGGTTGCGATCAACGTCGGATGCGGGGCACTGTGGATCGGAACGGTCGCGTCGTGGCCCGTGATCGGGCTGATCGGGACCGTGCTGTGCGTGGGTGCCGTGGGCTCGGCCATCCTGCTGTTCGCCGGGGCGGCGCTCACCAGGGCCTCGATCAGCGCCGCAGCGCCATCGCCGTGACTCCCCAACCAAGGGCGACCGTGGCCGCGTAGGCCACGCACCACGCGCAGATCGCGTGGATGACGAACAGCTCGAGGTACGTGAGGTAGGCGACGACCACGATCCCGGCAAGGCCCAGGGCGTAGGCCGCGATGACCGCGCGTCGTGAACCCGTCCGCCACCAGGCCACGACCGTGACCAGGACGGCCAGCGAGTAGCCCAGGCCGAACGCCGCGACCGGGATGCCGAACACCTCGCTATAGGCACTCGTCGCCACCTGCTCGCAGCCGGCGAGGGGCCCGCACGCCGGGAGGTCGCCGGCCAGGCGCGTCGCGGTCAAATACGCCGCGATGAGGACGCCGGCGGCAGCCAGACCGGTCGCGGCGAGGGGTGCCGTCGCCGTTGCCGCCCAGCGCGGCCGCTTCACGTCCGGTGTCTCCAGCGGACCTGAGCCGTCAGGCGCACCCCGGGTCATGGGACGGTGGGCGCGATGCTCGTGACGGCTCCCGTCGCGAGCCGGGCGCGGATCGCCGCCGCCAGTTCCTCGTATGTCCTCGGCATCCCCACGATCCGCTCCCCACCGGCCGGGTCGTTGGCGTTGCCCAGGACGAGCGTCGGGGTGGACACGATCTGGGCAGCCGCCGCATCCGCCGTCGCCAGCCTGATCGCAGCCAGCCTTGCCGGGTCCGCGACGCAGGCATCCCAGGCGCCGCGCTCCAACCCGACGGCGTCGGCCATCGCCGCGAGCCGCTCCCGGCTGAACGCGCCCTCGTTCTCGCCGTGCTGGTTCCACAGGAGGATGTCGTGGAACGGCCAGTAGCGGTTCTGCTCCGCGGCACACGCGGCGCCGATCGCCGCCTGCTCGGACTCGTCGGGTCGGCCGGTTCCCAGGAAGGCGATCGCGCGATCGACAACGCGGAGGTCGCCGGGCTGCACGAAGTCGGCGACGAGCCGACCCAGGTACTCGCGTGCGAACCGAGCGCACACGGGACACTGGTAGTCGCCGTAGATCTCCAGGACGAGAGCGGCATCGGGCCGACCCGCCGACTCACCGTCAACCGCAATCCCCGCCGGGATCGTCGCAGGTGGGATGAGGAAGTTGCCGACCGGGGGGCTCGATCCCCCGTCGCCGGGTGCAGCGAGCTGGAGCGCGGCGATCCCACCGAACCCGAAGAGCACCGCCAGCAGCGACACCACCGCCAGCGATGGACCCTTGCGCGCGGGCGACTTCTGAGTGGCGCGGCGGCGCTGCCCGGACGGGATCTCGGCGCGTTCACGCCGCCGACGCTCGCGTCGACTGACCGGCGGCGTGGCTGGATCGGCTGGCACGGAGTGAACCCTCATCGATGGCAGTGGGGAGCGTCCCGCCGGGCGCACGATCGTTGGGCCGACCGTGCGCGGCGGGACAGCGAGCGCTCGCTCGCGGGTCGAGTCTCGCGCACGGGTCGAGGTGGCGGCGAGGGCTGGACGGCCCGATCGGACCGGGCGGATCGGCCCGCGCTCATGCGGGTCCGCGCGATCACGCTACTCGACAGCGACCGGCGGTGGATCGTTCGCCAGGCCCGCCACGACGGCAACATTCGGGAGGGCGAGGAGGATGGCCGGAGCGGCGATCACCTTCCACGACCGGCTTCCGCCGCCGAGCACGATCCGTTCGCGAGCCATGACCCGCGAGTCGACCCAGACCGGGACGTCGGGCGGCAGGCCGAACACGGTGACCCCTCCGATCTCCATCCCGGTCAACTCGCGTGTCTGGTCGGTCGGCGCGAACGACGCCTTGCGGGTCCCCAGCCGATCGCGAACCGTCCGATTGACGTCGAGGCGGTTGGGAGCGAGGACCACGCACGCCGCGAATCGTGGCGGGTCCGCCTTGCCGATAACGACGATCGTGTTCGCCGAGTCCTCGGGGGGGAATCCATACGCGGCGCAAAACGCGGCCGTATCGGCCAGGGCCGGGTCGCATGCGAACAGCTCGTACGGAACCCCGAGCCGGGAAACGGCAGAATCGAGGCGCTCGCGATCATCCATCGCCGCCAGTATCGCCCAGCCGGCTCGGTCCGTCGGCCGGTCCCGCTCTCGACACTCGCACTGAGACTGGGTATCATCTGGCCCCCATGGCCCATCACGCGACAATGACCGAAGCGCTCGAACAGGCAGGCCATCGCCTGACGGCGCCGCGCCTTGCCGCGATGCGCCTCATCGCCGCGAGGGAGGGCCCGTTTACTGCGGCCGACCTGGTCGCCGACGCCGATGCTCGCGACCTGCGGATCGGACGGGCGACGGTGTTTCGCGCAATCGACCTTCTCGCAGAACTCGGTGTCGTCGAGCGCATCGACCTTCCCAGCGGCGAGCACGCCTACGTGGCCTGCCGACCCGCTCACCACCACCATATGGTCTGCGATCGCTGCGGACGGTCGACGGAAATCGATGACGCCGGCTTCCGCTCGGTGGTCGCGGAGATCGCTCATCGGACGGGCTTTCGTGTCGACGCGCACCGCCTCGAGCTGTTCGGACGCTGCGCCGACTGCCTTGCCGGCGAGACCACAGACCGATGACCGCGCTCGCGCTCCTCGTCTCGGGCGGGGCGTTCCTCTCGGCACTGGCGGGCGGCGTGCTGGCCCTGCGCGCGGTGCGCATGGTCGGTCCGATCATCGCCGTCGGGGCCGGGATCCGGATCGGGGCCGCATTCTTTGACCTGATCCCCGAGGCAATCGAGCAACTCGGCAACAACCTCGACGCCGCGATGATCGCGACCGCGATCGGCTTCGTGGCGTTCTACACGATCGAGAAGCTGACGACGCTGCACGTCGGCCATGAGACCGCCGCGGAGCTGGACCACGGCGAGGCCGCCCATCGCCACGTCGGAACCATCGGCGCGGGAGGGATGGGCGCCCACAGCTTCCTCGACGGCGTCGCGCTGTCGGCAGCCCTCACGGTCGGCGGCGGGGTCGGCCTGGTCATCGCCGCCGTCGTCATCATCCATCGCTTCAGCGACGGGATCGGCGTCGTGAGCCTGCTCCTCGCCAGCCACATGCCGCGGAGCGTCGCCTATCGCTGGGTGGGCCTCGTGGCCATCGCCCCGGTCGCCGGCGTAGCCGTCGGCCAGGTCCTGCCGATCGATTCGACGATCCTCGGCGTGATGCTCGGCGTGTTCGCCGGCTTTTTCCTGTACATCGGCGCGGCCGAGTTGCTCCCCGAGGCGCATCGCAGCGACCGCTCCCGTGTCGTGGTGCTGTTCACCCTGCTGGGGGTCGTCGCGATCTGGCTGTTCTCGCTCGCGACGGGGGCAATCGGAGTTTCGCTCTGACCGACGGCCTTACGAGCCGGTGACGTACTCCCCGCCATCGACGCTGATGATGTCGCCGTTGATGAACTCGGTGCCGTCGCCGGACATGGCAAGGATCACGTTGGCGACATCCTGCGGGGTCGTCATCCGGCCGGTGGGATTGCGCTTCATCGTGATGTCGATCATCTGCTGGGACTCGGGAATCTTGAGCAGTGCGGGCGTGATCGTCACGCCGGCCCGGATGCAGTTCGCGGTGATGCCGCTGCCCGTGCGGGCCAGCTCCATCGCGAGCTGGCGGATGTGGCTCTCGAGGGCCGCCTTGGCCGACGACACCACGCCGTACGAGGGCACGACCCGGGTGGACCCCTCGGACGTCATCGCGTAGATCTTCGAGCCCTGCTCGAGAAACCCGCGTCGGTAGAGGTCCTGCACCCAGTAGACGAGGCTGTTCGCCATGACGTCCTGGGTCATCTCCATCTTCTTGCGATCGACGGCGCCCTTCGGATCATCGCTGATGAACGGGACCAGCGATCCGAACGCCAGCGAGTGCATGACCACGCGCACGTACGGATGTCGCCCGGCGGCTCTCGCTTCGGCGAAGCGCGCCTCGAGCGCGTCGAGGGCCGCCGACCTCTTCGCGTCGTCGGCCGCGTTCATGTTGATGTAGAGCGCCTCGGAACCCGCCGCGATGATTGCGGTCTTGACCTCCTCGACGTGCGCGAGGGCCGCGCGGAAGTCGAGATGGATCCCGCAGATGTTGTATCCGGCCCGGGCCAGCGTGACGGCCGTGGCCTCGCCCATCCCCGACGATCCTCCGAGGATCAGGGCCCAGCGCTCACGGTCGTCGGTCATCGGTTCCTCCGTGGTTCTCGATCGCGGCCGAGTCTAGCAGCCGCTCGGCGAGGCAGCCGCTCGGCGAGGCAGCCGGACGACGTCGACGAAGCCGACGATATGCCTCGGGGGCATATTTTCGAGGTCCCGGTGGCTGCGCCCGCCCCTGGCTGCGCCCGCCCCTGCCCTCTTGATGAGCCCGGGTAATGAGATCCGGACGTAGCGAGCGTGGCACGACACCAAGATCGTCAGAATCGGTGACCTGTCACGCTCACTGAGCCCCGATCTCACGAGTGGGAGTAATCAGCGATGGGGTGGACGCCGACCCCGCTCCGTACCGCCCTGAGGAGCGCGGCGGCGGCAAGACATCCTCAGGACGGAGGGATCACGCCGCCGGCCCGAAGCCCGGCGATCGCTTCGGCATCGAGACCCACCTCGATCAGGATGTCGTCGGTGTGTTCGCCGAGGAGCGGTGGCGCGGATCGGATGCTTGCGGGCGTGCCGGACAAGGTGAAGGCGAGGCCGGTCTGCGCGATCTCACCGAGGACCGGATGGGCGACTGAAACGCGCATCCCGCGCGCCTTCGCCTGCGCTGACCCATAGGCGTCGACGATGTCGTTGATCGGCCCACACGGGATCCCGGCCGCGTCGAGCGCCACGAGCCAGTCGGCCGTCGGACGCTCCGCGAATCGCGCGGCGAGGGTCGGGACGAGTTCGTCGCGGGCCTCGACGCGATCGCCGTTCGTCGCGAAGCGTGGATCGTCGGCCAGAGCAGGAAGGCCGAGCGCCGTGCACAGCCGACCCCATTGCCGTTCGCTACCAACGGCGACGGCGATCGCGCCGTCGACCGTCTCGAACGTCTCGTACGGGACGATGTTCGGGTGCGCGTTGCCGCGCCGACCCGGGGCGCGGCCGCTGACGAACGCGTTCTGGGCCTGGTTGACGAGGATCGCGAGGGTTGACTCGAGCAGCGACACGTCGATCCGCTGCCCGGCAACGCCGTCGCGCCCCACCCCACCGGCCGCTGCCGACACGTCGCGTCGCGGCCCGACAAGCGCAGCGAGAACGCTCACCGCACCGAACAGCCCCGTCGCGACATCGCTGATCGCGACGCCCACTTTTGTGGGACCACCACCAGCTTCCGCCGGCCCACCGGTGATCGACATGAGCCCGCCCACGGCCTGGGCAATGAAGTCGTAGCCGGGTCGGTCGCGATCGGGGCCTGTCGGCCCGTACCCGCTGATCGCGAGGTGAATCAGCCGCGGGTTGATGCGCTCCAGCTCATCATCCGGAAACCCCAGCCGGGCGAACCCACCCACGCGGTAGTTCTCGACGACGACGTCGGCATCCCCGAGGAGTCGGGCCAGCACCTCGCGACCGGCGGCCTGCTTCAGATCGAGACACAGGCTCCGCTTGTTTCGATTGACCGACAGGTAGTAGGCCGCCGTCCGGGTCCCCTCGGGCACCGAGCCCACCCATGGCGGTCCCCAACCACGGGTGGCATCGCCCTCCGGCGGCTCGACCTTGACGATGTCGGCCCCGAGGTCGCCGAGCAGCATCGTGCAGAACGGCCCCGCCAGCACCGTCGACAGGTCCACGACACGCAACCCGGTCAGCGGACCCGGACCCGGCCGATCGGAGACTGCCATACCCGTGATGGTAGCGGGCGGTTCGTGGGCTCGAAGCCCCAGCTTGACATCGAACGTTCGTTCGGTATCATGAGTCCGAAGGAGAGCCCGAGTGACCAAACACGACGCTGACCGCAAGCGAAAGATCCTGGACCATATCGCCGGCACGCTGCGGGCACGGGGCTACCCGCCGTCGGTGCGCGAGATTGCACGCGCCGTGGGCCTTGCGTCGACGTCGGCCGTCCACCACCACCTCCAGGCACTCGAGCGGGAGGGGTACCTCGAGCGCGGCGCGGCGCAGTCACGGGCGATCCGGCTGACGCCGACGGCGGCGATTGAACTCGGTCTGTCGTCGGAGCTGGTGCCGCAATCTGCCGCAGCCCAGGCGCACGTCCTCCCGATCGTCGGTGAAATTGCAGCCGGCGGTCCGATCGAGGCCTATCAGGACGCCTCGGAGACGATGGCCGTGCCGGATCTTCTGGCCCCCAGCGGCGATGCCTACGTGCTCAAGGTCCGCGGTGATTCGATGATCGAGGAGCACATCGCCGACGGGGACTTCGTCCTCATCAGGCCCCAGTCCACCGCCCGGAACGGCGACATCGTGGTGGCCCAGGTCGATGACAACGCCGTCACGCTCAAGCGCTACTTTCGCGAGAAAGACCGCATTCGGCTGCAGCCCGCGAACCCCAACTACGCTCCCCAGTTCTACGCGGACGTACGCATCCAGGGCAAGCTCATCGGCGTCATCCGCCGCCTGGACTGAGCTGGGGATATCCACAGGGTTCGTCCACAGATCGCCCACAGGCCGTTCGAAGTCGTGGACGAGGTCCAGACCGCCCGAGGTCTTTCGTTGAGGGATGGGCACGGTCGCCCGCGACAATGGACGGCGGACCAGACCCTGTCATTGGAGCGTAACCGCCGCGTGATCGACCGTCTTCCCCCGCAGAGCATCGAGGCCGAGCAGTCGGTTCTCGGTGCCATCCTCATCGACCGTGACACGGTCATTGAGGTCGCCGACTTCCTCCATCCGGAGGACTTCTATCGACAGGCCCACGCCACGGTCTACCGGGCCATGCTCGATCTCTACGAGCGGCGGGAGCCGGTCGACATCGTCACCGTCGCCGAAGTCCTCGAGCGGAACGACGAGTTGGAGGGCATCGGCGGCCGGGCCTACCTGTCGAGCCTCTCGAGCCAGACGCCTACGGCCGTACACGCCAGCCAATATGCTCGGATCGTCGAGCGCAAGGCGGTGCTGCGCAACCTGATCTCGGCCGCGGGTCGGATCGCCGGGATCGGCTACGAGGACCCGGCGGAGATCCAGGAGGCAGTCGACCGCGCGGAGAGCGAACTCTTCCAGGTCAGCAACCGACGGGTCACGGCCGGCTTCACCCGGCTGGATTCGCTCCTGCATTCGGCCTACGACCGGCTCGACTACCTGCATGCCCATCGTGGCGAGATCAGCGGCGTCCGGAGCGGCTTCAACGATCTCGATGCGCTGACGACCGGGCTCCAAAAGAGCGACCTCGTCGTCCTCGCCGCCCGTCCGTCCGTCGGGAAGACGAGCTTTGCCCTCAACATTGCCGAGCACGCGGCTGTTCGCGACAAGCAGCACGTCGGGATCTTCAGTCTCGAGATGAGCAAGGAGCAGCTCGTCCTGCGGTTGTTGTCGAGCGTCGCCAACATCGACTCACAGCGCCTGCGCAACGGCTTTCTCGAAGAGCTCGACTTCGCGCGGATCGCCCCCGCCATGAATGCCCTGTCCGAGGCGCCCATCTACATCGACGACACGCCGAGCATCTCCACGATGGAGCTCCGCACCAAGGCCCGCCGCCTCCAGGCGGAGTCCGGCCTGGATCTCATCATCGTCGACTACCTGCAACTCATGCAGGCGACCACCACCTCACGGGATGCAAACCGCGTCCAGGAGGTCTCGGAGATCTCGCGCGGCCTCAAGGCCCTTGCCCGTGAGCTGTCGGTGCCCGTGGTGGCCCTGTCGCAGCTGTCGCGCCAGCCCGAGATGCGCGAGTCGAAGGAACCGCGGCTGTCGGACCTGCGCGAGTCGGGCGCCATCGAACAGGACGCCGACCTCGTCATGTTCCTGTGGCGCGACAAGGAGCGGGCCGGCGAAGAGTCAGATTCGGCCGATGGTGAGGTGATCCACCTGAAACTCGCCAAGCACCGCAACGGCCCAACCGGCGAGGTCCAGCTCTGGTTCAAGAAGCGTCAGACACGATTCGTGTCCTATGCCGGAGAGCGCTACGCGGAGGCCGGCTAACCGCCAACGGAGCGGTGCCGGCAGCTATTCGGCCTCTTCGGGCAGCAACGGACGCGTCGACAGCGCGTAGAGCGTCCCATCCGTCCCGCGCAGCATCGCGTTCAGGAGTCCACCCTCGAATCCCTCGACCCCGATGGCGGCCACTTCGGCCGGGCTGAGGACGCGCTGCAGCAGGAACGGTCCGTTCGGATTGGCGGGTCCGAACGCGTCCGGTGCGATGGCCGGCCATGGCCATGGCCGCTCGGGGTTGCCCTCGAACCCTTCCGAGAGGACGGCCCGATACCCCTGGGGCTGGTACGCCGCTGTGGCGAATTGCGGATCGGCGGCCAGGCTTCGCAGCCGGTCGGCGAGGTCCATGAACGCCCGTCTCGCCTCGACGTCGAGGGCAGGGGCACCGTCGATGCCCAGGGCATAGACCTCGACAACCTTCCTGGCTCCGTCGGCATCGATCGTGAACACTGCCGATGGGGCATCCGCGACCTGGTTGTGCTCGTAGTGGGGCCGCGCCGACCCGAGGCCGCCCTGGACAAGCGCGAAGGACAGGAGCGCCTGGATGTCCGCCTCGGCGAGCTGTACGGTCCGGAAGGGGTGCATCCGCGCGACCCCGCCGCTGTCCGGGAGCGGATCCTGGCGCTCGTTGCGCACGATGGCCGTGCCGTCGCCGTACAGCGTGAATTCCGGTGCCTGGGTCAGCAGAAAGCCAAAGGGCACGAACCCGCCGCCCTCCTCGAGCCGGAGAATCACATCGGTCGGGCCATCGGGGTGAGCGATGGTTCCGACCGGCGTGTCGGTCGGACCGGGCGATGCCGACGGTGCGATCCCGCTCGGACCGACGGCGCCGCTGCAGGCGGCAACGAGCAGCGCGATGGGCAGGATGGCCCGATGGGCGGAGCGGCGGGGCGACGTCATGCCGTCACGGACGTTCCAGCGCGACCTGCAGTTCCCCGACGATCAGTGGTGCGCCGACGCAACGTTCAGGGCCTCGTGGCGCGCCAGCCGCTGGAAGACCCTTGACGTCCCTCGTATCGTCGCCGCTATCGATGCGTGGGGCTTAGGAGGAGCGCCGGACGTGTACGAGGATCGAACCCTGACCTGCCGCGACTGTCACGCGGCGTTTGGCTTCTCATCGGGTGAGCAGTCGTTCTTCGCCGCGAAGGGCCTGGTCAACGACCCGCAACGTTGCGCTCCGTGTCGGCAAGCGGCTCGACAGGCGCGCACCGCCGGTGGACCTCGCGAGTTCCATACGGCCATCTGCGCGGCATGCGAAGGTCAGGCCGTGGTCCCGTTTGCGCCACGGAGCGACCGGCCCGTGTACTGCAGCTCGTGTTTCGACAAGGTCAGGGCCGGGTCGACGGACGCGATCATCACGGTGTGAGAAGAGGCCCGAGAGGGCGGGGAGGAGGAGCGCCATGGGCGTGATCATCGTCCGGGAGATGGTCGGGACGAGTCCGACGTCGTGGAGCGACGCGGCGCGCAAGGCGGTGGCGACGGCCTCGCGGACGGTCCGCAATATCAGGACCGTCGAGGTCGTCAAGTCCATGGCCGTGGTCGAGGACGGCGAGATCGTCGAGTACCAGGTCGATCTCAAGATCGGCTTCGAGTACGAGGACTAGGGACCCGCGGATCGCGCCGCGTAGCTAAGCGCATGATGAGCCCGTGCGGCCAACATGCCGGGCATGCCTGGCTTGAACCGTGCCGCCATCCAAGAGTCGCTCGCGCTGCCCCACGCGCCCGCGGCGGTACCGGCCCACACAGGACGATCGCGGGGGATGGGCCGGCCCAAGGGGGATGGGCCAGTGGCCGTGCCTGAGCCCGACAGGGTTCCCATCCAGACCAGCAAGGTCGAGGCACCGCTTCTCGGCGGCGACATCCTCGAGCGACCACGCTTGCTCGAGTGGCTTGCGACGAAGATCCATCGCAGGGTTGTTCTCGTGGTGGCGGAGGCCGGCTTCGGCAAGACGACCCTCCTCGCGGATTTCTCGCGCCGCACCCGGATCCGCACGCTCTGGTACCGGCTCGACGAGCTCGATCGTGATTGGGCGGCGTTCATGAGCCACCTCGTGGCTTCAGCACGTCGTCGCGAACCAGACTTTGGACAGCAGGCCGCGGCAATGCTGGCGGATCCGAGTCCGGGCGGACCACGCCTTGATGCCGTGGTCGGTGCGTTCCTGGCAGACCTGACGGCCCTGCCCGACGACGGGACGGCGTTCATTCTCGATGACGTTCCCGCCGTCGATGACGTCCCCGAGATCGCCGAGATCCTCCGAGTGCTCGTGGCCGGTGCGCCTGAGCGTGTCACGTTCGTCCTGGCCGGGCGGCGTGAGCCCGCCGTCGCACTCGGGAGGCTGCGGTCGCGCGGGGAGGTTGCCGAACTCGGGACCGAGATGCTTCGATTCGACCCGCGCGAAACCGACCGCCTCTTTCGCGACGTCTACCGCCAACCGCTGGCGCCCGACGTCGCTGCCGATCTGTCGCGCCGGACGGAGGGTTGGGCAGCGTCGCTGGCCCTCGTGCATGCGGCCGTTCGCGACCGGGGCCGGATCGAAGTTCGGCAGTTCGTCCGCTCCCTCAGCGGCGCGGAGGGCAATCTCTACGACTATCTGGCCGAGGAGGTCGTTGGCGACCTCGATCCGGCACTGCAGTCGTTCCTCATGCGCACGTCCACGCTCGAGACCGTGACGACGGACCTCGCCGCAATCGCCGCCGGCCTTGATGGACCGCAGGTGCGAGTGCTCATCGGCCAGGCCGAGGCCCTCGGCCTGCTCGTTCGATCTGGTGGATCGACCCGATCCGGGCATCGGTATCACCCGCTCGTTCGGGACTTCCTGGCACATCGGCTCGAGGGTGCAGTCGAGCGCGCAGACATTCGGCACATCCATCAGGCACTTGCCATCTGGGCTGAGGGCCGCGACTGGCAGCTCGCCTGTCGTCACTACGCTCGCGCAGAGGACCCTGCGGCGATCGTTCGAGTCCTCGGCAGCAGCCTCGGCCAGATCATGGGCAGCGGGGCGTATTCGAGCGCGGGCGCCTACGTCGGGGCGCTCCCGCACGGTACGACGTCCGAGGCGATCGACATCATCCGTGCCCGCACCGAGCTCCAACGCGGCGATGCGGCGACGGCGCGACGGATCGCCAACGATGTGGTGGAGCGGTTCCCCGATTCAGAGTGGGCCACGCTCAATGCCATGACGATCGCGCTGGACGTCGGTCGCGTCCAGGAAGCGCTGGACCTCCACCAGCGATTGGTCCGCCTCGGTTCGGACGAAACGCTGTTGGCCATCGCCGACGCCACACATCGCCTGATCGAGACCTGTGGAACCGGAAACCTGGGCGTGGCCCTTGAAGCCGTCGAGCGCGTGGTGCGGATCAACGAGGCAAACGGGCAGCTGCACTACCTGGGGATCAGCCATGCGAACGCCGCCGAGGTGATGCGAGCGATCGGCGACGCGGATCGTACGCTCGAGCGCGCTGACCTCGCCATCGAGTTGCTCGATGGACCGTCGGCCGGGTTCGAGCTGGGCACCGCCCGCCTCGTCCGCGGCTGGGCCCTTGCCCACCTCGGGCGGTTGGAGGAGGGGCGCCAGTCGGTGCGCGCGGCTCGCCGCCATGCGACGTCGGCCCACGCCCTCGAGAGCGCCGCGATCGCGGCCGACCTGGAGACCTGGTACGGGAGCGATACGGCTGCCGCGGCGATCGTCGCCGACACGGCCTGGGACGGCCTCCTGCCGGACTTCGCGGGCCTGCACGTGCTGGCAGAACTTGCCTTGGCCCTTCGCCGCCGCGAACTGGTGCGCGCCGCCGAGTTGGCCGACACGCTCTCGGATCGTCCGCTTCGGTCGGTCGTCTGCGCCGAGGCGCGAATCCTGTGCACGCGAGCCCATCTCGCGGTGCTTCAAGGGGCACACGACGGCGGGGCACTTGCGGAAACCGCCCGTCGCCTCGCCCTGCGCCAGGGTTCATGGTTCTGGGCGAGGTACGCGAGCGTCCTGCTGGGCCTCGAGGGGAACCGCGCCGAGCTGAACGGTCACGTCCTCCCCGTCGCCGAGCAGGATCCGGCGATCCTCAGCATTCTCGCGGAGCCTGTATTCGATCGGGCGGATGAGCTCGACGGGAAGGCCGTGGGTGCCATCGAGAGCGAGGCCCGACGTCGACCGGAACGATGGCGACCGCTCCTTCGATCGGCCATAGCCGGATCAGACATCCGACTCCGCCACCTTGCCGGTGGGCTGCTCGACGAGATCGGCGAGCCCTCCGACATTGCCCTCCTCCACCAGGCCGCGATCCGCCTCCCGGGACATTCGGGACAACGTCTCGGGCGCCGGCTGGCGCGCCGGCTGGCGCCACGGGTCGTCCTTGAGGATCAGGGCCGGATTGAGATTCGGATCGGCACGGAGCGCGTGTCCGGTTCGTCACTGCGGCGCAAGGTGCTGGCTCTGCTCTGCGTCCTGGTCACCCGATCGGGGTTTGCAGCGACGCGCGACGAGGTTCTCGAGGCGCTGTGGCCGGATGTGGAGCCGGACGTCGCCACGAACTCGCTCAATCAGACGATCTACTTCCTGCGCCGCGTATTCGAGCCCAACTACAAGGAGGCGCTCAGCCCCGGCTACGTTCACTACGACTCGGAGGTCGTGAGACTCGACTCGGAGCTCGTCGAAGCCAGGAGCGCCCGCTGCCGCGCGATGGTGCGTTCCATTGGTCGCGAGCCCACGGTCGAAGAGGTCGAACGCCTCGTCGGCGAGTACCGAGGGCGGTTTGCCCTCGACTTCACGTATGAAGACTGGGCGGCCGACTATCGGGACAACCTGCACGCCGCCTATCTCAGGATTGTCGAACGCGAATTGCGACGGGCCGCCGACAGCGGGCACTACGACCGGGGGATCGCCCTCGCCCAACGGGTGATCGACGTCGACTCGCAGGCGGATCAGATCGAGCTGGCCCTTGTGCGGCTGTATCGCCTTGCGGGAGCGCATGCCGCTGCTGCCGAGCAGTACGGGCACTACGCCGGCGTCATGCGCCGCGACCTCGGAATCGAGCCGGCTCCCCTCGAATCCGTCTGAACTCGCGTGGCGAATAGGTAGAGTGACGTATTGACCGGGGTAGTCCGGTACCCGTAAGGTCCGGCTGTCTTGCTAGTACTCAGGTACTAGGAAGCAATGTCAAGACGCTAGGACGCGCAGATGCCCCCACCTGAAATGGGCACTTAGGGTGGGGGCGGAGCGAGTAGTGCAACCGACCGGCTCATCAAGTCTGGTCGGTTTTCGTGTCTTCGGGCACGAGGGCCGCGAAGGAGGAACGACCGTGAATCCGGAATCAAGCCTCAAGGGCTGGTAAGCGGCGAGCAATCGAGGTAATGACGATGAAAGCTCGCCTCATGCGGCTCGCAGTGACCCTTTCGACGGTTGCGGCTGCCGCCATCGCCGGGGGAGCATCGTTCAAGGGCTTCTAGGAGTACCGAGGGGCTATACCAGTCCCGTCTCGGACGGGGTACAGTCTTTGGGCTGAACCCATCTAGGGGTACTGGATGTCGAGGTCCCTGAAGCTCTATATCGCTGGGCTCGTGACCATGGGCGTCGTTGCGCTCGTCGTCACGAGCCTTGTGTATCCGGTCCACACGGCCATCGGCCTGGAGTTCGATGGCGCGCCCGGAGTCTCCAGTGCCGAACGGCTCATCGGCGTGGGGTTCTGGATCGTGGTCTCGCTGTTCGCCTCCGCGCTCCCCGTCCAGATGCCGCGCGGCATCCTCGTGGCGGTGTCGATCGCGCCGATCGTGGCGGCGATGAACCTCGGCGGACCCGCCGCGGCGGCCCTGGTTGCCCTCTTCGGAACGACCGAGGTCCGCGAGCTTCGCGGCCGCATCCCGTGGTATGGGACCCTTTCCAACCACGCAGGCGTCCTGATTCCCGCGGCTGTCGCCGGCGTTGTGCTCGAAGCTCTACGGACACTCGCGACCGGCCTCCCTGCCGACCTGGTCGCCACGCTCATCGGCGCGCTCGTCTACTTCGCCTTGAACCTTGTCCTGGTGTCGGGCCTGATCACATTGCGCCTGGGGGGCGACTTCCGGACCGTCCTGCTCGGCGACATGCGGGTCTTTGCCGCAAATCTCGTGGCACTGACGCCGCTTGGCTGGCTCATGGCACGGATGTACGCGACCGAGGGGCTCGGCTGGTGGGCGACCCTGCTGTTCGCCCTCCCCCTCTACACCACTCGCCTCGTGTACCAGCGCCTGATGGAAATGCGCGAGATGTTCACGCAGACGATCGGCGCCCTGGCAGAGGCCGTGGACAAGCGCGATCCCTTCACCAGCAAGCACAGCCAGCGCGTCAAGCAGATTGCCGTCGACATCGGGCGCCAGATGCGCGTCAGCGATGCCGAGCTGGAGGCGCTCGAATGGGGCGGCCTGCTCCACGACGTTGGCAAGATCGGCGTACCCGATGCGGTGCTTCTCAAGCAGGAGCGGCTGACGCGCGAGGAGCGGATCATCATGAACGCGCATCCCGTCCTGGGAGCCCAGATCATCCTGCCGGTCACCAAGCTGGCCGCCGAACTGCCGATCATCCGCCACCATCACGAGTGGTTCAACGGCTCCGGCTATCCGGATCGGCTGCTCGGCGACGAGATCCCCAAGCTGGCCCGCATCCTGCACGTTGCGGACGCCTTCGAGGCCATGACCGCCGCACGGCCGTACCGGATGACGCCGCTGACCGCCGAGCAGGCGCTGGGCGAGCTGCGCAAGTTCGCCGGGGTCCAGTTCGATCCGATCATGGTCGACGCGTTCGTGCGAACCAGCTGGGTGGAGGGGGTCGCCGACCCCGGCCAGCGCCCGGCGCCACGGCCGATCCCGCTCATCGCCCAGGTTGCCGAGCGGATGCAGATGGCCAAGCCGGAATCGTTGGTGGCTGGACGTCGGGGCGGCGGGACGCCGGACTCGGTCTGAGCCCCGTTCGCCGCCGCCTGGATCGCCGCCGCCTGGATTCGCCGAGCGACCGGTGCTGATCGTCGCGATCGTCCTGAGCCTGGGGCTCGGCCTCGCGGCGCGCGGCGACATGCTGAACCTGGCCCGGATCCGCCTGCGTTGGGTTGCGGCGATCTTCGTCGCGCTCGTCATCAGGTTCGCGACCGAAGCGGCCATCGGTGCCGGCGTGGGCCTTGTGAACGACCTGCGACTGCCCCTCTACGCGACGGCCTACGTGCTGCTGCTGGCCGCTCTGTGGGTCAATCGAGCGCAACCTGGACTCAGCCTCGCATTCGTCGGGATCCTTGCCAACACCGTGGCCATCCTGCTGAACGGGGGCTACATGCCGATCTGGCAGCCAAGCCTCGTCGCGGCAGGCTTCAGCCCCGCCGATGTGTCGCCGGTCGGATTCCACGTGCTCGTCACCTCGACAGAGTTCGAAACGGCGTTCCTGTCACAGGCTGTCGTGCTCGGCGACCTCATCCCGATCCCGGTTCCGTTCGTCACGAATGTCATCTCGCTGGGCGACCTGTTCCTGTCGGCGGGCGTCGCGTTCTTCCTGTTCGCGACGGTCGTGCGTGCGCCGGCAGATCTCTTCGAGGACGAGGCGGCGTCGGTTCGACGACGGCTTGCCGAGGTCGCCGTTGGCGGGCGCGACCGCGGCGTCCGGACCGAAACTGGCCTGAGGTCGGGCCTCCTCGAGGCATCCGGGCTCAGTCGACCGCTCCTGCTCGGTGGCGCGGGAGCCGGCCTCGCCGGGCCCGCGGCCTTGCCGTCCGCACCAGGAATTGCCCAGCCCGTCGTGCCGGCCATCCCGGCCCTTCTGGAACGGGCGCGACACCACCCCTACGTCCGGCTGGCCCTGAATCCTTCCTTCTCGGCGCTCTGGGCCGGTCAGCTGGTGAGCCTTCTCGGGGACCGCATCCACCAGATCGCACTTGCCTTTCTCGTGCTCGGGGCGACGAACTCCGCGATCGCGCTGGGGGCCGTGTTCGTTGCGGCGACCCTCCCCAACCTTCTCTTCGGACCAATCGCCGGGACCCTGGTGGATCGCTGGGACGAGCGAGAGGTGCTCATCGTCAGCGATCTCCTGCGGGCGACGATCGTGATCCTGATTCCGATCGCCGCGATCATCCAGATCTGGCTGGTCTACCCACTCGTGTTCCTGATGACGACGGTGTCGATCTTCTTTCGGCCGGCCCGCATCTCGGTATTGCCGAGGATCGTTGAGCGCGACGACCTGATCGTGGCCAACTCGGCCATGTGGATCGGCGAGTCGTTCGCCGACATCGGGGGATATGCGCTCGCGGGCCTGTTCGTGGCATTCCTCGGGGCCTCGCTGCCCGTCGCGTTCTGGTTCGACGGGGTGTCCTACGTGGCCTCGGCCGTCCTCATCGCCACGATCGTCGTGCGACCCCGGTCAGCGCCGGTCGACGACGGCGAACCACAGGTCCGGAGCATTGTCGGCGAGATGCGCGACGGGTGGCGCTTCCTGCGCCACGAGACGGTGCTCCTGGGCAATACCTTCCAGGGCGTGGCCGGACAGGCAATGATCGGCGTCCTGCTCGCGCTCATGCCGATCTTTGCGCGCGATGCGATCGAGGGGACCACCCTTGAACCGGAGAAGGTCCTCGCCTTCCTCGAGAGCGGGATCGGGCTGGGCAATCTCATCGGTGGCTTCGCGGTCGGCCTCATCGGGGCCCGAATCAGGCTCGGTCGAATGGTGATTCTCGGCTATGCGCTGACCGGGGCGCTCGTTGCGGTCTTCGGCTTGACCGGTGATCTGGGGCTTGCGTTGGGCCTGATCTTTGGCGTCGGTGCCGGCAACCTCGTCTTCGTGATTCCAAGCCAGACCCTGTTCCAGCAGCGCACGCCACCTGAACTGATGGGTCGGGTGATCGGGTTCAGGTTCGCGCTCGTTTTCGGCGGAATGACGATCGCGGCCGCGGCCGCCGGGGTGCTTGGACACCTGTTTGGACCTGGGCCCGTCATCGTGCTGTTCGGACTGACGACGGTTGCCGCCGGTCTCGCGGGCTTGCTCGTGCCGACGATTCGCGACGCCTGACCGACACACGCCGTTGCGCTCGCAGGGCGTCCGTTGAGTACACTGGCCGGCGTGCCCCGGAGGCGACGAACCGCCCGGTGCCGGTACCAATGCGGAGCAGCATGACCGACGAACCGACCAGCCCCGAACCGGCAGCCGCCGGCAACGTCCCAGACGACGCCCCATCCGAGGCCGACATGGCGGGCCCCGGGTCGGAGGCGGAGGCCGAGCCGGAGGCGGAGCCGAAGCCGGAGGCGGAGGCCGTGGCGGAGCCGGAGGCCGAGCCGGAGCCGGAGGCCGTGGCGGAGCCGGAGGCCGAGCCGGAGCCGGAGGCCGAGTCGGAGCCGGAGCCGGAGGCCGAGCCGGAGCCGGAGGCCGAGTCGGAGCCGGAGCCCGTTGTTGCGCCGATCAGTCGCCGTGCAGCTCGACGCGCCGAGGCCGCTGCCGCAGCCAGGGCCGCAGCCGCTGCGGCGGCAGCTCCCGAACCTGCTGTTCGCATTCGGGACCGTACCTCGGTGGTGCTCGTGCTCGGGTCCGTGGCCCTGTTCATCGCGATCGTCCTGAACGGCCTGCTTGCCGGACACGGCGGCCTGTTCACGCCGCTTCCCACGCCGACGCCCGTCCCGACGGCCTCGCCGACGCCGGTCGCGAGCCCGGCAGCGAGCCCCACCGCCGCGCCCGCGGCCAGCTGAGCGTCGGGGCGGCCAGCTGCGTCGGGGCGGCGCGACCCGCCGCGAGTCACCGTGGCCGACCGTCGCCGTCACTCGAGATTGAGCCGTTCGGTGTCGCCGAGAGCGTATGCTCCGGGAATGGCCGGCGAACGAGCCGATCCCATGGCCACGGCGCGCGCGGCCATGATCGTGCGACAGCTCCGGGCTCGCGGAATCGCGGACGAGCGAGTGCTCGCGGTCATGGCCGCACTCCGGCGCGAGGAATTCCTGCCACCGGATCGCCGAGCGCTCGCCTACGACGACGCTGCGTTACCGGTCGGTTCGGGCCAGACGATCAGTCAGCCGTACATCGTCGCCCGGATGACCGAACTGGTGCATGCGATCGCCGGCGATCGGATCCTCGACATCGGGACGGGGACCGGCTACCAGGCCGCCGTCCTGGCCGATCTCGGCGCCCGCGTCGTGACGATTGAACGACGCCCGGAGCTTGCCGCCAGCGCCCTTGATCGATTGACCCGCATGGGCTATGCGGACCGGATCGATGTGCGCGTCGCCGACGGGAGTCTCGGGGCACCCGACGGGGCGCCATGGGACGGAATCGTCGTGGGGGCCGCGGCGCCGTCGGTACCCGAGGCGCTTCGCGAACAGCTGGCCATCGGCGCCCGACTGGTCATCCCGGTTGGAACCCGCGATCGGCAGGAACTGTTGTGGATCGAGCGCCAGGGACCCACCGACTGGATCGAGGGCTCGGACGGCCCCTGCGTGTTCGTGCCACTGGTCGGGGCAGCCGGATTCGCCGACGGTCTGCAGGTCGGCCGTCGCCCGGAAACCCACGGCTGAGCCCGGGCGGCGCCGGTATACTCGGCCGGCCATGACTCACGTCTTCGTCGCGCCACATCCCGACGATGTCGCGCTCTCCTGCGGCGGCCTGATTGCCAACCTCCGCGAGCTGGGCCAGAACGTCACGATCCTCACGGTCTATTCCGGGAATGGGTCGTCCGATGAGTTGAACCCGTACCAGCGCGAAGCGCTCGGCTTCGGATCGAAAGCCATGTGGCCGGTGACCGAGGCGTTCAATCGGTCGAGCATCCGTGCCGACGTTCCGCTCGGGGACTTCTCGGGGACCACACCCCCATGGGCCGCGACGAACGACCGCCTCGACGCGACGCAGGTCGACGCGGACGCTGCGGCCAAGCGCTTCTGGCAACGGTCATCGTGGTATCGACGCGCGAGTGTTCGCAATGAACCCCTGGCCGGTCAGCCGCTCATGGACGACGCCCCCACGCAGGGGGCGGTCCTGACCGACGAGATCGTCGGTGCCGCGTCCGCCGGAGACGTATCGGCCCAGCGACGGATCGAGGACGAGCGATACGCCTACTTCGCCGAGGCGTCGATCGTCTTTCTCGATCTCCCCGATGCCGTGTTCCGCGGCTACGACGGCGATGAGCAGCTGCTCGGCGAGCCGCGCGACGACGACCCGGCTCCATCGGACCTCCTGCGCCGGGAAATCGACCGCCTCGAGCCACAGCGCGTGTACCTGCCGCTCGGCGTCGGCGGACACGTCGACCATCGACTCGTCCATCGTGTCGGCCTCGACCTCCTTCGGAGTTCACGCGCCTGGGTGATGCCCGGGCCCGAATACGCCGGCATCGTGGCCTTCTACGAGGACTTCCCGTACGCCTGGTGGAGTGGCTTCTCCAGCACAAAGGACCTGCCGACGGGGGCTCTCGAGGGGCTGCCGACGGACGTTCTCCTGGGTCCGGAGTACGCCGACATCGGCGACCAGATCGAACGAAAGATCAGCGGCATCGCGATGTACGAGAGCCAGATCGGCCGGCTCTTCGATGGTCGGCTGGCGATGGCCGATGCGGCGCGACGTTATGCCCTGAAGGTGGGCGCGCTCGGCGGGATCGGGATGGCCGAACGCTACTGGGTCACCCGGCGCGCCTGACCCATTGATGACGCCGGATCCGGCACCCGCGGCGAGCTGGAACCGACGGCACTGGCTGGTCCTCGCGGGCGGGCTGGCGGTCGCGGCGCTGATCCGCGCGGCGTTGTTTCCCCTTCCAGGCCTGGCCGGGGACATGGACGAATTCGCCACCTGGGTCCAGGGGCTGACCGCCGAACCGTTCGGGCAGGCGTACGACCGGGACCTGACCTTCCCCCCGGTCATGGTCTACCTGTGGGGCGCGCTTGCCGTCCTCGTGCCGGCCTTTGCCTGGGCGACGGATGCGTCCGATCCTGCGGTTCGGATCGCCCTGAAGCTGCTGCCGACCATTGCCGACGCCGGCCTGGTCGCCGGTGTCGCGTTCGCGCTGCGCGGGCGACCGTGGTGGGCCGTCGCGGGCGCTCTCTCGATCGCGCTCCACCCGGCGGTCATCGACGTCTCGGCTCTGTTCGGCCAGTACGAGTCGGTCTATGTCCTCTTCGGCCTGGGCGCCTACCTGCTGGCGATCCGCAACCACAGCCGCTGGGCCGTGGTTGTCCTTGCGCTGGCACTGATGACCAAGCCCCAGGCCCTGCCCTTCCTCGTCCCGTTCGGCGCCTGGTTCGTGGCACGGGAGGGATGGGCCGGTGCAGCCCGGCTGGCCGCGATCGGCGCGGCCACGATCGTCGTGCTGTGGCTGCCCTTCGTCGCGGACGGCGGGCCGGCCGGCTACGTGCGCAGCATTGCGCTGCACCAGGACGACCTGTTTGCGGTGCTCTCCCTGCGCGCCTGGAACCCGTGGTGGATTCTCCAGGTTGTGGCCGCGGATGGGGCGTTTGTGTCCGACTCCGTGTCGATCGTCGGCCCGGTGACGCTGCGTGTGGTCGGTATCGTCATCGCTGCCCTCCTCGAGCTGGTCGTCTTCGCGGCCGTGCTCCGTCGGCCGACACCGACCGGTCTGGCCTGGGGCCTGTTGGCGGCGAGCCTCGTCGCGTTCATGGTCCTGACCACGATGCACGAGCGATATGCATATCCAGCCCTGGTCTTCGTCGTGCTGCTCTTCCCGGATCGTCGGGCGGTCGCGCTATGGGCCGCCTTCTCCCTCGCCTTTACACTCAACCTGCTGGCGGCGGTTCCGCCGACGCCGGAGGTGGGCGCCGTTCTCCCGGTGGCTGGCTGGCTCGGAATCGCCGGATCGGTCGCGATGACCGCGATCGCGCTCTCCACGGTGGTTGCCGTCAGGGCGCCGGTGTCCGATCTCGAGGAGCACGCTCTGTGAGCTGCTCGTGAGGCGGTGGCACACGCCGGACGTCGTGTTTGCCGGCGCGGCTGTCCTCTCTGTACCCATCCTGCTCTGGTTCGGGCGCGGTCTGACCTTCTTCTCGGACGAGTGGGCATTCATTGCGGATCGGTCGCTGATGGATCCGTCCACCTGGTGGGCGCCCCACAACGAGCACTGGTCCACCATTCCCATCCTCGTGTATCGGGCGCTTGTCGAGACGGTGGGGCTCCGGACGTACGTGCCCTATCTCGCCCTCGTTGTCCTCCTCAACGTGATCGTGGCTGTGCTGGTTCGACGCCAGGTGGCCCGTCGAGCCGGGCCTCTGCCGGGCCTCGCAGCAGGGACGCTCGTGCTGTTCCTGGGCTCGGGATTCGAGAACCTCTACTGGGGATTTCAGATCGGGTTTGTCGGCGCGACCGCGCTCGGTCTGGGAGCCCTCGACGTTCTCGACGGACCGGCGACGCGGGGGCGAGCGGCCGCACTCGTGGCCCTGCTCGTCGCTGGGCTGATGACCTCGGGTGTCGCCCTCTTCTTCCTCGCCGCGGTGGCAGTGGAGTTGGTGTTACGCGCTGACCACCGCCGCTGGCTCGGCCTCCTAGCGATCCCCGTCACCTCGTACGCGACCTGGTTCATCCTCATTGGCCGCGACGGGATCGGCGCCCATCGCGACCCGTTCTCCATGGCGGCGCTGCTCCACGTTCCCGAGTTCCTCGTCGCTGGATTCGGCGAAGCTGCAGGCGCAGTCACGGGTGTCGGTCCGGGGCCGGGGGTCGCCGTGGCGACCATCGTGCTTGCAGCCGCCCTGTGGCGCCTTGCCCACAAGCGAGCGCTGCCGATCCGGTTCGTCGCGGCCAGCGTCGGCATCGCTGCCCAGTACACGCTGATTGCCATCACACGAGCCGGCGTGACAACGGACCAGGTCCACTACGCCCGATACACGTACGTCGCGGCGGTCCTGGCCCTGGTTGCGCTCGGAGCGCTCCTGGGACCGTGGTTCCGGGATCTGGCGCTCGCCACCGGGCGCCGCCGCCTTACGGCCCTGGCCGGTGCGGCCGTGGTCCTCGAACTCGCGATACTCTGGAACGTCCGACTCCTGGTGGACGGCCGGCAGATCTTCGTCGAGCGCGCCGAGATGACCCGGGCCCTTGTGACCGCTGCCCTGGCATCCGATCGGCCTGCCTCGGTCGATTTAGGCCGGTCGCTCGTCCTTGTCCCATCCCCGACGCGCCTCGAGGGAATCGTTTCAGCCCATGGCTCGCCCGTGACCGACGCCCTGGAGCCTTGGGCCGTCCCTCCCATCCGCCCGGAGGTCCTGGCCGAGGCCCAACGACGACTGGTCTACGGTGCTCCGATCCCGACGTACGAGGACATCACGAACTGACGGCGTACGCGGTGCCAGAACCCCCGACCGCGCAACCTCAAGCCAAAGACGCTCGACTGGCCGATCATCCGTCGCTGGGTCCTTGAAGGCGTATTCGTCGGTAACCTGGATCTCGCGAACGTCAGCCTTGCGATCCTGGTTCCAGCGCACTGGCCTGTGAGCCAGGCGCACTACGGCGTGCTCATGTTGCCGGTCGGCAGCCCGGTGCTGGCACTCGTTACCATGGCACCCGTCCCAGCGTCGGCAGCGCTCGCCGTGATCGCGCTTTCAATCGTTCGAGGCGCCCAGCGCCGACTCGATCCCGTGGAGCAGGCTGCCCGAGAGCTGGCGCCCGGCGAGCGTCCGGTTCAAGAACTCGAACAGTGCCGAGGCGCGGCGGGCCGCCGAGACTGACGGCGCGCGCGCCTGCCGGAGGCAACCGAAGCGTCAGTGCTCGGTGGGGGGCCGCGAACGCCGGGCCGCGAACCTGCCGCGGAAGGCCGCCGCGTACCAGCGGAGATAGTGCGGCAACCACTTCCGGAGCCTGAAGTTCGACTGGCC
The DNA here is from genome assembly GCA_919901745.1 of Chloroflexota bacterium. Classification (GTDB taxonomy): domain Bacteria; phylum Chloroflexota; class Limnocylindria; order Limnocylindrales; family CSP1-4; genus CAKKPP01. The sequence continues at coordinate 128,492 of CAKKPP010000003.1, read as the reverse complement.
GGCGGTCCGGTCGCGCCAGGTCGTGGGCACCTCGGCGACGGTCCGGCCGGCGAGAGTCGCCTTCACGGTGAGCTCGAGGGCGAGCTCGAACCCGGCCGTGCTTTCGACCGTTACCTCTTCCAGGTAGCGACGGGCGTAAAGCTTGAAGTTGTTCGTGGGATCGTGGGTCGGTACCCCGGCAAACCAATGGAGGGTGAGACCGGCGACACGACTCATCAGTCGCTTGAGGGCCGGGCCGCCGATCTGCCGCCCGCCCGGCATATACCGCGACGCGGAAACCACATCGGCCCCACCGCGCGCCAGGGCGAGCATCGGGTCCACGACATGCGGCTCATCCGACCCGTCGGCCATCGAGATCAGCACGTACGGCGCGCGCGCTGCGGCGATGCCAGCTTTCATCGCATTGAGTACGCCTCGACCGAGGTCGTTGCGAACGCCGCGCAGACCCGGGATCTCACCGGCCAGTCGCTCGACGACTGGCCGGGTCGTGTCGCCGTCGAAATCCCAGACCACGATCAGCTCGTGCTGGGCGGTCACGCCGCTCGACAGGGCCCGCAATACCGGCTCGACGGACTCGCCCTCGTTGAAGACGGGAAGAACGATCGACACCTCCGGGTCGGTCGGCGGTGAGGCGGGCGCCGTCGACTCGTCCGAGGCCGTCGTCACAGCCGTCCGGCGCTGAGTTCGGCAGCGATCCACGGTACGACCTCGTCGAGCATCGCCTCAAGGGAGGTCTCGGCCCGGAAGCCGAGCAGCGCATCGGCCTTGCGGACGTCGGGGACTCTGAGCTGGACATCGTGCTCGAAGGGTGAATCCGAAACGAAGGCGAAGGGCCGATCAGGGCCATTGACCCGCTCCCAGATGAGGCCGGCCAGCTCCAGCACCGTGGTCGATCGCGCGGTCGAGAGGTTGAAGTCGTCGTCCACCGCCGACGGCGACTCAATCGCGAGGCGGATCCCGCGCGCAAGGTCCCCGCCGTACGTGTAGTGGCGAATCTGCGAGCCGTCGCCGAGGATATGGAGCGGATCCTGGCCCTTGAGCACCTTGAGGGCGAGATCGGGCACAACATGCGACAGGGCGAGCTTCACGTTGCCGGACATGACGTCTGTGTCGCGGACCGCCCGCCGCTCGCCGATCCCGACGCAGTTGAACGGCCGGACGATGGTGTACGGAAGGCCGTACTGCTCCCGGGCCCCCTTTGCGAAGTACTCGGAGGCGAGCTTCTGGAACCCGTACGTCGAGATCGGGGGCGGGGAGGTCAGCTGGGCGCCCTCGGGGGTCGGAAACACGTCCGTCGACTCGTAGACCATCGACGAGCTCACCACGACGATCCGCTCGAGGTGGCCGTCGCGATGCGCGGCGATGGCGGCATCGAACGTCGACGCGAGGATCCGCTCATTCTCCGCGAGCAGGTCGTAGGCGAACTCGTGGAAGTAGCTGATCCCGCCGATCATCGCTGCCGCGGCGACCACCTGGTCGCAATCCGCGGCGAGATCACGCATCAGCGCGCCGTCCTTGGCATCGCCCTCGATGAACCGGTAGCGCGGGTGGTCGTCGTACGACTTGACGAGGCGCCCGTACTTGGAGAAGTCATCCAGGCCCACGACCTCGTGCCCCGCCTCGAGGAGCTCGGGCACAAGGTATCCGTTGATAAACCCCGCGGCGCCGGTGACGAGGATCTTCATCGGGCGCGTCACAGGCGGATGCCGCCGCCCATGGCGCCCCAGACGTCAACCACGTCGTGGCCGCCGACATCGAGCGCTCGATAGGCGCGATGGGGCGCCCCGAGGACGAGGATCTCGCTGCGCTCGATGACCTCCTCGAGCGGGACGAGTCGGTCGTCGCGCACGTACGGGTCGGTGCACAAGACGTCGGCTCCGGACCACGCGAGGAGCTTGCGCAGCTTGTACGAGAGTGATGCTCGCGGGTCGTCGGATTCGGCCTTGAACGCCATGCCGAGGATGCCGATGGATCGGCCGCGAAGATCGCCGTAGCGCCGCTCCATGGCCGACACGAGATAGGCCGGCAGGCCCTCGTTGACCTGCATCGCGGCCTGGCCGAGGGGGAAGTGATCGCTCGTGAACGCGGCCAGCTGCATCGTGTCCTTGAAGAGGCACGGTCCGGCCGCGAACCCGGGCGCGGGAAGGTCGGCTGCTCGCGGGTAATCCTCTCGGACGGCGCGGAGCACGTTGGAGTAATCCACTCCGGCCTGGTCGGCAATCATGAAGAACTGGTTGGCCACGGCGAACTTCATGTAGCGCCAGGTGTTGGTGAAGAGCTTCGCCAGCTCGGCCTCCTTCGTCGAGGTCCGGATGATCGTGTTCGTCAACCGTCGGAACAGGGCCTCGGCCCGGTCGCCGGCACGCGCGTCATCCGCGCCGACGATCTGGGGAAGCGACGACAGTTCCTCGAGAGCGTGGCCTTCGGCGATCCGTTCGGGGCAGAACGCAACATCGACAGGCAGTCCTCGATCCGCGAGATGCTGAGCGACGAAGGCGGTGGTGCCGGGATAGACCGTGCTCCTGAGGACGACGAGCGCGGCGTGGCGAAGGTGGGGGGCCAGCTGCGCGACGGTTCGCTCGAACACGGTCATCGAGGGTCCGAGGAACTCATCGACCGGTGTCCCGATCACCACGATGACGACGTCGGCTCGGGCGATCATGGCGGCGTCGTCGTCGAGGACGAGACGGCCGGACGGCAGGAGCTCCGCGAGGAGGGCCTCGGCGCCATTCTCGAGGAACGGCATTTCGCCCCGCCGGATCTGCTCGAGCGTCGCCCGATTCGTGTCGTACACGCCGACCCGGAGCCCCACATCGGCCATGGCGAGACTGAGCGGCAATCCAACGTGACCGCCGCCGCCGAGGACGACGACGTCGAGATCCGGGGCAGCGGGCGTGGTCATCGGACCGAGGATAGCCGACGCCACCGGCCGCATGTCATGGGACGGATGGCCGGTCTGCCCTGACCCAGATGGTCCCTTCCGCATCGGCATAGGACGCGTGCCACGAAGCGTCCGCGGACAAGGCTGCAGCCAGGACGGCGTCGTCGGAGGCTTGCGTGACCACGATCGTCACACCATGGCGATCCAGGACGGTCGCCCAGTCCGCGCGTGCGCCACGAAGAGCGTCGAGGTCCGCCCACGTGCCCGGCGGGAACAGCTCGATCCGGGAATCGAGCGCCACCGGCAGATCCGGGAGGGCAAATTCCAGCCACGATCCCCACGATTGCGGGTTCCAGATGCGGTCGCCGCGCGTCACGATGCCGCGCAGGCCGGCGGTGATCCCGCTGGGGGCCTCGGTCAATGCCCCGCGTGGTGCGCCGGTGGCCGGGTCCGTTGGCCGCCATGCGGGCGTGGCGACGAGTCCGGCTGCGACGACAGCGAGGAGGATGAGTCCGTTCGCGACCGCGCGCTGTGGCGTACGCGAGGAGATGGGTGTCGGGGGCAGCAGGCCGGCCACGACCATCGCCGCGACGGGCGGCCACCATGCCAGGCCGCGAACCGTGTAGGCGGCGAGGACGGCGAACGCGGCGAGGGTGACGAGTGCCGGCCACGGTGTCGTGGCCCGGCGGCGGGCCAGGAGCACCGCGACACCAGCCGCGGACGCCCAGAAGAGCATCCCTGGAACGTCGCGCACGGTCGTGGGCTGCCACTCCGTGATCCGGGCCGTCACCGTGGGATCGAGCGAGATCCCGGCCGCGTACACCCACACGCCTGCACCGAGTGGATTGACCAGTGCCGCGACCGCTGCGACAACCGCAACGACAAACGACAGCCAGGCTCGCGGAGCCCGCTCGTGGACGTCTTCCAGCCATGCCAGGCCGACCAGCGCGGGCCCCAGGACGAAGCTCCCGTGGACGTTCGCCCAGGCCACCACGATGATCGGGAGCAGCAGGAGCGTCCGCCGATTCCGCCCGCGGCCGGCCACCACGGCAAGCGTTGCGGCGAACAGGACGACGGCAATGAGCTGAGGCCGGAGGGCCAGCGCGGGTGCAGCGACCACGAATGCCCCCACGACCAGCAGACCGACGGTGCGCTCCGACAGGCCGGCGTTCCGCCGCCGGATCGCGATCCCCAGGAGGCCGAAGGCGATCCCGACGAGCACGGCCCTGAACACGATCAATCCAGCCCAGCCGCCGGCCCTGTGGATCGCCGCGAAGACCGCCTGGGCGGCCCACTGCTGGTCGACCCACTCCGTCCCCGCTGCCGTGAACGTCCACGTGTCAACGGTCGGAATGGCGCCCGTGTCCAGGATCTCGGCGCCGGCGCGGAGGTGATAGGCAAGGTCGGTCGCGGACATGGGCGCGATGAGCGCGCCCAGGACCGGGAGCGCGATCGACAGGCCCAACCAGACCTGCGGCAGGGTCAGCGCCAGGGTGGGCCGAGGTCGTGAAGGGCGGGGAGGCAGTTGCACTGGCCCAATCTAGCGGCCGGCGAGGCTGGTCACCCGTCAACCGAACGTACTGGGCTGACGACTCCGTCGACTAACCGGCGGCGAGGTCCGGCACGACAGGAGTCGCCACCGCCTCGTCGTAGATCTCCTCGACCGACCGCACCATCCCCTCGATGCAGAACCGCTCGTGCACGAGATCGTGACCGGCTCGACCGATCGTGTCGGCGAAGGGGTGATCCACGAGGAGTCGCACGATCGCATCGGCGAGGCCCGCGGGATCGTGTGGTTCGACGAGCAGCCCGGTGACCTCGTGCTCGATCATCTCCGGGATCCCGCCCACGTTGGTCGCCACGACGGGTCGCGACAGGGCCATGGCCTCGAGAATGGTCAGGCCCTGCGCCTCACGATACGACGGAAGGACGGCGACATCGAGGGCTGCGGTCACGGCCGGAATATCGTCGCGCAGGCCGGTGAAGACGACCCGGCCGACGATCCCCAGGTCCAGCGCCTGCGCCTCGAGCGCCTCGCGCCGGCTGCCCTCGCCGACCACCAGCAGGCAGGCCGACGGGATCCGCTCGACGACCGAGGGCCAGGCCTCCAGCAAGGTGTGATGCCCCTTCTCCGGCTCGAGCCGGGCCACGACTCCCACCAGCTGGCAATCGGCCTCCAGCTCGTACTCCTCGTGCAGGGTGCAGCAGGGTCCCTGGTGATCGTAACGTTCCAGGTCGACGCCGTTGTAGATGAGCTCGATCGGAGCACCGTCGCGACGCTCCAGGTGGATCTTGTCGACGATCGCCCTGGACACTGCGATGAGTCGATCCATCGACGGCGTCAATGCGCGGAGGAGATTCTGGTCGATGTCCGCGCGCACCCGCGAAGAGTGGACGGTCGACACGACGAGGGGCTTGCGGCCGACCGCTGCGCCGACGGCAAGCGCGGCCCTGGTTCCGATGATCTCCGCCCGGTACATGTGGTTGTGCAGCACGTCGGCCCGGGCTCCGATCAGGTGCGCGGTCAGGGCGGCGACGGCCCTCTCGTCATCGGCCTCATCGATGACGCAGACCGAGACGCCGGCTCGCTCGAGCCGGCGCACCGCGCTGCCGTCCGTCAGCACGACGACACTCACGTCATACCGATCGCGATCGATCCGCGTCAGCAGCGAGTAGAGGTGCTCCTGGGCTCCACCGTTCGAGCCGGTCGCGAGCAATTCCACGACCCGCAACGGATGCCCATCCCGGTTCGGAATTCGAACGGGGCGCTCGAAACAGGGGTCGGTCGGGAGGGCCACGGTCACGATCGGACCTCACCCCGCGGCACGGCATCACGGCCCGACGCTCGACGCACGAGGATTCGCTGGATCGGCTCGTCGACCGCCCCCCAGCCGTATTTGTAGGGTTCGTCGCCACGCAGGAAGTCGAAGCGGCGGACCCCCATGGAGACCGCGAGCTCCAGGTACTTCGCGACGAGAACGACACCCGGCGACAGGTCCCGGGCGTCGGGATCCACGCCGGCGTTGTAATAGAGGATTGCGTCACCGCTCTGGATGTGGACACCGGCTGCGACTCGACGGCCGCCAATCGTCAGGAACGAGAGTCGCACCGGGCCCTCTGCGCCGAACAGCTCGAACAGGCGCCGGACGAAGACCCGGCTCTGCGCGCCACCACGAGTGTGGGGGAAGAGGCCGTCCTCGCCCCAGCGCTTCTGGTGCAGCTCGATGAACGCATCCAGATCGCCGAGCGGATCGGCCGACGGTTGGAGACGGACCTCCCCGGCCGACTCGGCGCGCCGAACCTTGCGCCGAATCTCATGCCGTTCCTTCTTGTCCAGGGTGGCCAGGTACCCATCGAAGTCGATATCCGCCGGGATGATGGCGACCGGACAGACCTCTTCGCGCTCCACGTTGAGCGTCCAGCCCTCGCTCATCTCGCGCCGACCGAAGGCAGACGCCAGTGCGTCGATGACGGGATCGCCGCAGCGGAGGCGGCGGAGATCGATGGCGTCCCACGGGTCGGGGTGATCGTCGTCTGCATCAGTGTCGGCGGCGAGGCACGCCACGACCGCCTCGGCCACCGCGGGCAGATCGTTCGGATGGCAGAGGATCGTGGCGTAGTCCGCGTGATACGAGGCGCCGAAGAAGATCGCCTTGGCCGACGGTGGGACCGGGGTCAGCGCCAGCTCGGAACCGTGGCGAATCGTCGTGTGGGTGATGGCATCGGTCGGTTCGACTTCGTGACGATGCATGAACGGCACGATCGCCACCGGAGGCGCTCCGTCGCCGGCGCCGGCATCGACCACGACCATCGTCTGCTCATGGGCATTGTCACCGTACGCGTCCCACCAGGCTCGATGGAAGGCCCACGACGAGAACGGCGTCGACCATGGGTTCGCGGCGGCGAGGGCATCCCATACATCTGCGCCAATGGTGTCGAAGTGGCGCCTCTGGGCATGCAGGCGCCTGGTTGCTGCGGTGGTCGTCGCAGGACCGGGCACGGGCTCGGTCGGCTGCGACTCGGGACAGTCGCTCTTCAAATCGGCGCGGGGGGTCGCAGTGAGCACGCCCGGGAGCATACATCGAACTCGTCGGATAGTTGCCGAGGCAACCGAAACGTTCCCTACGACGCATCTCCGGCTGCCCGGCTGCGCCAGAGGACCGCCACGATCACGATGATGAACGACGACGGATAGACGACATCGGGAACGGACCCGACGAGTGGCACCGCCGTGGCCAACGGCAGGAGCACCGCCCAGCGCACGCCACGCTGGAGCAGCCAGGCCACGGGCGCCAGGAGGATGATCGCGTAATGGTCCCAGAGGAGAGGTGAGATGAGCTGGGACGCGACCACCGCGACGAGATAGCCGGGTGCGGGCCCGATCCGGTCCCGTCGGACGACAGCGAGCACGACCAACGCCAACGCCAGGGCGACCACTGCCCAGTGGACCACGGTCGCCGCGTCCGCCGGGAGACCAGCCCGGAACAGAACGGCCCCCGGCGTGAAGTTGTGGGGCGTCTCAATGGGCTGGCTGACCCGGCCGAGGAGGGTGACGTAATCTCGCCATGCCGCCACGCCGACCACGGGCAACGTGACCACGCACGCGGCAATCACGACGGCGCTCGCCGTGACCGCCGCTCGAACACGTCCGGTGAGGAGCGCCCAGACCACCAGGAGCCCCGGCTGGACCTTGATGAGCGCCCCCAGACCCACCACCCCGCCCAGGGATCCCGGCCGGTCCAGCCAACGCCAGCCCAGAACGAACAGGAGGAGCAGAATCGGACCGACCTGGCCCAGCCGGATCGCATACAGCGATGGCCAATGCAGACCCGCGAGGAGCAGGACGACCCAGCGAATTCGGCTCGATACGGGCATGAGCGCGATGCCGCCGACGACACAGGCGGTGAGCAGGGCCGTCCACGCCCACAGGCCCGCCACCGAACCGAGGAGCGCGAACGGAACGAAAGCGATCGCGAAGGGCGGCGGATAGAGGAAGACGGCGAATCCACCGGCAAGGTCCACCGTGGAGTCGTACAGCGGCCGCCCGTCGAGCAGACGCCGCGCGGCCTGGGCGTACGCCTCGAAGTCGTAGCCCCAGGTCCCGGATGACGCACCCGTGGCGAGGACGATCGCCAGGCCGACGATAAAGACGACCGCTGCGATCGCGGGCAGCGCCGCCCCACGGCTCGGCATGGACCTTCCCGAGGTCACCTCAGCCCCGCTCGCCCTCGGCGTGCGGCGCATCATGTTCCACCCGGCGATGGACGACGGGAATCCGCAGCAGATCCCAGGCCACACGCAGCGCGAGGCCTGGTCCAGGTCGCATTCGAGATCCGCGCCGATCATTCCAATCGATCGGGACCACGGCCATCCGGTACCCGCGACGGCGCGCCAGGAAGACGATCTCGACATCGAAGACGATGCTCGTCACTTGCTGGCGAGCAAAGAGGTCGTGGGCCGCGCCGCGCCGGAAGCCCTTGAAGCCGCACTGCGTGTCGGCCACGGGGCCGACGACCCACGCCGATGCGAGCGCGTGGAAGATCCTGCCAAGGATGCGCCGGAACAGCGGCTGGCTCGCGCGCATGTCCGACCCATCGGGCTGGATCCGGCTCCCGAGTGCGACGTCCGCATGGTTGAGGGCCGCGGCGAGCAACGGGAGCTGAGTCGGTGGCGTGGCCATGTCGGCGTCGGCGAAGACGATGAAATCGGCGTCGGCGGCCAGCATCCCGGCGCGGACCGCCGCGCCCTTGCCGGCGTGGGGCACCGTCAGCACATCGAGACGAACACCGTCGTGAACAGCGTTGGCCTCGGACCGAGCGCGAACAATGTCGGCCGTCCCGTCGCTGCTCCCATCGTCGACCACGATGACCTGGACGAGCCGGGGCAGTCCATCCGCACCCGGCGTTCCGTCCCGCTCTCGCACCCCCGGCCGCATCAGGAATTCGAACAGCTCGTCGAGGGCGGGGCCGATCCGTGCCGCCTCGTTGTACGCGGGCAGGACGATTGCAATCGTGGGGTCCGTCGGCATCGGGGCAGTCTAGCTCTGCCTCACGGGACCCAATACCCGCCGAATGTCAGTGTCGCGATCACGAAGAACAGGCCGGTCGACACGATCGGCCACCCGAGCCGGGCCAACGTCGATCCCCGTCCGGCGAGAAGCCACACCAGGGGAAATGCAGCCACGGAGTAGCGCCCGATCGATTCGAGGGTTCCGCTGGCCAGCGCACTGGCCAGGAACAGCACTGGAACGAGCCAGTACTCAGGACGGAGGCGGTCCGTCCGCACGAATACCAGGAGGAAGACCGACCAGCACAGGCTCGCCAACAGGGCGACCTGGTAGATCGAGAGCTTGGCCCCAACCGTTTCGGTTGCTGCGGCAGTTCCGAGACCTGATCGGCCCCAGGCATCGAGGACATCGACGTAGCTCGCCGAAGCACCAAGCAGCAGGAAGACGAACGCCAGCCATCCAGCCGCCGCGGCCGGACCGAGCAGTAACAGGAGGTGGGATCTCCGCGGTCGCCAGGCGTCCTGCCTGAGGAAGATGATCCAGAGCGGGAGCGCCAACGCGACACCCTGGAACCGCGCGAGCACGGCCAGGGCCAGAAACACGCTTGCCCACCCCCGGTGGCGGCGCTCCGAGGCGAGGAAGGCAGCAACCCCCAGGAGCAGGAACAGGCTCTCGGTGTACGCCATCGCGAAAACAGACGCAAAGGGATAGACCGCCAGCAGGCCTGCGGCGACGGTGGCCGTCGGGCGGCCGAGGTACGGCTCGCCCAGCCGGACGAGCAGGCCGAGCGCGAGCAGGAACGCCAGGTTGGAGACGATGACGGCGACGAGGCCGGTGAATGCCGGCCACGGCAACGACAGGACCCCTACGAGGATTGGGTAGAGGGGAAGAAACGCGACATCGCGATACGCGCCCACGATGGGTTCAGCGTGATAGCCACCGTGGGCGATTCCGAGATACCACCAGCCGTCCCAGGACGTGAGACTGCGCAGGATCGGCCCGGAGGCGCCGCTCGTGAGCGCAGGATTGCGCGGGATGACGTACTCGGCGACCAGGGCAGCCAGGACGACGAGCGCCCTCGAGGCGAGGAACACCGTCACGATCTCCCGGCTGATGCCCAGCTCGCCCGTGAGCACCCACAGCCGGGCAACCGGCGACCGATCTGGGGCCCGTGCCGGGATCGATCCAGGTGGCATCGGCCGGAGTCTAGCCCCTGCGGCCCTGCCGGCGATGGAAGGCAGGTAGGCCGTCCGGACTAGGCCATTCGTACCGGTCGAAACCGGACCGATCCGATGCTAACCTGCACCGGCCGTGCGAACCCCGATCCTGCTGTTTGGTGCTGCGCTCGCCGTTCGGCTGGTCCTGATCGCGGCCTTTCCCGACCCCGCCTACCCCGACTCGTTCTACTACGTCAACGTCGCGCGAGCCCTCGCCGCCGGCGACGGCCTGCGGGTCGACTTCATCTGGATCTTCGCCGATGTCGGCGGCACGATTCCGACCAACCCGATCCTGCCGATCCCCTCGAACGCCCACTGGATGCCGCTCGCATCGCTGGTCCAGGTCCCGTTCATCTGGATGCTCGGACCGACAGCCTGGGCATCGGCGCTGCCGTTCGCGATCATCGGTGCAGTCGCGGCGCCCCTGACATGGGCGGTGGCTCGCGATGCCGGCGCCCGACCGCTCGTTTCGGTTTCGGCCGGCCTGCTCGTCGCGACCCCTGTGTTGTCCACCCCGTTCATGGTTCAGCCTGACAACTTCTCTCTCTTCCAGCCGCTCGTTCTCGGCGCGCTGTGGCTCGGCGCACGCGGGTTGCGCGGCTCGGGCCGGGCAATCGTCGCCGCTGGCGCCCTCGCCGGCCTGGCCACGCTCTCGCGCAACGACGGGCTGCTCGTCATGGTCGCTCTCGCGCTCGCCTTCGCGTGGGGCCGCGTCCGCGCGGGACGCGTGCGCGTTGGTCCAGTCGGCGATCGGCCACGGATCGACGCTCGAGCGGCGCTCGGCGCGGTCGGCGCGTTCGGGCTGGTGATGATCCCGTGGTGGGTTCGCCAGCTGGCCACATTCGGTTCCCTGTCACCGTCGACGGCGTCCGGCAAGGTCCTGTTCATCCGCTCGATCGAAGAGTGGAACAGCATCGCCACGCCGGCCACGCTCGGGCGCCTGCTCGCGATGGGCGCCGGTCCCCTCCTGGCCACGCGTATTGCCGGCCTGACCGCTGCGATCGGGATCTTTGCCCAGGTGATCGCCGGCCTGATCCTGGTCCCCTTCCTGCTCGTGGGCGGCTGGGCGCGACGACGCTCAAGCGACTTCGGCCTGTTCTTCCTGTACGCGGCGCTCCTGTTCGCGTTCTCCGCACTGATCTCGGCGGTTCATGTGCCGGGCGGCACGTTCCTCCACTCGGCGGTCGCACTGGCTCCGCACTCGTTCATCCTCGTCGTCGAAGGGATCGTCCTGCTCGTCGACAGGGTTGCGGCTCGACGCCCCGCCTGGCGCCCGGAACCGATGCACCGGCTGTTCGTCGGCGCCGCGATTGCCTTTGCCGGCATCATGGCCGTTGCCGGCAGCGTCGTCGTGCACTCGGGCTGGAGCGCACAGCGAGACGATCGCCAGGCGGTCGCGGCCGCGCTCGACGGAGCCGGCGTTCCAATGACGGATCGGATCATGTCGATCGATGCCGCGGGGTACCGCTACTGGACCGGACGGGGCGGGGTCGTCCTGGTCAACGACCCGATCGACACGATCCGGCGTGTCGCGGCGGCCTACGACATTCGCTGGCTCGTGCTGAACCGCGCGGACGCGGTGGCGGCCGTCGAGTCGATCCTCGACGCACGGGCGCGACCCGACTGGGTCGGCGCGCCCCTGTTCACGATCCCGGAAACCGGCAGCCTCGCCGACCGGATCGGTGTCTACCCGGTTTGCCTCACGCCAGACGATGCAAGGTGTGCCGGATGAGCCGCCGAGAGACCCTGGCGTCGATCGCCCTGATCTTCGTTGTCGCGGCGCTCGTCCGGGCCGCGATGGCCGCCCAGATCGTGTTCCCGAGACCCGAGGACACCGCCTATTACGTCCACGTTGCGCGCAATCTGCTCGAGGGTCGAGGCCTGGTCAGCGATTCCCTGTGGAGCTACCAGACGCCGCCCCTCGTGTTCCCGAGGCCGGCCTTCGAGGTCTGGCTCCCGCTCCCCACCTTCCTCGCAGCGGCAACGATGACCCTCTTCGGGCTGACGTTCGCAGCGGCACAGGTGTCATCGGTGTTGGTGAGCTCGATCGCCCCCGTGCTCGCCTGGCGGCTTGCCGCCGATGTCGCCGAGGAACGAGCCCTTCCGCGTGGTCGTGCCCGGACTCTCGCCCTCGGGACCGGCCTGACGGCGGCCGTGTATCTGCCGCTCGTGCTGTACGGCGCCCTGCCTGATTCGACGGCCCCGTTCACCGTCCTGACCCTGGCCGCCGTCCTCCTCATGACACGGCTGGCACGGAGTCCGCGCGGCGCTCGACCCAACGATCCGAGATTGATCGCTCTCGGCGCCGTCCTGGGGCTGGCGGCACTGACCAGGAACGAGGCGGCGATCCTTGCATTGGTCTGGGTCGGGGTCGCCTGGTTCGCGACCGGAGCCGGACGAGCGGTGCGGGTTCGCCTGATCGGTGTGGCCGCCGTCGTTGCGCTTGCGATCTTCGTGCCGTGGGCGTATCGGGACTGGCTCGTCTTCGGCAGCCCGCTGCCCGGTCAGGCTGCGGTCAACGCCCTGTCCGTCGTGGGCCGCGACATCTTCGCCTGGAACGACCCGCCCACCCTCGCGCGCTACCTCGCGGTGGGGCCCGCGCGGCTGCTGGAAATGCGCATCGAGGGGACGTTCCACAACGTCGTCAACGTCCTCCTGCTGCTCGGGATTCCGATCGCCCCGATCGGGCTCCTCGCGCTGCCCTGGGCGGGCCGCGGCCGGACGCTTCGCCCGCTCCTGGCCGTCGCTCTCGCGACGTTTGCGCTCGACAGCCTCGTCTTTCCGGTCGCGACGACGCTGGGGACGTTCCTCCACGGCGCCGGGGCCATCCACGTCCTTGTCATCCTTGCCTGTCTCCTGGCCCTCGATGCCGCGCTCGCACGGCTGGCCACCCGTCTTGGCTGGCACCGACCGGTCGGCTGGCTCGGACCGGCCATGGCGGTCTTCGGCGGCGCGCTGTTCACCGTCGGATTGCTCACGAGCTTTGGCACGGACGCACGCGAGACGGCAGATCGATTCGCGGCGATGAACCGATACCTCACGGTGTCGGGCGCCACTCCGGGAACCGATGGGCCGATCATCACCGACTTTCCGATCTGGCTGGCCGACACGACCGAGGCAAACGCCCTGGCCCTGCCCAACGAACCCGCGGCCGATGTCCTGGACCTGGCTCGCGCGTTCAGGGGAACACGCCTCGTCGTGGTGTTCGACGGCGAGCCGGACGAGCGTGATCCGGGCCCGGACCCGCTGTGGCCGGCGGCGGCCACGCAGGGTCCCGGCAGCGAGTGCTTCCAGCCCAGCCCCATCGACCCTGCGCCGGGTACTCTGACGGAGCGTGAGCGGGAGCTCCTGCGCGACGTCCGTATGTTCTGGATCGACTGCCCGTGACGAGATCGACGAACCCGAGCGCCGTGGACGCCCTCCTGGCGGAGGCGCGGGCCACGATCGACACGACCGCCGGGGCCCTGCGCAACCTTCGCGAGCAGGTTCGGGCGGTGGTCGCCACAGGGGTTCCCGGATCGAAGGAAGCCAACGTGTCGGCGGCCGAGCGGGCCCATCGGGCGGGCGACCTCCCCCGGCTCGAGGCCGCGATCCGCTCCCTCGAGAACACCGAACGGATCCTGAAGCACGGCGGCTCCGACCATGGGCCGGGCAAGGGCTCGGGACCCGCGGAAACCGATGGGGCAGCGGCCGCGGCTCGCCACGCGCGCCTCCTCGAGGCCCAGGAGGCGGAGCGCGCTCGACTCGCCCAGGAGATTCACGATGGCCCGGCGCAGGCACTCTCGAACGCGATCTTTCAGGTGGAGCTCGTCGAGCGCGCCCTCGACAAGGATCCGGGCATGGCCCGCGCGGAGCTCCAGGCACTGCGCGAATTCATGCGTCGCGAGCTCAACGACGTCCGAAGCTATATCAGCCAGCTCCGACCCAAGGTCATCGCCGAGCTGGGCCTCAACGGCGCGATCCGTGACGCCGCCGAGCACGTGACGGGCATGGCGAAGCTGCCCATCGTTGCGGACCTCGAGGCCGACCCTTCACACTTGGAGGAGGCAGACCAGACGGTGGTGCTGCGCGTGGTACAAGAAGCTCTGCAGAATGTGCGCAAGCATGCACTCGCCTCGGCCGCCTTCGTGGCGACCAGGGAGGATGCGGGGGCGTGGATCCTGGAGGTACGCGACGACGGGCGTGGGTTCGATCCGGACAAGGCAGCAGCGCGCGGCCGCCGAAACTTCGGCCTCCAGTTCATGCGCGAACGGGCAGATCTGATCGGGGCCACATTCGAAGTACGATCGCAACCGGATGGCGGGACGGTCATCCGGCTCGCCATCCCGCTGGGAGCAGAGGAGACTCGATGAGCGACACCGATTACGCAGGACAGGATCGCCGCCGTGGTGGGCCCGATCGCCGCGATCCCGACCACGTCACCAAGGTCCTGATCGTCGACGATCATGCGCTGTTCCGCGTGGGAATCGCCAACATCCTCGGTCGCGAACCCGACTTCGAAATCGTGGGCGAGGCAGAGGACAGCCGATCCGCGATGGATCGGGCGCTGGAAACATCACCCGACGTTGTCCTCATGGACCTCTCGCTGGCGCCCCCGGGGGGCATCGAGACCACCCAGCGAATCAAGCGCGAACTGCCCTCGACGGCGATCGTCGTGCTCGCCGTGTCTGAAGACGAGGATGCGCTGTTCGATGCGATCAAGGCCGGCGCGGCTGCGTTCCTGCTCAAGGACATCGGGCCGGACGACCTCGTCACCGTGATGCGTCGTGTCGTTGCCGGTGAGTACCTCATCAACGACAAGGTCTTCTCGAAGCCCGCCGTCGCGTCGCGCGTTCTCAAGGAATTCCGCGAGCTCGCCGTCTACGGTCAGGATGCGGCGCCGATCTTCGCGCCGCTCTCGCCGCGCGAGGTGGAGATCCTGGACAACATCGCCCAGGGCATGACCAACAAGCAGGTCGCCTATGCCCTGTCCATCAGCGAACAGACCGTCAAGAACCACATGAGCTCCATCCTGCGCAAGCTGTCGGTCAACGACCGGACCCAGGCCGTGGTGTACGCAATGCGCCAGGGTTGGATCCGGATGCCGGAGGACTGAGCAGCGCCCGTGACCGAGGCTGACGACCTGGCTGCCCGAATGGCGGCCGATCTCGCGACGGTCGAGCGCGAGATTGCCGAGATCGATCTGCTCGTCGTCCAGGCGCGAACCGAGGCGGACCGGCACGAACAGAAGCGCGCAGCGGCCGCCGATCGCGCCGGCCCGGTCGTCGAAGGCGAGGGGGCCGATCCCCAGGCCCAGCTGGTCGGCCTGACGCGTCGAGCCGCCCTCATGGCCTCGCAGGTCGAGGTGCTCGAGGGCAAGCGCAAGACCATGAGCCGGTTCCAGAACGCGCTCGCGGGGTACGTGGCTGCCGCCGGGGCCGGATCGGCCGAGCCGACTTCCGGCGTGGAATCGGACGGTGCGGCGGACTCGACCGGAGGGCCGGGAGGCGACCGGAGGGCCGTGCCGCCGGAGTTGTCCGGTCTGGTCCTCGGGGCCCAGGAAGATCTTCGCCGTGAAATCGCCCGGGCCATGCACGACGGTCCGGCCCAGAGCCTCACGAATATCATCCTGCAGGCCCAGATCGTGGAGCGCCTGCTGGCGATAGACCCGACGATGGCAGCCGGCGAGGTCCGTCTCCTCGTGTCGATGGTCCAGCAGACCCTCGAGGCCACGAAGTCGTTCATCTTCGACGTTCGCCCGATGGTCCTCGACGATCTCGGCCTGGTTCCGACCATCCGGCGCGCGGCGCGCGAACGCGGCCAGCGAGCCGGGCTTCCAGTCACCCTCGAATCGATGGGAACGGATCGACGCCTCCGCGTCGACCTCGAGAGCACCGTGTTCCGCGTCGTCGATCTGGCCCTCGTTGCCTTTCTCGCACAGGCGCCGGAGCAGGTCTCGATCCAGCTGGATTGGGGCGATCGTCTCGAGGTCCGCGTGTGGGCCATCCGACCGCCCGAGACGGCCGACCCCGCGAGGAAGGTACCCCTCCCGTCCGAAACGGCCGAGGATGTCCCGCCCGCCCTGGCCGAGATGATGGAGGACCGCCGCCGCGCCGAGCGGGAGGCCGTCGAAACGGCCCGCCGGGCGACGATCGTCGCCCTCCCCGACGCGACCTGGCGCGAGATCCAGGGTCGCGCGACGACGGCCGGCATCGTCGCCGAGCTGATGGACGCCGGTGGCGACCTTCGCCTGATCGCGGACATCCCGACGGCCTGATCCCCGGCGTGCTGGGTCCTGCCGGTCGGGAGGACGATCGTGCTACTGGTGCTCTACAGGGTGAGGAGTATTGTTTAGCGCAGCCCTCGTTCATTTTCAGGGCAGGCCCTTATATTCAGGAGGCTCCACGAATGGCGCTCATTTCCACGTTCCTCGCCTCGTTCCGTCGGGACGAGGAAGGCCAGGGTCTCGCGGAGTACGCGCTGATCCTCGCCCTCATCGCGATCGTCGCGATCGTCGCCCTGATCTTCCTCGGCGGTGAGATCAGCAAGATCCTCAACACGGTCGGCACCAGCGTCTAGCACGCTCGTCCACGCGAATTCCGGAACCGCCGAGGCCCTGTGGGCCCGGCGGTTCCTTGTTTACGGTAGGCACCGCGAGAACGATCAGGCTCCTTGACATAGGGGCAGCGACGTCCGTACCGTGGCCAAGCCCCCGGCAACAGTTCGGGGAGCCTGACGGAAAGGAGGTACCCAGCATCATGTTGTCACTACGTACCGCACTCATCCAATTCACTCGTCGTGACGAGGAAGGCCAGGGTCTCGCCGAGTACGCGCTGATCCTCGCCCTCATCGCGATCATCGCGATCGTCGCCCTCCTCTTCCTCGGCGGCGAGATCAGCAAGATCCTGAACACGGTCGGCAACGCCTTGTAACGGGCCTTCATCGTCGACACCACGGACCGCCGGAGCCTTTGGGCCCGGCGGTCGTTCGTTTCTCAGGCGCACCACATCCCTCGGGTCACGCCTTGACAGAGCGGGGCGGGGTTCGTAGTGTGATCGGGCCCCCACAGGTTTCGGGGAGCCTGACGGAAAGGAGGTACCCATTCACATGATGTCTCTACTCACCGGACTCATCAATTTCACCCATCGTGACGAGGAAGGCCAGGGTCTCGCCGAGTACGCGTTGATCCTCGCCCTCATCGCGATCGTTGCGATCGTCGCCCTGATCTTCCTCGGCGGCGAGATCAGCAAGATCCTCAACGCAGTCGGCACGAGCGTCTAGCACGCTTCGACCCGCAATCGAAACACCGCCGGTGCCCTCGGGCCCGGCGGTTTTCGCTGTCCCGGCGCCCCCATCGCGTGTGCCAGTCCGCACCGGGCCCACGCCCCAAGAGGCCAGCGGTGGACGCCCTCGACCCACCTTGCGAAACACCTTGCGGCGAGCGTGGTTTCCTGCCGTTTCCTCCTAATGGTCCTAGGCCTTTGGTATAGTCGCGCCGCCTTCAGGCGGTGCTACAGTGGTGCCACTTGTCACATGGCATGACTCGGGGAGAAGCATCTTGAAGCGTTCAAATCGGTTGATCCTCCTGATCGGGGTCTTCCTTGCCGTTATCGCGTTCATCGGCGTCGTGATCCTGTCACAGGGTGACGGCAGTGGCGGTGGTGGCGGCGGCACGGGCGGAGTGCCGACCACCGGTCCGACGGTGTTTGCCGCGGTCGACATCCCGCTCGGGACGGAGATCAGCGCCGACATGCTTCGCCTCGACAAGGAATTCCCGCTCACCCAGCGCGACCCCACGGCGTTCGCCGACATCTCACTGGTGGTGGGCAAGATCGCCCGCACCGACATCGCGGCCGGCAAGCAGCTGACCCTCATCGACTTCTCGCGCGGCGGCGGCATTGCCGACCTCACCGTCCCGCCCGGCCTCGTCGGTATCGCGATCCAGGTGGACCAGGTCTCCGGCGTCGGCACGGTGATCCAGCCGGGCGATTTCGTGGACATGCTCGTCGGTTTCACCGGGGACAAGTTCCCGGTCGTCTCGGTCAGTCCGGTCGATGAGACCGTCACCGTGGTCGCCGGCGTCAACAGCACGAGCGTCAAGCTCCTCGTCCAGGGCATGCAGGTCATCGGGACGCTGCTGCCGCCCCCGCCGGTCGACGCCCAGGGCAACCCGGTCGTCAATGCCGACGGGACGGCCCTGACCGGACAGCAGGAAATCGTCATCGTGGGAGCAACCCCACAGCAGGCCGAGATCATCAAGTTCGCCCAGCTGGACGGCTCGATCTCGCTGGTCCTCCGCTCGGCGAAGGACTTCGAGCGTGACCCGGTCACCGGCGAGCTCCTCCCGGTCCTGCCGGTCGCGACCACCGGCGTGATCCTGAAGACCCTCGTCGACGAGCACGGGGTCCTGGTCCCGCAGCTCCTCGAGACGATCCTGCCGGCACAGGCCGCTCCGTAAACAGATGGGCCGAGGACGCGTCGTGCGGCCCCTGCCCGGATCGCGACGGGCGCACCGGACCAACCGGTCCAGCGCCCGCCTCGGTTTCATCCCTCTCAAACCTACTGGACTGTGACTACCACCGAGATGACCGACCAGATCCGCGTCCTGATCGTCGACGACATTCCCGAGACCCGGGACCACCTGACGAAGCTGCTCAGCTTCGAGACGGACGTCGACGTGATCGGCGCGGCTGCGTCGGGCACGGAGGCGATCGACCTGGCCGGAAGGCTGAGTCCCGACGTGGTCCTCATGGACATCAACATGCCGGACATGGACGGGATCGCCGCCACGGAGCAGCTCGCATCTGCGGCCCCCGGCGCTTCGGTGGTCATGATGTCTGTCCAGGGCGAGGCGGACTACCTCCGCCGGTCGATGCTCGCCGGAGCGCGTGAGTTCCTCGTCAAGCCCTTCAGCAGCGATGAGCTGACGGCCTCGATCCGCCAGGTCTATACCCGCGAACGCGAGAAGCTCAGCCGGATGGCCCCCATGGTCACGCCCAGGGGCCCGGACCAGAACGGCGCCGGTGACGGTGAACGCGAGCCGGGCCTCGTGGTCGCCGTGTACAGCCCGAAGGGCGGCGTGGGTCGAACCACCATCGCCGTGAACATGGCGGTTGCGGCGGCCGTCGACGGCGGCAAGAAAGTCGTCCTGATGGACGGTTCCCTTCAATTCGGCGACGTCGGCGTGCTTCTGAACCTGAACCCCAAGAACAAGTCGATCGCCGATCTCGCCCCTGAGCTCGAGAACGGCGAGGCCGATTCGATCGAGACCTTCGTGATCAACCACTCGTCGGGTATCCGGGTCCTGCTCGCCCCGCCGTCGCCGGAGATGGCCGAACTGGTCAGCCCCGCTGGCGTGAAGCGCGCCATCGAGGCGCTGAGCATGTCCCATGAGCTGGTGATCGTCGACTGCTCGTCCAGCTTCAACGACACCACCCTGGCGATCCTCGACAGTGCCGACCTGATCCTGACGATCCTCAGCCTCGAGATCACGAGCATCAAGAACATGCGCCTGTTCCTGGAGGTCGCCGAGCAACTCGGCTACGGCAGCGACAAAGTCAGGCTCGTTCTCAACCGCGCCGACTCTACCCTGGGCATCCGCGTGGCCGATGTCGAGCACTCGATCGGGCGCAAGATCGACCATACGATCGTCAGCGACGGCCGCAGCGTTGTGTATGCGCTGAACCGGGGCGTACCCTTCTATCTGAGCAACAAGGATGCGCAGGTGTCCCAGGACATCCTGCGCCTGGCGACCGCGATCGTCGGCGATGCCCAGGTCAAACCGGCGGAGGACGGCCGCAAGGCGGCCAACCGCAAATCCCTGTTCGCGTGGCGGTGACCACGGTGTCCATAACGGCCCCTCGGGGCGAAGGGGAGTAGGCGATGTCTCTTCTGAAGCGGATCGAGAGCGCGCGGCCGGGGGCCGGACCGGCGGGCTCGAACGTGCCCTCCGCGCCGGCACCCGCGGGACCGGGCGGCCCCACGCCTCCCGCAGGCGGACAGTCGGGCTCGCCGCGGCTGATGACATCGGCTCCGGTTCGCGAGTCGTTCAGGGACGTCAAGTTCCGGATCCAGAGCCGGGTCATCCAGGACCTCGATCCCAAGCTTGACCTGTCCAACCAGGTCGAGGTCCGGCGCCAGATCGAGGAGATCTTCGGCAAGGTCATCGACGAGGAAGGCCTCGCCCTGACGCGCGCCGAGCGGGTCCGGATGCTGGAGCAGATCACCGACGAGATCATCGGCCTCGGGCCCCTGGAGCCGCTGCTTCGGGACGAGTCCATCACCGAAGTCATGGTCAACGGACCGCGCCAGGTCTACATCGAGCGGTCGGGCAAGCTCGAGCTGACCAACGTCGTCTTCCAGAACGACGATCACGTCATGCGGATCATCGATCGGATCATCGCCCCGATCGGTCGACGTGTCGATGAATCGTCGCCGATGGTCGATGCCCGCCTCACCGATGGCTCGCGCGTGAACGCGATCATCCCGCCGCTGTCGCTGGTCGGCCCCGTGATCACGATCCGGAAGTTCTCGGCCTCGCCCTTCACGGTCGACGACCTCATCCGGTTCGGAACGGCCACCCCGGACATGTTCGACTTCCTGCGCGCCTGTGTCGAGGCGCGTTTGAACCTGTTCGTCTCGGGCGGCACCGGTTCGGGCAAGACGACCACCCTCAACGTGCTGTCGTCGTTCATCCCGAACGACGAGCGGATCGTGACCATCGAGGACGCCGCGGAGCTCCAGCTTCGGCAGGAGCACGTCGTCACGCTCGAGTCCCGCCCGCCGAACATCGAGGGCAAGGGTGCGATTCCGATCCGCGAGCTCGTGCGCAACTCCCTGCGCATGCGCCCCGACCGGATCATCGTCGGAGAGTGTCGATCGGGCGAGGCGCTGGACATGCTCCAGGCCATGAACACGGGCCATGACGGCTCGATGTCGACCGGCCACGCCAACAGTCCGCGCGACATGCTGTCTCGCCTCGAGACGATGGTCCTGATGGCCGGCGTGGATTTGCCGGTGCGCGCCATCCGCGAGCAGGTGGCGGCGGCCGTCGACCTGATCGTCCAGCAGAGTCGCCTCAAGGACGGCACCCGACGGATCGTCAACATCACCGAGGTCCAGGGGATGGAGGGCGACATCATCGTCATGCAGGACGTCTTCGTCTTCGAGCAGACGGGCGTCGTCGAGGGCAAGATCCAGGGCCGGCTCAAGCCGACCGGGATTCGGCCGAAGTTCGTCGAGAAGTTCGAGGTGATGGGCATCCATCTACCTCCGGGCATCTTCGGCGCGGCGTTCTAGGGAGGCGGGTACGTGCCGGATCTGACGATCGCCGTAGCCGCCGTGGCGGCCCTGGCGATCATCCTGATCGCCGTCGGGATCGCAACGAGTGGAGGTGGCTCCGGGATCTCCAATCGGCTCGAGCGGTATGCGTCGGGAAAAACGGAGAAGGAGAAGCCGGCAGCCACCGGCCAGGGACCGATCAGCGACCTGATCGCCCAGAGCGTGGCCCTCGCGAACCTGAACAAGGTCGTCGAGCAGCGCGACTTCGGGGCGAACCTTGCCCGCGAGCTGGCCAGGGCCGACCTGAGGCTGAAGGTCAGCGAATACCTCGTCATCTGGGCCGGCGCGACGGTCGGGCTGCCGATCCTGTTCCTGGTGCTCGGTATCGTCTTCCCGGCATTTGGCTCGCCGATCGCTGTCCTCGGCGGCGTGTTGATCGGGTTCATGCTGCCGCGGATCTGGCTCGGCCGCCGCAAGAGCGGCCGGTTGGGAGCCTTCAACAAGCAGCTCCCGGATACGATCACCCTGATCGCCAACGCCCTCCGCGCCGGCTCGTCGTTCCTTCAGGCCATCGAACTCGTGGTTCGAGAGTCCCGGCCGCCAATCTCAACGGAGTTCGGGCGGGTCATTCGAGAGGTCAACCTCGGTCTGCCATTCGAGCAAGCCCTGGAGAACATGGTCCGGCGGGTCAAGTCCGATGACCTCGAACTGATGGCCACGGCCATTGCGATCCAGCACACCGTCGGCGGCAACCTCGCCGAGATCCTCGACTCCATTGCCTACACGATCCGTGAGCGTGTCCGGATCAAGGGCGAGATTCGCACCCTGACGGCCCAGCAGCGATTGTCCGGGTACGTGGTCGGCGGCCTTCCGTTCGCCCTGGCCGGCTTCATCTACCTGGCGGCGCCGACGTTCTTCGATCCGATGTTTGTCAGCCCACCCGGGATTGGCGGCCTGCCGGCCGGCGTGATCATCCTGGGCTTCGGAGCCGTGATGATGGTCATCGGCTTCATGTTCATCCGCAAGATCGTGGATATCGAGGTCTAGCGAGATGGAGATCCTTCCGTTCATCATCGCGGGAGCGGCCGCCGTGGCCATCCTGTTGATCTTCCTCGGACTTGCCGGCAACGCCCCGATCGACCCGGTGCAGGCACGCCTGACCCAGCTGGGGACCATGCAGGCCAAGAACCTCGAGGAACTCGAGCTCCAGCAGCCGTTCCTCGAGCGGACGCTGCGCCCACTTGCGGCCCGCCTCTCCGGAACGGTCTCACGTGTCACGAGCACATCGTTCTCGGACCGCACGGAAAAGCGCCTGGCCCTGGCCGGGAACCCCGGCGAGATCCGGGTCGCCGACTGGCTGGGCATCAAGGCGATTGCCGCGTTGGGATTTGCCGGAGGTTTCTTCGTCCTGTTCGGTATCTTCGGCGGCAACCTGATCGCGGGGATCATCTTCATCCCGATCGGCCTGATGTTCGGCTATACCGCGCCGGAGTTCTGGCTGGGAGGCCGGATCAAGAAGCGCAAGAAGCTGATCCTGCTCCAGATCCCCGACGCACTCGACCTGCTGACCATTTCCGTGCGCGCCGGCCTTGGCTTCGACGCCGCCCTGGGCAAGGTCGTCGAGAAGCTCAAGGGCCCACTCACCGAAGAGTTCCGGCGGGCGCTTGCCGAGGTGCGCGTGGGCAAGGCCCGGCGCGACGCCCTGCGCGACATCGTGGCCAGGACGGACGTGGGCCCACTCACCAACTTCATCGGCGCGATCATCCAGGCCGAACAGCTGGGTGTGTCGATCTCCAAGGTGCTCCAGGTCCAGTCGGAGCAACTCCGGATCGAACGCCGGCAGCGCGCCGAGGAGATGGCGGCGAAAGCACCGATCAAGATGCTGTTCCCGCTGGTCGGGTGCATCTTCCCGTCGCTGTTCATCGTCATCCTCGGCCCCGCCATCATCCTGATCATTCAGAATCTGGCGACCTGACCGACCCGACCGGCCTCGCCGGTTGGGAGGAGGTCCGCCGGACCCAGGTCCATGGCCGAGTCGATGCTGGTCGCACGCAATCTCACCCGCGACCTGATCGTCGCCACGCGGGTCGAGGTTGCCGGCGGGTTATGGGCAAAGTTCCTCGGCTTGATGGGCCGGCCCGCACTCGACGCAGGGGCCGGCCTGTGGCTGCCCGACAGCAACGGGATCCACATGATGTTCATGCGCTTTCCCATTGATGTCGTGTTCCTCGGGGCGCCCGGCGCTTCGAGCGACGAGCCGAGAGAGGTGCGACCGGTGTTGTCGATCCACCGCGACGTTCCGCCATGGCGCGGGTTGGTACCGTTCATCCGGGGGGCGCGCGGCGTGTTGGAGTTACCGGTGGGTGCCATCGATGCGGCGCGGGTGGAAGTCGGAGACCTGATCGTCCTGAGCTGAATGTCTCGGTGTCCGGGGTCGCGCTCGGGGCGGCGCGCATAAGGCGCGCTCGGGGCGGCGCGCATAAGGCGCGGATGTGTTGCCGGCCGGCGTCCCCCACGATCCTCGTTCCCATGCGCGAGCGACGACTCACGGCGACGATCGCCCGGCTCTCGTCGGCGGCGCTCGATCTGGCGCTGCCGGCGAGCTGCGCCGGCTGCGGGCTGGAGGGCCGCTCGCTCTGTGCTTCGTGCGTGACCGACCTCGACGTCAGGCTGTCGCGGCCGCCCGGTGTCCCGATCGGCCTGCCATCACCAGCCCCGGCACCACTCCTCCAGCTCGAATGGTGCGCCCCGTACTCGGGGGCCGTTCGTCGCGCGATCCATGCGCTCAAGTACCGGGGCGAGCGGCGTCTCGCAGAGCCGTTCGGAGGGGCGGTCGCACGACGCTGGCGGGCGGCAGGGGTCGGCGGGGATGTGCTCGTGCCGGTGCCGGCGGACGCCGAGCGGGTGCGAGCCCGTGGGTACGATCAGGCGCGTCTGATCGCGGCCGTAGCCGCGCGCCAGCTCAACCTGCCGGCAGCCGACCTGGTCGTGCGCACGCGAGCGACGGTGGCCCAGTTCGATCTCGACCGAACTGCTCGGTTCGGGAATCTTGGTGACGCATTTGCCGCCGATCCGACCGCGGCCGGTCTGGCGGCGGCCACGTTGAGGCGTGCCTGGATCATTCTTGTCGACGATGTCGTGACGACCGGCGCCACCCTGGCCGGGTGCGCCGCCGCGTTGCTCGATGCGGGCGCCCTGGGCGTCTCGGCCATCACGGTGGCCCGGGAGCGCTGACGGGCGGTGACGGCGGGCCACAACGTCGGGCGGTGACGGAGCTCGATGTAGACTCGGGTCGTGGGCCGGCACTCTCGAGGCCGGCACGCTCGAGCGAACGGCCCAACCGGGGACGTCGCCGGACCCCGCCGCCGCAGCCAACCATGGAGGTGCACCGGTGCGGACGATCGTCAAGGGCAAGAACTACGAGGTCCCGGACGCGGTTCGGGGCTACGCCGAGCGGAAGGTCCGACGCATGGAGCGGATGCTCGACGATCGAACGGACGTCCTTGTCGAGTTGTCGGTCGAGCGCCGGCGGAGCATCGCCGAATCGCACATCGTCGAGATCAGCATCGTGATCGACGGCCGGCCGATCCGCGGCCACGCGACCGCATCGACCCATGAGGCCGGGGTCGACGAGGTTCTCGACAAACTCGAGCGCCAGGCAGCCGACGTCAAGGCGCGGCCGCGCGTTCGGGCGAGGGCCGAGGAGGAGAAGCAGATCCTGCGGCGGATCGCCGACGGGACGGCCGACGCAGGCAGGGAACGGCGCATCGTCAAGATGAAGCGCTTCGCGATCGAGCCGATGTTCGACGAGGACGCCGTGGTCCGGATGGAGGAGCTCGGCCATGCGTTCTTTGTCTTCGTCAACGCCGAGACGGAACAGGTCGCCGTGCTGTATCGCCGCCGCGACGGCGACTACGGGATGATCGAGCCGGTGATCGCCGGCGACTACACCAAAGGCGGCGGGGGGTCCGTGAGCCGGTAGATGCCGCCGTCGCGGGTCATGAGGCGGGCCTCGATTGGTGGGTGCCATGGGCGGCCATGCTCGGCCTTCCGTGGCGCACGTGCAGGCGACAACCTCGCACCGGATTCGACGTCGGCCCGGCCTCGGCCTCGGCCTCGGCTACGATGCGCCGATGGATCCCCATCGCCCCCGTGTCGGCGCCCACCTGCCCCTCGCAGCCGGGATGGTCCGGGCGGTCGACCGAGCGCACGAGATCGGGGCGGATGCGCTCCAGATCTTTGCCGACAATCCGACGGCCTGGCGACGACGATCCGGGCCACCCGCCGAGCAGGCGGCATTTCGAACCCGGCTCAGGGAGCGCGACATCGGCCCCGTTGCCATTCACGCCTCATACCTCGTCAATCTGGCCGGGCCGGCGGACGATCTCTTCGAGCGATCCGTTGCGTTGCTCGAGAGCGAACTGCGCGTCGCGCCGTCGTTCGGAGCGGCCTTCGTGAACGTGCACACCGGATCGCACCGGGACACGTCGATCGAGGATGGCATCCGCCGAATCGCGGAGGGAGCAGCCCGTGTTCTCGCCGCGGTCGACGCCGGAGCCGGCGCGGCCACCCTCGTCCTCGAGAACGCGGCCGGGTCCGGCTGGGCGGTCGGCTCGACCATCGACGAGCTGGCGCGGATCGCCGATGCGCTCGCGGCGCGCGGCGTTGCCGCGGACCGCATCGGTTTCTGCCTCGACACGTCGCACCTCTGGGGAGCCGGCCGGCCGATCTCCGATCCGGACGAGGTCGAGCGCGTCGTCGAGGAGTTCGACAAGAGCATCGGCCTGTCTCGGCTTCGCCTCATTCATCTCAACGATTCGAAGGCGGCGCTCGGATCTCGCCTGGATCGCCATGAACACCTCGGGGCCGGCCAGATCGGGCCCGTCGGTCTTGGGCACCTGGTGCGACATCGTCGCCTCGGCCACGTCGTGTTCCTGCTCGAGACGCCCGGGATGGACGAGGGCTACGACGCGATCAACGTCGGCCGTGCCCGTGACCTCCTGGCCGGTCGCCCGCTTCACGATCTGCCACCCGGGGCCTTGCCCGTGGCCGGAAGCCGTTCGAGGCGCACGGCGACGCCCGCGTGACCACGCCAGGACACCCGCCCCGCGACCGGCCCGACGCACATGTCGTGGCGCCGCACCGCCTGGGATCCGCCGGTGCGACCGACCGTCGCGTCGGCAATGACAGCCATCTCGACGACAGCCATCTCGACCGCTCCGTCCGACCGGGGACGCCATTGGGCGAGTGGCTCGAGGCCGGGCCGCCCGATCGTGTGGTGTTGCTGGGCCTGCTCCTCGTGGCCGCCGTCCTGCGCTTCGCGTTTCTGGCTGGTCGCGGGGCGTGGGACGCAGATCAGGGTCACGACATGCTGGTTCTCCACGCCCTCGTCTTCGATGGCCGGATTCCGCTGCTCGGACCGCCGACGTCGATCGGTGACATCCATCACGGGGCGGTTTACTACTACCTGCTGGCGCCGCTGGCGTTCGTGTCGAGGGCCGATCCGACGATCGTCGTCAGTGGTCTCGCGGCCGCTGGAACCGCGGCCGTCGGCGTCGTGTGGTGGCTGGCTCGGTCGATCGGAGGCCGCCTCGCCGGTGCGATCGCGGGGCTGCTCATCGCGGTATCCCCGAGCGCCATCGAGGCGTCCACCTTCCTGTGGAACCCGAACGCGATCGCACTGACCGCGGCGATCGCCCTTGCCGGGGCATGGCGCGCCCACACGAGTCGTCGCACGCGCTGGTGGATCGTGTCAGGACTCGGGGTCGGACTGACCATGCAGCTGCACGTTCTGGGGGTCGGGCTGGTGGTGCCGGTCGTCGGCCTGTTCATCTGGGGGTGGCGGCGGGGCAGCCCTGGGGCGACCTTCGATCGGAGACGGGCCGCGCTCGCCGGGCTCGCCGCGGTCGGCCTGATCGTGGCGCTGTACGTGCCGCTCATCGTGAACGAGTTGACCACCAACTTCGCGGAGACGCGCGCGGCCCTGGCGTACCTGTCCGAACCTCGGGCGGCGGAGTCGCTCGACCCGGTCAGCCGCCTCCTGATCGTGTTCCTTCGGATCGTCAGCTGGCCGCTGGTTGGACTCATCACCGACGCGGCGATTCCGGGCCTTCTTGCGAGCATGGGAATCATCGCCACTGTGGCCTGGCGCTGGCGATCAAGCGACCCGGCGGAGCGCCACGCGGTCCGCTGGTTCGCGCTCAGCGTGGCGTGGAGTGCGGCATTCCTGACCGTCGCGGCACAGGGCCTCACGTCGGTGATCCCGGGACTCCCGAACGATCACTACCACGCCTTCGTGGACCCGATGGTGTTCACCCTGGGCGGCCTGGGCCTGGCCGCGGTGGCCCGCGGTCGCGGCCAGCGCCCCGGCCGCGATGCAGCCGGAGCGGTGCTCGTGACCATCGCCCTGGGGGCCCTGTTGCTGGTCGACATCGGCCGCTGGTCACCGACCGTTTCGGCGGACCTTGGCTGGCCAGGCGCAAGCAGTGCAGCGACGAGAGTGGTCGCATCCGCAGGCGGCCGCCCCATCGTCCTGAGCGGTCTGCCGCGCTTCAAGGGCACGGGAGCGTACGCGTTTCCCCTGGTGCGGGCCGGTCATCCCGTTCGCAGCGCCACCGGGCCAGACGCGCTGGGCAGTCCAGACGCCGACCCGCGAACTGACGCGTTGGTCATCGTGTGTGATCGCCTGTTCGAGGCGGTGCTCCTGGCGCGCTGCGGGGGTCCGGCAGAGGACGAGTATCTGCGAGGCCAGCGCGATGCGGCATCGCTGTATCTCGCCGATCGCTTCGAGGCCTCCCCGCGGACGGTGATCTCCGTCTATCTATCGATCGAGAACTCGTCGGACGCAGCCGCTCCCTGACAAAGAGCGAACGCCGGCCCCCCAGAGGCCGGCGTTCGCTGTCCCCGAGACCCGGACGTGGAGGGCGATCCGGGCCATGTTGTAGTCGCTGAAGCCGCGTTCTTGCGGTTGGGTTCCTAGTACCGACCCGGCGTGCGTCCGGTTGGGCGTCCGACCGGTCGGGCGGGCACGCCACGCCCTCCGCCGGCGCCGACGCCCACTCCGGGCGCCACGTTTGTAGCGGTGCGCTGGATCGTGCGCTCAGGTACGGGCTCGGTGCGCCGCGTCGGTTCGTTCGACCGGAGCGATCCATCCTGCGGCGGGACATACGCGCGACCGAAGTGGCGCATCCGTACCGCGAGGTAGTACTCCATGATCTGGCGGACCTGCGCGTCCGAGAGGAGGTCGTCGGCCCGAAGTGCGTACTCGACACGCGCCGTGGGGTTGGACGACCCCGACGACACCTGGCCGAGGTAGGCCGGGATCTCGCTATCGTCCCGGAGCTCGCGCAGGCCGCGAGCCAGCTTGGTGGCGGTACCCAGCGACGGCATTCGATCGCCGCGAATCAGCCGCGAAATCGTGGAATGGTCCACGCCCGATTGCAGGGCAAGCTGACGTTGTGACATCTTCTTGGCCTTGAGCTGGGCCCGCAGCCACTCGTTGAAGGCTCGTCCGCTTTGGCTGGTCATGGGTCTCCGCGCCGCTTCGTCGGTGTGCCGCGAAAGTTCGCGACACCGGCACTATCGGGCCTGCCTGCCCCGCTTCCACATCACCCGTTGGTACCGGGTGCCGGAGCGTGGCCGCGGCAGCGGGGGTCGGAGGAGTGCGGTGTGCGGCGGTGCGGTCCGGCACCGCACCCCCTGGATCGGCCGGGGGTCCTAGTACCCCCGCGCTCGGGCATCGGGCCCGACGCCCACGGCAACCCCAGCGCCTCGTCTCGAGCCATCTACCGCTGGGCAGGGTCGTCCGTGTGTCAGCCCGGAACCGGGCCCGGGGCGGCGCCAGGTGATGCGCCGTTCGCGTCGGGCAGGCCGGCCCCACGTCGCCGCGGAGACACCGCGTACGCGACCGAGCCGATGGCGATGATCGAAAGAACGCTGATGGAACGATCGACCAGGACGATGGCCAGCGCTTCGGTCTGAGGTACTCCGTAGAGCAGGGTCAGCAGACCCACGACACCGGCCTCGACAACGCCGATCCCGGCGGGAGTCAGCGGAACCGCCGTCAGGAGCGCGCCCGCAAGGGCGACGAAGAACGCCCCGCTGATCCCCAGGTGGACGTCGGGAAAACCGAACGCCGCGACAACGAGGTAGAGCCGCGCGGCCTCGATGCCCCAGATGAGGCCGGTCAGAACGACCAGCCTGGGCAGCGCCCGGAGATCGACGGCGGCAAAGACACCCTCCTCGAAACGATCGTAGAAGTCCACGATCGTGTGCGGGATGGGCAGGGCAATGAGGATCCGTCGCCCGGCATTGCGCAGCGTGACCAGTCCGACGGCCAGGAGCACGACGACCACGATCCCGATCCCGAGCACGATCTGGACCTCGGTCGGAAGCCCTGAACGGAAGCTGATCAGGCCGGCTGCCATGCCCAGGACGGCGATGGCGAAGAGGTCCAGGACGCGCTCGATGAACACCGTCCCAAACGTGCGAGACAGCGACACCGTGGTGTTGATCTTGAGCAGGTACGCGCGATAGATGTCGCCGAGCTTTGCGGGAACGAGGCAGTTGACGAGCCAGCTGATGAAGATGATCTCGGTCGCGTCCCTGGTCCGCAGCGGGAACCCGGTGCGCCGGACAAGCGTCGCCCAGCGCAGGCCGCGCAGCGGGAACCCGAGGTAGAACACGACAAAGGCCGCCAGGAGCAGCGCCGGCTGGGCACTCAGGATCTTGCCGGGGAGGGCATCCAGCTGGAACCCGGGCAGGCTTCGGACGAACAGAGCGAGGAGCCCGATCGGGAGGACGATCGAAAGGATGGTCCGCGGTTGACGCAGGCGACGCGACAGCGACACCTGATCGGCGCTGATCGTCGGCTCGAGGGCGTCCGGCGACGGATCGGGGGTTGGGTCCAGTGCGGTCATGTGCGGTGACGGTACCCGTCGCGCGAGGAGCCGGCCATCCGTCGATGGTCCTGCCCGTCGCTCGTCATCGGGCCACAGGGTGATCGACGGGCCGGATACGCCCGTTGCCGCGAACCAGCTGGATGAGCTTGGCCATGGGCGTCACAGCCCGCAGCAGGATCGACCCTCGCCCCGGCTGGAGATCGATCCGGCCGGCCAGCGCCGCGAGCAGGCCGGCGGGCGTCGACGGATCCCCGTCGAGCGCGGTGGACGCAGTCCCGACCTCGATCAAGGTGTGCGCGTCGGACACGGCGACGGCCGGCCGAGCCAACTCCCGGGCGAGGGCCGCCGCACGCTCGTTGCCGCTTCCGATGAGGCGCGCGTTGTGTCCCTCGATCCAGTCCGCCTCGGCCGCCACGGCGATCATCGTCTCATCGCGCAGCAGCGACCCGCGGAACCGATCGAACGGGTGCGGGATGCCGACGAGTCCACCCTGGCCTCGGACGGCGAGGATCGCCTCGGCCGCGGACAGCCCTGGGGGAACGGGCTCATCCAGGAACAGGCCGATGAGGTCACCCTCTCGGGTCCGGATCTCCTCGCCCACCAGGATCGTGAGGCCCGTCGGCGCCGCGTCCCGGGCGCGGAGCGCACCGTCGATCCGGTCATGATCGGTGATCGCCAGATGGGTCAGTCCGCGGGCCGCGGCGATCCGGGCAACTCGGGCGGGATTCGACAGCGAATCGAACGATGCGTTGGTGTGGCAGTGCAGGTCGACGAACGCTCGCCTGGCGGTGACCGGGCCCGCGTCGAACATGGGGCTGGTCAGACGGCCTGGACGAGCGACTTCTTGAAGAAGTCGAAGTGCTCCAGGGCGAGCCCCGTGCCCAGGGCGACGCAGTTGAGCGCATTCTCGGCCACGTGGCAGGGCACGCCGGTGACCTGGGTCAGCAGTTTGTCGATGTTGCGCAGCAGCGCGCCACCCCCGGACATGACCATGCCCTTGTCGATGATGTCGCTCGACAGCTCCGGTGGCGTCTGCTCCAGGACCTGGCGGACAGCCCCGACGAGTTGCTGGAGCGGCGCCTCGATCGCCTCCATGACCTCCGAACTCGTGATCGGGATCGTTCGCGGCAGCCCCGCGATGAGGTCGCGCCCGCGGACCTCCATCGACAGCTCGCGCTCGAGCGGCAGCGCGGTCCCGATCGCGATCTTCACTTCCTCGGCCGTCCGGTCGCCGACGAGCAGGTTGTACTTCTTGCGGATGTAGGTCGCGATGGCGTCGTCGAACTTGTTGCCGCCGACCCGCAGCGAGGTTGAGACCACGATGCCACCGAGGGCGATGACCGCGATCTCGCTCGTCCCGCCACCGATGTCGATGACCATGTTTCCCGACGGCCCCGAGATGGGCACGTTGGCCCCGATCGCCGCCGCAAGCGGCTCCTCGATGAGGTAGGCCGAGCGCGCCCCCGCCTTCAGCGCGGCGTCGCGCACGGCCCGCTTCTCAACCGACGTCACGCCGGCGGGGACGCTGATCATGACCTCGGGTCGGCTGAACATCATTGAACCCTTGGTGGCCTTGCCGATGAAGTATCGGAGCATCGCTTCGGTGATGACGTAGTCGGCGATGACGCCGTCCTTCATCGGGCGGATGGCGGTGATGTTGCCGGGGGTCCGGCCGATCATCTCGCGCGCTTCCTGGCCGACGGCCACGATGCGATTGTCATCGCTCACCGCGACGACCGAGGGCTCCTGGATCACGATCCCCTTGCCCTTGACGTAGACGAGCACGTTGGCCGTGCCGAGGTCGATACCGATTTTCATGAGGTGGTGGAAACAGTCCCTTCTTCGAGGCGCTCGATCCTGGCGCCGAGGTCCAGGAACTTCCGCTCGATGTTCTCATACCCACGCTGGACGTGGTGTGCGCCGTGGATCGTGGAGGTGCCCTCGGCGGCGAGAGCCGCCAGGATGAGCGAGGCACCCGCACGGAGATCGCCGATCTCTGTCTCGGCCCCATGCAGCCGCGCCGGTCCGGCAATCGTCGCCTCGTGACCGCCGTGGATGCTGATCCGAGCGCCCATCCTGCGCAACGCGCTCATCCACTCCAGGCGATCCTCGAAGATCGTCTCGTGGATGGTCGAGCGGCCATCGGCCTGGGTCAGGAGCACACACAGCGGCGGCTGCAGATCCGTGGCCAGTCCGGGATAGGGCCCGGTCTCGATGGCGCAGGGGCGGAACATCCCCGGCCCAACGGTCGTGGCATCGATCGTGATCGAGTCCTGTCCGGTGGCGAACTGGACCCCACACCGGTCGAGGACGTCGAGGAACGCGGGGAGGTGTTCCGGGCGCGATCCCTCGAGCGTGACCCGACCACCCGTGACCGCGGCCGCCACCGCGAACGTGCCGGCCTCGATCCGGTCGGGCACCACGCGATGGCTGGCGCCGCGAAGGCGCCGGCGGCCCTCGACCTCGATCGTGTCGGGGGACGTCCGGCTGACGGCTGCGCCCATCGCCTGGAGAAACGCGATGAGATCGTCGACCTCCGGCTCCTGGGCAGCCGGACGGATCGTCGTCTTGCCCGAGGCCAGCGTCGCCGCCAGCATCGCGTTCTCGGTCCCCATCACCGAGACCAGCGGGAATGTCACGTCGGCGCCGCGGAGGCGACCGGGCGACGTCGCGAAGTAGTAACCGTTGCGATACTCGATATCGGCTCCGAGGGCGCGCATCGCGTCCACGTGGAGGTCCACGGGGCGGCGCCCGATCCGGTCGCCGCCCGGGTTGCTGATGATCACCCGGCCGAATCGGGTCAGGAGCGGCCCCAGGAGCATGAAGCTCGCCCGCATCCTGGCGGCGGCCTCGAGCGGCACGAAGAGCCACTCGACGTCGCCGGAGGCGATCTCGTAGATGTTGGGGGCCGGGTGCTCGACGAGCACGCCGAGATCAGCCAGCGTCTCAGCCATGACGCGGACGTCCTCGATCTCGGGGACGTTCTCGAACCGGCACCGCTCGCCCGTGAGGACCGCGGCGGCAAGGAGCTTCAGCGCTGCGTTCTTGGCGCCGCTGATCGGCACGATGCCGAGCAGGGGCCGTCCGCCTTCGACCCGAAAGATCTCCCGGGTGATCGGCTCCGGGCGGTACTCCCAGTGGAACGGGCGGGCATCAGCCACGGCCTCATCCGCGGTGTCGCGGACCCTCCCGGTGACGGCGTTCGGCGACGCGAATGCGCAACAGTGCCTGTTGGAGCGCGGCCCGGGCGGCCGACAGGTCGGCACCCTCGGTGAATCCGGTCTCGAGTGCGCGCTCGGCCTCGCGGCGGGCTTCCTGGGCTTTCTCAAGGTCGATCTCAGCGGCGAGGTCGGCCGTCTCGGCCATCACGACGACCTTGTCCGGACGGACCTGGAGGAACCCACCCGCAATCGCGAATGTCTCCTCCTTGCCGCCCACCCGGTACCGAAGCTCGCCGACGCCAAGCGTCGAGACCAGCGGTGCATGGTGCGGCAGAACGCCGAGCTCGCCGTCGATCCCGGGCAACACCACCGCGTCCACCTCGCCTGCGTAGGCGAGGCGCTCCGGCGTGACGATCTCGAGCATGATCGGCATGGGTCAGCCCGCCAGCTTGGCGGCGTTCTCGCGAACGTCCTCGATGGTGCCGGCCAGGAAGAATGCCTGCTCCGGCAGGGTGTCGGTCTTCCCCTCGAGGATCTCCTTGAACGAGGCGACCGTGTCCTTGATCGACACGTACTGGCCGGTTCGACCGGTGAAGACCTCGGCGACGAAGAACGGCTGGCTCATGAACCGCTGCAGGCGGCGTGCCCGGGCGACCGTCGACTTGTCCTCCTCGGACAGCTCGTCGATGCCGAGGATCGCGATGATGTCCTGGAGGTCGCGGTAGCGCTGGAGGACGCGCTGGACCTCGCGGGCGACGTCGTAGTGCTCCTGGCCCACGACGTTGGGGTCGAGGACTCGCGACGTGGACGTGAGCGGATCGACCGCCGGGTAGATGCCCAGCTCGGCGATGTTGCGCTCGAGGCGGATCGTCGAGTCGAGATGGGCGAACGTGGTCGCCGGCGCCGGGTCGGTGTAGTCGTCGGCCGGGACGAAGACGGCCTGGAGGCTGGTGATCGAACCCTTCTTGGTCGACGTGATCCGTTCCTGGAGCGCGGCCATCTCGGTCGCCAGGTTCGGCTGGTAGCCGACCGCCGAAGGCATCCGGCCGAGGAGCGCCGAGACCTCGGAGCCCGCCTGGGTGAACCGGAAGATGTTGTCGATGAACAGGAGGACATCACGGCCCTCCTCGTCGCGGAAGTACTCGGCCATGGTCAGGCCGGTGAGGCCGACCCGCTGGCGGGCGCCTGGCGGCTCGTTCATCTGCCCAAACACGAACGCCGTCTTGGCGATGACGCCCGACTCGGTCATCTCGTGGATGAGGTCATTGCCCTCGCGGCTGCGTTCGCCGACGCCGGCGAACACGGAGTAGCCGGAATGCTCCTGGGCCACGTTCCGGATCAGCTCCTGGATGATGACGGTCTTGCCGACGCCGGCGCCGCCGAAGATGCCGATCTTGCCGCCTTTCTTGAAGGGGCAGATCAGGTCGATGACCTTGAGGCCGGTCTCGAAGACCTCGACCTCGGTGGTCTGCTGGTCGAACGCCGGGGCGGAGCGGTGGATCGGCAGGTAGACATCGCTCTTGACCGGCCCCTTGCCGTCGATCGGCTTGCCGAGGACGTCGAACACGCGGCCAAGCGTGACCTCGCCGACCGGGACGCTGATGGGGCCCCCGGTATCGCGAACCGCCACGCCACGGGCCAGGCCGTCGGTGGTGGTCATGGCGACGGAGCGCACCCAGTTGTTGCCGAGGTGCTGCTGGACCTCGCAGACGAGCGGGTCGCCGCCTTCGCGCTCGATCTCGACCGCGTTATAGATCGCCGGAAGCGCACCCGCCGGGAAGGCGATGTCGACGACGGGGCCGGTGATCTGGATCACCCGGCCGGTGGCGGTGGGGGTGGCGGTCGCCATGATGTCTGTGTTCCTCCTGCGTCTCAGCGTCTGGTCAGCGCGCCTGGGCGCCGGAAGCGATCTCGATCATCTCGCGGGTGATGTTGGACTGGCGCACCTTGTTGTACGACAGGGTCAGGTCGTCGATGAGGTCGCCGGCGTTCTCGGTCGCGTTCTTCATCGCGACCATCCGGCTGGACTCCTCGCTCGCCCTGGATTCGAGCACAGCCTGGAACAGGCGCGTGGCCACGTAGCGGGGGAGCAGCTGCTCCAGGACCGCGGCGGGGTTCGGCTCGAAGATGAACTGGTTGCCCGGGATGCCGGCGGCCGTGTCGTCGGCCGGCTGCACCGGGAGCAGGCTGACCCGGCTGGGTCGCTGGGTCAGCGTCGAAACGAAGTGGCTGTAGATGATGTCCACCTGCGTGAACGTCCCGCCCAGGTAGGCGTCGGTGACGAGGCGGGCGAGCGGGATCACGTCGGCGAACGAAGGGCGATCGCCGAATCCGGCGAAATGCGCCTCGAGCGGAACGCGCGCACGGCGCATCGCGTCGCGGCCCTTGCGCCCGATCGTGACGACGGCAAGATCCCCGCTCGACTCGGTGATCTCCTTGGCCGCGAACCGGATCGTGTTCGTGTTGAGCGGCCCAGCGAGGCCGCGGTCCGTCGTGATGAGCACGACCATCCGCTTGCCGCCCTCACGACGGGCGAGCAACGGGTGCTCATCCCCGCCGAGGACGGCCGCAAGGTCGGCGAGCACCTCGTCGATCTTGTCGCTGTACGGGCGCGACGCGAGGGTGGCGTCCTGGGCGCGCTTCAGCTTCGACGCCGCGACGAACTGCATCGCCCGGGTGATCTGCTTGATGTTCCGGACGGCACCGATGCGCCGCCGGATCTCGCGCTGGCTGGCCACGATCAGGCCTTGTCCTCGACCTTCTCGGCCTTGGCGCGCGGTTCCATCGCGAAGCCTTCGACGCGGAACGCTTCGATGGCCTCGGCGAGGGCAGAAGCGAGCTCATCGCTGAGGGCCGCGGTCCTGCCAAGCTCCTCGAGGATCGAGGTGCGCTCGGTTTCGAGGAACCGATAGAAGCCGGTCTCGAACTCCTTGACCCTGGGGGTCGGGACGTCGTCGAGCGAGCCGCTCGTCGCGGCCACGAGGATGGCGACCTGCTTCTCCACGGGGAGCGGCTGGTACTGCGGCTGCTTGATGACCTCGGACAGCTTCTCGCCTCGCGTCAGCTGGTCACGGGTGGCCTTGTCCAGGTCCGACGCGAACTGGGCGAACGCCGCGAGGGCGCGGTACTGGGCCAGGTCCAGCTTGAGCGGAGCGGCGACCTTCTTCATCGCCTTGGTCTGCGCCGCCGACCCCACCCGCGACACTGAGATGCCGATGTTGAGCGCCGGCCGCTGGCCGGCATTGAACAGGTCGGTCTCGAGGAAGATCTGGCCGTCCGTGATCGAGATGACGTTTGTCGGAATGTATGCCGATACGTCCCCGGCCTGCGTCTCGATGATCGGCAGTGCCGTCAGCGACCCGCCGCCGTTCTCGTCGTTCATGCGCGCGGCCCGCTCCAGGAGCCGGCTGTGCAGGTAGAAGACGTCACCCGGGTAGGCCTCGCGACCGGGCGGGCGGCGCAGCAACAGGGACATCTCGCGGTAGGCCCAGGCGTGCTTGGAGAGATCGTCGTAGACGCACAGCGCATCCTTGACGGTGGCGCCGTCGACCTCGACGCCCTCCTCCATGACCTCCTCGCCCATCGCCACGCCGGCGTACGGGGCGAGATACTGGAGCGGAGCGGGGTCCTCGGCACCGGCAACCACGACGATCGTGTGCTCCATCGCGCCGTGCTGCTCAAGGACGGCGACGGTGTTCGCAACCGTCGAGAGCTTCTGGCCGATCGCCACGTAGATGCAGACGAGGCCCTTGCCCTTCTGGTTGATGATCGTGTCGAGGGCGATGGCCGTCTTGCCCGTCTGGCGATCTCCGATGATCAGCTCGCGCTGACCGCGACCGATCGGGATGAGCGCGTCGATCGCCTTGATCCCCGTCTGCACGGGCGTGTCGACCGACTTGCGCACGATGACGCCCGGGGCGATCCGCTCGACGGGGCGGGTCTTGGTCGCCTTGATCGGGCCCTTGCCGTCGATGGGGCGGCCCAGGGGGTCGACCACGCGGCCGAGGAGCGCCTGACCGACGGGGACCTCGACGACGCGGCCGGTGGTCTTGACGATGTCGCCTTCCTTGATGGCACGCGACTCGCCGAGGATCACGGCGCCGACCGTCTCCTCCTCGAGGTTCAGGGCCATCCCGAAGACGCCTCCGGGGAACTCGAGCATCTCGGAGGACAGGGCGCCGTCCAGCCCGTAGATCTGGGCGATCCCGTCACCGACCTCGACGACGGTCCCGACGGTGCGCGTCTCCGTACCTTCGTCGAACGTGTCGATCGCGGACTTGATAATGCTGATGATCTCGTCAGAGCGAATGGCCATCGGTTCTCCGTTCGGGCGTCTCGGCCCGCTGGTGCACCGCCGGTCAGACCGGCCGGCGCGGTCGGGCTAGCGAGCGCCCACCACGAGCTGATCGCGAAGGCGCTCAAGGCGACCCCGCACACTGGCGTCGATGAAGCGGTCCCCCACCCGAACGGTGAGGCCGCCGATCAGATCGTCGTCCACCCGGCTGGCGAGCTCGACGCTCGAGCCGAGCATCGATTCGATCTTCGTCCGCACGGCCGCCGTCTCGGCTGCGCTGAGCGGCACGGCGCTGGTCACGATCGCCTCGGTCACGCCGCGGTGGCGGTTGAGCAGGCGTCGATACTGCGTGGCGACGGCGGGCAGCGCGTCGATCCGGCCGCGCTGGACGAGCACCCTGGTGAGGTTGAGGACCGATGCGGCGACCCGAGCGGCAAGCAGCCGCTCGATGAGCGCCTCCCGATCCGCGAGGGCCACCGCCGGGCTGTCGACGATCGCCGCCACGCGCTCGTCGCCGAGAAGCTGGACGGCCGTTTCGAGACCCTCCAGCCAGGCGTCGTGCGTGTCGTCGCGCGACGCCAGCTCGAACGCGGCGTCGGCATAGCGGCGAGCGGCCGTCCCGGGTCGACCCATCAGCCCTTGGACCCCGAACTGCCGGACTCGGCCAGGAAATCGACAACCAGACGACGCTGTCGCTCGCCGGTCATCGATTCGCCGACGACCTTGCCGGCGGCCGCGAGGGCCAGGTCGGCCACCTCGGCGCGCAGATCGGCGATGGCGCGCTCTCGCTCGGCGATGATGTCGCTGGCTGCTCGCTCACGAAGCCGTTCGAGCTCCTGCCTGGTCGCGGCAATGTCCGCATCGCGGCTGTCCTGGGCGACCTTCTGGGCGCGTGCCAGGATCTCGCCGGCCTCCTTGCGGGCCTCGGTGAGGGCGGCGGCCCGCTCCTGCTTCGCAATCTCCCGATCCAGGCGTGCCTGGTCCGCGTCCTGCATCCCCTGCTCGATCCGGTCCCGGCGCTCGGCCAGCATCCGGGAAACCGGGCGCAGGGCAACGAGGTACAGGATCCCCAGGAAGAGGAGGAAGTTCAGCGACGAGACGATGATCCAGAAGAAATTGATCACCAGGCCGGCGCCCGCCTCCTCGGCGGAGAGGGCGACGGCGGTGCCGGCTCCCTGGGCGACGACGGCGAAAAGACCCACGCGATCCGCTCCCTAGGCCGGCTGGAGGACGATCGCGAGGATGGCAACGACGATCGCGAGGACGCCGAGGCCCTCGGCGAACGCGGCGCCAAGAATGAACTGCGCGCGAATGCTCGGGGTCGCGTCGGGGTTGCGGCCGATCGCAGTCGCGGCCATGCCGGTCAGGATGCCGATGCCGATTCCTGGCCCGATCACCCCAAGGGCGGCGAGACCTGCGCCGATGAACTCCATGTGATTGGTTCCTCCTCTGCGGTCGGGCTCCTGCCCGATCCATGCTCGATGTGATGGTGGACGGTTACCCGTCCCTTGTCAGTGCGCTGCGCTCGGTTCCAGGGTTCCCGTCGAGGGCGCGTGCTCCTCGTCGTGATGCGCCTCGTCGTGATGCTCTTCGCCGTGACCCTCCATGGCGATGATCGTGTACATCAGCATGAGGGTCGAGAAGATGAGCGCCTGGATGAAGTTCAGGAGCAACTCGAGCGAGAGCATCCCGATCGGGATGATCGCGATGGTCAGGGCGGTGATGACGCCGAGCGCCACTTCCCCTCCGAAGATGTTGCCGAAGAGTCGCATCGCCAGCGTGACCGGCTTGATGAACTCCAACAGGAACTCGATGAGCCCGACGAACAGGCCGATGAAGCCGGCCGCGGGGCCCTCCTTGAAGCCGGAGAACACGAAGAACTTCCCGAGATAGCCACGAATGCCCAGCGCCCGGAAGCCCTGGTAGTGGAAGTAGAAAAAGGCGACGAGGGCAAGCCCGATGGTGACGTTGACGTCGCTGGTGGGCGCGCGGAGCTCGACGATCTTGCCGAAGAACGGCATGAGCCCGCTCCAGTTCGAGAACAGGATGAACAGGAAGAACGTCGCGAACAGGGGAACATGGCGGCGCGCCCCGATGCCGCCGAGCGAGACCGCCCAGTTCTCGAGGGCTTCATAGGCGAACTCGACCAGGTTCTGGACGCGCGTCGGAATCAACCGGACGCTGCGGGTCGCGAGGATGAAGGTGACGAGGACGACGGCCATGACCACCCACGTCGTCAGGATGCTCGAGGTGATGCTTGGGTGGCTGGTGACGATCGCGCTCGGGTCCGCGTGGACGTCCGGGGCAAGATCGATCACCACGTGCGGTGCCGGGAGCTCGAGGTTGGCGGCAATGAGGTCGCCGATGCCGGTGACCGGCACTCCCGGCTGGCCCAGCGGGAAGGGCGGCACGAACATCCAGGCGAGGATGTCGAGCACGATGATGGCCGCGATCGCGAGCAGGAAACGATTCTTCAATGACCGGCCCCTGGGTGCCGCCGGCGCAGTCGTTTCCTGGGCTCCGTTGGTCACGCTTGCTCCACACACAGGAGCGCGGCTGTCGGCCGCGCTCATTCGCTTTTCGTTTCGGTCTCAGCCGGCGTGTCCGGCGATCAATCCTCGATCCGGGCCAGGAACCGGTTGATGAGGGTCCAGACCATCCTCGCCCCGAGCGCCAGACCCGCAAAGAGCCCGACGAGGGTGAGGACGGGGATGATCCGCAACTGGGTATCCGCCCAGTACCCGATTCCGACGCCTGCCAGAGTCGCCACGAGGAGGATGAACCCGATCTCGGAGAAGAGGGCGAGATAGGCCCCCGTCCGGCCCGGCTCGATCATGAGCGACCTGACAAAGCCGCGGGAGTATAGCAGAGGCGCGCCCGATTCGGCCACCGATGCGGCCACCGACGGTTGCGTCACGGTTGCGATCCGCGTCCCGGAATCCGGGGCGGACGAACCGCCGTGGTCGGCCTACGGAACGGGCGTCGGGCTGGGCGTGGGATCGGGCGTGGGATCGGGCGTGGGCGTTGGAACCGGCGTTGGGTCGGGTGTCGGTTCGGGACTGGGCGGGGGGGTCGGATCAGCCGTGGCTTCCGGCGTCGGCGATGGTGGCGGCGTGGGGCCGGCCGTCGGATCCGGCGTCGGCGTCGGCGCGGGCAATCCAGTGGGCGCCGGCGCGGGCCGCGCCGTACGGGCCGGCAATGGCGCCCGCGACGCCGCCGGCGCCAGCGCAGGGTCCGGGCTCTGGGCGTGGTCGCTCGGGGCGGGTGCCTGGGATTCAGCCGGCGGCGTCGGCGGCAGCGCGATCGCCGTGGCGTTCGCGCCGGGAACCCCGGTCGTCGGGGAGATCTGGCCGAGCACACCTCCGTCGACGTTCGGGCGAAATACATTGGCACCGACGATCGCGACCAAGCCGAAGGCGACGGCGACAATCGACGTATCTCGCCAGAGGCGCACCCGCGGATCCGGAGGGGTGGGCTGGCTGGTCCGGCTGGATCCCAGCGGAACCCGACGCGGACCCCCGACAGTCGTCAGCCGCGTCGGCGGGGCCGCTCGTGGGGCGGTGGGGACCTGGCGGTCGTCGACGGCCCCATCGCTCGCGCCGTACGTCCCACGCACTCGCCGAACGAGCGTCATGCCGATCGACTGATCGACGACGCGCGACACGCGCCCCGCCAGACCGCGAATTGGCTGGGTCGTTGTTGCGGCCGATCGCGGGGCTTGACCGGCCACCGTCCGCCGGCGGACGCGAACCACGGCAACGACGGCGATCGCAACGATTGCCGCGATCACGACGATCAGGAGCAGGGCAGGAAACAGGTCGAGCGGCATCGGTCCCCGATCGGATGAGTGCCCGCGTGGGCTGAGGCGCTCGGCGATGCTAGCACCCAGCTCCGATCGCGCCCTCTGCACCGGCCCCGGAAGCCCGGAGCCTGACGCCCGAACCCGCGCCCATCACGCGGCGGCCGGACGGGCCGACGCTCAACGATGATCGTGGAGGGCGTCGTCGCCCTCCGCCACCTCATAGGTATCGGAGGCAAGCGCCCCCGCCGCCTCTGCCGCGCTCCCGCCACGGGTGAACGCGAACAGGAGCACGCCCGTCCCGAGCAGGACGCCGAGGAACGCGTAGACCTGGTTGGCGCCACTCAGGACGAACGACAGGACGCCGAGCGCCGCGCAGATCCCGTAGATGAGCAGCACCGTCTGGCGATGGCTCAGGCCCAGGTCGAGCAGGCGATGGTGCAGATGACCTCGGTCCGGGGTGAAGGGACTGCGCCCGGCGAGCATGCGCCGAACGATGATCCAGAAGGTGTCGATGATCGGGACGCCGAGGACGAGCACCGCGACTGCGATCTTGGCAACGCCGAGGATCGCCAGAATTGCCAGCGTGTAGCCGACGAAGGTCACCCCGGCGGTGCCGGTGAAGATGGACGCAGGGTTGAAATTCCAGCGCAGGAACCCGGCCAGTGAGCCGGCCAGCGTGAAGCACAGGACGGCGATCAATGGCTGCCCGATCTGGGTCGTGAGGCTGATCGCCCCGAGCGTGAACGCCGCGATGATCGCGATCCCCGTGGACAGCCCGTCGAGGCCGTCGATGAAGTTGATGCTGTTGATCATGCCCACGATCCACAACACGGTGAATCCAGCCGCGAACAGTTCGTCGAAGGGGATCCGGCCCTGGCCGAACGGGTTGTTGATCCCGGCCACGCCGATCCCGAGCCAGACCGCACCGAGGGCGAGCCCGACCTGTCCAAGGAGCTGCCAGCGGGCGCGCAGGTCGTACCGATCGTCGAGCGCGCCCAGGGCCGCGGCCGCGGCTCCGCCGCCGAGCAGCGCGACGAGTTGGCCGGATCCGAGTGGGAACGTCAGCGGGATGATGCGGAGCACCTGGTCTGCCACGAACAGGCCGGTCGCCACGATCAGGAATCCGGCAGCGATCGCGATCCCGCCGCCACGCGGCACCGGGCTCAGGTTCACCCGCCGGTGATTCGGGCGATCGACCTGGCCGCTTCCCACGGCCCGGTCGCGGACGATCGGCGTCAGCAGGAACGAGATGGCGCCCGCGGCGAGGGCCACGACGAGCAGGAGCGGGACCTGACCGGCCGCGCCCTCGATGAACGTCATCTGGTCACGCCCTGGACAGCCCCGGCACCGGGAATCGCTCCACGATCGAGGCCACCTCGGCGGCCAGCGAGGCCTGCTCCGACGGATCCTCCCGGGTATCGATCGCCCGGGTGATGATCCGCGCGATCTCGGTCATCTCGGCCGGCCCGAACCCGCGGGTGGTGACGGCCGGCGTCCCCACCCTGATCCCCGACGCGGTATTCGGCGGCAGCGTGTCGAACGGGATGGCGTTCTTGTTCACCGTGATCCCGATGTCGTCGAGGAGGTGCTCGGCCTCCTTTCCGGTGACACCGAGCGGGGTCACGTCGATGAGCATCAGATGGTTGTCGGTGCCACCGGACACGACGCGCGCCCCACGCTCGGCGAGACTCGCGGCGAGGAGCGCGGCATTGTCCACCGTGCTCCGCATATCCGCGCGGAACTCGTCGGTCGCGGCCATCTTGAACGCGACGGCCT
Organism: Chloroflexota bacterium; assembly: GCA_919901745.1. GTDB lineage: Bacteria > Chloroflexota > Limnocylindria > Limnocylindrales > CSP1-4 > CAKKPP01. The sequence continues at coordinate 85,195 of CAKKPP010000003.1, read as the reverse complement.
TGCCGGCGATCACCTGCATCAGCGGTCCACCCTGCACGCCCGGGAACACCGTCCGGTCGACCTGCTGGGCGAGCGTGCCCTTCACGGCCGGGTAGTCGGCCCGGTCGACTGCGTCGGGAAGGTCGAAGCGCGAGAAGATGAGCCCGCCGCGCGGCCCACGAAGGGTCTTGTGCGTGGTCGATGTGACGATGTCCGCGTGCGGGAACGGGGACGGGTGGACCCCGGCCGCCACGAGGCCGGCGATGTGGGCCATATCCACGAACAGTAGTGCGCCGACGCCGTGGGCGATCGCGGCCATCCGCTCGAAGTCGAAGATCCGCGGGTAGGCCGATGCGCCTGCGACGACCAGCTTGGGTCGAACCTCGCGAGCCAGCGTCTCGAGGGCGTCGTAGTCGATCCGCTGATCGTCGGGCGACACGCCGTACGGATGGACCTCGTACAGCTTGCCGGAGAAGTTGAGCGCCATCCCGTGAGTCAGGTGCCCGCCATGGGCCAGGTTCATGCCCAGGATCCGGTCGCCCGGCTGGATCACGCTGAAGTAGGCCGCCATGTTGGCCTGGGCACCGGAGTGTGGTTGGACATTGACGTGCTCGGCCCCCGGGAACAGCGCGAGCGCCCGCTCCTGGGCCAGCCGCTCGGCGACGTCGACGAACTCGCACCCGCCGTAGTAGCGCTTGCCCGGCAGCCCCTCGGCGTATTTATTGGTGAGCCACGAGCCCTGGGCTTCCATGACCGCAGCAAACGTGTAGTTCTCGCTCGCGATCAGCTCGATCTTGTCGTGCTGGCGTCGCAGTTCGCCCTGCATTGCGGCCCACAGGTCCGGATCGACATCCGCGATGCTGGCCCAGCCCAGGCCCGTCGCTGTTCCCGCCATTGGTGGACTCCCTCTCGCCCGCCCCGCTTGACGGACGTATCTTCCCACGCGGCCGCCCGAGTTCGAGTCAGTCCCCGAGGTCGAGCCCCGCCGCAGCCAGAACGGCGATCAGGGCGTGGCGATCGATCGCCCCATCGCGCAGGATTCGCGGGCGTTCGGAGGTGCAGTCGACGACGGTCGACGGTGGGCCACCCGCCGCCGGTCCGCCGTCAAGAACAAGGTCGATCGCATCGCCCAACTGGGCGAGAATCTCCGCCGCGTCACGACCCTCTGGTTCGCCGGAGCGATTCGCGGATGTCGTGGGCAGGGGACCGACGGCGGCGGCGAGGGCACGCGGCGCGGGATGATCAGGAACCCGCAGCCCGATCGTGGGAACGCCCCCGGTCAGCGCCTCGGGCAACGCGACATCGGCGCGGCGAGGAACGACCAGGGTCAGTCCACCGGGCCAGAACGCCGCGGCCAGCACGGCGGCGGCGCGGCCGATGATCCCGATCGTCGGCGCCTGGCCCGCGTCGGCGAGCAGCAGCATGATGGCGCGATCGGGTGCGCGGTGCTTCGCCGCGAACAGCCGCTCGATCCCGCCGCTGACGCCGAGATCCACCGCGATGCCGTAGACCGTGTCGGTCGGCAAGGCGACGATCCCTCCGGATCGAAGGACCTCGACGGCCTCGATCCGACCGTCGTCGTCGTCGACGACCAGTCGCGCGGTCACCGCCGGCTCATCGCGCGCTCATCGCGCGGTCATCGCGTGGCCAGCGCGAGCGCATTCCGGCGCGCCGCCGCCGGCTCGGCAAGGGCGAGTGCCTCGATGAGCTCGGCGGCGCCCTCGGCATCGACTGGACCCGGCAGATAGCGGGCAGCCTCGAGAACGGCGGCGGGGGCCGATGGCATCGCGGCACCGTGGCCCACCTCGAGGATCATCTCGAGGTCGTTGAGGTGGTCGCCGATGGCCATGGCCTGCTCGAGCGGGACACCGTGGCGGCGCGCCAGCCAGCGCACGGCCCGACCCTTCGAAACGCCGGGGGCCACGAACTCGAGAAATCGCGGGTGGCTCACCGTCACGGCGGCACGGCCCGAGAACGTGCGCCTGGCGTTCTCGAGGGAGCGCATCGGGCGCGGGTCCTCTGCGGCTGCGAGGACCTTGGTGACCGGGCGGGTGACGGCCCGTCCGATGTCCGGAACGCGACGGGCCGGGGCGCCCAGAAACGCCGAATAGTCGTCGGTTCGCGGGTCGTCCGCCCGGATCACGAATGTCTCGAGGTGGTTGACGTGAGGGTCGAGGCCGTGGGCAATGGACCAGGAGATCGTCTCGCGGGCCACGGCTGCCGGGAGCGGCCGATGCACCAGCAGGCGACCCAGGCGACCGCGTTCCTCGGGCATCGCCCGGATCAACGCTCCCTGGTACGCGACGATCGGATCGACGAGACCCAGCTCGTCGGCGAAGCGCTGGGCGCTGCTGGCCATCCGGCCGGTCACCAGCGAGACGCGGATGCCACGGTCCAGGGCCGCGCGCACGGCCGAGCGGATCCGCGGGCCCAGGGTCAGGTCGTCCCCGACGATGGTTCCATCGATATCGAGCGCGATCATCCGGATCGGGAATCCCGGGGATCGCGGGATCATTCGGGACCCCCGAACGCGGCCGCACTTGGCGGGCGCTCCACCCGTGCGACGCGCGGGAGCCCGCCAAGGTCGGGCGCCACCGTGCAGTGCCACCCCGGCAGCCGGTCGGCGACGGCCACGACGATGGCCTCGCCCTGGTCGCCGCCGATCTCGAGAAGGGCGACGCCATCGGGACCCAGGGCATCCGGCAGGCGATCGAGGAGACGACGGATCAGGGCCAGCCCGTCCGGGCCACCATCGAGGGCCAGGCGCGGTTCGAACGAGGCCGCGATCGGGAGTTGTGCGACCGCCGCGCTCTGAACGTACGGCAGGTTGGCCAGGACAAGCTCGTATGGGCCACCGCCCGGCGGGAGCAGGTCGGCCTCCACGAAGCGCACCCGATCGGCGACCCCATGTCCGACCGCGTTCTCGCGGGCGAGATCGAGTGCCTCGTGAGAGATGTCGGTGGCAAGGATCTCGACGTCGCCGTCCGCCCCACGCCTGCGCAGGGCAACGATCAGGGCCACCGCAACCGTCCCGCATCCCGTTCCCACGTCCGCCAGGACCATGGCCGGCGCTCCACGGGGACGCGGCGCGGCCGTCAGCCGACGGAGGACCTCCGCATCGGCCAGGTCCACGAGCGTCTCCGTTTCCGGACGCGGGATGAGCGCTCGGGCATCCACGCCGAGAGCAACGCCGTGGAACTCCTTGAGACCGCGAATGTAGGCGACCGGCTCGCCGGCCTCGCGGCGGACGAGGGCCGCCGCATAGGTCGCCTCCGCATCGGTACCGACCGGCGCCTCGGGATGCGCCCGCAGAGCCGTCCGCTCGGTGCCGACAGCCATCCCCAGCAGCAGCTCGGCGTCCAGTCGGGCGCTCTCGGATCCGCTCGCCTTGAGCCGCGCCATCCCCGACCGCAGGAGTGCCTCCACCGTGCTCATGGCGTCGGGCCCTGGGCGCGCGGTCAGGCGGACGACGTGGTGTCGTCCACGACCGTCCGCAGCTGCTCCGCCTGGTCGGTCGTGATCAACGTGTCGATCAGGCGGTCGAGGTCGCCGTCGAGGATCCGCGGCAGGCTGGACAGATCGAGTCCGATCCGATGGTCGGTCACGCGATCCTGGGGAAAGTTGTAGGTACGGATCTTGTCCGCACGGTCGCCCGAACCGATCATCGAGCGGCGCGCCACCGAATCCGCCTCGCGCTGTTTCTGGCGCTCGATGTCCACGAGTCGAGCGCGGAGCACGGACAGTGCCTTGGCCTTGTTCTTGTGCTGGCTCTTCTCGTCCTGGATCTCGACCACAAGCCCCGACGGGAGATGAGTGATGCGGACGGCCGAGTCGGTCGTGTTGACCGACTGCCCACCGGGTCCCGACGCGCGCTTGACATCGATCCTGAGGTCCTTCTCCTCGTCGATCTCGATCTCGGACTCCTCGACCTCGGGCAGCACCACGACAGTCGCCGTCGACGTGTGGATCCGGCCCGACGACTCGGTCGCGGGGACCCGCTGCACGCGGTGGGTCCCTCCTTCGAACTTGAGGCGCGAGTAGGCCCCGTCACCGGAGATCTCGACGATCGCCTCCTTGACCCCCCCGATGCCGGTCTCGCTCAGGCTGATCACCTCGGCCCTGAAGCGGTGCCGCTCCGCATATTGGAGGTACATCCGGAGCAGCTCGCTCGCGAACAGGGCCGCCTCCTCGCCGCCGGCTCCCGCGCGGACTTCGAGGATGACATTCCCGTCGTCGGCCGGATCTCGGGGCAGGAGCAGGACCTTCACCTCGTCCACGAGGCTCGCCTCGACCCCCTCGAGCCGCTCGATCTCGTCGCGGGCCATCGCCCGCATCTCCTCGTCTTCATCGGCGTCCCGCACTTCGCGGGCGCCGACGAGCTCCATACGTGTCTCGAGGAGCCGACGGAACGCGGCCACCACTGGTTCGAGCCGCGAAAGCTCCTTGCCGAGCCGCTTGATCGACGCCGGATCGGCCAGGCTCTCGGGCCGCGCCAGCTCCTCCTGGAGGTCGTCGTACTGCGCGGCGACCGCCTCGAGCTTGACGTCGAGGACGCTCATGCCTCGGGTGCGGTGACCGCCCCGGCCAGGTCCATCGGTGCCCGCTGCAGGATGCCGCTCCCGGCCGGCAGCGCCTCGCCGTCGGCGCGGAGCGCCTCCTCCATCGACACGATGGCGACCTCGATCATGTCGTCGGTGGGCTGCTTGGTGGTGATCATCTGAACGAGGATTCCCGGATACATGATCGCCCGGACGAGCCGGTTGGACCGGTGACGCGCCCCCCAGCGCAGAATCTCGTAGCCGATCGCCGCAATCACCGGGATCAACAGGATGCGGCTCCCGACCATGACCAGGGGCTCCTGTCGACCGACGAGGCTGAAGGCCACGATCGACAGCGCGATGACGACGACCAGGAACTCCGTGCCGCAGCGCGGGTGGGCGGTCGGGAACTGGCGCACTTCGGCCGGCACGAGGTCGCGTCCGGCCTCGAGCGCGTGGATCGTCATGTGCTCGGCGCCGTGGTACTGGAAGACGCGCGCGATGTCGGGGGCGCGGCCGATGAGCATCAGGTAGCCGAGGAAGATGGCGACCCGGATCAGACCCTCGACCAGGTGCTGAACCGCGCCGTTGTCGATCCCCGCGGTGGTCGCGCTGGCGATGAACAGCGGCAGCAGAAAGAAGATCCCGATGCCGGCCACGAGCGTGATCAGGAGCATGATGGCGATCGCGCCCCTCCCGAGCTCCTCGCCTTCCTCCTCTGCCGAGGCGACGGATGCGCTGCGCACGAGCCAGCGAGTCCCGACGACGAGCGTCTCGTAGAGCACGATCAGACCGCGGACAAACGGCGCCTTCGCCCAGCGTGAGCCGTGGAAACCGGAATCGAGCCGCTCCGTCGCCCACACGATCCGCCCGTCCGGGTGGCGCAGAGCAACCGCGACCGCGTCGCGACCGCGCATGAGGACACCCTCGATGAGGGCCTGACCGCCGTAGCTGAATCTTGCCATGGGCGAGAGTCTAGCCTCGAATCAGAACGGCGGGCCCGATGGACCCGCCGCGAGACGCTCGAAGCGACCGGCCACGTGCCGGCCGGGGAGCTGCGATCAGCTGCGGGCCTGTCGCTCGAGGCGCTTCTGGAAGCGCTCGACCTGGCCAGCAGTGTCGATGATCGTCTGCTTGCCGGTGAAGAACGGGTGGCAGTTGCCACACACGTCGACGCGCAACTCGGTTCGTGTCGAACCGACTTCCCACTCCGTGCCGCACGAGCCGCAATGGACCTTTGCCTGGTGGTACTGGGGATGGATATCGGGTTTCACGGGTCTCTCCTGCGGCGCCGTCCGAGCGGGCTGGATCGCCCGCCGGTGGTCGTCGGCTACGGTGTCTTGCTCAGGCCTCGGCGACGGCCGCTGCCGGTGCCTCGACGGCATCGACACGAATGCGCTTCTTGGCCTTCGTGGCGTGCTCGAACTTGACGTGTCCGGTGACGGTCGCAAAGACCGTGTAGTCCTTGCCCAGCCCGGTCCCCTTCCCGGACAGGAAGGTCATGCCGCGCTGGCGGACGATGATCGATCCGGCGGGGACGAGCTGGCCGTCTCCGACCTTGACGCCGAGCCGCTGGCCGACGCTGTCGCGACCATTCCTCGAGCTGGAACCAGCTTTCTTGTGGGCCATCGCGTCTACTCGTCCTTCTTGGTGGCGCGCGTCCGCCTGGGCGCCGCCGGCTTGACCGGCGCATCGTCCGCGGCCGGCGTCGCTGCCTGGGCGGGTGGTGCCTTGGTCCTGGCTTTGGCCTTGGCCTTGGTCGGGGTGGCCCCTGCGTCGGCCGGCGATCCCGCCGGCTTGTCGGCCTTCGCCTTGGCCTGAGCGAGCTTGTCGGCGAGCGCGGCATCTGCCGCCGCCTGCTTCGCGGCCGCCGCCTCGAGGCGCTGTCGCTCGGTCAGAGCGTCTTGCTCCAGTTTGCGCTGCGCCTCGGCTGCGCTCTTGCCACCGAACCGGATGTCGCTGATACGGAGGACGGTCAGCTCCTGACGGTGGCCCTTGGTCACCCGCCGGCGCGCCTTCGGCCGGTACTTGAAGCTGATCAGCTTGGGCCCGCGATCGCGGCGAACAACCTGCGCCTCGACGGTCGCGTCGGCGACAACCGGTCGGCCGATCGCGGCTTCGTCGCCGTCGGCTACGAGGAGGATGCGGTCGAGCGTGATCGCGACGCCGGGCTCGGCGTCCAGCAGCTCAACTTCGAGTTCGGTGCCGACCTCGACGCGGTACTGCTTCCCGCCGGTCTCGATGACTGCGTACATGGGTCCTCGGAAACGATGACGGTCGCGCGTGGCGACGGCGACCTGGTGACAGGGAGGAGCACCTCGACGGGGTCGAGGCGCGAATGCGGAGTGTACGACCGGTCGTCGGATGCGTCAACGAGGCGCCGGGTCGATGTCAAGGGACAGCGATTCTGTCCGCGCTAAGGGGACAGCGACTTTGTCACCCTCTGCACCATGAAGAGGGGGGCGCGTCGTCCTACCGGCTGGAGATGGGGACGACTATCCTGTTGGCGCGCCCGACCGAGCGTCGACGCCCGTTTCGAGAGGTGGACCCATGCGCGCGCTCGCGACGCTCCTGCTTGCCGCGATCGTCGCGGCGCCTGGCATGGCCGGCCCTGGGATGGCCGCCGCTGGGTTGGCCAGGACGGTCGACGATCGCCTCGCCGGCGTGCGCCATGACGCCGCTTCGGTCGCCCGGATCAACGTGGGCGCGGTCTCGCGCTCGAACGCCGCACCCACGGCCTCGCTCGGTAACGCGCGAGCAGTCGTACCCCCCCTCACCCACGCGAACCCGCGCTCGCGACGCGACGTGCCGGCTCCCAGCTTGATCCTCGGCCCGACGGACACCACCATTGGCGACGCGTCTTCGGCCGGCCCCTCGAGCGCACCGAACGAGTCGACCGCCGAGCCGACGGTGGATGCGGCGCCGATCACGGAGGCCGGGCCGGCGACGCCGTTCATCTCGATCGGGTTCCCCGGCATGAACGACCTTGTGAACAACTTCATGCCCGGTTGCGTTCCGCTGCCGCGACCGTGCATCGAGCCCCCCGACCCGTGGGTTGCCGCCGGCCCGTCGCACATTGTCCAGGCCGTGAACGTTGCATTGCGGATCACCGACCGTGCCGGCGGCGGGGCCACCACCATCGCGCTCTCGACATTCTTCGGCGAACCCGCCGGCCAGGTCCTGAATGCTGATCCTCGAGTCCTCTACGACGCCGCCAAGGGTCGTTGGCTCGCGACCGAGCTATCGCACGACTGTGCGGTCGGCCGGCTCTACCTCGCGGTTTCGGATGGCGCGGATCCGACCGGGACGTGGACCATCTGGCAGTTTGAGTTTCCCGGGGCCGTGCCGGACTACCCCGGGCTCGGGATGTCCGCTGACAAGGTCCTCCTCGGGGTCAACGTGTTTTCGATTGCCGCCGGCCCGAACCCACCCGGTTGCTCGGTCGGGTCTTCCATCGGTGCGAGCCTTGTCGTGGTCGACTGGGCCGACATCGTCGACGGAGGTGCTCTGTCCGGCTTCGAGTTCGGGCCGTCGCCGGATCTGTCCACCTGGCGCCCGGCCTCGGCACAAAGCCCGGGCCTCGATGCCCACGCAATCGTCGAGGACTTCCAGTTCGGATTCGCTGACCTCGGCCTCGCGACGATCACCGGTTCGGTGGGAGGTGCTGACCTCGCGATCTCGACATATCGGAACCTGACAGACGAGGGCCTCATCGGCGACTTCCTCCAGCCGCCGCAGCCCAGGCAGCCATCGATTGACCCCGCGTTGGCAACGATCGCGAACGCGGTCGATCACCGACCGACGGACGCAGTCTGGCGAGCGGATCGTCTCTGGGCGACCTCGACCTACCCGTGCGAACTCGAAGCGATCCACGCCTGCGTCCGTCTCATCGAGCTGGACACCGCGGATCCGCTCGCCGCGGATCCGGTCGTCCAGGACGTCCGGCTCGGGTGGCCCGGATTCGATTCGTACCTCGGCGGAATCGGCCTCGCGACCGACGGTACCGCGTACGCGGTCTACACGCGGTCTTCGGCTGTCGCACCGGCGGGGATCCACGCCGTGCACCAACGCGCCGGCGACAGCGAGTACCGCGGATGGCATCAGATCATGCCCGGTAGCGGTACGTACCAGGGCACTCGATGGGGCGACTACGCCGGCGTGGCAACCGATCCGGTCAATCCGAACGCGGTTTGGCAGGGTCACCAGTACGCTGACGTCTCGGGCGGCTGGTCGACGTGGGTTTCGCAACTGTCGACCGGCTCGCTGGGCACCGCCGGAACGGTGGTGCGACTGGCGGGGCAAGACCGGTACGCGACGGCGGCGGCGATCTCGGCAGCGACGTTCCCGGTCGGCGTCCCGGTTGCGTACCTCGCCACGGGCGCGAACTACCCCGATGCGCTCGCGGGCGGTGCGGCCGCTGCCTACCACGACGGGCCGCTCCTGCTCGTGACCCGCGACACCATTCCTGCACCGACGGCCGGCGAACTGGCTCGACTCAAGCCGGCGCGAGTCGTCGTACTGGGCGGGACCGGCGTCATCTCGGACGCCGTCATGTCCGCGCTGGGCGGATACACCGCTGGCACGATCACGCGGTTGGCCGGTGTCGATCGATACGGGACGGCGGCCGCAATCTCAGCGGCGACATTCCCGGTCGGCGTGTCGGCCGCCTACATTGCCGTCGGCTCAAACTACCCGGACGCGCTCGCGGGAGGTCCCGCTGCCGGCCTCGAGGACAGTCCCCTGCTCCTCGTGACCCGAGATACCATCCCGCAGGCGACGGCCTTCGAGCTTGGGCGGCTCAGGCCGGCCAGGATTTTCGTCCTCGGCGGCATTGGCGCCATCTCCGATCTGGTCGAGAGGGAGCTGCGTGCGTACACAACGCTCGGTTCGGCCGGTGTCATTCGGTACGCGGGGCCGGATCGGTATGCGACAGCCGCCGCAATCTCGGCAGCGGTCTTTCCGAAGGACGTCTCGACGGTCTATGTGGCGACTGGAGCGAACTACCCGGATGCACTCGCCGGCGGTGCGGCGGCAGCGTTCGAGGACTCGCCGCTCCTGCTCGTCACCTTTTCCTCGATCCCCACCGCCACCGGCACCGAGCTGACCCGTCTCAGTCCCGGGCGTATCGTCGTGCTCGGTGGAACGAGTGTCATCTCCGACGCGGTCCTGAATGCGCTCGCCGCCTACCTCGCGCCCTGACCGCCAACCGGCCCCGGAGCACGACGCCCCGACTCGGCGTCATGCGTCCTCGGCGAGAAGCACGCGCTCGCGACGGGTGCTGGCGATGGTGATCGGCCGACCGATTGCCTCGGACAGGGCCGCCACGACCTCCTCGGGGCGGCCCGAGCCGCGGTTCTGATCGAATCGTACGGAGATTCCGAGGGTGACAGCACCCTCGGTGGTTGTCAGGGCGATGTCATCGACGAGCGGGCGCAGGTCGTACGAGACCACGCCACCACCCTTCACCCGGTCCCGCGGCAGGCTGGCCGCCGAGAGCAGAGCATCAATGGCCGCCTCGAACTCCGCCTTCGAACCTCCCGACGGATCGAGAATCACGAGGTACTCGGCTCCGCGGACGCATGCCGCAAGCGCCGGCGCGCCGAGCCAGACGTCATGCAGATCGGTCAGCCGGTAGCCCTGCGGAAGGGCCGCCCGAAGCGCGCTGCTGACGACCTCTGTGGTACGTCGTTCCACGAGCCACAGGTCGATCGGTTCCCGATCGGTGACCATGCCGAGCGGCATCGGGGCCGCAAATGCCAGCCTGGGGCGGCCGCCGCGCCGCGCGTCCACGACCAGGGGGAGCCCGCTTCGAAGGAGGCCGTCCTCGATCTGCTCGACCACGGCCCGATGCACCGCCGGAACGGCATCGTCACCGCGCGCGATCACGGCGCGCCAGCGCTGGCGCACCTCGGCGACCACGGGTTGCGTCGGCGCGGATGGGTCGGGCTGAGCGTCCACGTCTGCTAGTCTGCGGGACCATGCACGATCCCGCCGGGTCCCCGTCGCCCCCGGCCCCGGCCCCGTTTGCGGAGCGCCGGATGAGCTCGGATGGCCGGCGGCTCCGTCCGCCCACCACCCGGGTAGCGCTCGTCCTGTTCGCGGCGGTCGCCATCTCCTTTGTGCTGTACCTGGGGCGCGGCATCCTGGCCCCGTTTGTGCTCGGTCTGCTTCTCGTGTACCTGCTCAGCCCCGCCGTCGACCTGCTCCATCGGCTGCGGATTCCGCGCGTCATCGCGATCCTCGGCGTGTATACGGGCTTCGTCTTCCTGATCGTGGAGGCCATCAACCTGACGATCGGCCCCGTGGTGGCGCAGGTCAGCCGCTTCGCCCGGGACCTCCCGGCCCTGGTCGCCCGTCTCGACGTCCAGCTCCAGATGTTGTCCGAGACGTACCGTGGCCTGGCGCTGCCGCCGCAGGTCCGCGCCGCCATCGACGAATGGGTGGCCGGCCTCGTCGAGAAGGGCGTCAACCTCGACCCGACCGTGCTTCTGCCGTTTGTCAACGTCACCGCCGGCTTCGTCGTGGGTCTGTTCGGCTACCTCATCATCCCGGTCTGGTCGTTCTACCTGCTCAAGGACCGCAAGGCGCTGTCGTCGTCCTTCGATCGGTCGCTGCCGCCAGAGTGGCGCGCGGACGTCTGGGAGGTCATCGGGATCGTCCAGAAGGTCGTCGGGCAGTGGGTGCGCGGCCAGGTCGTCCTCGGTGTCACGGTGTTCCTGGCCACGTTCGGCGGGCTGTTGCTTCTCAGCGAACTCGTTCATCCGGTCTTCGGCCAGTTCGCGCTGCTGCTCGCGATCATTGCCGGCGTGCTCGAGCTGCTCCCCGTGATCGGGCCGATCATCGCCGCCATCCCGGCAATCCTGCTGGCCGCGACGGCGGGGGGCGAGGCGGTGATCGCGGCGCTCGTCCTCTACACGGTCGTCCAGCAGGTCGAGAACTACCTGCTGGTGCCCAAGATCCAGGGCGATGCCGTGCGGCTCCATCCGAGCGCAGTGATGTTCGCGCTCATTCTGGGTGCCTCGATCGCCGGCCTCCTCGGTGCGATCCTGGCGCTGCCGATCACGGCAGCGGCACGCGACGTCTATCGCTACCTGTTCCGCCGCCTGAGTCCCAATCCGCCGCCGCCGGCCCTTGCCGCCGCCCTGGCCCTCGGCGAGGAACAGCCCGCGCCACCCTCGCCGGGGCCGGGCCCGGACCAATCGATCGCGGGACCCGCGGTCGAGCCACCGGCGGCCCATGACTGATCGACGCGACCACTACAAGGTGCTCCAGGTCGACCCGGAGGCGGATCCAGAAGTGATCCAGGCGGCGTTCCGCCGGCTTGCCCAGAAGTTCCATCCGGACGTCGCCCCGGGGCCCGATGGCGCGACGCGGATGATCGCGATCAACGCCGCCTGGGAGGCTCTGCGCGACCCGCTCCGACGCGCGTCGTACGACCTCGAGCGTGCATCTGCGGCGCGGTCCTCGGCGGCCGAGATCGTTCGTGGTTCCGCCAGGGGTACCGGCGCATCGGCCGCTCGAGGGTCCGCCGCGGGTGCGGGCCACGTGTCGGATACCGGGAGCTGGGCGGATCCGCCGGCGGGCGGCATCCAGGCAGCGGGGGCGCCTCCCGGCGACCCGTCGGGCAGCGTGCTGAACTTCGGGCGGTATGCAGGATGGTCGCTCGGTGAGATCGCCCGGCGCGATCTCGAGTACATCGAATGGCTCGACAGAATGCCGATCGGGCGCCCGTATCGAGGCGAGATCGACGCGATCCTCCGTCAGACCGGGCGTCGCCGGGCCGCGGACGTGGAGGCAACGGAGCGGCACGGGCTCTTCAGGAGACGCTGAACGCCGCCCTCACGCGGAATTCGCCCGGTTGTGCGCCAGACCGCGTCCTTGTCCGCTCAGGCGAGGTAGCGGATCCAGAGGTACGCCGACGCCAGGATGAGTGACTCCAGGACCACGATCGCGCCGTAGCGGAAGAACTGGCCGAAGCGGATCGGGTGACCGCCCTCCTTCGCGACGTTGACCACGATGACGTTCGCCGACGCACCGATGATCGTCGCGTTGCCCCCGAGGTTGGCCCCGAGCGAGAGCGCCCACCAGAGCGGGGCGACCTCGACGCCGCTCGCTCCGAGCCGCTCCACGAGCGGGATGACGGCGGCCGTATACGGGATGTTGTCGACGAGGCCCGATGCGATCCCGGACACCCACAGGACTCCGAGGGTTGTGACCGCCGCGTCACCAGCCGTGACCCGCAGGAGGGTGTCGGCCACGGCCGCGATGATCCCGACCGCGGCGAGCCCGTCGATCAGCATGAACAGGCCGACGAAGAAGAAGAGGGTCGGCCATTCCACCTCGTGGAAGGCCAGCGCCGGATCGAATCGCGAGATCAGGATCAGGACCGTCGCTCCGAGGAGGGCGATCGTGGCCGGCTCGAGACCGATCGCCCCGTGGACGAGAAACGCGAGCAGGGTCAGGCCGATGACGATGAGGCTCAGTCGGAGCATCCGATGGTCGGTGATGACTTCGCTCTCATCGAGAGCGAGTACGGCGTCGCGAACGTCGGAGTGAACCTTGAGATCGTTCCGGAACATCCATACCAGCGTCGCCAGCACCACGACCAGGATTGCTGCCACCGGGGGACCCACGTTCAGGAGGAACGCATTGAAGTCGAGACCCGCGGCGGAACCGATCAGGATGTTCGGCGGGTCGCCGATGAGGGTCGCCGCACCGCCGATGTTCGAGGCGAACACCTCCGTCATGAGAAACGGAACCGGTGAGACCCGCAGGACGCTGGCGATGTACAGGGTGACCGGCGCGATCAGCACGACCGTGGTCACGTTGTCCAGGAACGCCGACAGGACGGCAGCGATGAGGCTCAGGACGAGCAGCAGGCGGAGCGGCTCGCCCCCGGCCACTTTGACGGAGCGGATCGCGACCCACTGGAAGAAACCGGTCTGGCGCAGGATCCCGGCCAGGATCATCATCCCGGCCAGCAGGAAGATGACGTTGAAGTCGATCGCGGCAAACGCGTCGTGCTGATCGATGATCCCGAGCACGATCATCGCCAGGCCGCCGAGCAGGGCGGCCGCCGTCTTCTCGAGCCGCTCGCTGGCGATCAGGCCGTATGTGATGAGGAAGATCGTCGCGGCAAGGGGGACGTCCACGATCGGCTAACCTCGGGTGGAGGTGGTGGTGAGTTCGTCGGAGGCGACGCGTTGGGAGCGCGCCGCTCGACGCGACGGCTCACATCAGGTAGCGAACCCAGAGATACACGCTCGCAATCACGAGCGACTCGAGGACCACGACGGAACCGTACTTGAGGAACTGTCGGAATCCGATGGGATGCCCCGCTCGCGCAGCGAGGTTGACCACGATGACGTTCGCCGAAGCCCCGATGATCGTCGCGTTGCCGCCCAGGTCAGCGCCGAGCGCCAGCGCCCACCACAGGGGCTGGATGGCCAGGCCCTCCTCTGCCAGCTGCTTGACGACCGGGATCATCGTCGCGGTGTAGGGGATGTTGTCGACGATACCCGAGGCAATACCGGACAACCACAGCAGACCCAGCGTGGTGATGGTCTGATCGCCCCCGGTTGCCGCGAACAGGCCGTCGGCGAGCGCTGCGATGATGCCCACATGGACGATCCCCTCGACGAGCATGAACAGCCCGACGAAGAAGAACAGCGTCGGCCACTCGACCTCGTGGAAGACCTTCTCGGGATCCGCGCGGGAAAGGACCATCAGGACTGTTGCGCCGAGGAGGGCGATCGTCGCCGGCTCGAATCCCAGCGCCCCATGAACGAGAAACCCGATCAGCGTCAGACCGATCACGACGAGGCTCATCCGAAGCAGTGCCGGATCGGCGATCACCTCGCTCTCGTCGAGCGCGAGAACTGCGTCGCGAACCTCTGCGTGGACCTCGAGATCGTGCCGAAAGAACAGGACCAGGGTCACGTTGAAGACCAGGTAGATGATCACCGCCGGGGGCGCCATGTTCGAGAGGAACTGGCCAAAGTCGAGACCCGCCGCGGAACCGATCAGGATGTTCGGCGGGTCGCCGATGAGGGTCGCCGTTCCGCCGATGTTCGACGCCAGGATCTCGGAGATCAGGAACGGCACGGGTGAAACACGCAGAACGCTGGCGATGTACAGGGTGACCGGCGCGATCAGCACGACCGTGGTCACGTTGTCCAGGAACGCCGACAGGACGGCAGCGATGAGGCTCAGGACGAGCAGCAGGCGGAGCGGCTCGCCCCCGGCCACTTTGACGGAGCGGATCGCGACCCACTGGAAGAAACCGGTCTGGCGCAGGATCCCGGCCAGGATCATCATCCCGGCCAGCAGGAAGATGACGTTGAAGTCGATCGCGGCAAACGCGTCGTGCTGATCGATGATCCCGAGCACGATCATCGCCAGGCCGCCGAGCAGGGCGGCGAGCGTCTTGTCGAGGCGCTCGGTGGCGATGACCGCGTAGGTCAGGACGAAGACGACGGCCGCGATGGTCACGTCCACCCGGGCTAATCCGCCGCTTCCGCGGGTTCCGCCTCGATTGCGTCCAGGTACTGGATGGCCAGCTCAAGCAGGTCAAGGTAGCCCGTCGGCCGACCCGCGGGATCGACGACGTAGAGCCCGGAGAGACGCAGACGGTGCATTTCCTTGAATGCATCCCCGATCGTCGCCTCGGGCGCGATCGACGCCGGCGGCATCATGGCCTCGCGGGCCGAACGGGCTTCGACAGCATGACCGAAGCGGGCGACGTCGGCGACGTCGGCGATGCCACCCATGAGCGATTCGGGGACGACATGGGCGATGACCGTTTCCGCCAGGCGCAGGATCGGAATGACGCCAACGAGGATTCCAGCGTCGTCGACGACACCGATCAGGCGCGTCTCGGGCTGGGCCGCCGACCTCCGCATGACGGCGCCGACCGTGTCGTTTTCCTTGACGAGGAGGGGCTCGATCTCGAGCAGCCGCTGAGTGGCGGCCACGGTCCTCTGCTTGGCCAGGCGCGTGCGGTTGCTCACGGTGCCTCCTCCGGGCGGCTCCCGAACCTCGCCGCGATCGCCCGTCCCGAGAGTCTATCGGATCGCTGCCGGGTCCCGGGTCGCGCGGGCATGACACGGGCACGAGGCCACGCACTCGGGCAAATCGTCGAGTGTAGGCGCGACAGGCTGGACGCCTACCACTCCGCCCGGGTCTGGTGAATGTTGACACTCTGGAGAATGCCGAGCCCTGCGGCGAGGCTGATCAGCGAAGCACCACCGTGCGTGATGAAGGGCAGCGGAATACCGGTGATCGGCATGATCCCGATGACCATCCCGACATTCACAACGAGCTGGAAGAAGATCATCGAAGCGAGGCCGATCCCCATCAGCGTGCCGACCGGGTCTTCTGAGCGCCACGCTGCCGTCAGGATCCGCCAGAACAGGGCCACGAACAGCACAAAGACCACCATGCCGCCGATGAAGCCGAGTTCCTCGGCCAGGATGGCGAAGACAAAGTCGGTCGTCTGGACCGGGAGGAAGTCGAGCTGGTTCTGGGTGCCGTTGGTCAATCCCTTGCCGAACAGCCCGCCGCTGCCCACGGCGATCTGGGACTGGAACAGCTGATAGCCCGATCCCTGCAGGTCGGGGTTCGGGTTCAGGAACGCCGTCAGCCGCTCCTGCTGATAGTCCTTCAGGACATTCGTCCAGGCGAAGGGAATGAACGCCACGACGCCTGCAGCCAGGATGCCCAACCAGCGCAGGCTGGCACCGGACATGAAGAGCATCCCGGCCAGGATGGCCGCGAACACGAGCGACGTGCCGAGATCGGGCTGGAGCATCACGAGGACCAGCGGCGGGCCAACCAGGACGCACGCGCCGAGGATGGACCCAAGGGTATCGAGCCGACCCTGTCGCGATCCCAGGTAGTTGGCCAGCACGATGATCATGAGGATCTTGGCGATCTCGCTGAACTGGAACTGCACGCCGAGGATCGGTACCCAGCGCGACGCGCCCCCGACGCCCGTGCCGACCGTGAGCGTGAGGACCAGAAGGCCCAGCTGGGCGGCGTACAGCGGCCAGGCAAGGGTGCGCAGCCACCGGTAGTCGAAGGCCGTCGCCAGCGCGAACACGACAAGCGCGATTCCGGCCCACATGAGGCCGCGCAGGAAGACCGAGCCCGGCTCGAGCACTGTCCTTCCCACTTCCACGCTGTTGCTGTACGCCATCGCAAGTCCGATCGAGGCGAGCAGGAGTGCGTAGGTGGTCAGTTGCAGATCGAATCGACTCCAGGCCGCGCCGACGCGCTGTGACGTCCACGCCCCCAGTTTGGTGGGTCGAGTGCGCACGATGCCCATCACGGGGTCCCGCCGTCCATCAATTCGACTGATAGAAGTTGCCGCGCTCGAGGAGATCGAAGTTGCGATAGTCCTTCTCGATCCCATAGTGCAGCTGGAGGTAGTACTTGACGATCTCCGTCGCGGCGTTGCCCTTCGTCCGTGAGTCGTAGGCGAAGGCGAGCACGATCAGATCGGAATCTGTTCGCGCAACGGCCTTCATGCCGGTGGGATCGCTCGCGGTCTTTGCGGGATCCTTCGGGACAAAGGCGACAAACCACGAGTGGAACGGCAGGCGGCCCTGTCGATCTCGATTGCCGAACTCCGCGGTTCCGGACTTCCCGGCGACAACGATCGGGAGGTCGACGAGGTTGTAGGTGTGTCGAATGAGGACCACATTGCGTGCCGCGCGGCGCATCGTCTCGAGGTCCTTCGCGGGGATGTCAACCTCACGAATGAGGTCCGGTTCAAACGTCCGCACGACCGTGCCGTCGGGTGCAACGACGTCGCGCACGAGCTGGGGCCGATAGAGCTTGCCGCCATTGGCGAGCGTCGCGTAGGCGTTGATCAGCTGGATCGGGGTTACCACGTCGTAGCCCTGTCCAATCCCGGCCTGATACGTCTCGCCGGGATAGATCGGCTCACCGAGCGTGTCGAGTTTCCACTGGTTCGATGGAACCGTGCCGCGGGCCTCGCCCGGAAGGTCGATCCCGGTCTGTTCGCCGAATCCGAGTTCGCGCGCCCAATACGCGAGCCGGTCAATCCCCAGCATGCCGGCGAGCTGGAAGAAGTAGGTGTCGCTCGAGTGGCCGAAACCGCAGTTCATGTCGCACCGGCCCCATCCTCGACGGTTCCAGTCGTAGAACCGAGTCGTCCCGAGCGTGAGGTACGGCTGCGTCAGAATCTTCGTGGAAGCCGAGATCTTGTCGTCCGCAAGAGCCCCGAGGCCGGCCACCAGCTTGTAGGTCGAGCCCGGCGGGTAATGGGCATTGACGGCATGGTTGATCAAGGGCTTGTCCGGATCGGCCAGCAGTGCGGCATAGTCGGCGTTGCTGATGCCTCGGGCAAAGTCGTTGTCGTCGTAGGTCGGCAGGCTCACCAGGGACAGGATTTCTCCCGTCTGGGGGTTCATGACAATCACGACGCCACGCTTCAACCCGGCTTCGTCCATCCCCCAGCGAAGCGCCTGCTCGGCGAGGTCCTGCTCGTGTGCGTCGATGGTCAGGGTGAGCGAATTGCCGGCGGTGGCCTCCTTGGTGGTCTGGAGCACCTGGAGGCGGCGACCGGTTGCGTCACGCTCAACCACCTGGCTCCCGTACACCCCCCGGAGATCGGTTTCGTAGACGGCTTCCAGGCCTGCCTTGCCGAGGAGATCATCGGGCAGGTAGCCGTCTGCACGGAGATCCGGGAGTTGATCGGGACCCACGGGACCGGTATACCCGAGAATCTGCGCCAACAGCGGTCCGTAGGCGTATTCCCGGCGGGCCTCGACCTCGACTTCGACGCCGGGAAGATCGAGGCGCGCTTCCGATATCACGCGGGCGACATCCAGCGGAACGTCGCGGGCGACCCTGACGAGATCGAACCGCGAGCCGGGATTCGCGTCGATCGTCTCGTTGATGGTCGCCGGATCGAGGCCGACGAGCGCGGCAAGTCGGGACACGACCGCGTCGCGAAGCGAGAACGGCAGGTCCGCCGGCCGGATCTTCACGGCGTACGTGGGGATGTTGGTCACCAGGACGCGGCCCGCGCGGTCGTAGATGAGGCCGCGTGACGACGGAATCGCCTGCGCCACGGTCCGGTTGCCTGTTGAGAGGACGGCGTAGTCCGCGCCGAGCGCGATCTGGAGATACGCCAGGCGGGCCGCAAGGAGGCCGATCCCGAGCAGGAGGGCGATGGAAAACACGACGTAGCGGGCCGTTCGGCGCTCGCGCACCGGGCTCCCGTCGACGTACGTGCTCACCAGTCCACGCGCTCTTCCGGTGTATACCGATCCTTGACCGCGATCGCGAGGGGTCCGATCACCACGGCGATCGCCGCGTCGTAGGCGATCCCGGGTCCGAGGATGGCAACAGGATCGCCGACAGGGATCGGCGAGCCAAGGGCGCCGATCAGGACGAACTGCACGATCGAGTAGACGAAGCTGAAGATCGGTACTGCCACGATCGGGGCCAGTGGGCGCAGGCGCACCATCGAACGCGCCAACGCCGACGCACCACCGACCGCGATGAGGAGTGCGAATGCGGTCGATCCCAGCGGCCGTTCGGCGAGGATATCGAGCGCGATCCCGCCCACGAAGGCCCAGGCAAGTCCGCTCTCGACGCCAATGACGATCGTCCAGATCACGCCGAACACGAGCACCGGGTGGGGATGGGCGCCCTCAACGCCAAGGTGTGGCGTGAGGCTGAGCTCGATCAAGGCCGCTGCCAGTGAACCGACCGCGGCGAGGAGCAGAATCATCGGGTCGGTCGTCCTCGGAGTACGGACCGGTTCCGCTCGGACCAGCCGCGCCTCGCCGCGCGGAGTTGAGTTGGTGACCGGTGTGCTTCATCCGGAAGTATCCCATGCGGGCTTTCGGGCGGCAATCGCCGTGCCCCGTCGTGCTCAGGGATCGCGGCCCTCCTGGTTTCCACGTGGCCTTTAGCCGGCTCGGGGGGGTGTGTTTCACGTGAAACGCGCGCGAAGCAACCCGGATGCGTTGTGTTCGAGCGACCCGGACGACACGGTCGTCGGCGCGCCCACCGACAGTCGGATGTTTGTTTCACGTGAAACGAGCGCGCCGGTGCGACCTGTGCTGCTCTGATGCGCCGCAGTAGAGCGATCCGGACGACACTGTCCTCGACCTGCCCAACGCCAACGGAAGGAAGGAACAGGGCCCCGATGCTAGAATCGACCACGTGAACAGATCAACGGTGAGCTCCTGAGTGGGTAGAGCGATCGCCTGCGCCAATCAGAAGGGCGGGGTCGGCAAGACGACCACCGTGGTCAACCTCGCAACCCACCTTGCACTCGCAGGAGATAGCGTCCTCGTCGTCGATCTCGATCCGCAGGGCAACGCAACGAGCGGCTTTGGGGTGGAACGGAACGGCCAGGCCGCATCGGTGTACGACGCCGTCATCGACGGCGTGCCGCTGTTGGGCCTTGCCGTGCCCACGGGGATCGCCGGGTTGTCGCTCATCGCCTCATCGGTTGCCCTGGCCGGAGCCGAGGTCGAGCTCGCTGGTATGGATCAACGGGAACGTCGTCTCTGGCGCCTCCTCGAGCCGACGCGCTCAAGGTTCGACGTGATCCTCATCGATTGCCCGCCCTCGCTCGGCCTCCTGACGGTCAATGCCCTGACCGCGGTCGATTCGGTGCTCATCCCCATCCAGGCTGAGTACTACGCACTCGAAGGTGTCTCCCAGCTCATCGGCACGATCCAGCTGGTGCGTGAGCACCTGAACCCGCGTCTCGAGATCGAAGGTGCCGTGATCACCATGTTCGACTCACGAACCAACCTCGCCACCGATGTCGCGGCCGAGGTCCGCGGTCATCTGGGTGACAAGGTCTATGAAACCGTGATCCCCCGGAGCGTGCGTCTGTCCGAGGCACCCAGCCACGGGCGCCCGGTCGCCCTGTACGCGCCCAATTCGAAGGGCGCCGAAGCCTATCGGCGCCTTGGTGATGAGGTTCGGGCACGCATGGCTCACCGCGCCCGGGACGGCGTCACCGATGCGAAAGGTTCGAACGCGTCGATATCACCCGATGCGTGGCGGGGTGGCGTGGTCGAGACGGCATCTCGCCTCATGAGCGCCGACTCGTGACGGCTCGACCCGAGCGAGGCCTGGGTCTCGGGCGGGGGTTGGCTGCGCTGATCCCCCAGCGTCCGGCCGGTGACGGCACCCACGAGATTCCGTTGGCCCGGATCGAGCCCAACCCGTACCAACCTCGGCGTCGAATGCAGGAGCCGGAACTCCGCACCCTGGCCGCGAGCATTGCCGAGCACGGCGTCATCCAGCCGATCCTCGTCACCGAGACGCTCGACGGCTATCGGCTGGTTGCCGGCGAGCGTCGGGTCCGGGCTGCCCAGCTGGCCGGGCTGGAGCGCATCCCGGCCGTGATTCGCCAGCTGGCCGATCGTGAGCAGCTCGAGCTCGCGCTTGTCGAGAATCTGCAGCGCGAGGATCTCGACCCGATCGAGACGGCGATCGCGTACCGCCAGTTGATCGACGAGTTCGGCTTTACCCACGAGGCGTTGGCTGCTCGGGTGGGTCGCGCCCGGTCCACGGTGGCCAACACGCTCCGACTGCTCGATCTTGCGCCGGCCGTCCAGGCCGCGCTCGCCGCGACCGAGATCAGCGAGGGCCATGCCCGAGCGCTCGGTGGCCTCGACCCCGATCAGCAGGGTCGCGTGCTGCCGACGGTCATCGACCAGGGATTGTCGGTCCGCCAGACAGAGGAGTTCGTGCGGCGCCTGCGCGAGCCGCGCACGATGTCCCCCGCGCAGCCGGCCCGATCCGCCCTGGATCCGGAACTGGAGCGCGTGGAGGATGACCTGCGCCACGCCCTCGGCACCAAGGTTCACCTCGCCCGGACACGACGGGGTGGACGCATCGTCATCGAGTACTACAGCGACGAGGACCTCGGGCGGCTGTACGACCGCCTGATCGGAGGAAGCGCGTGACCGAGGAAGCAACCCGAACCACGGCATCGAACGGCCGGCCTGCCGGCGGTCGCCGGGCCAAGGTCGCAGCAGGGTCCGAGTACACGGCGGCGAGCATCCAGGTGCTCGAAGGGCTCGAAGCTGTTCGCCGCCGACCCGGGATGTACATCGGGTCAACGGACGCGCGCGGACTTCACCACCTGGTCTGGGAGGTCGTCGACAATTCGATCGACGAGGCGATGGCCGGTCACGCAACGACGGTGAAGGTCACGATCGCCGTCGATGGGACGATCACGGTCGAGGACGATGGTCGAGGCGTGCCGGTCGGCCGCCACAAGACCGGCAAGGACGCCATGGAGGTCGTCCATACCGTTCTGCACGCAGGAGGAAAATTTGGCGGGGGCGGCTACAAGGTGTCGGGCGGCCTCCACGGAGTCGGCGTCAGCGTCGTCAATGCGCTGTCATCGTTTCTGCGCGTCGAATCGTCCCGCGACGGCAGCGTGTACGCCCAGGAGTACGCGCGGGGAAAGCCCACGACCCCCGTCAGGAAGATCGGCCCGGCGGGCGCGCGGCGCGGGACGACGACCCGGTTCCAGGCCGACGCCGGGATGTTCGAGACGATTGACTACTCCTTCGACGCGATCAGCCAGCGACTGCGTGAGTCGGCGTACCTCACCAAGGGCGTCTGGATCACCCTGATCGACGAGCGCAGCGATCGCGAGCGCAGCTTCTACTTCGAGGGTGGCCTCCAGTCGTTCGTGCGGCACCTCAACCGGAACAAGGAAGCCCTCCACCAGCGCCCGATCTATGTTGAGCGACGCGACGGGCCGACCATGGTCGAGGTCGCCCTCCAGTACAACGACGGCTATAGCGAGAACGTCCTCGCCTTTGCCAACAACATCAACACCGTGGACGGGGGGACCCACGTCACGGGCTTCCGCGCGGCGCTGACGAGCTCGCTCAACGACTGGGCGCGCAAGGCCGGTGTGCTCAAGGACAAGGACACGAACCTGTCCGGCGACGACGTCCGCGAGGGTCTGACCGCGGTCATCAGCGTGAAGCTGACCGATCCGCAGTTCGAAGGCCAGACCAAGGCCAAGCTCGGAAATGCCGAGGTCAAGGGCCAGGTGCAGAACGCCGTCGGCGAGAGCCTGTCCCAGTACCTCGAGGAGAACCCCGGCGACGGGCGACGGATTATCGACAAGTGCCTGACCTCGGCGCGGGCGCGTGAAGCTGCACGCAAGGCGCGCGACCTGGTCCTCCGCAAGGGGGTGCTGGATGGCCTGTCCCTGCCCGGAAAGCTCGCGGACTGCCAGGAGCGCGACCCGGCCCGAAGCGAGCTGTACATCGTCGAGGGTGACTCGGCCGGCGGTTCCGCAAAGCAGGGCCGCGACCGCCGCTTCCAGGCGATCCTGCCGATGCGCGGCAAGCTCCTGAACGTCGAGAAGGCACGCCTCGACAAGGTCGTCGCCAGCGAGAACGTGCGGCCCCTGATCATCGCCCTCGGTGCCGGGATCGAAGGGATCGGCGACAGCTTCGACCTGTCGAAGATCCGCTACCACCGGATCATCATCATGACCGACGCCGATGTCGACGGCGCCCACATCCGGACGCTGCTTCTGACGTTCTTCTACCGGTTCATGCCCCAGGTGATCGAGGCCGGCTACCTGTACATCGCCCAGCCACCGCTCTACCGGCTCAGCACCGGCAAGGTCACCCGATATGCGAACAGCGAGAAGGAGCGGGAGCGGATCACGCGCGAGATGAACGTCAAGAGCCTCTCTGTTCAGCGCTTCAAGGGTCTCGGCGAGATGAACGCCGACCAGTTGTGGGACACGACGATGAACCCGGAAACCCGCACGTTGCTCCGGGCCGAGGTCGACGATGCCGCGTCAGCCGACGCCATCTTCACCATGCTCATGGGCGAGAAGGTCGCGCCGCGCAAGGAGTTCATCAAGACCGAGGCGCGGAAGGTGCGCAACCTTGACGTCTGAGATCGCCCGTGAAGCGGTGCCGGGCGTCACCTTCCGCGGCCGGCGAGTCGTGCTCGACCCGCACCATTGCTTCGCGTGTGGCGAATTGAACGAACACGGCCTGCGCCTCGTCCTGCATGCCGACGACGGGCGCTGCTGGACCGAACTGCAGCTCGAGTCCAGATTCCAGGGGTGGGATGGCATCGCCCACGGTGGGATCGTGGCGACGATCCTCGACGAGGTCATGGCCTGGGCGTTGATCGATCGCGATGCCTGGGGCGTGACGGCGAAGCTCGATCTGGCCTTCAAGCGACCCGTCCCGCTCGAGGCGACCATCCGCGGGGAGGGCTGGGTCGTCGATGCGCGGCGGCGGGTCATGGCGACCGCCGGACGGCTCGTCGATCCTGTGTCGGGTGCGGTCCTCGCAACGGCCGAGGCAACCTACGTGGCCGCGCGACCCGATCAACGTGAGGCGCTCCGGGCCCGATATCGCTTCCGCGTGGTCGACGGTTCGCAGGACGCGGGCACGGACGCAGGCTCGTGACACCATCGGCAGGAGCGACATCGGCAGCAGCGACACTGGTGCCCGCGTCGTCGATTACCGCCCGCTCCGTTGCATTCGTCGCCGCCAAGCGGCCTGGCGCTCGCGGGCTCGGCCGGTCCCTCGGCGACGACGTCGGCGAGCCGGAGCAGTTCGCCACAGCCCTGCGCCGTGGCCTCGATGCGCTCGCTGATCCGGCCTATCAGCACGGCCAGGCCTTCGTTGCGCCCGGAATCGGGCACACGCTGGGGGTACGCACGCCCCTGCTCGGCGCAGTCGCCGCCGGACTGCGTTCGACCACGCGTCGCGATCGCCCGGCTCCGCTGCTGTCGATCGCGGATCGCCTGCTCCGCGAAGACTATCTGGAAGCCCATTGGCTGGCCTTCGGCCTGCTCGGCAGGCTGGTCCTCGTGGACCCTGAACGGGCCTGGCAACTGCTGCGGCGGGCCGCCCGCCAGGCAGCGGACTGGATCACCGTCGACACCCTCGCGCGGCCATACGCCATCGGGGTTCTCGACGCCTCGTTTCGCTGGGCGGAGCTGGAGCAACTGGTCTTCTCGGCGTCGCGCTGGGAGCGGCGCCTCGTGGCATCGACGATCGCCGCGCTCCCGCATGAGGATCGGCGTCACCGGCTGCCCGACGATGTGCGATCGGCTGGCATCGACCTCCTGGGTCAACTGATCGGCGACAGTGAGCCGGACGTGCAGAAGGCGCTGGCCTGGGCGTATCGAACGCTGGCAGGAGAAGACCCTGCTGCGACACTGGCCGCCCTTGAGCGCGAAACCGAGACCGCTGCTGCAACCGGCGACGGGCATCGTGCCTGGGTGATCCGAGACTCCCTGGCGAAGCTCCCTCGCGACGATGCCGAACGGTTGCGATCACGGCTCGACGGTGTGCATCGGACGCCGGGCGCACCGGCGACATCGGCGGCGGCGGCGATCCGCACCCGATTTGACGAGCTGCCCGAGCCCCGCAACCAGCCCGAGCCCCCACTCGACTGAACGACCACAGCAGGAGAGCTGATCCGTGACCGACAACCTGGGCGACATCCGCGCCATTCGCGTCGAGGACGAGATGCGGGTGAGCTACCTCGATTACGCCATGAGCGTGATCGTGGCGCGCGCCCTGCCCGATGTCCGCGACGGCCTCAAGCCGGTCCATCGCCGGATCCTCTACACGATGGGCGAGATGGGCCTGTCGTCGACCAGCTCGTACCGAAAGTGCGCGGCGATCGTCGGCGAGGTCATGGGCAAGTACCACCCGCACGGCGACGTCGCCCTGTACGACGCACTCGTCCGACTCGCCCAGGACTTCTCGATGCGCTATCCGCTCGTCGACGGACAGGGCAACTTCGGCTCGGTGGACGGCGACTCCGCGGCGGCCATGCGCTACACGGAGGCGCGCCTGACGGCCATCGCCGCGGAGATGCTCGCCGACATCGACAAGGAAACGGTCGATTTCGTCGACAACTACGACGGCACGCAGCGCGAACCGAGCGTCCTCCCGGCTCGCCTGCCGAGCTTGCTCGTCAATGGGTCGTCGGGGATCGCCGTCGGCATGGCCACGAACATCCCGCCGCATCACCTCGGGGAGATCTGCGATGCCACGATCGCGATCATCAACGATCCGGAGATCACGTCGGACGATCTCTGCCAGATCGTGCACGGGCCGGACTTCCCGACCGGCGGGACGATCTACCGCTTCGAACAGCAGCGGAACCCGATCACGGGCGAGCAGGAAACGGTCGACGCGATCCGCCAGATGTACGCCCATGGTCGCGGCCGGGTCGTGATGCGCGCCCAGGTTGCGTTCGAGGAGGTGCGCGGCGACCGGATGGCGATCATCGTCACCGAGCTCCCGTACCAGGTGAACAAGGCCTCGCTGCTCGAGAAGATCGCCGAGCTCGTCAAGGACAAGAAGCTTGAGGGAATCTCGGACCTGCGCGACGAATCGGACCGGGACGGGATGCGCATGTATATCGAGATCAAGCGCGACGCCAACCCGCACAAGGTCCTGAACAACCTGTTCAAGCACACATCGATGCAGACGGCGTTCAACATGAACATGCTTGCGCTCGTCGACGGACAGCCGCAGACGCTGTCGCTCAAGGCGGTCCTCCAACACTATGTCGAGCACCGCCGTGAAATCGTCCGCCGACGGACCGAATACGACCTCGGCAAGGCGCGGGCGCGCGCGCACATCCTCGAGGGCCTCAAGACAGCCCTCGATCACCTCGACGCGGTGATCAAGACCATCCGGGAATCTGCCGACACCGACGTGGCGCGCACGAACCTGATGACCCGGTTCGACCTGTCGGAGTTGCAGGCCCAGGCCATCCTCGACCTGCGCCTCGCCCGGCTGGCCGCACTCGAACAAAAGAAGATCGAGGACGAGTATCTCCAGGTCATTCAGCTGATTGCAGAGTTGGAGGACATTCTTGCCAACACTTCGCGCGTCCTCGCGATCATCCGCGATGAGCTCGACGAACTGAAGCGCCGCCACGCCGGCGATCGTCGGACACGGGTCGAGGACGACTCGTCGCGGGAGATGACCGACGAGGACCTGATCGCCGACGAGGACGTCGTGGTCACGATCTCGGGTCGCGGCTACGTCAAGCGCCAGCCGGTCGACACGTATCGCCGACAGCACCGAGGCGGCAAGGGAATCATCGGCCACGTCACCCGCGAGGAGGACGCGGTCGAGCATCTGCTGGTCGCGAACACCCACGATTGGGCACTGTTCTTCACCAACCGCGGCCGGGTGTTCAGCACCAAGGTTCACCAGATTCCTGATGCCAGCCGCCAGGCCAAGGGTCTGCCGATCATCAACCTCCCCGGTGTGCAGGTGGAATCCGGCGAGGTCCCGATGGCGACGATCATGCTGCCGGACTTCAAGGCGGGTTCCTACCTGGTCCTGGCGACGCGACGCGGCATCGTCAAGAAGACGCCGCTCGAGCAATTCGAGCGGGTCCGCTCGTCCGGCATCCGGGCGATCACGATCAACGACGAGGACGAGCTGGCCTGGGTCGACGTGTCGACCGGCCACGACGACGTGATCATCGCCACGGCCAAGGGCAAGCTCGCCCGATTCGCCGAGGCCGAGGTCAGGCCGATGGGCCGCGACGCGGCCGGGGTCATCGGAATCCGGCTCGCCCGGCAGGGTGACTCGGTCGTCGGCATGAGCGTTGTGGAGCCGGATGCCGACCTGCTCGTCCTGACCGAGACCGGCGTCGGCAAGCGCGTCGCGCTGACCGAGTTCCGGCGGAAGCACCGTGGCGGCCAGGGCGTCGGCCTGATCTCCCTCGAGGGTCGCAAGACCGGCGACGTTGCCGCGGTCCAGCAGGTGACGGACGCCGATGAGGAGCTGCTGCTGATCTCGGCCGGCGGGCAGGTCATCCGGACCGAGACGAACACGATCAATCGCTACTCATCGAGCGCTCGCGGGGTCATCGTCATGCGCCTCGCCGAAGGCGACCGCGTCGTCGCCATCGCCGCGTTCCGCGCGGGACTGGCGGAGGGGCGGGGCATCGGCGACAATGACGATCCGGAAACGCCCGGCGCGACACCTCCCGCCGGCGACCCGGGCAGCGGCTCGCGGGAGTCGTGAGGACCTTCGGCGATCGGGAGGCGCCCGTGTACTCGGACCAGTTCGAGATCTACTACGGGAACGCTAATCCGGACCTTGCCCGGAAGATCTGCCGCTACCTGGCCAGTGAGCCCGGCCGCCTCGAGGTCTTCCAGTTCGCCAACGAGAACATCTTCGTCAAGATTCTCGACAACGTCCGCGAAAAGGACGTGTTCCTCGTCCAGCCCACCTGCCGCCCGGTCAACCAGTCGATCATGGAGCTGCTGATCATGATCGATGCCTTCAAGCGGGCGAGCGCAGGACGGATCACGGCCGTGGTCCCGTACTACGCATACGGCCGATCGGACAAGAAGGACCAGCCGCGAGTGCCGATCACGGCACGGCTCGTCGCGGACATGATCACCGTGGCCGGCGCCGACAGGGTCCTCACGATGGATCTCCACCAGGGCCAGATCCAGGGGTTCTTCAACATCCCCGTGGACGAGCTGACGGCAGTTCACATCCTGTCGAACTACTTCAAGCACAAGCACCTCCAGGACCTCGTCATCGTGACCGACCTCGGCTTCGCGAAGCGCGCGCGCGCGTTCGCGGAGCTGCTCGATGCCCCGCTCGCGATCATCGAGAAGCGGCGCGTCGGAAACCTCGATCGGGCTGAGCTGATGAACGTGATCGGCGACGTCCGGGGCAAGCGGGCGATCATCGTCGACGACGAGATCGATACCGGCGGGACGCTCGTGGAGATCGTTCGGGCGCTGGAACGCGAGGGCGTCACCGAGATCTACGCGTGTGCCACCCACGGAGTCCTGAGTGACCCCGCCGTCGATCGGATCCGTGAGTCCAGCCTCGTCGAGGTCGTCCTGACGGACTCGGTGCCGCTGCCCGCGGCGAAGCGGCTCTCCAAGCTCACGACGCTGTCCGTAGCGCCACTCATCGGCGAGGCGATCAAGCGGATCCATCGCGGCGAGTCGGTCGGAGCCCTGTTCAGCAGCGAGGTCTCGTTCACCCAGGAGATGCTCCTGTGGGAGGATGGGGTGGCGCGCAAGCTGGATCTCCGGAACGAGCCGGATCATGCGCCAGCGGACGATGCAGACCACTCAGCCGCCTGAGGTGCACGAAGACCGATGACGCTCCAGCTCCACCGACCCGACGGCAAGGGCGGGGTCGAACCCCGTCCCGTGGAGGACCGCGCCTGGCGCAACCAGCTGCAGTCTCCGAGGTGGGGTTCGGCCCTGAAGGGCGGCCGTCTGCCCGCACTCAGGAACCCCGAGATGAACCCGACGGCGATCGGCCGCTCGGTGGCGTTCTGGGCCGGCCTGGCCGCTGCAACCTTCGTGCTGATCGTCCTCGGCTACGGAACGGGCTTCTGGGGCTGATCGGCAGCGCCAAAACGGATGCGCTGACCTTCCCGTTCACCGACTTCCGGATGACGCCGCCAGCGCGGCCGGGCGCGCGTGACCCGTCGAGGACGACTCGTCGCTCGAGTTCATGCCGGTCCTCGTCCGAGCGTGGACGGGGGCGAACCGACGGCTACCCGACGTCGGCTCGATCAGAAGTCCTGACCCATCCCGTCAAGGTCGTCCACGCTGAGGATGTTGTTGTACAGCACGCTGCGAGGCTCAGTTGACAGGGGCAGCCCGAAGTAGAGGAGACCGATGTCCCTCGTGACCATCTTCCGCAGTCGGGTCGCGCAGAAGTCCTCAGTGAGCACGTTCGACCCGAAGCGCATCCGCGCGGTCGACACGACGGCATGTCGCCCCTCCTCGCGCAGTCCAAATGCCCAGCTCCAGTCGGGAAGCCAAGGGTGGTCCCGATCGTCACGGCGTCAACGTACTCCCTCTCGCTCGAAGACCGCTCCCGCCCAAGAGGGTCGCCGCGGCAAGTCGCCCTATACTGCACCGGCCATGCGCTTCCTCTCCCGGTTCATCGATTCGAACGACCGCGAAATTCGCCGCCTCCAGCCGCTGATCGACGCCGCCAACGCGCTCGAGCCGGAGCTCGAAGCCCTGTCCGAGGAGGAGATCCGCGCCCGACTTTCCGAGATCCGTGCCGAGATCCAGGAGATCGCCGTCCCGGGTGAGCCGGACGAGGACGAGCTTCATCACCCGGAACCCGAACGTCGCCGCGAACTGACCAAGGCGCGCCGCAAGCGAGAACTCGCCGACGTGCAGCGTGCCCTGGACGACGTGATGCCCGAGGTCTTCGCGATGAGCCGCGAGGCGATGAAGCGGACGCTGGGGATGCGCCACTTCGACGTCCAGCTCATGGGCGGGGCGGTCCTCCACGAGGGCAAGATCGCCGAGATGCGCACCGGCGAGGGCAAGACCCTGGTGCCGACCCTCGCCGCGGTCCTCAACTCGATGACCGGACGAGGTGTCCACGTCGTCACCCCCAACGACTACCTCGCCCGGCGCGACCCCCAGTGGATGGGGCCCGTCTTCCACTTCCTGGGCGTGAGCGTCGGCATGATTACCCACGACGCGTCCTACGTCTTCGAGCCCGGCTACCCGACGAGCGACGAGCGCCTCGTCAACCTGCGTCCGGTGTCGCGCCGTGAGGCCTACGCCGCGGATGTCACCTACGGCACGAACAACGAGTTCGGGTTCGACTACCTCCGCGACAACATGGTCCTCGAGCTGGATCAGCGGGTTCAGCGCGAACGCGCGTTCGGGATCGTCGACGAGGTCGACAATATCCTCATCGACGAGGCTCGCACGCCACTGATCATTTCGGGGCAGGCCGAGGAGTCGGGGGACCTGTACCAGACCTTTGCCCGGCTTCTCCCCCGCCTGGTGGGGCGGCCGGAGGGCGAAGAGGAGGGCGGCGACTACTTCGTCGACCTCAAGGACCGGGCGGTCAGCCCGACGGAAGACGGCGTCGAGAAGATCGAGAAGCTGCTCGGCATCGACAACCTGTACGACGCCGACCCACGACTCGCTCGCCACTTCGAACAGGCGCTCCGTGCCGAGGCCCTGTACAAGCGCGACCGCGACTACATCGTCAAGGACGGCGAGATCGTCATTGTCGACGAGTTCACGGGTCGCCAGATGCCGGGCCGGCGCTGGTCGGAGGGCCTCCACCAGGCCGTCGAAGCCAAGGAGGGCGTCCACGTCCAGCGCGAGAGCGTGACGATGGCGACCGTCACGTTCCAGAACTATTTCCGGCTGTACGACAAGCTCGCCGGCATGACCGGGACGGCCATGACCGAGGCCGAGGAATTCCACAAGATCTATCACCTCGAGGTCGTGGCCATCCCGACCCACCGCGAGATGATCCGCGATGACGAGGCGGACCTCGTGTTCCGCAACGAGCAGTCGAAGTTCAACGCCGTCATCGACGAGATTGCCGAGATGCAGGAGGCAGGACGGCCGGTCCTCGTGGGCACGGTCTCTGTCGAAAAGTCGGAGCTCCTCGGTGCCATGCTCCAACGCCGCGGGATCAAGCATGAGGTTCTCAACGCGAAGTTCCATGAACGGGAATCGGGGATCGTCGCGCAGGCAGGGCGGACCGGCGCGGTCACGATCGCCACGAACATGGCCGGCCGCGGCACGGACATCCAGCTCGGCGGCAACCCGGCGGGCCTGGCCTCGGAGATCCTGCACCGGAAGGGCCTGAACCCGGCCGAGGTGGATCGCGAGACGTATGACGCCGCACTCGCCGAGGCCAAGGCGATCTGTGCTGCCGCTCACGACGAGGTGGTCGCGGCCGGTGGCCTGCACATCATCGGCACGGAACGCCACGATTCGAGGCGCATCGACAACCAGCTGCGCGGGCGCGCCGGCCGCCAGGGCGATCCCGGGTCGTCGCGGTTCTACCTCTCGCTCGACGACGACCTCATGAAACGCTTCGCCTCGGAGCGCGTGGCCGGCCTCATGGAGCGAATGGGCCTCGAGGACGACGTCGCGATCGAATCGCGCCTCGTGAGCAAGACGATCGAGAGCGCACAGACCCGTGTCGAGGGCTTCAACTTCGACATGCGCAAGCGCGTTGTCGAGTTCGACGACGTCATCAACCTCCAGCGCGAGACCATCTACGCAGAGCGCGACAAGGTCCTTCGCAACGAAGACCTGGCCGAGACCGTTCAGGCGTTCCTCGACGAGGAGGTCGAAGCGCTGGCGGCGCAGTACCTGTCGGATCCCTCACCCGATGCGTGGGGACTCGAAGGCCTGGTCGCCGACGTCCGACGGATGGGGTTCGAGCCGGCGGAAATCGACGAGGCGCCGCTCTGGGATCTCGGAACACCTGAAGCGATCGTCGAGCATCTCCACGGCCTCATGGACCAGCGCCTGGCGGCGCGCCAGGCCGAGGTCGGCGAGGCCGACTGGAAGATGGTCGAGCGCCTGGTCCTCCTGCGCACCATCGATTCGATCTGGGTGGAGCACCTCACCGAGATCGACGACATGCGCCGGGGTATCGGGCTGCGCGGCTACGCACAACAGGACCCGCTCAACGAGTTCCGCAAAGAGGCGCATCGGCTGTACGACGAATTGACGGAGCTCATCCGTCACCAGGTGGCGACCTCCATCTTCCGGGTCACCGTGTCGCGCCAGGCGCCGGCGGGCCCGATGCCACTGCCCGGTCCAGGTCAGCCGGCTCGTCCCCCGATCGCGCCGGGGGCTCCGGGAGCCGCCGCGCCGGGGCCACGAACGGCCGCCGCGTCAGGGGCCACGCTTGCCGCCGGCAGCAGTAAAGGCGACCCGCCGCAAGTCGGCGGCATTGCGCGGGGCTTTCCCGGTGGCGGCCTGGCCCGCGAGACGCTCGGTGGGGTGCCGCTCGGCTCAACGCCGCGCAGCGGCTCGGGAGGCCCGGCCACGTCTGGAGACGCGTCGGGGGTTCGACCCGGATACACACCGACCGGACAGCGGATTGGTCGCAACGATGCGTGCTACTGCGGATCGGGCCTGAAGTACAAGAAGTGCCACGGACGCTGAGCCTGGGCGGCGGCGGCCGGTCGGCGTGATCGCCACGGCGCCGGTCTGATGGCGCGAGACCTCGCCCGACTGGCGCTGGTCGGCCTGCTACTCGCCGTCGTGGCAGGCGGCTACACGGCCGTGCGCATCTGGCAACAAGGCGCCCTCGACGAGCGCCGCCCCGTCGAGGCGATCATCGTGATGGGGGCGGCCCAGTACAACGGCGTGCCATCGCCGGTCTATCAGGCACGGCTCGACCACGCGATCGCCCTGTTCCGCGACGGCGTTGCGCCGATGCTCGTCGTGACGGGCGGCAAGGCCGAGGGCGATCGGACCACGGAAGCGGCCGCGGGTCGCGCCTACGCGATCGGCCGCGGGGTCCCGGATGCGGCGATCCTGTTCGAGGATCGGGGCCGAACCACGCGGGAATCGCTCGCCGCGGTGGGCGCTCTCCTGCGAGCGGCCGGGGTCAGCACGGTCGTCGTGGTCTCGGACCGGACCCACATGCTTCGCTCGCTGCGCATCGCCACCGACGAGGCGCTCACCGCGTGGGGCTCGCCGAGCGCGACCAGTCCGACCGATGTGGACCCCGTGCGTCGGCTCGACGCCACGGTGCGCGAGCTGGCGGCGCTGGCTGTCTATTTCATCGAGGGAGGCCGCCCTCATCGGTGATCCTGAGCGGGCTGGGTTCGGGGGACAGGACTTCCCTCTTGGCGAGGTCGATTCCGTCCCCTATACTTCGTAAAACTTCCCGCCAGCAGGGCCTTTCGCGGCCTCGCCCAAACGCCCCGCGCCCGACAGTCGCTGCCCCCATACCAGAGAGGGACTTGTGAAGCAGGCCGAGGAATCAACATTCGTCGATCTCATCGCCTGTGAGCGAGACTGTCGGAACTGCAGCTACGCCGCCGCCCTCGATTGCGACGGAAACTGCGGCGTCTGCCCTCACAACAGCTACTGCCCATGTGTGAACCCCGTCGTCGCCCGAAGCAAGACGGCCCTGCGCCTGATCGAGCTTCGTCCGCTCCTCCTCCAGGACCTCCAGGAACGCAATTAGGTGGACGCCGCCGCCATTCGCGACCTGGCCGAGCGGATCCGGTCGACCTCGGGGCATCTTTGACCTCGAGGCACGGCAGCACCGCCTGACCCAGCTGGAGACCCGAACGCAGGATCCCGGCTTCTGGGATGACCAGCAGGATGCCCAGAGAGTCCTTCGGGAAGCCGACGCACTGCGCACGGAGCTCGAGACGTGGCACGGCCTTGCGGGACGCGTCGAGGAACTGCTCACGCTGCGCGCGTTGATCGACGAGTCGGGCGATCCGGAACTCGACGCCGAGCTCGACCGCGACGGCGCGGCGCTTGCGGCCGATTTCGACCGCGAGCGGACCCAGCTCATGTTCTCCGGTGAATACGACGACCACTCGGCCCTGCTGACGATCAGCGCCGGTGCCGGCGGGACCGAGGCAACCGACTGGGCCGAGATGCTCCTCCGGATGTACCTGCGCTGGGCGGAACGCCACCGGTTCAAGACCGCGATCCTCGATCAGCAGGAGGGCGAACAGGCCGGCATCAAGAGCGCCACGGTGTCGGTCGACGGTCGAGCCGCCTATGGCTGGCTGCGAGCCGAGCGCGGGGTCCATCGACTGGTTCGGATCAGCCCATACGACGCGCAGAACCGTCGCCAGACGACGTTTGGCCTGGTCGAGGTCCTGCCCCAGGTCGAGGACGACATCGAGATCGAACTGAACTGGGATGAGATCCGGGTGGATACCTACCGTTCGCAGGGTGCCGGCGGCCAGCACGTCAACAAGACCGACTCGGCCGTTCGGCTGACCCACCTGCCGAGCGGGATCGTGACCCAGAGCCAGAACGAGCGCAGCCAGACCCAGAACAAGGAGATGGCGACCAGGGTCCTGCGGGCGCGCCTCCTCGAGCGGGCCCTCGAGCAGAAGGAAGCCGAACTCCGCGCGATCCGTGGTGAACACGTCGAAGCCGGCTGGGGCAACCAGATCCGGAGCTACGTGCTCCACCCGTACCAGATGGTCAAGGACCTGCGCACGAGCCATGAGACCTCGAACACCGGCGCTGTACTCGACGGGGACCTCGATAGCTTCATGCAGGCCGAGCTGGAACGGCTCGCGACCGGGTCGCCGCCCGCCGTCGACGACGATCCGCCGGCCAATGGTGGGGACGAACCGCGCTGAACGAAGTGCCATCGGCCGTCACGTTCCGGGTGGCGA
This sequence comes from Chloroflexota bacterium, assembly GCA_919901745.1. Lineage (GTDB taxonomy): Bacteria > Chloroflexota > Limnocylindria > Limnocylindrales > CSP1-4 > CAKKPP01. Next base: position 50,489 of record CAKKPP010000003.1, on the reverse strand, counting down.
CCGAAGCCGACCTGCCCGCCTGCGCTGAGCTCTGGCGCGACGGCATCAACGCGTACCAGTCGCGCCTCAACCAGCCGCTGATCCCGGTCGATCCGAGTTCGGCGGGTCGACTCGGACGGTTGCACGCACACACCCTGCTGACCGATCCCGAGCGGTTCGTGGTCGCGACCCGGCGAGACGGAGCCGGGACTCAGCGCGTGGTAGCCTTCGGTTCGGCCGTGGTGCGCGACGAGGTGTGGTTCCTGTCGATGCTCTTCGTGCACCCGGAAGAGCAGGCCAATGGCCTCGGGCGGGCGCTCCTCAGGCGCATCCTGCCACCCCCCGACGCTGGGCTGACGCTCGCGACGGCAACGGACAGTGCGCAGCCGATCTCCAACGCCCTCTATGCCTCGTTCGGAATCGTGCCGCGCCGGCCGATCTGGAACTTCGCCGGCACTCCCGGCGCCACGGCCGGGCCCGCCGCCATGCCCGGGCTCCCTTCTGGCGTCCGGGCCGTACCGTTCGCCACGCTCGTGGAATCGAGCGATGGCCAGGGTCATCGCCTGTTGGCCGACGCGGTCGACGACCTGGACCGCGAGGTGCTGGGTTATGCCCACCCGCTCGACCATCGCTACGTGCGCACCACGAAAGCGCACGGCTTCCTTTTCCTGGGCCCGGACCACAACGCGATCGGCTACGGCTATGCGTCTCCAGTCGGAAGAATCGGTCCCCTGGCCGTGCGCGCCCCGGCGCTGCTCAGCCCTGTCCTCGGACACCTCCTCGGCGCCGTCGAGCCTCGCGGCTCCCAGGCATGCTGGGTCGCGGGCGATGCGGACCGAGCGACCACCGACCTCCTCCGGGCCGGGTTCCGGATCGAGGGGTTCCCGGTTCTCCTGTGCTGGACAAAGCCCTTCGCCGACTTCGCCCGGTATCTGCCGACGTCGCCGGGGCTCCTCTGACCTGCGTTTGCCGGTCCACGCGAGCCGGTGGTAGCCTCAGCCGCGACGTGGTTCTCATCGCAGTGCCCGCGGCGAGCGTCGAAGCCGAGTACCCGCGGAGCCGTTCATGACCCTCGTTGCTCCCGCCAACCCAGCACGCCGGGGAGGCCGCCGCTGGTTCCGGCGCCGCCGACCCGCCCCCATCGTGGACCAGGCGGTGGTCGTCCTCCACGACGTCACCAAGCGCTACCCGAACGGGAAGATGGCGCTCGTTGATGTCGATTTGGTGATCCCCAAGGGGGACTTTGTGTTCCTGGTCGGCCCATCCGGGGCGGGCAAGTCGACGATCATGCGCCTCCTGATCCGCGATGAGTTGGCGACAGGTGGTCAGGTCGTCGTCGATGGTCAGGACGTTGCGAGGCTGTCGCGGCGCCAGATTCCGAGGGTCAGGCGCACGATCGGCATCGTCTTCCAGGATTTCAAGCTCCTTCCCACCAAGACGGTGCAAGAAAACGTCGCGTTCGCCCTCGAGGTGACCGGCACCCAGCATCGCTTGATCCGGCCGCAGGTCGACCGCGTGCTCGCCCTGGTCGGACTTTCGAGCGTCGCCAACCATGTGCCGCGACAGCTGTCCGGCGGCGAACAGCAGCGGACAGCGATCGCGCGGGCCCTCGTCCACGACCCCAAGCTGATCATTGCCGACGAGCCAACCGGCAACCTGGACCCGCTGATCAGCTGGGAGATCATCCAGCTCCTGCTCCGCATCAACGAACTCGGGGTCACCGTGATGATGGCGACGCACGACGCCGACGTGGTGACGGCTCTTCGACGGCGCGTGGTCGCGCTCGAAGAGGGCCGGATCATCCGCGACGAGATCGGTGGCGCCTACCATCGTGAGGACTGACGTGGCGGTCCTGTGATCACGTTCGTTGCCTTCAGCCTTCGCCGGGCGTGGCTCGGCTTCTGGCGGAACGCCGTCATGAGCATCGCGGCCACCGCCACGATGGTCCTCATGTTGTTGCTCCTGGCCGGGTTCTGGATCGTGCAGGCGGGCCTCCTGGCAGGCCTTGACTTCGTCGAGCAGAAGGTGGAGATCGTGGCCGATCTCCACGACACCGCCGCGCCCGACGAGATCGTCGCGCTCGTGGCACGGGTCCAGGCGATGCCAGAGGTTGATACCGTGACCTATGTCTCGCGAGAGGAGGCCCTTGTACGGTTCCGCGAGGCGCGGACCACCCAGGGGCAGGAGGACCTCACCCGCTACCTCGAGACAAACCCGCTCCATGCCAGCATCGAGGTAGGTCTCCTCGACACGCGCGATTTCGGCCTCGTGAGCGAACGGCTCCGGGGCGAAGCTGCCGTGGAGCGCGTCAAGAACATCAAGGATCTCGTTGACCGGGTGCTGACGGTGACCGACTTCCTGCGGACGGGGGGCACGATCGTGCTTCTCGTGATCGGGTTCATCGTCCTGTTCATCGTCGTCAACACGATTCGCCTCGCGGTCGTTGCCCGGGCGGACGAAATCGAGGTGATGCGGCTCGTCGGCGCCTCCGACGCGTTCATTCGTTGGCCGTTCGTGTTCGAGGGCGCCCTTGTCGGCCTGCTCGGGGCCGTGATCGCGCTCGGCGTCCTGGCTCTTGCCGCGGACCCTCTCAACCGATTCATGTTCGACTTCTTTCGGGTCCTGCCGATCGAGGTCGGCCCACTGGCGCGGGATCTCGTCGTCGTCATCGCCGGAACCGGGGTCGGCCTCGGCGTGCTCGGCTCGTGGATCTCCGTGCGGACCTACCTGATCCGCTGACGCGTGGATGGCACGGCGGTCGATCCGGGCGGCTGCGCCAAACGTAGGTTCGGGTGAGTCGGTGTAGGCTGTCCGACCGGACCCGTCACGTCCGGTCGAGCGTCGACAGGACTCTCCGTCGACCAACCCATGTTGAGGACGATCCGTCACGATGAACCCCCTCGATCCCACCGCCCCCGACTCGGCATGGCCCGAGACTTCCGTCGAACCCGCGACCGACGCGCCGGCCCCGATCATCCCGGTCGGCTCACCGCCGCGACGCGGCCGATTCGTCTTCGGGGCGGCGATCGTTCTCGTCGCCGTGCTCGCCGGCAGCGCATTGTTCCTGTCGGGGTACAGCGTCGGTCGCCGAACGGCGGAACAGCCGGGCACTCCGGCCGCACTGGAGACCGAGTTCCAGCCGTTCTGGGATGCCTACCAGGCGGTGACCGAGCGATATGCCGGTGGGGAGATCGATCGCAAGGCGCTCATCGAGGGCGCGATCAAGGGGATGATCGAGGCGATCGGGGACCCCTACTCCTCGTACCTGACCTCCCAGGAGTATCGCGACAGCCTCCAGGGCATCTCCGGCCAGTTCGAGGGAATCGGTGCCGAGATCGGGACGCGCGCCGGGGACGGTTCGCCCACCGATTGCTCGACGTTGGGTCCGGACTGCCGGCTGGTCATCATCGCCCCGATCGACGGCTCACCCGCACTCAAGGCGGGCCTTCGGGCCGGCGACCTCGTCCTCGCGGTTGACGGATCCACGCTCGATGGGCTGTCCATCGACGAGGCTCGCGATCGGATCCGCGGCAAGAAGGGCACCACGGTCATCCTCACGGTTGTGCGCGACGGTGGGCCGCCGACCGACATCTCGATCGTGCGCGACGTCATCACCCAGCGCGAGGTGATCAGCGAGGAACTAGCCGACGGCACGATCGGCTACGTGCGGCTGACGGGGTTCTCGGACGCAGGCGCCAAGGCCTTCGTCGAGGCGGTGCAGGCGCATGTCGATGCCGGGCGGAGCCGGTTGATCGTCGACCTTCGGGGCAACCCCGGTGGGTTTGTGACCGCCGCCCGCACCGTGGCCAGCACGTTCATCGCCACAGGGCCGGTCTTCTGGGAGGAGGACTCGAAAGGCAAGCAGACGCCCACTACGGCGGAGGAGGGCGGTGTGGCCACGGATGCATCGATCGAAATCATCGTCCTCATCGACCGGGGGAGCGCCTCGGCGAGCGAGATCGTCGCCGGCGCGCTCCAGGATACGGGTCGGGCCCGGCTGGTCGGCGAAACTTCGTTCGGCAAGGGCACCGTCCAGCAGTGGACCCCCCTCGAAAACGACAATGGCGGGTTTCGCCTGACCGTGGCCAGGTGGCTCACCCCCGACAAGCGCTGGATCCACCACATCGGCCTCGAACCAGACGTGCCGGTCGAGGTTCCGACGGACGTGCCTGCGGGAAGCGACCCGGTCCTCGACCGCGCCGTCGAGCTCCTCACGGGGACGGCCGCACAGCCGCTCCTCCTACAGCGGGCCGCCTGAGCGCCCGCACGCGGCTCCCGCTCCCGCACGCGGCTGTCCGGCCAGCCGCGCTCGCTCCGGTCGGCCGCGCGCGTCCGGCACGCCGCGCCCTGCTCCCGCTCCCGGCCGGCCGCGCCCTGACGGCGGACTTCTCGGTCTCTTGCACGTGGCCGCGTGTTCGGGTAGGGTGGCGCGGAACGAAAGGAGGTGATGTGCAGTGATCGACCACAGTAGCTGCACCACCTCGCAGGAGATGACCGTCTAAGCGGACACCCTGCGGGTGGAAGAGCTTCGAGCGCCGGCCCGACAGGGCCGGCGCTCGTGCGTCCGGTCCACACTGGACCAATTCACCCCAGGGTTCGAAGGAGTCACACCCGATGGGCGAAAAGACCATCGCCCTCAACCGTCGCGCACGCCACGACTTCTCGATCACCGAGACGTTCGAGGCAGGCCTCGTGCTGACCGGAACGGAGATCAAGTCGATCCGCGCCGGCAAGGTCAACCTGTCCGACGCCTACGCCCGAATCGAGAACGGGGAGGCGTGGCTGATCGGCGCCCACATCGCCCCATTCGAACAGGCAAACCGCTACAACCACGAGCCGAAACGGACGCGCAAACTCCTCCTGCATCGGTCCGAGATCGATGAACTGCTCGGACGGGCCCAGGCCAAGGGCCTGACGGTCGTGCCACTCCGGTTGTACATCACGGGAAAGGGCAAGGCGAAACTGGAACTGGCCCTGGCCCGCGGAAAACAGCTCCACGATCGCCGGCGCGATATCGCCGATCGCGAGGCGCGACGGGACGTCGCTCGCGAACTGGCCGATGTCCAGCGCGGTCGCCGCTGACCACATTCGGACGCCTCTGAGCGCGCGGGTACGCGTTCGGGCCGCTTGCGGCTGCGCGGTACGCGTTCCGCTGGTAGAGGGACGCATCTGGCGTCGCTCGCGAGTCGCGGTACGCGCTCCGCTGGTGCCACAGACCCTTTGGGGTTGCGCCGCGAGTCGCGGTACGCGCTCCGCTGGTGCCACAGACCCTTTGGGGTTGCGCCGC
>CAKKPP010000003.1:44925-45123 GCA_919901745.1 Chloroflexota bacterium | reverse complement strand
GAGTCGCGGTACGCGCTCCGCTGGTAGAGCGACCGTACCAGGGCGCGCGGCACCCCCGAGACGTCCCGCACCACGCTTCACGCTGGTATCTGCGGCGGAGTCGGACGCTGTTGCGGAGTCGGACGCAGCGGCGCGAGCCAGACCGGCGCGAGCCAGACCGGCGCGAGCCAGACCGGCGCGAGCCAGACCGGCGCGAGC
>CAKKPP010000003.1:0-44825 GCA_919901745.1 Chloroflexota bacterium | reverse complement strand
CAGACCGGCGACCGGAACCGCCCCTACCGCAGGAAGTAGCGCCGGCTGAGGGGCAAGTCGGTGCCCACCGGTTCGACCGCGAGCCGGCGACCGGCGAGGGTGACGAGGCCTTCGCGCGGATCGATCTCGATCGGCGCGGTTGCCCGGTTGCACATCAGATCAGCCCGGGTGATCGCGCGGCATCCGCGGACCGGAACGAACCGGCGCCGCGAGCCAAGGCGACCCGCGAGCCGAGCGACATCCACTGCCCCCGATACGAACGTGACCGACAGCGAGGCGGCCGCCGCCGGCATCGCACCCCAATCGGGGGCATAGCGGGTGGGCTCGGCCCGCTCGACGCTCGCGTTGCCATCGCCCAGTGGAGCCCACGCTGGATAGCCCGCCTTGAGAATCAGCTCCGGCTTGGCGCCGAACCAGGCCGGCTTCCAGAGGACGATATCGGCCAGCCGACCCGGCGCCAGCGAGCCCACCTCGTGCGCGATCCCGTGGGTGATCGCCGGCTCGATGGTCACCTTGGCCAGGTAGCGAAGGACCCGTTCGGTGTCGTCGTACGGGTCGGCGGTCTCGGCGGGCAGCCCGGGATGGCCGGTTCCCGCCTCCGTGGCGCGCCAGGCCTTCATCACGTGAGCCAGCTGGAGCGTCCGCCGGACCGTCTCCATGATCCGGCCCATCCCCTGCGAGTCCGAGTTCACGATCGCGATCGCGCCCAGCTCGTGCAGGGGGCCCTCGGCGGCCATCGTGGCCGGATGGACGCGCTCGAGGATGAGCTCCACGTCGCCCGGGACGTCCCAGCCGCCGCCGTGGTTGATGAGCGTCATCGGCACGGCTTCACGGGCCGCCGCGACGCCCCACGGGACGGTGGGCGTGGTGGACGAACAGATGATTGCCGCCTCCCGGACGAGGCCCAGGAGATCCGGCACGTGCCCGCCCCCCGAGCCTTCCACGTGATAGGCGTGCACGGTCCGCCCGGCGATGGCCGCGACGGTGTCCTCGAGTTCGGCCGATTCGTGAAGCCCGTCGGTGTGCAGGGAGACCGACAGATCTCGAGCATCGGCGTAGCGGAGAACATGGTCGATCAGCTCGGGGGAGGCGCCGTAGTCCTCGTGGATCTTGAACCCGACGGCCCCGGCGTCGACGAGGGCGTCAAGGGGGCCGTCGTCCGCACTCCGCGCGCCCGCCTGGAGACCGATGTTGACGGGCCACGCCTCCAGCCCCTGGAGGATGCGCTCCATCGCGAAGGGCGGCTCCTCGAAGCCGGCGGTGATGAGCGTGGTGACGCCGGCCGAGAGCGCCGCCGGGATCAGGTTAGGGCTGATCGTGTGGACGTGGCTGTCCACGGCTCCGGGGGTGGCGATCAGGCCGTAGCCCATGATCGGGGCCGTGTGCGGACCGATCGGTAGTTCGATCCCGTCGCTGATGTCCGGGTTCCCGGCCCGCCCGATTCCCACGATCCGGCCGTCCTTGATCCCGATGTCGGCCTTGACGACGCCCACCACGGGGTCGACCACGACGACCCCGGCCACCACCACGTCCAGCTCCGATTCGCCGGGACGGCCACCACGTTCCCGCTGGGTCATCCCGGCACGCAGATTCTTGGCGTAGCCCCAGATCGGCTCGTCCCCGGGTGCCTGGCGGTCCTCGCCGACGCGCACCCACAGGTTCGTGTCGCCCAGCCGGATCCGGTCGCCGGTCGACGGGCCGAAGCGGGCCAGCGACTCCTCGCGGGAGATCCGGGTCATCGTGCGCGGCCCGCGGCGCCGGGTGGGTCTTCTCGCGGGACACGCTCGCCACCGTAGGCGACCAGCGACACCGACTTCGTCTCGCCCGGGGCCCAGCGTTCGGAGGCACCGGCCGGCAGATCGAGCCGAAACCCGACCGCGGCGATGCGGTCGAACGCGAGCCGTGGATTGACCCGATCGAAGGGGTGATGCGACGAGATCCGGACCACCCGGCGTGAACCGTTGTGGACCTCGACGGTCCGCCGTTCTCGCCCGGCCACGGGATCCACGGGTTCCCGCTCGGACCGAATGGCGCCGGGGCCGTCCGGCGGCGGAGGTGTCCCGTCTCCGATCGGATCCCGCAGGACCACGAGGCGAACGCCGTCCTCGACCAGCACCTCGAGACGCACCTCGTCGACCAGTTCGCGGATCCCGTCGATGACGTCGCCGAGCGCGACCGCGGCGCGGCCCGCGGCTTCCACCGCGCCCAGGTCGGCCGCCGCTCGCGCCGCCTCGAGCATCGCGTCGCAGATGAGCGCGACCGCCTCGGGGGCGTTCAGAGCGACGCCGCGCTCGCGACGCCGGCGGGCCAGCTCCGCGGCCGCGAAGATCGTCAGCCGATCGTCTTCCCAGGGGGTCAGTCGCATGGCCGGCATCGTACCCGGCGCTGGTGCCGACGACCGGCCCGTGGGACGCGCTGGAGACGCCCGGGGTCGAATCGATCCGGCCTAGGTAACCGCCGACTCCTCGCTGATGCCGGGGACAGGGAAGATGGATGATGGCGCTTGTTGTGCGACGGCCCTCGCCGGCTGGTCGGGCGTGGATTGCGTCGCATGCGCGTCGGCGCGACGCGCGGCCAGCCGCAGGCGCGCGTACAGGCCCACACCCACGGCCGAGGCGATCGCGCACAGCGCAAGGCCGCCGGTGACGTCCACGACACCGGCCTGGACCAGGCCGCTCAGAGCGAACGGCACGAGGATCCCGCGCGCGCCGGTGATCGCGTTCAGGCCGGCGCTCGCGGCCGCCCGGCGCTCGATCGGGGTCCGGTCGCTGATGAACGAGGAGATGCCTAGGTCGATCGAGGCGCTGGCGATGCCACCGGCGATCGCGCCCACCCACAGGACGGCCACGTCCTGGGCGATGACGTAGGTGACGATGGAGCCAAGGCCGAACACGGTCCCGGCCGCCATCACGACCGACGATCCGAACCGGTCGGCGACCACGCCCCAGGCCACGAACGCAGCCGTCGTCGCCACGGCCGTCAGGATCCCGAGGACGCCGACTGCGGAGAGCGGGAGCCCCAGCCGGTCCACGTAGACCAGGGCGTACAGGGGCGACGCCGCGATCAGCCCGCCGCCGTAGAACGCCTGCGCCAGGACAAGCTTGCGGAGCAACGGGCGCTCCCGGATCGCTCTCAGCGAGGCCCGCGCGGAGAAGGCTCGAACCTCATCCTGGACCGGCGTCCGGATGCCGAGGTACGCAAGGGAGCAGGCAAGGCCGACGGTGCCACCGAGGGCGACGGCCGTCAGGCCGCCCAGGCGATCGGCAATCAGTCCCGCACCGAGCGCCGCCGTGGCCGCGGCCGCGGCCCGGCCCATGCCGAGCAGACCGACCATCCGTCCGCGGAGCCGCGGTGGATACATCGCGCCCCACAACCGCAGGTGGAACGGGCCACCGAAGCTCAGGCTCATCCAGAACCCGACCGCGACGATGATGACCAGCGGAGAGGCGGGCAGGGGCGCCAGGAGGGCCAGCAGCAGGCCGGCGCCGGCGGCGCGGAGCAACCCCAGTTGCCTGGGCGACCGTGGGCCGAGTCGACCGGCGAAGATGCCCAGGAGATTGGCCAGGAAGGGCGCGGCCGCCAGCATCGCGAGTTCGAGCGGCTGGAGGCCATTCTGGCGGGCGATCGTGGGCAGGAGCGCGCCGACGAGTGCCGTGGTGGCGCCGATGCCGACGGCCGCGGTCAGGTCGAAGGAGAGGTTCCAGCGCAGACGCGCTTCGACTGCTGCGAATGATCCCCGTTGCCAGCCCACCACGTGTACCTCGAATCCGCCCGCGGCGGCCTGCGAGGTGAGCTGTCGGGCTCGGCGATCGGGTTTCGCCGCCGCGATAGATCCGCGGTTTGCCCCGGGTTGTGGGTCCCCCGTCCTTGGAAGGTTCGGCCGTCGCCAACTGTACCAGCAGTCGCCGGTACCGGACGATGGCTTGGCGGTCCGGGCAATCCGGGGTACGATGGTCCCGAGCGCCCGAACGGGTGTTCGGTCCTGTGGGGATGTGTGGTTTCGACAGGGTCTGGTTGACGGAGAGTGCGAGCCGAGGTGCCGTCAGGCCTCGTAAAACAGGCGGCAAAACGAAGTAACTGCCAACAAGCAGTCGACTCTCGCCCTCGCCGCTTAGGCGGTAAGGTGAGCGTGGAAGCGACCTCAGTTCCGCGGGTCGTGGAAGCGTCATTCAGCGGGGCTGCAACCCGGATGAGCGTCGCGTAATCCGGGGTCAAGCTCGATCTAGAGGCACGTGACTGGACCGATCGGGAGGTTGTCGATCATCGCCCGGACGGTTGACGAAAATGATCGAACACGCTCGTAGTGGTCTCCGCCGAAGGGCTTTGGACGGGGAGTTCGACTCTCCCCCATCTCCACCAATTCCTCCGCCCGCCTGGTTGGGGTCGGCTTGCCCGCCGATGCAGCGGCCGGGTGGTCCGTCGTTACGGCGCCGGCGAGGTCTCCGGCGGTGGCGTCGGCGCAGGGATTGGCGCCGGGGCCGGCGCGGGAGTTGAGCCGCCGGTTCCAACCTGGACGATCCCGGTGATCCGTGCGTAGTTCGAGTAGTACGTTTCCTGGTGGATGATCGCGCCGTTCGCATCGCGGACCGTACGCGTCACCCAGACCTTCTTGCCGTCAACGGGATACTCGATCCGCTTCCGGGTGCCGGCCGGCAGCGCATCCGTGTACACGGTCGAATCGGACGCCTTCCGGACGTCCTTGATGATCGGCGTTGAAAACGACACCGTGCGGCCGTCCGGGACCCCGTACAGGTCGAACCTGACGTACCCCTTCGACCCGTTCTTGATCTCGAATCCGCGGATCAGGATGGCACTTCCGGTGTCGTTGCGGAACGACATCGTCTGGACGGAGCCGGAGCTGCTCTTGAAGACGGTCGCGTCCAGGCCGATCGGGTAGCGGTCGATGTAGTAGTAGTGGTTGCGCCGGGCGCCCATCTCGAGGCCGGCCCTGAGCGCGGTATTGAACAGCGTCGTCGAGCACGAGCAGATCCCGCCGGCCAGCGCCCCCTGGGGTTCGGTCTTGCCGTTGATGATCGCTCCGCCGTCGCGATAGCCTCGCTCGCGGGTGATCGGCCCGACGGCCGCCCAGAAGTCGAACCAGGCGCCGGGGGCCACGACGTATCCGTCGATATCGCGAGCCGGGATCCAGATGTTGGCTCCGAACCCGTTCTTCTCGCCGATCGGGAAGTAGGTGGTCCAGGACGAGAGCTTCTTCATGAGGGGGGCGGTCTTCTCGGCTTCCTCGGTCGAGAGGGTGGGCTTCGTGATCGTGAACGCCGGGGCGATATTGCCTGGATCAGTGCCGGCGGCCCGGCTGCGCAGGGTGTCGGCCACGAGCAAGGCCGTCCCATCGACGTCGAGCTGCCGGCCATCGGCGCCGGCCTGGACGCCGACGACGCCCCCGCCCTTGGCGAACAGGAACGTCGCGCTGACCGGCTCGCGGGCCATGCCGGGCGCCAGCTCACTCAGGGCTCCGGTAACGCCCGGGGTGCCGATGACCGGCTCAAGCTCGCCTTCCGGCGTGGTCACGAACGCGAGCCAGCCCACGACCGTCTCCTGGGGGATCGACCAGCTGTCCTCTCCGTCGACGAGTGTGATCGCCTGGGCGATGCGCTCGGCCTGGGCGCGTGCGGCGATGGCCTCGGACGTCGAAATGGCGGGTTCCACCACACGCAGTGGCACGACGATGTCGAGCCGCTTCGGGGCGTCCAGGCGGTCCAGGGTGACGATCGCTGCGGCGAGGGCCGAGGCCGGGTCGGCGACCTGACCTGCCGCGCCGTGACCCAGCGTGAACGCATTGCCGGTCCGAGTGACGGTCGCGTTCACCGGCGTGCGCTCGAGGGGCGCGGCGAAGGCGCCGATCGCGCGCTCGAGGGCGATCACGTCATAGGTGACCTCCGGCTCAAGGACGATGCCGCGGAACGCCGTGCGAAGGTCGCCGATGAGCCGGTCCACCGGGTTGCCGTCCCGGCCTACGGCCATGGCTCGGACCACGATGGCATCGACATTCGCCCGACGCGCGAACTCGGCGTAGGCAATCGTGTCGGTCACGTCCCCTGCGGCCAGGACCAGTTCCCCGTCGGCGTATCCGGCGAGACCCTGGCTCAGCCGGGCGGCGGCCTGATCGGGCGACAGCCCGGCCAGGTCAATCGACCCGACCCGCACGCCCGGAAGAACACGGCCCTGGTACTGCGCCTCGAACGCGAGCAGGGCGCCCGCGCTCAGCGCGAAGACGGCCACAAGCCCGAACAGGAACGCGGCCAGGACGGGCCAACGCCGATTGCTGAAGCGAGTGTTTACGAGCGGGGTGTCGGCGATCGGCTGGGCGTCGCTGGCCGAAGTCATCGTGCGGTCATCCTAGCAGTCGACCCGCTACGGGCCGTATTCGGCAGTACAGACGCGTCGGACCATGGCATCGTTGCGTCGCGTTGTACAGCCGTACGTTCGGGTGCAGGCAGATCCGCTATGCCTCGATCGGCACGACGATAATCCGCCGGTTCGGCTCCTCGCCGATGGACTGGGTCGCGACTCCCGGTTGATCGCGGAGGGCAATGTGCACCCAGCGCCGCTCCAGGGCCGGCATCGGCTCCAGCTGCAGCATCTTGCCGGTCTCGACAACGCGGGCCGCCGCGCGGAGCGCGATGTCGCGCAGCTGGCGCTCGCGCCGCCCGCGATAGTCCTCGACATCGACGAGGACGCGGGTCCATGCGCCCATCCGCTTCGACAGCATCAGGTTGACCAGGTGCTGCAACGCGGACAGTCGCTCGCCCTTTCGTCCGATCAGGGCGCCCAGCGCCTCCTTCTCGTCGCCGACTGCGACGACGTTGAGTCGGCTCGACTCGCCCGTCTCGACCTCGACCTCGACCGCAAACCCGAGATGGGTCATCAGCTCATCGAGGATCGCCTTCGCGGCCGCGAGGGCCTCGGGCGAGGCTTCGGACGCCTCGAGCTCCGCTCGCTCGGCCGCGAGGGACCCGCGGACAGCCGTTACTTCGGCCAGCTCGGACGCCGAAAGGTCGGCTGTCGCGGGCCGGCGGGGTGGTCGTTCCCGATCGTCGCGGCGGGGGCGATCGTCCCGGCGGGGTGGTCGTTCCCGATCGTCGCGGCGGGGGCCGCGGTCTCGGTCACGATCTTCGCCGCTGGGCGCCTCGGCTTCAGTCGAGCGTGCCGCCGTACCCTCGGGGCGCGGAGCGCGCTGTTGATCGTCGCGGCGGGGGCCGCGGTCTCGGTCACGATCGTCGCGGCGCGGGCCGCGATCGCGGTCCCCAACGCTGGGTGCGTCGTCCCGGGCGGGCGGGCGTGGGAGCGGGGTGGCGGCGGCGGCTTCGCGCTTCGGGGCAGCGCCCCCGAGCTCGGCTCGCGAGGCGGCCAGGATCCGGGCGGGCTCAGCGCCCATGCCGAGGACCCCGCGGCTGCCTGGGGTCATGATCTCGAAGTCAAGGCCGTCGAGGCCGACGCCGAAGGCCTCCCGCGCCTGGCGCAGGGCGTCCTCGACCGATTTTCCGGTGAACTCCCGGTATGAACTCATCGTCGTCTCCCTCGTCGACCCTGGCGACCGCGCTGGGCTGGGCGCACCGTCCGCGCTGCGGAGGCGGCCCGTGCGGCGGGCGTGGATCGGGCAGTGATCTGGGGCGCGGACGCTCCCGCCGCGCGCGTGGAAGAAACGGCCGCCGGCATGGCGACCGGGAAGCGCGGTGTGTGACCGACGGCAAAGGCGGGTGTCCAGCCAAAGAGCGGGAACATGCCGCCCCAGCCGGTGGTCAGGTACTGCTGGAGCACCTGATAGACGGTGGATACGATCAGGTAGATGTACAGGCCGGCCGGAATGACCCCGCCCCACAGGACGGTCATGAACGGCAGGAGGAGCATGGTCTGGCGCTGGATCTTGATGTTCGGATCGGTGCTGGCCGGGTCGTGCGGGGGGAGCGCCATCCGCGATGCCATCAACTGGATGACCGTGTACAAGACGGCCAGCAGGCTCAGGCCGAACCCGAAGATGTCGATGGTCGAGGGGACGCTGGCGTCCAGGCCGCCGAGCCAGGGGACCGCCGTGTCGACGCATGGCTCGCTCCCGCCGGCGCAGTCGACCGAGATCAGTTCGATCCCCGCAACGTGGAGCATCGGGGTCGGGTCGGGGCTCCGCAACCCCTGGTTGATGACCGTATACATGGGGATGATGATCAGGAGCGGCAGGATCATCGCGAGGCAACCGAACTGGCTGATCCCGCGCTCCTTGTAGAGCGCGCTGACCTCCTGCTGCTGCTTGACCCGATCGCCCTTGTGCCGCTTCTGGAGCTCCTTCACCTCGGGCGCGATCATCTGGATCCGTCGGGTCGAGACCATCTGGCGGCGGATCAGCGGGACGAGGAGCGTGCGGACGACGATCGTCATTCCGATGATCGCGAGGCCCACGTCCGGCGTGATCGTCTCGAAGGCGAACAGGAGGAGGAGGAGCGCCTGAAAGATCGGCGTATAGGCCCACTGGATGACGCCCCACGGGTCCGGGGTCAGCGTGACCGGAACGAGCGGGTTCGGGACGGGGAGCACGCCCACGTCCCCGGAGCAGCCGGCCGCCACGAGCGCGACGAGGATGATGAGCAGCGCGGGCCGCAGCCAGTTCCGGCCTGGTGCTGGTGTCATGTTCGACGTGGCCTCATTAACGAACCGGGTCATAGCCGCTCCCGCCCCACGGCTGACAGCGTGCGATCCGACGGGCGCCCATCAAACTGCCCCGCAGCAGGCCGTGCGTGAGAATGGCCTGCTCTGCGTACCTGGAGCAACTGGGTTCATAGCGGCATTGGGATGGCAGCCAGGCGAACAGGAATCGGTAGCTGTGGATGAGCTTGACCCCGATCCACTTCGTCATACCGTTCCTCCGATTACGCCCGCTCGGCCCAGGGATCGCCGTAACGCCTCCATCAGCGCCCCGTGGCCTGCCTCGACCAGTGCCGGCCTTGCGACGATCAGGACGTCCCAGCCGGGCTCGAACGAGGCATCCATCGAACGGAGGGCTTCCCTGAGTCGGCGCCGCACTCGATTTCTCGCCACGGCGTTGCCGATGCGCCGACTGGTCGCCAGACCGAATCGAGTTCGATCGAGGCCCGTTCGAACGAACTTCGCAACGAGCAGCGGGTGGGACCGGCTGGCCCCACGTTCCTGGATCGTCGCGAAATCCCGCCGGCTGGAGAGCATCACGAGACGCGGCGAGGCCGTGCCGCGCCCGATCAGGCGGTGAGGCGCTTGCGACCGCGAGCCCGGCGCGCCGCGAGGATGCGGCGGCCGCCCGTCGTCTTCATCCGGGCTCGAAAGCCGTGCTCCTTGGCGCGATGGCGCTTCTTGGGCTGGTAGGTCTGCTTCATCGGAGCTGTGCGCGATCCTCTCCATCAGGCCTCGGGGATTCTGGTGGGTGTCAACCCCGAGAGGCACACGAACGCGCCGGCGCACAGGGGCGCAAGAGCGCGTTCGACGTCCGAGGGATGATAGGTCCGCCCGTTCGAGGGTGTCAAACGAACACCGCGGCCGGCCCCGGGTGGCATCTCCGGGCTGAGCCTGGCCCCATGGCGATGGTTCCTGCGATGATACTCCATGGGAGTATGCTGGAAGCGCCTTGCGGCGCGGCGCTGCCCGGTGCTATTCTTCCCGAGCCTTCGGCGCCGGGACGTCCGCGGGTGACCCATCTGAAGCCTCATGGGGGGCTGGGCCGACGGCGCCGACCGCCCTCCGTGACAGCGGTCCCAGCCTTCGCGTCCCCGGCCCGTCGTTCAGGTTCGCAACCCGTATTCCGACCATCTCCACCCCGTCAACCAAAGGTTCGAATCGACCGAATGGACGCGAAGCAGGTCTGGCGCGCCGCCCTTGGAGAGCTGCAGATCAGCCTCTCCCCCGCGAATTTCGAGACCTGGCTGCGCGACACGACGCTCATCGACGTCGACGACAACCGATTTCGGATTGCGGCTCCCAACGGGTTCGCCAAGGACTGGCTCGAGACCCGCTATCGGTCGCTCATCAGCCAGACGCTGGCTCGTGTCGTTGGTTACAGCGTGCAGGTCGAATTCGTGACCGCCCAGGCGCCCGCGGCGTCGGACCAGGCAGACGGTTCCACCGAGTCCTTGCCAAGCAGCGCGACCACCTTCGGCGGGCCGGCGATCACGGCTACCCAGCAGGTCCGTGTCGAGCCGACACGGGTCGGCGGCGAGGGCGGTGCCTCGTTCCTCAACCCGCGCTACACCTTTGCGAACTTCATCGTCGGCTCTGCGAACCGCCTCGCACACGCGGCCAGCCTGTCCGTGGCCGAGCGGCCGGGACATGCCTACAACCCGCTGTTCCTGTATGGCGGCGTGGGTCTGGGCAAGACGCACCTGATGCACGCGATCGGGAACCAGGTCATCGCCAAGTTCCCACGCAAGCGCGTCGTCTACGCGACGTCCGAGAAGTTCACCAACGAGTTCATCACGAGCATCCAGCAGGGCAAGATCGACGAGTTCCGGGCACGCTACCGCCGGATCGACCTGCTCCTGATCGACGACATCCAGTTCATCGCCGACAAGGAACGCACGCAGGAAGAGTTCTTCCACACCTTCAATGCGATCCACGAGGACGGCAAGCAGATCGTCCTGTCGTCCGACCGACCGCCGAAGGGAATCGTCACCCTCGAGGAGCGGCTGCGCAGCCGGTTCGAGTGGGGCCTCATCGCCGACCTGACGGCCCCGGATCTCGAGACGCGGATCGCGATCCTTCGGGCGAAGGCCGAGGAGGGCTCCGTCCCGATCACGTCAGACGTGATCGAGTTCATCGCCCGCAAGGTCGTCAGCAACATCCGCGAGCTTGAGGGGGCACTGAACCGGATCGTGGCCTACGCCAGCATGGGTGCCATACCGATCACGATCGAGCTCGCCCAGGCGGTCCTTTCGAACGTGCTCTACAACCCGAAGAAGCGGCAGGTGACCCCGGAGCGGATCGCCCTGGCCGTCTCCGAGTACTACGGGGTTGGGCTCGACGCCCTGAAGGGCCAGAAGCGCGACAAGGCGATCGTGGTTCCGCGCCAGATCGCGATGTTCCTGATGCGCGCGGAGACCGACGTCTCCCTGCTCAGGATCGGAGCCGAACTCGGCGGGCGCGACCACTCCACGGTCCTTCACGCCTGCGACAAGATCAATCGCGAGTCGGCCGGCAATGACGAGCTCCGGCGCGAGATCGCCGCGGTGCGCGAGCTGATCTACGCCGATTGACGACCGGTCGGTCGTGGGGCGTGGTGGACGGGTGTCCCTCCGCGGTGGACAACCCGGCCGATGTGGCCGCAGCCCGTGCGTTGCGTGTGGACGGTCATGGCCCCGGCCGGCCCGTCGGTGAACGGCTCGCCGCGTTGTCCACGGACGACCCACGTCTCGTCCGCCGGATCGGCGCCTTCATCCCCGCCGACCCACCGCCTCATCAACATGGTCGGCGCGTTCATCCCTGCACCAGTGTCCACCCTGCCCACAGGATGATGATGATGATGACGGAGTCAGTAGAAAGAGCGAAGATACACACCTTACCAACGACGATCCGGTTCGGACGAGCGGGTAGACGATCCGGCCCCGGCGTTCAGGACCACACCTGTCGGAGACCAACGTGAAACTTTCGGTCATGCAGGAGAATCTCGCGCGAGGGCTGTCCATCGTCACCCGAGCGGTTTCGTCGCGGAGCACGCTGCCCGTCCTGGCAAACGTCCTGCTCAAGACCGAGGACGCCGGATTGAAGCTGACGGCGACGAACCTCGAGATCGGGATCACCTACTGGGTCCCGGGAAAGATCGACGACGACGGCGCCACGACCGTCCCGGCGAAGCTGTTGACCGACCTCGTCAACTCGCTCCAGGGCGGAGACAGGGTCGATCTCGAGCTCGGGGCCGGCGAGACCCTCCACCTGCGTTGCGGCCGGTTCGAGTCGCACCTCAAGGGAATCGACGCCGACGAGTTCCCCGCGATCCAGGTCGCCGGAGAGCGTCCCACCACCCGGATTGCCCAGCGCGTGCTGAAGCGAGCGCTCGAGGAGACGGCCTTCGCGGCCGCGAGCGACGAGGCACGGCCCATCCTGACCGGCGTTCTGGTTCGGTTTGAAGGTGAGACCGTCACGTTGGCGGCCGCCGACAACTATCGGATCGCCGTCAAGACCATCCCGCTGATCGATCCGGTGTCGGACATCAGCATCGTCGTGCCCGCTCGCGCGCTGAATGAACTCACTCGCATCCTGGCCGACACCGACGACCCCGTCGAGCTCATGGTCGCGCAGGCGCGCAACCAGGTCCTGTTCCACCTAGAAGGCGTCGACCTGATCAGCCGTCTCATCGACGGCCAGTTCCCGAACTACAACCAGGTCCTGCCGCAGAGCCACTCCACGCGCGCCGTGCTGGATCGCGAAGAACTGCTCCGGGCCGTTCGTCCGGCGGCGTTGATCGCCCACGAGTCGGCCAACATCGTCAAGCTCCAGATCGGCACCAACGGCGACGCGGGGATCGTGGTGAGCGCGAACGCCGAGGTGGGCGACCACGTCGGACAGGTCGAGGCCGCGGTCGAGGGCGATGGGACCACGATTGCGTTCAACGCGCGGTATCTGGCCGACGTGCTGACCAACGTCGATGCCGAGCAGTTTGCCCTGGAACTCAACGGCCCACTGTCCCCCGGGGTCTTCAAGCCGATCGGCGACGACCACTACGTTCACGTGGTCATGCCGGTGCGCACGACGTCCTGAGGCGAGGGCAGCGCCCGGCGGTGCGTCGATCTGCGCGACGGGCGTCCGGGACCCGAGGGCCGACGTGCTGACCTCCATCCGGCTCGATAACCTCCGTGGTTACGCCTCGCTCGAGGCGGTCTTCGGGGCAGGGCCGCAGCTCATCTCCGGCCCGAACGCCGCCGGAAAGACCAGCCTGATCGAGGCCATCGTCCTCCTGGCCTGGGGTCGGTCGCATCGCACCTCGACCGACGGAGAAGTCATTCGCTGGAGCAGTGACGTCGGGCGCGTCGAGGGGCGCGCCGGCGACGAGACGATCGAGGTCGCGCTGGTCCGCTCCGGGTCGGCGGGCGCCGGCGCGGGACGTAAACGGATCAGGGTCAATGGCGTGGCTCGTCGCCCGGCGGCCCTGGCCGGACTGTTCCGAGCCGTGTTGTTCGCGCCCGAAGAGATGCTCCTCGTGGTGGGATCGCCGGGCCTGCGCCGGGCGGCGATCGACCAGCTTGCCAGCCAGCGCTGGCCCGCCTACGCCGCCGACCTCTCGACCTACGGGCGAGCCCTCCAGCAGCGGAACAGCCTGCTTCGGGCGATCCGCGAGGAGCGGGCGGGACGCGACGAGCTGCGCTACTGGAATGGGCCGCTCGTGGAGGCGGGAGCGGCCGTCGTGGGCGCGCGCCTGGCCTTGCTCGACGAGCTGGCCGAGCCGCTTCGACAGGCGCACGGCGAAATTGCTCCCGAGGAGGCGGCCGTGACCCGGCTGGGGATTCGCTATGTGACGAACGCCCCGTGCGGCCCCGGCGAAACGCCGCACCAGGCGCTGGCCCGGCGTCTGGCCGAGACGGCCGAGAAGGAGGTCTGGAACGGCTCGACCCTGGTCGGTCCACACCGGGACGACCTCGCCTTCGAGCTGGCCGGCCGCGACCTGGCCGGATTCGCGTCGCGCGGCCAGCAGCGGACGGCGATCCTGGCGTTCAAGCTGGCCGAGCTGGATCTCCTCACCGCCCTGGATGGCCGGCCTCCGCTCCTGCTCCTCGACGATGTCTTCTCGGAGCTGGACCCGGAACGTCGATCGCACCTCGTCCGACGAATCGCGGCACTGCCCCAGGCCTTCATCACGACGACGACGCTCGACGACCTCGATCAGGGGCTCGTCGAGCGTGCCACGCGCTGGGAGGTTCGCGCGGCCGAGGGCGGCGCCGAGCTCGTGCGATCCGGGGCTCCGGTCGGATCGGCGCCGGGTGCGACTCCGGGCGCAGGGGCGGCAGGGCGTTGAGCGGCCGCCGCCGACCCTGTGATCGCATCGGCGACCTCATTCCCGCGGCGGCGCGGCGGCTGGGGCTCGACGAAGAGTTGCGCCTCGCCCGAGCCATGTCGACGTTCCAGGCCATCGTCGCCGAGCACGTCCCGGCCGCCGGGGGAGCGTGTCGCGTGATCCGGCTGGACGGCGACGCGCTGCTGGTCGAGGCGGACGCGGCCATCGTCGCGCAGGAGCTTCGGCTCAACGCCCCGCAACTCCTCGCCGCGCTGCGGAGCGCCCCCGGCGGCTTCGGCGTCCGCGAACTGCGGATCCACATCCGCGCAGCGGGGCCGCGGGTATAATCCCCGAACCTGCCAGCCAGCCGGAGTGGCCGGACCGGGCGTCGGTCCCTTCGGGCGCCCAGCCCGCGAGACGGCCGCACCGGTGGCGCCTGCCCGCACGCATGAGGCTCGCATGGCTCACCGCCTCCAGATGAAACTCGGCGTTGTTGCCGAGTCGGACCGACTCTCCAGCTCCGCCGATACGGTTGTTGTCGTCGAGCCGTCGATCGGCTCCATCTCGCGCTCCAAGGGGCAGCTCTACGTCCTCGTGACGGCGCCCGTGGTCGGCCATCGAACCCAGGAGGCCACGCGGCTCGCCGCCGAGACGATCCAGAACGAGTACTACTACGACGAGTCGGCCGGGATCCGGGTGTGCCTGGAGAAGGCGATCATCGCGGCCAGCAAGCGCCTGTCGCATGTCCGTGATCGCTATGCGCTGGGCTCGAACCTGGCGGCGGGGCCGATCGGTGTCGGGGTGGCCGTGGTTCGCGGCAATGAGCTCTACGTGGCCACGGTGGGCCCGGCCGAGGCATACCTGATCCGTGGGGCGCGCCTGTCGACGCTGCCGGATCCGCACCGCGAGCGCGGGCTGCCGTCGCAGGACCTCGAGCCCGATGTCTGGCGCGGCGAGATCTCGGTGGGCGATTCCCTTGTCCTCATTTCGCCCAATATGGTGTCGAGCCTCGGGCCGGACGAGCTGAAGGACGCGATGCTGACGCTCCACCCGCAGTCGGCAATGGAGCACCTGCACCACCGGTTCGTCATCGCAGGCGGCCAGGGCAGCGACGGGGCGATCGCCTTCGAGGCGTCCGAGGTAGCGGTCACCCACAAGGGTCGAACGCTCGTGCCGGTTCGGCCCGCCGAGCCATTGGCCGGCGCTGCGGACCGCGGGCCCATTCCGCTGGCCGACAGCGTGGGCGACGGTGTCGCGGCAGTCCAGGCGGGAGCGCGCCAGGCGAGAGCGGCCGCAGGGAGCGCCCTCCAGCGCGCCATCCACCGCGCCCAGGACGTGTTGCCCCAGCGCTCGGCTGCGTATCGGCGGGTGACTCCGATGTCGTCGCGCGTCGAGGCCCAGCGTCGGGCCGCGGTCGCCATCCTCGCCTTCATCATCGTGGCCGGCGGTCTGGGGCTGGGCATCTACGCGTTCGGCGGGCAGCGGCCGCCCGGCGACGCGATCGCCTCGGTCACGAGCGGGCAGAAGGCGCTCGCGGACGCCCGCGCAACCCTGACGAAGGTCTTCGGGCCGGGAATCGACCTGGTCGACGCGGACCCGAAGAAGGCCTTCGACTTACTCACGGCCGCCGACGCCAGCCTGACCGTCGCCGAGGATGCGGGGATCCCCGTGACGACGACCCGCCCGCTGCGCGCCCAGATCGTCACCGGCATCGATCGACTGTCCGGCATGCTCGACGTGCACGATGCCGTCATCTTCACGTTCGAGGGCGGTGAGGCTCCCTTCGACCTGCAGCAGGTCATTCGCGGACCCGATCGCGATCCCGTTCCGTACGTCCTCGACCGGGGCACCCAGTCCGTCTACCGGATCAGCCTGGCTGACGGCAAGGCCACGCTGGTGCTTCGTGCCGGCCAGGAGGCAGCCGGGGCGACGGCCGACGAACCGCGACTGCTGGCCGTCGGAGGACCGGACCTGCTCATCCTCGACGCCAGGAACGTGCTCTGGCGCTGGCGTCCCGCCGACACGACGGGCAAGGGAACCCTGGTGCCCATTCCGGTGAACGGCTCGACGGGCTGGGGGGACGACGTCCGCGGGATCGGGACGTACGTGCGCAATGCCGAGGACGGCCTCTACAACCTGTACGTGGTCGAACCGTCCGAGCAACAGATCCTCGCCTTCTCGCCGGCGCGCGACGGAAGCGGCTTCCCGGTCCCGCCATCGGGCCGGCTCGCCACCGCCCGGGCGGTCGATACGATGACGTCGCTGTACATCGACGGCGACATCTTCGTGGTCGAGAACGGGTTGATCGAGCGCTTCGTGAGCGGCCGATCCGACGGCTGGGAGCCCACCCTCCCGAACGACACGCTGCTCCGGAAGTCGCCCGTCTTCACGCTCATCGCCTCGGGATCCGAGCGACGCAAGGGACGGCTGTACGGCTTCGATCCATCGAACCGGAGAGTGCTCGCACTCGACAAGGCCGACGGGCGCTTCCGTGAGCAGTTCCGCCTCGCAGGGGATGCCCGAGACTGGAGCGACCTCCGCTCGTACTACGTGGTCGCCGGCGTCGACGGAGCACCCGACAAGCTGGTCTGGATCTCGGTTGACGGGATCCACGAAGTGGAGCTCGAGGCCGCAATCGGCGGGCCGGCGGCGTCCGGGTCACCGGATATATCCGGGGCCTCGCCGTCGGGCCCCAACGCGTCTGCCGCCCCCGCTCCATGATCCCCCTCCGGGACGCGAACCCGACACGGCGGACGCCGGTCGTCACGCTCGTCCTGATCGCCGCGGCGACGATCGCCTTCGCCTACGAGCTGGGAGTCGCCGAGACCGGCGGCGACGCAGCCCTCGAGGGCTTCGTCCGGCAGTGGGGTGCCGTCCCACGCGACGTGACCGCGGCGCTGGCTTCCGGCGACCTGCTTGGCCTGGCGATGGTCGGCGTCGTGACCAGCATCTTCCTCCACGGCGGATGGCTGCACCTGATCGGCAACATGCTCTACCTGTGGATCTTCGGGAACAACATCGAGGACCGATTCGGGCGCCTGCCCTTCGTCCTCTTCTACTTCGCCGGCGGGATCGCGGCGGCCCTGGCCCAGGTCGCGATCGACCCGACCACGGACATCCCGCTGGTCGGGGCATCCGGAGCGATTGCCGCGATTCTCGGCGCCTACCTTGTGCTCTACCCGCGCGCCAGGATTCTGTCACTCGTGTTCCTGGGCGTCTTCTACCAGCTGATCGAGGTTCGGGCGATCATCATCCTGGGCTTCTGGTTCGTCCTCCAGCTCATCGACGGACTCACCTCGCTCGGGTTCAGCGAGGCAGAGGGTGGGGTCGCTTTCTTCGCGCACATCGGGGGGTTTGCGGCCGGGGTCGTCGTGGGCGTCGTGGTACGGGCGCTGGGGTCACGGCCGGGCGCGCGGCCGGCGGCCGGGATCGGCATGGGATAATCGACCCATGTCGGACCCAATCGTGGAGATGGTCGTCGAGAGCGTGCGGGTACACATGCTCTCCAGCCGGCACGTGGTGATCCTCAAGGACGCCGCTCGCGATCGCTATCTTCCGATCTGGATCGGGCCGTGGGAGGCGAGCGCGATCGCGATGCGCCTGCAGGGGTTGACCCCGGAGCGGCCGCTGACGCACGACCTGTTCGCCGCCGCCCTGAAAGAGCTGGGGGTCCGCGTCGAGCGCGTGGTGATCGCGGCCCTTGCCGAGGAGACGTACCACGCCCGGCTGGTGCTGGAGCGGGATGGGGCGACATTCGAGCTGGATTCGCGCCCGTCCGATGCGGTTGCGCTTGCCGTCAGGACCGACGGCCGGATCTTCGCCTCCGAGGCGGTTCTGGAGCAGGCGGCCCTCGGAGCCGATTCCGAGCTCGCGAGTGCCGGTGACGACGACGAGGGTGAGCCGGGAACTCCCCTGGAGTCGCTCGGGGAGACCATCGTCGACCCGCGTCTCGACATGTTTCGAGACTTCATCAACTCGCTCGATGTCGAGCCGGGCACCCAGAGCTCCGGCGGCGACGAGCGAACCTAGCCGCCGCCCTCGGCGAGGATCGCCGTTCCCCTCGACAGGGCCGAGCGTGGCGCCGCCCACAGCCGCAGGCGGAGCGCCCAGAAGTCGCGGACGGCTCGAAGCACCACGCTCGGTCGGGCACCGGTGGGATTGCCGGCGGTCCTGGGATGGTGCGGCACGCCGACCTCGACGATGGTCCGGCCGGCCGCACCCAGCTTGATCAGCAGTTCGGCCGAAAAGAACGCGCCGCCGGACTCGACCCGGATTCCGGAAAGCGCCGGGCGGCGAAACGCCTTGCACGCGCAGTCCACGTCGCGCAGCCGCAGCCCGAAGAAGATCCGGTTGGCGAGTCGATAGATCCTGGCGTAGACGGTCCGGAGCAGGGGATCGGCCCGGCTGATCCGATATCCGGCGACGACATCCGGCGAATCGCTCGCGCGGAGCCGGTCGAGGACGCGGCCGAGATCCTCCACGCGAAACTGGCGGTCGCCGTCGGTAAACGCGATCACGTCGTGTCGGGCCGCAGCAAAGCCGGAGCGAAGCGCCGCGCCGTAGCCGCGATTGGTGTCGTGGTGGACGGCCCGGACGATGCCGGGGCTCGCGGCGGTCAGCTCGTCGGCGATCTGCCCGGTCGCATCGCGGGAGCCGTCGTTCACGATGATGATTTCGAACGCCTCTGCCAGGCGCGGTAGAACGGCCAGCGCCTCGTCGACCAGGCCGGCGAGGTTGGCCTCCTCGTTGTGGGCCGGGAAGAAGAACGACAGGCGAGCCAGCGGGGGCCGGCCGGTCGCGCCCTGAGCCACGGAGGGGGCGATCACTCCGTGGCCGCCACGCGTGCCTCGACGAGGTACACGTTCGCGAGCTGGCCGTTGCCAATGGGCTCGATCACATAGCGCTCGCGCAGCCGCACGACCTCGCCGGGGCCGGTGCGGATGAGGTAGACGGGACGCGTCCCGAAATTGGCGTCGATCACGTCGATGACGTCTCCAAGGTTCTGATCCAGTCGCGTGCGATCATCGACGACCCAGAGATCGGGTCGCCGTCCATCGACATGCTGTGCGTACCATAGCGCCGTCGAGTAGCTCCACCAGCTGACGACGACCGCGTCTGGCGCGAACGCGGCAAGGGCGGCATCCGTCCACGGCCGCGAGCCCAGATCGGCACTCCTGTCGACGGCAACGGCACGTTCGGGCAGCGCACCGACCGTCGGCGCCAGCAGCGCCAGGCCCGCGATGACGAGGCTAGCGCGCTGCAACCCGCGCCCGCTGGCGGACATCGGGAGCTGGTCCACGACGACTGCGGCGAGGATGGCCAGCCATGTCCAGGCAATGAGGGCCGGGACGAGGTAATAGCGTGAGATGTCCGCATTGACGTAGGAAGCGGAGAAGAAGACGGTGACGGCGAGGGCCGAGCCGGACAGCAGCGCATAGCGGGGCCGCCGGGCGAGGGTCGCGACGAACCCGAGGGGAATGAGGATCGCCAGGCCGCCGAACTGGGCGGCGGCCAGGGCAACGAGTTCGGCGGCCTTCACGTCGAGGTTGCCGAGCGGATCGACGATGCTGCCGCGGAACTGCTCGGCCAGGACCACGTAACGGAATCCGTCCCACGTTTCCGGGTGGCCGTAGATGAGCGGCGCCGGGAAGATGCCGGCCCGCACGGGCATCTGGACGTACACGACGACGATGACCCCGACGAGGACGGCAACGCAGGTCGCGACGAAGCGCGGCCGTCGAACGATCTTTGGATCCACCGCCAGGACATACAGGCCGACCGGCACCGCGAGCAGGAGCGTGAGCGAGTGGTTGCCGACCGCCAGGGCGAAGACCGCGCTTGCCGCGATGAGCCAGCGATCCGCGCGTCCTGAGCCGGCGGCATGGGCATCCCCCCAGCCGACCAGGAGGACGAGCAGTCCGGCGACCAGTGCGAGGTGGAGGGCATGTGGATCTGCATGGGTCCCGATGGCCCAGGCGGTGGGCGTCATCGCGAGGCCGAGTCCAGCCGCTATCGCAACACTGGTTGACTCGGTGAGGCGCCGCGCCAGCACGACGGCCAGAGCTGCCGCGCCGGCAACGAAGATCCCCGAAAGGAGGTTCATCCGGTACGCCGGTTCGCCGAATGGGGTCAGCAACAGGTTGGCAACCCAGCCGACGATCACGTAGGTCGGGAAGCCCGTCGGATGGGCGGTACCCATGATCGGCAGGATCGTCTGAAACTCGGCGGTGTCCCAGAACCCGACGTCCGGCATCGCGGTTCGAACGTAGGCGGCCATCGCGACGAGACCGACAACCACCGGCAAGACGGCCGCGCGCCGGCCGTCGCCAGCGCGCGTGCCGCCGGCGGACCGCTCCTCGCCGCGGATCTCGGTGATCACCATTGAAGCGCGTTCGCCCACCAGACGCCCCAGAAATTGATCGCAATCGAGAGCACGACCAGGACCACCGCCAGCCGACCCACGCCACCTCGCCGCTGCATGCCGAGGGCGACCAGGACGAGCGCGAAGGGGACGAGGTCGTTGCTGAAGCGATAGCCGAACTGGACCCAGCCCTGGCTGAAGTGCATGAGGTTGACCACGGTAATCGCGATCATCGCGAGGACCGAGCCGGATACCAGGCGCGACCGGCCGTAGCTTCGGAGCGCCGGTCCGAGCAGGACGAACGCCGGGCTGGTGAGCAGCACGCTCATGCCGATGTCACGTGGCAGCGCGATCGGGCAAGCCACCTCGAACAGGCCGCGGCCCACGCCTGGATCGATGCACAACGCCGCCCCGCTGCCGACGCTCGTGGGGACCAACGTGGGCATGACCGACGGGGTAGACAGGAACATGATGGCGAGATTTTGTGGAAGGTAGCGGATGTCCTCAATCGCCCAGTCGATGTGATAGCCGAGGCTGGCCCAGCCGATCGCTTCCAGGCGGTACAGGGCCTCGTAGCCGGGATGAAACAGGTGCCCGGTGGACACGACGTTGTAGGCAAGAAGCGCGCCGACCGGGATGATCGCGCCAAGACCCGCCGAGACCGACCGCCGGACCCACGTCCCGCCACCTCCCACGAGCATGAAGAACGGTGCGCCGAAGACGACGGGGAGCCGCGCCGTGGCCGCCAGCCCGAACAGGAAGCCTGCTGCGAACTGGCGTCGATCCAGGTGTCGGATCGCGTCCAGGACCTGCGCGCCGAACGATGGGCCTCCGCCATCAACCACACCCGCGGACCAACCCTCCGCCCGACGCTCGTCCGCGCGGGCAGGCTCAGGCGTCTGGTCCCTGTCGAGCCTCTCGTCAGCCTGCGGGTCGCCGCGGAGCGCCAGCCCCACGGCCGCGAACAGCAGGATCACCGCCACGACGTGGGCGAAATACCATGTTGTGCCCGTCTGGGCCGTGTACCAGAAGACCGTCCCGACGCCGAAGAACACCGTCGTTGCCACGCGCACGCCGGGCCGGATCCTCAGGGCACCGAGGGCCCACCACGCGGTTCCAACCGCGACCGCTCCGAACAACGACGACACCTGCTGGACATCCGTGGCGAGCCCCCACAGCACGACGAACGGCAGCAGAACCAGCGCGGGCAGTGGCGGAAAGGGGATCTGGCCGCGCCCCGTCGGCTGACCGTCGGCGTCGAGCACCGGCACCACGTCCTGGAAAAAGGCGTTGCCGGGCGACGTCGCCGTCGCACCGACCGGGTAGTCAATCTCCGCCCGCCCGTCGAGGAACGCGAGCGCCTGCCAGACGAAGTGGTTGTAGTAGCGGACGGGCCCGCTGGACAGGTAGATGGCAAACGCCAGCACGATCAGCGCGACCCCGCTGAAGATCACGGGGAACCGCGTTGCGGACGGCGTCGTCAATGTGCTGGGCCGGCCGTCCGGCCCAGCACCCTGTGCTACCCTGCGGTCCACTTCCCACGCTCGTGCAGGAGGCCGATCCGGACTTGACTGGCCCCGCAACGGGTGACCCCGATGGGGGCACGGGTGCGCGGACGCGGACCGTCAGGTCGCGGGACACCGTCAGCGCGATTCTCGTCGTCCTTGCGCTGGGTCTCGCCCTCCGGCTCATCATCGCATACCTGGTCCCAGGGTCCGGCTTCGCGCAGGACCGTACGGCGTTCACGTTCTGGGCATCCGACCTTGCGCTCAATGGTCCGTTCGGCTTCTATGATCGCCCCTTCTTCCACGATTACACCCCGGGCTATCTGTACGTGTTGTGGGCGGTCGGGCTGGCCGGCCAGGCGCTTGGTGGCATCGGTGACCTGCTCAAGGTGCCGCCGATCCTGGCGGATCTCTCCCTCGCGTACCTGGTCTGGTCGATGGCCTTGGAGCTGGGGATCGGGCGGCGTCGAGCCCTGGTGGCCGCGGCGATCGTCGTGGTCAACCCGGCCATCTGGTTTGACAGCGTCATCTGGGGCCAGGTCGATTCTTTCGGTGTCGTCTTCCTGCTCCTGGCGATGCGCGAATTGTGGCGGGGCAGATCGGAGCGCGCGGCGGTCCTGACCGTCCTCGCCGCGATCGTCAAACCGCAGTTCGGGATCCTCGTTCCGCTCGTCGCGGCCGTCACGATCCGTCGCGCATTGTGGCCGGCCGGCGCCCACGGCGATGAGCCGGACCCGGAACGCCGCGCCACGACGACCGACTGGGAGGTCCGCACGGGCGGCTGGACGAGGATCGCCACGACGGGCGCGGCCGGCGCGCTCACGGCCGTGATCGTGTCGGCGCCGTTCGGGCTGTCGATCGTGGACCTCATCACCCAGATTGGAAGCGCCGCCGCCGGCTACCCGTATCTCACGGTCAACGCATACAACCCCTGGGCACTGCTGTCTCTCGAAGGGAACGGCCTCGCCCAGTCCGGAACCTGGATTCGCGACGTCGCCGGCACCGATCCGGGACAGGCGACGGCCTTCCTGTTCGGACCGTTCCCCGCGGTGGTCGTGGGGACCGCCCTGCTGCTCCTGGCTGTTGGCGCCATCAGCCTGGCCGTGGGACGGCGCCCGGACCGACTGACCATCCTTGTCGGCGTTGTCCTGCTCGCGCTGGCGTTCTTCGTCGTGCCGACACGAGTCCACGAGCGATACCTCTTTCCCTTCCTGATTGCTGGGACGCTGCTCGCGGCGGGCTCCCCGCGCTGGCGCGTCGTGTACGTCCTCGTCTCGGCGGCCACGTTCGCCAACATGTACGTCGTCCTGACCACGATCTACCCCGACAACCCTGGGGTGAGCGACTGGCTGGGGATCGGTCCGGCGATCCGCTCGCCCACGGGCGTTGCGCTGATCGCGGTGACCCACCTGGCGGCCTTCGCGTGGTCGCTCACTCAGCTCCGCTCGGGGGCGCGTCACAAGCTTGTCGACGAGTGGTCCGCCGCGGCGGCCGGCAACTCCGAGCGTCCTCGTCGCTTGACGGCCTTCGCCCGCACCGCCCGCGGACCGATCCCGGCACAGGCCCATCGGCTCGTACCGACCAGCGCAGCGGACCTGCCGGCGAGCCCGGACGTTTCCGTCCGCCGCTCCGTGCCTGCGATGTCCAGCAGCGCGCCCGCGGCGGTCCCGTTCCCGGGCCCTGCGCCGCTTCCCACATGGACGGAACATCCCTCGGTTGCGGAGGTTGGCCTGTGGGAGTGGTTCCAGTCTCGCGTGAGCGAGCGGCCCGTGCGGGCGGATCGCAGCCGGGGGCTGCACGCGGAATCGGGCGGGCGGCTCGACCGCCTCGATCTCTGGCTGGTCGTCGTCCTCGTGGTGACCGCGTTGACGATGCGCGTCTGGCGCCTCGGGGAGCCCTACAAGATGCACTTCGACGAGGTCTATCACGCGCGGACCGCCACCGAATTCCTGCAGGACTGGCGGTACGGGATCGATCACGACATCTACGAGTGGACCCACCCGCACCTCGCCAAGTACGCCATCGCCGGCGGTCTCGTGGCCTTTGGCGACGACCGCGTTGTGGGCGAGAGCGACCTCGGCGTTGCGGTGTTGGCCGCGGTCGTCGAAGCCCGTCGGGACGAACTGCTCGAACCGTCGAAACGTGCCGGCGACCGCGTCTGGGTCGCCACCCCGAGCGACGTCCGAGCCTACGACCTGGCGACGCGCGACATCACGGCGTCGACGCCGATCCCCGGAGTCATTGCCCTGGTCGCCGACTCGGCCCGCGCACGGCTCTTCCTCGGTACTGCCGATGGCCGCATCCTCACGTTTGCCACGGCCACCGTCGATGCGGGCCGCTGGGCCGGCACGGCCAGCATCGAGCCGTTCCTCGAGCTTGCTCGCGTGGGTCCGGCCGTCCGCGGCCTCCACGTGACCGCCGACGGAGCGACGCTTCTGGCGGTCCTCGACGACGACACCGTCGTCTCCCTCGATGCGGCGGACGGAACTGAGATCGGGCGGACCGTCGTCGCCGGTGCCTCGCAGACGGTGGCCGGCGGGCGGCCGGCACTCGCCGACGCGGGTTCCGGCTCGGCCGTGATCGCGACGCCGGCATCGGTCGGCGATCGTTCGGCCGTGGCCGCCGCTCTCGCGAGCATCGTCGGTGGCGACGCCGCGGACTACGCAGCCAGGCTGGCCACGGGCGAGGGTGAGGTTGTTCTCGGGCCCGCACCTTCGGCGGAAACACGAACGGCGCTCGACGCCGCGATCACGGACGGACGCCTTCCGGGTATTGCCGTCGGTGAGATCGCCCGGGTTGCCGTGGCGGGCCAGGCCGGGGTCGTCTTCCTCGACGGATCCAGCGGTGCCGTGGTGTCCACGATTGACCTGGTCGGCGGCGCCCAGGGTCTGGCGAGGGCGACGGGAATCGACGACGACCGGCTGTATGCCACCAACGCGTCGCCGACCGGCCCGAGCGTGGCCGTGATCATCACCAGCGGCGAGTCGGCCAAGGGCGGCCCGTCCTTGCGCCGTTCGTTCGCCCTCCCCGGCGCCGGCAGCTGGATCGGCTATGACGATGCAACCCAGCAGGTGCATGTTCTCGGCCGCACCCAGGGTTCGAACGCCGCCGACGGTCCGCTGACGGTCTATGTCATCGAACCCCACGGTGATGCCGTCTATGCCGACGCACCCCTCCCGTTCGCGCCCGTCGCCCTGGGGCTGGACGCGAACGGCCGGTACCCGTCGAGCGACCGTGAACAGCTCCTGGCGTTTGCCGCCGACGGACGGGTCGCCGCGGTGGCCGTCGGCCAGCACGCGTTCGCGTGGCGGCTCCCCGGCGTGATCGCCGGCGTGGTCATGGCCGCGCTGATGTACCTCCTGGCGCGGGTTCTCTTCCGGCGGCGGAGCGTGGCCGTCCTCGCCGCCGTGCTCGTCGTGGCGGAAGGGATGCTGTTCGTCCAGTCGCGGATCGCGATGAACGACGCCTACGTCGGGATGTTCGTCCTCGCGGCCTACCTGCTCTTCGCAGCGATCTGGACCGGCTGGTGGCGCTGGCGGGGCGCGTTCTGGCTGGCCATGCCGGCCATCGGTGCGATGCTCGGACTGGCCCTGTCGGCGAAGTGGGTGGCCGCCTATGCGATCGCTGCGATCGGCCTGCTGATCCTCATCCGAAGCGCGCTGGGCCGCGTGCTCGTTGTTCTCGCGCTCCTCGGTGGGACCACGGTCCTGGGGTACCTGGCGATCAGCGTGCCCGAAGGACAAGGCGCGGGCAATCTCCTGTTCCTGCTGATCATGGTCTCGCTCACCCTGTTGGCGGCCGTCGTCTCGGTGCTGCGTCCAATCGCCTGGACCCGGACGGAACACCGCTTTGCGGTCGCGGTCCCGATCCTGGGTGGCGTTGCCGTGGCGGCACTCGCCGTGGCCACGGGCCGCCTGACGGTGCCGTTCGCCGAAGGCTCGATGGTCAGCCCGCTCCTGCTCGCGATCAGCTTGACGGCCGCCTCGGCGGCGATCCAGGGGGCGTTCGTCTGCGCCGGCCGCCTGGGCTTCGGGCCGGCCGCCGGTCCTCCCGCGCCCGACGACCCGGTGGCACTGCTGGAGCGCCCCGTCGCGGCACCTGGCGGCTGGCTCCGCCTCGGCTCCGGGTACGGTCTGCCGGCGGCATGGATGGCCCTGTGCCTGCTCGCGCTGCCGATCGGGATCTACGTCGCGTCCTACCTGCCGTGGGCCGCCATGCAGGGGCACGCGATCGTCACGGGCTGGCCGGACGGCGCGACGGGGCAGACGCTGCTCGACCTGACGGCCCAGATGTACCGCTACCACAACACGCTCACCGCGGCCCATGCGGCGTCGTCGCCGTGGTGGGCGTGGCCATTCGACCTCAAGCCTGTCTGGTTCTACCAGGGTGGGTTCGCCGGCGGTACGTCGGCGGCGATCTATGACGCCGGGAACCTGATCACGTGGTGGCTGGCGATCCCTGCGATGGTGTTCGCCGCATGGCAGGCCTACCGGCGACGCAGCCTGGCCCTTGCGATGGTGATGATCGCCCTCGCCTTCCAGTGGCTGTCCTGGTCGCGGATCGACCGGGCCGCGTTCCAATACCACTGGTACACGAGCCTGCCGTTCGTGATCCTCGCCTTCGCCTATTTCCTCGCCGAGCTGTGGCACGGCGCATCCCGCCGGACCTGGCTCCTTGCCCGTCTGGCCGCCGCCGCCGCCCTCCTCGCGCCGGCGGCCATGTGGTTGTTGCATCGTCCGCTGTGCGGGTTCGTGGGCGTCGAGTCGGTGGCACCCAGCTCTCGGGCCTGCCCGACGGTCATCCCCGAATTCCTGCTGACCGGCCGCACGCTGGCGATCGCGATCGTGGTGGGCGTCGGCATCGTGCTCATCCTCCGCGACGTCCTCGCACTGGGCGATCGCGGTCTTGAGGATGGCGTCGACCCGGACACCTCCCAATCGGGAGACGTGCGCCGCCTGGTGCGCCTCGTGGCGACGGCCGCGGCGACCACCGTGGTCATGGTCGTGGCGATGGCCGTCGTTCCGGACACGCCGATCGTCGACCTTCGGTCGGTGCCCGTCGAGCCCGTCGCGCTGCTCCTGTTCATCCCGCTCGGCGCGCTCGCCGTGTTCGTGGCCACCGCACGCGACGCACATCGCTTCGTGGCCGGCGCGATCGTGGCGATCGCGGGCTGGTTCGTCGTCGCCTATCCGAACCTGTCGGCGCTCCCGCTGCCCAGCGCTCTCGTCAACGCCTACCAGGGCATCATTCCCACCTACCTGTACCCGTTCCAGTTTCCCGTCAGCACCGTCGACCGGAACGTCGAAGGGCCGTCACTGATCGGGATCGGGCCCGCGGTGCTCCTGATCGCGCTGACGATCACCGTCGTCGTGATCAGCTACAGCGCATGGGTCTGGCGAATCGCCCTCGCGGAGCGCGCCGTGGAGGCCGACGGCGGGGACGCATCGATCACCGAATCGAGCGTGGTCGGCGACGGCTGAGGCCCGTCAGGCGGTCGCGGCCACCTTCGGAGGTACCGGGATGTCGGCATGGAAGCCCGACGGCAGGGCGCCCTGGGCGGCGAGGCGCCGGATGACGAAACCGTAGTAGTCGTCGACCCTTGCGGTGACCCGTTCCCAGCTGAAATCCTCGGCCCGGACCAGCCCGTTGTCCGCCATCGACCGGCGGAGGTCGTCGTCGGCAAGCAGCTGGGCGATCCCGCCGGCGATCGCCTTCGGCTTGCGTGGCGGCACGAGGATCCCTTCGCGGCCGCGCCGGACGACCCCCTTGTAGCCGTGGATATCGCTGCACACGATCGGGGTGCCGGCGGCCATGGCCTCGAGGAGCACGATCCCGAATGACTCGCCGCCGGTGGCTGGCGAAACGTACACATCGGCCGTCTTGAACAACTGCGCCTTCTCGTCGTCGGAGACCCGGCCCAGGAACTCGACCCCGCCCAGCTTCCGGGTCATGACATACCGCCGGGCCTCGCGCTCCTGCGGCCCGGTTCCGACCACGAGGAGCCGGCAGTTGCAGCCGGTCTTGCGCAGGATCCGGTAGGCCTTGAGCAGGTCGAGCAGGCCCTTGCGCGGTTCGTGCCGGCCGACGAACAGGAGGTTCTTCGTTCCGTCCTGCCAGCGCGCGATCGGGACCGCTCGGTGGAATCGCTCGGTGTCGACGCCGTTGGGGATGACCCGATAGTCGCCCGGGAAGAATCGATCGATGAAGTGCCGCGCGGCCGCGGACACGGCGATCCGGCCGTGCAGCCGCCCGGCATACGATCCCATCACGCGGCTGCCGAATTCGTACGCGGGTGAAAACCCGCCGAAGGCATGGAACGTGGCAACGTTCACGCTCGTCGACTGGCGCAGGACGATGAGCGAGAGGAACGGCACGAACGGCTCGTGAAAGTGAAGCAGGTCGAAGCGCTCTCGCTCGAGCACGTCGCTGACCTGCGAGACGTAGCGCGGCGAGAGGGTGATCGTGCCCACCGAGCCATTGGTCGGCATCGAGAAGCCCTTGCCGATGCGAATCACGTCGCCCTGGGACGCGCGTTGCAGGCCATGCGAGCTGGTCAGGATCCGCACGTCGTGGCCGCGCAGGCGGAGGTTCTCGTACAGGTAGCGCACGTGCTGGTTGACCCCGCCCGGGTCCGGGTACACGTACGGCGTGACCAGGCCGATCTTCACTGCGCTCTGTCCTCAAACCGAGGCGGCCGCTGGCGGCCGCCGGGGTAGCCGAGATCGCGCCGCGTCCCATCGCCGCGCACGATCCCGGCCACATTGTCGCGCGCGTCGCGGCCGTATTTCCGGAGCTGACGTCCCAAGGTCGAGAACTGGCCGGTCGTCCCGTGGAAGGTCCCGTGGTGGTTGGTCTGGCGGGCGAGCACCGCCCGGCGAAGATCGTCGGCGGTCCGCCCCGGGAACGTGGTCCAGCCGGCGCCGATGGCCGCCGTCGTGTGGGCATCGGAGTTGCCGACGCGGGCAAGGCCGTGCTCATCGGCAAACGCGACGACGCGGCCGTGCCACGGGCGCCCGAGCGCCGTCGGGTTGAAGGTTTCGATGGCGTCGGGGTGGTAGCGCGGATCGGCGTCGGCCAGGAGCCGGCGCAGCGCGAAGCCCTGGGCGCACAGCGGATACGGCACAAGCGGATGGGCCGGGATGGCCAGGCCCCCCTGGTCGTGGATCGCCGCGATGGTCCAGCGGAGCGAGCGCAGCGACGGCAGCGGGCGCTCGAGAAACAGTCCCAGCAGGTGTCCGCCGCGGGTCGTGATCTCCTCGCCGACGATGACCTCGGCGCGGAGTCCCCGATCGACGGTCATCGATCGCGCGACGAGGGCAGCGTCGATTCGCTCGTGATCGGTGATCGCGATCACGTCGAGGTCCGTGCCGTGCTCGACGACATCGAGGATCTCCTCGACGCCGGCCGTTCCGTCGGATGCGAGCGTATGAATGTGCAGGTCCGCCCGCCCGAGGCGCGCGGTCACCGCACCGCCTCCGGGTCGGTCCAGATGGGGAAGAACGCCGCCCACCACTGGTCCGGTGCCTGGGCGATGGCATCCTCGAACGCCGTCACGAGGGCCGCCATGGCCGCCCCGAGTCGCTCGCGCCGCGTCCCTTCGGCGGGAATGGGCGCGGCCTGCAGGCGCCCGCGGTAACGGCCGCCATCGGCACGCCGAACCGAGGCCACGAACAGCGGCGCTCCCGACTCGAGCGCCAGGAGGGCCGGGCCGACCGGAAAGCGCGCCGGTGCCCCGAAGAACGGCAGCTCGAGGCCGCTGCCCAGGATGTCCCGGTCGGCCACGAGGCCAACGGATTCCCCGCGGCGGAGGGCCGCCAGCAGCGCTCGCCGGGCCGCCTTGATGTCGACGATGTTGATCCCCGCCGCGCCCCGCGACCGGACGATCCAGGCCTGCACCGCGGGATCGGCCAGGGTCTCCATGGGTCCGGTTGTCGGACGGCCGGTCCGGTTCGTGAGGTACAGCGCCGGCAACTCGATCGCTCCGAAGTGGAGGCCGACGAAGATCACGGGCGCATCGGGGGCAAACGCCGCCTCGACAACATCGGGTGTCTCGACGATCAATCGATCCCGAAGGTAGGCCGGAGTCATCGCCGGAGTCCGGATCATCTCTAGGTAGTAGCGCGCGGCGTGGCGATAGGCGGACCGTACGAGCCGCTCGAGTGCCGCCGGCGAGTCCGCCGCGGCGGCGACCCGTGGTCCTCCGCGACCCGATGCCGCGAGCGCTGCCACGACCCGGCCCAGATTCCCCCGACCGACGGCGCGCCGCTCCGGCGTGACGCGGTACCAGACGTCGCCGATCAGCTCGGCGAGCCGAATGAGGCCTCCTTCGGGAAGGCGGCAGACAACCCATGACAGGGCATCCAGGGCGGCGCCGCGGATCCGCTCGCCGATCGTCACGCGATTGGATCTGCCGCTGCGCCCGACGGCGCCGTCCCAGCCGACATGGCCGCCGCCCGCGCCTCGAGTCCAGCCTGCTCCGCCGCCGTTGCCGGCCACATGGGCTTGAACGAGTACCACTGGCTGGGTGCCGCCCCGATCGACGTGGCGAGCGCGTCGGCCATCGCCTGGGTCGCCCGCTGCAATTCGGCCGGTTCCATCGAGGCCACCTCGATGGGATCGGCCCAGGAGACATGGAACGACTCCGGTCCTGCGCGACGGATCGTGATCGGCAGGATCCGTGACTTCGTCTTCGCTGCGAGACTCGCCGGGCCCGCCGGAAGCGTCGTCCACGCGTCGAACAGGCGGACCGGGATGCCGTCCGGACGATAGCCCCAGTCGACGAGCAAGGCGAGCATCTCGCGCTTGCGCAGGACCGCAAAGATCTCGCGCAGGTTGCGCCACGGGATCACGTGGATCCCCCACGACTCGCGGAGGGCCCGGAAGTCCTCGAACAGTTCCGGGTAGGCCGAATCGTCGGCGACGACGCTGATCGGCATCCCTCGGCCGGCGACGCCGGCCGCAACCGCTTCGTTGTTGCCGACGTGGCCCACCGCGAAGATGAGCCCGCCTTCGGATTCCCGCCAGATCTCCACCACGCGATCCAGCTCGATGTCGGACACGAGCGCGGCGGCGCGCTCGCGCGACATCCGGGGCAGGCGCATCACCTCGACGATGTACGTCGCGTACTCGCGGTACGCGGCGAGGGCCATCCGCCGCACGCGCGGATCGCCCGGCGGCAGCCCGAGGACATGGCCGAAGTTCGCGTTCGACCAGCCGCGCTTGGACGGCCACACCAGGTACGAGAGCTGGGCGCCACGACCGATCAGCGCCCGCGAAATGGCGGGTGGGACGCGTCCGATGACCCAGGCGGCCGTCCGGTAGGCCGTGACGACCGTCTTCTCGAGCAGCCGGGGACCCGCCTCGAGCCGCCGGTGGGGCGCCTCGAGACGTCGCTCTCCCGATGTCACTGCGCGGCGGTGGCGACCTTCGCCCTGTTGCCGGCCAGCTTCTTCAGGGTTCGCTTGACCGGCGCCTCGGTGCCGACAAGCGTCTCGTTGTCGTCGCCGCGGATGAACGCCTCGACGCGGTTGAACGCGATGTCGTCGTGGATCTGCTGCGGTGGGCTCTTCATGAAATAGCTCGACGGAGCCACGAGGGTGCCCTTGAGCCCACGATCGAGGCCCAACTTCAGGCAGCGGATCGCGTCGGTGATGACGCCGGCGCTGTTCGGGCTGTCCCAGACCTCGAGCTTGAGCTCCGCGTTCAGCGGCACATCGCCGAAGGTGGTGCCCTCCATCCGGATGTAGCACCACTTGCGGTCGAGCAGCCACGGCACGTGGTCGCTGGGCCCCACGTGGACGTCGTCCGGGTCGAGGTCGTAGTCGAGCATCGAGGTGACGGCGTTCGTCTTGCTGATCTTCTTGGACTCGAGGCGCTCGCGCTCGAGCATGTTCAGGAAGTCCGTGTTGCCGCCGAAGTTCAGCTGGTACGTGCGATCGAGGCGAACGCCCCGATCCATGAACAGGCGCGTCAGCACCCGATGGCTGATCGTCGCCCCGACCTGGCTCTTGATGTCGTCACCGATGACCGGCAGGCCACGCTCCGCGAACCGACGCTGCCAGTACGGCTCGCGCCCGATGAACACGGGGATCGCGTTGACGAAGGCGACCCCTGCCTGGAGGGCCTGCTCGGCGTACCACTTCGTGGCGTCCTCGCTGCCGACCGGCAGGTACGACACCATGACGTCGACCTCGCGCTCCTTGAGGATGCCGACGACGTCGGCCGTGGGGCCGGGCGCCTTCTCGATGATCTCGCTCAGGTACTTGCCGAGGCCGTCGAGGGTCATCCCGCGATCGACCTTGACGCCCATCGGCTGGACCTTGTGAAAGGTGTACGTGTTGTTCGGCTTCGTGTAGATCGCCTCCGACACGTCCTTGCCGACCTTGTTCTTGTCGATGTCGAAGGCGGCGACGAAGTCGATATCACGGACGTGATAC
Organism: Chloroflexota bacterium; assembly: GCA_919901745.1. Classification (GTDB taxonomy): domain Bacteria; phylum Chloroflexota; class Limnocylindria; order Limnocylindrales; family CSP1-4; genus CAKKPP01. Next base: position 12,563 of record CAKKPP010000003.1, on the reverse strand, counting down.
CCGCCGAGGCTGACGTGCATCAGGCCGGGGACGAAATCGTCCGCCTTGGCGTCCTCGTAGTAGTAGCGGCCCTGGACGAGGCTGCTGGCGCAGTTCCCGACGCCGATAATGGCGACGCGAATCTTGCCGTCGCCGCGGCGGCCGGACCCGGCCCACGTGTTGTCCGGCGTGGCGCCGTTCTTGCTCTTGCCGTTCGTGCTCACGTTGTCTGCTCCTTCTCCGTTGAGGGTTCGCTGGTGGGTATCGATGGATGGGCGGTGGACTGGGTTGTCATGTGGTGGCTCGTCGTGGTCAGGCGCGGTCCTCCGCGGCCTGCTTCCGGACGTGCAGGATGCGCTGGATGACGGTGATGGTGGCGAGGACGGCGAGAACCGACAAGGCGTCAGCGAGCCACGGCTCGGCGCCTGGGCCAACGGCGATCCCGAACCGCCAGTCGCGCCCGATGAGCTGGGAGCCCATGTCGAGCCCGCCGCCAACCCACGTGCCGATCAGGGCGACGACGAGGATGACGGTGCGGACCTCTCGCGGTGCGAGGCCCACTTTGGCCATCCCGGTGCCGGGCGTGAAGCCGAGACCCTCGGACTTGGCTCGCGTGTAGCTCACCAGCAGCGCGGCCACGCTCGCCCACGTGGCGAGGATGGCACCCAGCTGGAACCCTGCCGCGAGGCAGCCGATGATGACGCCGACGTAGACCACGCCCTCACCAGCGCGATCGAAGACCGAGTCGTAGAACGCCCCGAGGCGGCTTGTGCGGCCCGTGGCCCGAGCGAGTGAGCCGTCCAACAGATCGAAGACCGCTCCGAAGAGCACGAGCAGGCCGGCGGCGAGCCACGCGTTGGCAGCAGCGGCGAGTGCCGCGACGATCGCGATCCCGAAGCCAATGAAGGTCAGGTGGTTCGGGGTCAGCCCGGTCCGGCCGATCGCGCGCGCGATCGGCTCGGCCATCCCGCGCACCGCGGCGCGCACGTCGATGGAGAGGATCGAGCGTTCACTGAGTCGTTCGACGAGGCGGCTCACGAGGCCGCCTTCGAAGGGCGGAGGGCTGCCAGGCCCAGCACGAGCCGCTCCCGTGCCACGAACGACTCGAATGCCTCGGGGACGATGCGGCAGAACGTCTCGCGGCCGCTCTTGCGAGTATCGACGAGGCCTGCCAGACGCAGCTTGCCAAGGTGCCACGACACGAGCGGCTGGCTCAGCCCGACGTGATCGATCAGGTCGGTCACGGTCGCCTCGCCGACAGCGAGGCGCTGGACGATCCGCAGGCGGTTGACGTCGGCCAGGGCCTTGTGGAACAGGCGGACGTCACGCAACTCTTCGGGGGCGTCCACGACGGACGCGATGGTGGAACGGATCCGGGCGGGTGAGGGGCTCAGGGCAGGGTCTCCGCATTGCTTGGGGTGATCGCATCAATGCGACTTTATATCAATCTTCGTTGATGCTATCGCCGAGACCGCGAGCCGTCAAGACCCGGAGTTGCGATGAAGGCGGGTCGTTCCGAACTGCGTCGTTACACTCGGCGCATGGGTCGATGGTCATCCGCAGCGCTCCTGACCATCCTGGGGATCGGCGCGTTCCTGGCCGGACTCGAGCTGATGATCACGGCGGTCGCCCTGCCGGCGATCGTCAACGACATCGCCGACTGGACGGAGTTGCGCCGCGCGTCCTGGATCATCAACGGCTACCTGCTCGTGTACATCGTCACGATGCCGTTGGCGGGTCGGCTGGCCGACCTGGTTGGAGCACGGCGCCTGTTCCTCGGCGCCCTCGTCCTGTTCGGGCTGGGCTCGGCCCTGGCCGGACGCGCCCAGTCCCTCGATGAACTGATCGTCGCCCGCCTGGTCCAGGGGCTCGGGGGCGGCGTCCTGATCCCGGTGGCCACGGCCGGGGCGTCGCATCTGTTCGACGGCCGCGCCCGGCCGCGCGCGCTCGGCATCGTCGGTGCCCTGACCTTCCTGGGGATGGCAGCCGGCCCATTCGTCGGCGCCGCGATCCTGGGCGCGTTCCACCCCGAGGTCGCACTGGCCCGGTACGGTCTCGAGGGCGGGCCGCTGGCGAGCGTCGTCGCCCCGGCCTGGCGCTGGGTGTTCTATGTGAACCTGCCGATCGGGCTTGCCATCGGTGCCCTCGCCTGGGCACTGAACTGGGACACGCCACGGCGGACGGGACGCGTTGACGTTGTCGGTGCCCTCGTCTTCACGATCGGCCTCGGAGCTGCGGTCGTGGGCCTGACGTTGATCGGAAGTACGGAGACCGTGGCCGGGCAGTCACCCGAGAGCGCCGTCTACGCTCTGCTCGCCGTGGCTGCGCTGGCTACGCTCGTGACGGTGCTGATGGGGCTGCGCAACGCCGATCCCTTCATCGATCCGCGCCTGTTCCGCATCCCGGCCTTCGGGTCCGCCGCCGGGGTTTCGCTGCTGACCGGCTACGGATTCGCGACCGCGATCATCGGTGGCGCCGTCTTCGTCGACCGCGTCCTCTACGGCGGCCCGGACCAGCAGCGGATCGCGCTCGGGGCCCTCGCCGCCGCGACGGCCGCGGGTGCCCTCGTCTCCGGCCTGCTGCTCCGGGCAATCGGTCTGCGGACCGTCACGATCGTCGGACTCACGGCCAGTACCGTCGGCCTCGTGCGGGCGGCGGGGTGGACGCCCGCCTCGTCGATCGGCGAGGTCGCGCTCTGGCTCGCCGTCTTCGGAGCCGGATTCGGGCTCACCGTCACGCCACGCTCGACGGCGGCCGTCGAGGCGGTGGGGCGAGCGGCCTACGGGATGGCCTCGGCGACGGTGACCGTCGCCCGGATGATCGGGATGTCGGTGGGCCTCGCGATCCTCACGGCGTATGGGTCGACGACCATCGATCGACTCTCCGCATCGGTCTACGCGACACCGGATGCCTACAAGGCGTTCATCCCGGTGGCGTTGCGGGATCGGCCGCTGCGCGACGGACAGGTCGTCCAGGCGCTGGAGGACTGGGCATCCGGGCAAGCGGCCGAGATCATGGTCGGGATCTTCCTCGTGGCCGCCGCCCTCACGGTCGTGGCGATGCCGCTTGCGCTGGCCATGGGCCGGCGCGGGTCCGGGACGCGTATGCTCGCGCCCGATGGACGCGACGACCCCGACCCAGGACGCGCCGCCTGACGAAGGTCCGCCAGAGCGCGCGGCGGCGGAGCCGGCCGTCGAGCCGGCGACCCGGATCGTCGTCTGGACCGAGGGCCGGCTCGTCGACGCGGATGGGGCCGATGGCCTCAAGTCGCTGCTCGATGCCGACGACGGCGCCCGTGCCTGGATCGACCTGGTCCGTCCGACGCCCGATGAGCTGTCCGCCATCGCCGAGGTCCTCGGCCTTCACCCGTTGATCGTCGAGGACATCGAGGGGCGCAACCTTCGCGCCCGGCTCCAGGAGTTCGACGGCCTCATCCACATCGTCCTGTTCGCCCTCGAGTTCGTCGGCGAGGCCGCGACGACCGAGGTGGACATCGTGCTCGCCGAGCGATTCCTGCTGACGGCCCACGAGCCGACCTGGGATCCGATGGCTGCACCGATGCTCCGGCGCGGCCCCGCGATCCCGTTGGGCCGTGGCCCTGACTACCTGCTGTACGCCCTGGCCGATGCCATCGTCGACGGCTACTTCCCGGTCCTCGACCACCTCGCCGACGAGATCGATCAACTCCAGGACGACGTCATGGAGGGGGCTTCAAGCTGGACCCTGCGGCGACTGTTCGTGCTCAAGCGCGAACTCATCGACCTGCGCCGGGTGATCTCGCCGGCGCGCGAGGTCTTCAACCAGCTCACGAACCGCGATCTCGGGATCGTGGCCCGGCCGCACATCGTCTACCTCCGCGACATCTACGACCACCTGATCCGGGTCACCGACGAACTGGACAACTACCGCGAACTCGTTGCCGGGACGCTGGATGTCTACCTCTCCACCGTCAACAACAACCTGTCGGCGATCATGAAGCGGCTGACCGGGGTCACGGTGATCCTGGCCGGGGTCGGGGCCGTCGCCGGCATCTTCGGGATGAGCGAGGCCGGTGCCGCGTTCGCCGGTTCGGAGGCCGCCGGGTTCTGGGGCGTTGCGCTGGTCACGGTCGCGCTGGCCACGCTGGCGGCGATCGTGCTGCGCCGGATCGACTGGATCTGACGACACCGCGACCGATCGTGAGGCGGGATCAGCCGTGAGGCGGGATCAGCCGCACACGACCGGCTTCGGCGTTGGGTGAGCCTCGGACGGGTCGGCCGCTCCCTCGGACAGGAGTGTGGCCACGACCTGGGTCTTCCCAACGGTTCCCTTGGGACCCTCCGATGTCTGGAGCCACACCTGGTCGGTCGTGGCAGCGATGGCGTCGTCGAGATTCGTCTGATGACGCCGCACCTCGCGGACCTCGTACAGGAACAGCCGATCGTCGCTGGTGTAGACCTGCACGATCATGCCCAGCATCTTCGCCCCGTTGTCGATCTCCGAGGCGGTGAGAATCGGGAGGAACATCCCGGTCCGGGCGTGGCCGTACAGATAGGTTGCCCGACCCCAGCCCGGCTGGGGGAGGTCCGTGATGTACTGGGCCACGTTGCACAGCGGGTAGTTCGCGTTGCCGGCGACGATCGGCAGATCGATCCGCAACGCGGCCACGACCACCCGGGTCGCAACCCGATCGAGCGGCGGTGTCGGGGAGACACCCGGCGTCTCGACTGCGGCGTCGCTCGGCGAAGCCGTCGGTGTCGCGGCGGGTGGTGTCGGCGGGAGCGTGGCGATCGTCGGCGACTGGCTCGGGCCGGGTCCAGCATCGACGGGTCCCGTATACGTCAACAGGCCGGCCGTGATGAACGACACCCCGAGCGCCGTGAGGACGGCGGGCACCAGCCGCGTGCGGATTCGATGGGCCACGTGATTCACGACCGAGAGACTAGCAGCCCGTCCCGTGAACGGTCGTGAGACGCTCGTACTGGTACCCTGCGGCCGTGGGGACCCGCCTGTCCATCGTCGCCGGACTGCTGTCCGGCGGGCTCGTCGCCGTCTTGATCCTGGCCGGCGTGCTTGCGTTCGCCCCGGAACGGTCGCCGGTCGCGGACGCGAGACCCTCGCCGACGGCTTCGCTCGCCCCGGGATCGCCGGGCCCGGGTGACTCCGCGGATCCGGCCGGCTCACCGCTGACGTCGGCCTCCCCGGCACCCGATGGAACGCTGATCACGACCAACTTCCACGTCGGTGAGCCCGCCCCGCCGATTTCGGTGCCCCAGCTCGGCGGTGGGCACATCGACCTCGAGGCCCTTCGGGGCAAACCCGTGTGGATCAACCTGATGGCCACGTGGTGCCCGTCGTGTCGCGAGGAGTTCCCGTTGATGAGCGGATTCGCGGTCCGCTACGCCTCGAGCGGCCTCGTCATCCTGGCGATCGACGTGCGCGAGGACGAAGGGACGGTCGCCTCGTTCGTGAACGAGGTCGGCGCAACATTTCCGATCGGGCTCGACGAAGACGGCGCCGTCGCGACGGCCTGGGACGCAATCGCCCTGCCGATGCACTTCTGGGTGGATGCCGAGGGAATCGTGCGCTACGGGGCCGTCGGTGGCATCGGCCCGGACGAGATGGTCCGCGGCCTGCGCACGATCCTGCCCGGGGTCGAGGTGACGCCCTGACCTCGGCGGCCCGCCTCCGCGTCGGGATCGTCCACGCGCCGCACCCCGACGCCTGGCCGATCGTGCGCGAGCGCGTCCGGACGTTCGCGGCCACGCCGGGCAGGCTGCTCGTCGTCAGCGACTTCGACGGGACGCTGGCCCCCATCGTCCTCGACCCGATGGGCGCCCGGATCGAGCGGGCTGCGCGAGTCGCGCTGCGTCGCCTGGCCCGGGTGTCGACGGCAACGCCCGATCGACTCAGCCTGGCCGTCCTGTCCGGCCGAACAGCGCGGGATGTGGCGGCGCGCGTCCGCGTCGGCGGCATTCGCTACCTCGGCAACCACGGCCTGGAGCAGGGCCTCCTTCCGCGCGGCGCTCCGGCAGAGCGTCTCGACGTCGTCCCGGTCGCCGGCGTGGCTCACGATCCCGGCGCCGCCCGGCGTGTTGGCGTGGCGCTTGCCGCCCGGCTTGGACGGCCGGCCTGGTTGTTCGTCGAGGACAAGAATCCCTCCGTCGCCTTCCACTTCCGTCAGGCGCCCGATCCCGCGGCCGCGCGCTCGAGTGTGTTGGCCGCGCTGAGCGAGATGGGGCTGCCGGAGAGCCTCGAGGCGATCGAGGGTCGCCAGGTCGTCGAGATCCGGCCGCATGGCGCCGGCGGCAAGGGCGCCGCCCTGGATCGCCTGCTGTCCGCCGTGCGACCCGCCGCGGTGCTCGCCATGGGCGACGACGTCAGTGACGCAGAAGCCTTTCGGTCCATCGCGCAGGCTCGATCCACGGGCGCGATCGACGCGTTGATCATCGCGGTGCACGGGGCGGCCGAGACCCCGCTGGAGGTCGTCGAGGCCGCCGACCTGCTGATCTCGGCGCCGCGCGAGGCGGCCCGGATCCTGGGCGAGCTGGCGCGCCGCCTGGCTGGCGAGTCGGACGCGATGCGTGGACCGGCCGCTGCCGCAGCCGAGGAATTGATCTAGGACCCGGGCAGGTCGGCCTCGACGCGACGGACGGTGTCGCGGAGCCGCCGCGATGGGGGCATCTCACCGCGGCGAACCGCGGCGAGATCGCGGAGCTGGCGGCGGAGCCACCAATCGAGATCCTGGTCGCGGACGGCGGCGCGCAGCCGGCGAAGCCGCGCCCGACGCTCCTCCTTGGACATTCGCAACGCGCGGTCGAGCTGTTCAGCGGTACCCACCAGATCTCCCGGCGCGACCGAGAGCGAATCGGCCGCGAGTTGCTCGGCCGCGCCCGCGGTCTCCGAGAGGATGAGCACGGGGTCGCGTTCCCCGACGAGGACCGCCTCCTTGGCGACCAGGTTCATCCCGTCGATGAGCGGATTGACCAACACGACATCGGCCAGGCGCAGTGCGGCGATCGCCATGGCGTAGTCCGAGCCGTCCGAGATCCAGATGGGCTGGTCGTCCGGCTCGGCCAGGCCGTTGACCCGGGCAACGACCTCGCGGACCGCCTTGCCGTACGCTGCGTACTCGGGAATCTCGGTGCGTGTCGGCGCCTGGATGGCGAGGAAGCGGACACGTTGGCGGAGTTCCGGCTGCTCCTCGAGGAGCGCCTCGAAGGCCAGGTACCCACGCAGGGTGTTCTTGGATGGTTCGATCCGGTCGGCCCGGACGATGAGGACCGGGTTGTCGACACGCGCCAGGCGCTCCTTGATTCGGTCGACGCGTTGCTGGACCTCGATCGACCGCGCGAACTTGAGAAGGCCCTCCGGATCCACCGAGATCGGGTACGTCCGGACGCGGATGCGGCGATCTCGCCAGCGGACGCTGCGACCTTCCGGATCGATCCGGGCATCACGCACGAAACTGCCCACGCTGTCGAGGAAGTTCGACGCGTACCGATCGGTCTGTAGACCGACGATGTCGTTGGCGAGGAGCCCCTCGCAGATCTCGCGGCGCATGGACTGTGGCAGGAGCTGCCAGTCGCTCGTGGACGGCCAGGGAATGTGGTTGAAGTGCAGGAGTGTGGCGTCTGGTCGCTGCGCGCGGATGGTTCTCGCGGCCAGGTACAGGTGGTAGTCCTGGATCAGGAAGACGGGCCGGTGCATGCCCCGCGCCGCTTCGACGGCCGCCTCGGCCAGTCGTTCGTTGGCGACGCGATAGCCGTTGCGCCACGCGTCGATCAGCGTCCGGTCAATGTTCGGCCCATAGGGCGGTGCGTACATCTTGTGCTGGATGAACCACAGGAACGGGTTCGAGACCACCCGGTAGTGCGCGTGAAAGACCGCGTCGCTCAGTTGGACGTAGATGAGGTCAAGATCCTGGCCGGGCATCGTCTCCGCGAGCAGTGCCTCCACGCGGGCAACCAGGGCTCGAGCCGGACCGCGCCGCCCGCGGGCCGTCGGCGGTGGGGACGCCGCCCCGATGCGCTGCTCGGCGATGGCCCGCAGAGCCGGCGCCGCCTGGGCATCGCCGGCCGACAATGCCGCCGCCACCCACGTGATCGGGGCGCGTCGACCGAGTTCGCCCAGCGCCGTGACGAGGCCGCCCGAACCACGTGCCGCGACCAGGCCGCGTTCGGCCTCGGGATCAAGCTCGAAGGTCAGCGGCCCACGATTGGAGACGACGATCAGCCGTCCATCCGACCCCAGGAGTTCGTGCAGCAGCGCCCGCCGGTCCTCGGCCGAGGTGGACCCCGACCGGCGACCGCCGCCCGATGGCGGGGTCTCGGCAGCGCCCGTCAGAGCGCCCGCGCAGCGTTTCCGACGATCTCGAGCAGGGGCCCCGGGATGAGGCCGAGCAGGATCGTCAATGCGGTCGCGACCCACAGCCCGCCCCACAGCAGGCGGCCATGGGTCGGTGCGACATCATCGCCGATGGGATCGCGCATGAACATGTACACGACGACGCGCAGGTAGTAAAAGGCCGCTGCCGCGGCATTGAGCACCGCGATCACCGCCAGGATCGCCACGGGCCCGCCCGCCTGGACCGCGGCGAGGATGACGTAGGCCTTGCCGAAAAAGCCGGCGGTCGGCGGGATCCCGGTCAGTGACAGCAGGAACAGGGTCATGAGGATCGCGAGCAGCGGCTCGCGCCGGCCGAGGCCGGCGAACGTATCGAGGCTGGACGTGACGCCGGCGCGCTTCTGGAGGGCCGCGATGATCGCGAATGCGCCGAGGTTCATGAACGAATATGCCGCGCCGTAGTACAGGAGTCCCTCGAGGCCCTCGACCCGGCCGGCGGCATACGCGGCGAGGCCCACGAGCATGTAGCCGGTGTGGGCGATCGAACTGTAGGCCAGCATTCGCTTGACGTTGTTCTGCGTGAGGGCCACCAGGTTGCCGAGGGTCATCGTCGTTGCCGCGAGGACGACCACGATGATCAGCCAGTCCTCCCGGACCGCCGCCAGGGCCTCGACGAAGAGGCGCAGGATCAGCGCGAACGCCCCGATCTTCGGTCCCACCGACAGGTAGCCGGTGACGGGCGTCGGTGAGCCCTGGTACGCGTCCGGCGTCCAGTAGTGGAATGGCACGGCGGCGATCTTGAACGCGACGCCCGTGGTCAGGAACGCCAGGCCCATGGCGAGGCCCGGTGACAGGGCCGCTGCCCCGGCCGTGATCTCGGTCAGGCGCATCGCCACCACGTCGACCCGCGTCGAGCCGGTCAGGCCCCACACGAACGCGAGCCCAAACAGGAAGATCGCCGAACTGAACGAACCGAGGAGGAAGTACTTGATCGCGCCCTCGGTCGAATAGGCATCGCTCTTGTGGAAGCCGGCGAGCAGGTACCCCGGGATGACCATCAGCTCGAGGCCGATGAACAGCACCAGCAGGTCGGTGGAGGCCGAGATCAGCATCGCGCCGGTGAGCGCGAACAGGAGGATCACGGTGAACTCGGCCATCGGCAGGCCGCGTGGCGCCAGGTAGTCGGGGGCGAAGAGGATCGTCAACGCGACGATCGCGATGAACAGCAGGTCCAGGAACGTGGTCAGCGCGTCCATGGAGTACGAGCCGTCGAAGGCCGTCGCCTCGGTCTGGCCGGTGACCAGGGTGAGGGCGGCCAGGCCCGCGAGGCCTGCGAGCGAGACGGCCACGATCGGTCCGGTCCGGCCCGGCCGGACGAGGTCCACGACAAGGACCAGGCCGGCCAGCAGGACCGCGGCCGCGAACGGGGCGATGGTGACGACGTCGCTCCAGGCCATGGCTAGGGGGCTCCCACTACGGCCACAGGGCGATCTGGATGGCGGTGCCCTGCGCCACGTCCCCCAGGACGGTGGCGACGGACCCGGCGATGAGGTCGAGGAGGAGGCCGGGGAAGAGCCCGAAGACGACGACGAGCGCGCCGAGCGGTGCCAGGGTCAGGATCTCCACGGGCGTGATGTCGGTCAGGTGGCCGCCCAGGCCCTTGAGGAAGTCCGACAGCTCTCCGAAGACGACGCGTTGGAACATCCACAGGAGATAGGCCGCGGCGAGGATCATGACGAACGTCGCGACGACCGCGACCAGCGGGCTGAAGTCGAATGCCCCCACGAGCACGAGGAACTCACCGACGAACCCGGACAGGCCCGGGAGGCCGACCGACGCGAACAGGAAGAAGCCGAACACGGCGGCGTAGACCGGCGTCCTCCCGGCGAGGCCGCCCATCTTCGCGATCGTCCGGTCGTGGGTTCGCTCGTAGATGATGCCGACGAGCAGGAACAGGGCGCCGGTGATCAGCCCGTGGTTGACCATCTGAAGAATCGCGCCCTGAAGGCCCTGTTCCTGGAAGATGAAGATGCCCAGGGTGACGAACCCCATGTGGCTCACCGACGAGTAGGCGACGAGCTTCTTGAGGTCGGGCTGAACCAGCGCCACGATCGCGCCGTAGATGATCGCGATGAGGCTGAGCACGATGATCAGCGGGGCATAGGTTGCGGCGGCGTCCGGAAACAGTGGTAGCGCGTAGCGGATGAAGCCGTATGCGCCCAATTTGAGAAGAACGCCGGCCAGGATGACCGAGCCCGCCGTCGGCGCCTCGACGTGTGCGTCGGGCAGCCAGGTGTGGAACGGGAACATCGGGACCTTGATCGCGAAGGCGAGGAAGAACGCGGCAAAGGCCAGCAGCTGGAGGCCGTCCGCGAATCCCACCGTGCCGGCATGCGCGCGCAGCGCCTCGAAGTCGAACGCGCCCGTCCAGTTGCCGCCGTTCGCATCCTGGTACGCGAACGCCACCGCCAGGATCGCGACGAGCATGAGCAGGGATCCGACGAGCGTGTAGAGGACGAACTTGATCGTCGCGTAGATCCGGTTGGCCCCGCCCCAGATCCCGATGATCAGGTACATCGGGACGAGGACGACCTCCCAGAAGATGTAGAAGAGGAAGGTATCGAGGGCCACGAACACGCCGATCATGCCCAGCTCGAGGATCAGGAAGGACGCCATGTACTCCTTGATCCGGGTCTTGATCGGGCCGAACGAGGCGAGGATGCTGATCCACGACAGCGTGGTGGTCAGGACGACGAGGACGAGCGACAACCCATCGACGCCGAGCTTGTACTGGATCCCGAAGGCGGGGATCCAGGACGCGACCTCGACGTACTGGAACAGGCCGCCGCGTCCCGGCGAGAAGCCAAGCAGAAGGAACAGCGACAGGATCCAGGTCCCGACCGAGGTCCCAAGCGCGATCGGCCGAGCAGCGTTCTGCGGGAACAGGGCGATCAGGATCGTGCCGGCCAACGGCAGGAACACGATGAGGGTCAGGATCGGGACATCGGTCACCTGCATCGCTCAGCGACCCACGATCAGGAGGTAGGAACCGGCCATGACGATGAGCCCGACGGCGATGCCCAGCGCGTAGTTCTGGACACGTCCGGTCTGCACGCGGCTCAGTCCCCGTCCGGCGCCCCGGGTCACGGACCCCAGGCCGTTGACCGCCCCATCGACGACGTTCCGATCGAACCACCACGCCGCGGCCGCCACGCGACCGCCGATCCGGATGAACAGCAGGTCGTTGAGATCGTCGAACCACCACTTGTTGAGCGATGCGCGGTACAGGAATGGCACCCGGGCGCTGAGCGCCTGGACGCGAGCCGGGGAACCCTCCCGGCGCAGGCCCGGGAGGCCGACGCCAAAGAGCCGCCACGCGATGGCGATCCCGACGGAGGCAACGGCGACGCTGGCGATGATCAGGATCCCATCGATCCCGACCAGGGAATACGGCTCGGCTTCGTGGTGGAGCAGTTCGGTCGCCTCGCGGAAGACCGGCTCGAGCCAGTGGTGGAGGGTGCTGTCGCCGAGCGGCAGCCCCAGGAACATCCCCAACCCGATCGACGGGATGGCGAGCAGGATGAGCGGCACGACCATGACGGCCGACGATTCGTGGATCTTCTCCCAGATCTCCTTCGGGCCGCGGAAGGCACCCCAGAACGTGAGGCCCATCAGCCGGAACATGTAGAACGCGGTCATCCCCGCGACCACGAACCCGATCGCCCACACCCACGCGAACCCGAGCTTGAACGACTCTCCGAGGATCTCGTCCTTCGAGAAGAACCCGGCGAGCGGCGGGATTCCGGCGATCGCCAACGAGCCGATCAGCATCGTCAGGTAGGTCCACTTGATCTTCCCGGCCAGGCCGCCCATATGGCGCATGTCCTGCTCCTCGTGGACGGCGTGGATGACCGAACCCGACCCGAGGAAGAGCAGGCCCTTGAAGAACCCATGGGTCATCAGGTGGAAGATCGCGGCCGTCCACGCACCGACCCCGAGGGCGGCGAACATGTACCCGAGCTGGCTCAGGGTGGAGTAGGCGAGGACGCGCTTGATGTCGGTCTGGGTCATCGCGATCGAGGCCGCCAGGATCGCTGTGAAGATGCCGATCGCGGCCACCACGACGAGGGCATCGGGGGCCGACGCGAAGATCGGGCTGGCGCGGGCAACGAGATAGACCCCGGCGTTGACCATGGTCGCGGCATGGATGAGCGCGGAGACGGGCGTTGGACCTTCCATCGCGTCCGGCAGCCAGACGT
>CAKKPP010000002.1 GCA_919901745.1 Chloroflexota bacterium | reverse complement strand
GAGGGCCTCGAAGAACCGCTCTGCCCAGCGGTGCTTGCCCCAGCAGTGTTCCCACGTCGTGGGCCAGGCTCCGAACTTCTCGCCGTCGTCGCCCATCATCCCAACCCGGTCGCCGGCTTCCGTGGCGTGGACGCGAAGATGCTCGATGACCTCGTCGACGTCGCCGAACGGGATCCCGTAGCGAAGCCCCTGCTCGGATCCGAAGACCCGGAGGAGTTTTCCCTGGTCCTCGGTCGTGTAGACGCCCCACAGGTCGTCCTCGCCGATCGAGGCCGCCCGAAAGTGGGCGTCGTCGAGGATGGTCCACTCGTAGCCGGCGTCCACGAGGGAGGTCGGCAGGTCCGGCTCCCAGACGCGCTCGGCGAGCCAGGCGCCACGCGGCCTCCGACCCGTCAGCGACTCGAGCTCGTCGGCCATCCGCCGCAGCTGTCCGATCCGATCCCGCTCCGGCAGCGAGGCGAGGACCGGCTCGAAATACCCGCCGCCCAGAAGCTCCACCTGGTCGCGCTCGATGAGCCCGCGGATCCGATCGATGAACTCGGGACGCTCGGCGCGCATCCACTCGAGCAGCGGCCCCGTGTAGTGGAGCGAGAGGCGGACGGTCGGGTGTCGCTCCAGGGCGTCAACCATGGGCAGATACGCCAGCTCGAAGACCTCGGCGAAGACCCAACCGAAGTTGCCGACGGGTTGATGGTTGTGGATCGCCATGGCGAGCGAGATCCGCGGGGCCACGAGTCGAATCGGTCCTGGCGGGTGGGTGGTCAGCCGGCCGCGGTTGCCGCGCCGGGGATTGCCGAACCGGGCGATGCCGCGCCGGTTGCGCCGGCCGCGATCGACGGGTCGGCGTTGACGCCCGCCGCCGGCAGGTACAGCTGGTCGGCGTATTCGTGGAGCATCCGGGTGGTCGAGAACTGCCAGATCGACGTCGCCATCGCCCGCCGCATGAGGTCCACCCACGGCTGCGGGAACCCGGTCTCGTCACGGTCGTAGTACAGCGGGATCACATCCTGCTCGAGGAGGCGGTAGAGGTCCATCGCGTCGGCCCAGTCCTGCGCGCCTTCGTCGGGGCTCGACTCGCGACCGCCGATGGCCCAGCCGTTGTCGCCGGTCCAGCCCTCGTCCCACCAGCCGTCGAGCACGCTGAGGTTGGCGATGCCGTTCGCGGCGGCCTTCATCCCGGACGTGCCCGACGCTTCGAGGGGACGGCGCGGATTGTTCAGCCAGACATCGACCCCCTGGACGAGAAACCGACCGATCCGAATGTCGTAGTCCTCGATGACGAAGACGCGGCCACGGAGTTCCTCGGAGCGCGAGTGGTCGAAGATGCCCTGGATGACCTTCTGGCCGGGTCGGTCCGCGGGATGCGCCTTGCCGGCGAACACGAGCTGCATGGGACGCTCCGAGTCCCACACGAGCCTGGCCAGGCGTTCGATGTCGCTGAAGATCATCGCCGCCCGCTTGTAGGTCGCGAAGCGCCTTGCGAAGCCGATCGTCAGGACGTTCGGATCCAGGATGCCGTCCAGGGCCTGGAGCGTGCTCGGAGCCTCGCCGTGCCGCGCGAACTGGTTGAGGAGCCGGCCATGCGCGAAGTGGGCCAGTTCCCGCTTCTGGTGGAGGTGGGCTTCCCAGAGTTCCGTCCCCGGGACCTGGTCGAGATGCTCCCACCAGCGGTTGTCGGGCCGTTGGGCGTCGAGGTTGTCGAGGTCGGCGTCAAGGTGGCGCTGCAGGAGATCGCGGAGCGGCGAGCCCATCCACGAGGGCGTATGGATCCCGTTGGTCAGGCCCAGGATCCGGCGCGGCGAGATCTGGCTCCAGGTGTCGTTGGCGACGACCCCGTGGAGTTGACTGACGGCGTTGGCCCCGCTCGTCGTGCGCAGGCACAGCGACGTCATGTCGAACTGCGATGGGTCGCCGTCCACGCCTCGCCCGCGGGCCAACACCTGGTCGAGGGGGACGCCACCCGTGTCGGGCCGGCCGTCCCCGTCGAGCAACGGCCCCACGATCCGCGAGAACAGCCCCGTCTCAAAGCGTTCGTTGCCGGCGGCCACGGGCGTATGGATCGTGAACACGGAATCGGCGGCAATCCGCTTCCAGGCCTCGTCGAGCGAGGTCCCGGCCGCAACCTCCTCGCGTGCCCGCTCCGTGAGGAGCAGGGCCGAGTGTCCCTCGTTGAGATGCCAGGCCGACGGCACGATGTTCAGCGCCCGCAGAGCACGAACCCCGCCGACCCCGAGCAGCAGCTCCTGGTGGAGGCGCATCTCCCGGCCGCGCACGTACAGGATGTGGGTGATCGGTCGATCGGCGTCGTCGTTCTCCGCGATGTCGGTGTCGAGCAGGATCAGCGGCACCCGTCCCACCGCAACGCACCACACGGCAGCATGCAGGTCACGCCCGGGCAGCGGCACGCTGACCATCAGCGGCTCGCCGTCGCGGCCCTGCGCGCGAGACACCGGCAGCTGCGCCAGGTCGTAGTCCGGGTAGGCGTGCTCCTGGTGGCCGTCGGCGTCGATCTGCTGGCGGAAATAGCCGCGGCGGTACATGAGCCCCACGCCGACGAACGGGAGTGCCATGTCGCTGGCGGTCTTGAGATGGTCGCCGGCGAGGACGCCGAGGCCGCCCGAATAGATGCTCAATGACTCATGGAGGCCGTACTCGGCGCAGAAGTACGCAATGGGCCCCGCCAGGTCGCTCGCATGGGTCCGGTGGAACCAGTGCTCGCGACCATTGGCGATGTAGGCGTCGAACTCGCGCAGGACGTCGTGGTACTCGGCCATGAAGTCGGGGTCGTCCAGCAGGCCCGTCCAGTCAACCGGTCCGGTGATGACCCGAATGGGATTCTTGGACCGGGACCATGCCTGTTGGTCGACCCGGGCGAAGAGCGCCTTGGACCGCGGGTGCCAGGCCCAGTACAGATTGTAGGCCAGACGACGCAGGCCTTCGAGGTTGGGCGGCAGCCGAAACGAGGCGGCGGGGATCGAGGGGATGTGCAGAGGGGCGTCCACGTCGGGGCATGATACCCGCCCCGGTCCTTGAGGCGAACCGGTTTGGTCCCGCGGAATTGCCCTCTCGACCGAGGAGGTGAGCCGGCCTACGTCGAATGCCGCAGGTGTGGTTCCACTGTGCGCAACCGCGGCGCCTCCGAGAGCCGCGCGCTCGGGACGGCCGGCTCGCAACCTGCGGTCAGCCGCCAGGTCCCAGGGCGGTGATCAGCGCCAGGACGGTGGCCTCGGGGTGGGTGCGCTGGGGCGAGTGCGGCGCCCCGTCGATGGTGAGGATGTGGCCTGGTCCGAGCAGCGCCGCAAGGCCCGGCAACGCGCTGTCGAAGGTGAGACCGCCGGCCGCCGGATCGCCGCGAACGACCCACGTCTCCGGGAGGACGCCGGCGTCGGCGGCGGCCACGAGGTCCGCGACGCCCCCGTCCCAGTCGCCGTTCTCGAGCAGGATGGCGAGGGCCGCTGCCTGCTCGACGCGGTGGAGGCCGACCGCCTTGGCCACGACGTCGCCATACGTCCACGACGGATACGCCGTTCCCACGACGCGGATTCCCTCGTCGAGATCCGGGTAGTGGCGCTCGACCGGGTCATCGGCCATGGCCCGCATGCCCGCCTCCGGCGCCGCCGGCGGATCCATCAGGACGAGGCACGCGGGCCGGAGGCCGCCGAGGGGGAGCGCGGCCGCGGCCATGGCCCCGAAGCTGTGACCCACGACGCGGAGGTCCGGCCGGTCGAGGCCGGCCGCGCGAACGAATGCCCTGACGTCGGCGGCGGCCTCGCGGAATCGATGGTGGCCGTTCCAGTGTCCGGTCCGACCGTGTCCGGGCAGGTCCAGCGCCACCACGCGCCGGCCCGTGGCGGCGAGCGCCGGGCCGACGCGCCACCACGTCTCGACGGACGACGTGACCCCATGGATCAACAGGATCGGCTCGGCGGCGGGATCCCCCCATTCGATCATGGCGAACGGAATGCCATCTGCCGACACCCGCGTCGCGTGATCGGATGCGGGGTCGGGGAGGCGGGCATCGGCCAGCGCTGCCGCGACCGCGGCGGGCAAGTCACCTGTGCCGGCCACGATTGGAAGAGGAAGCGTCGAGCGGTCCATCGGTCGGCCGACCGTACCAGAAGGCACGGGATAGAATCAGATCTGGGCGATGCGCGTTGTGCGCCTCGCCCGAGCGCCGAAGATCTGCTGATCACCGCCCGTGTTGGAGGCTTCGATGGCCAACCAGTTCGTCGTCCAGTTGAAGAACGAGCCCGGCTCGATGGCCATCCTCGCCGAGACGTTGGCGGCTCGTGGCGTGGACCTGCGCGCCATCGGCGGTGGCGGGATCGGTGATGCCGGCCACGTCATCATGACCACCGCCGACGACGACACGACGAAGGCTGTCCTGGACGAGGGCGGCTATACGTACATCGAAGGCGAGTCGATCATCACCGAGGTCGACGACCGGCCCGGCGGGATGGCCCGCCTCGCGCGCGAGCTCGCGGACGCGGGGGTGAACATCTACGGCCACCTGTTCCTGGGCCGCTGGGGCGACCGCGCGATGTTCACGTTCGTGGTGGACCAGCCCGAGATCGCTCGCCCGATCCTCGAACGCAAGGCGTAGCCCCGCGACACGCGCTCGCGCGACGCGCCTCAACCTGAGCGTTCGCCCAACGCCGCTCGCATGGCATCCACGATCCACGATCGTTCGGGCCGACCCTTGAGCCCGTCGTCGGTCCAGTACAGCCGGCAGCGCGGGGTGTAGTCGCCCGGGTCCTCGAAGGCCGGATCCACGTCGCGTCCGTCGATCCGAATCGTCGGCGATCCCGGGAAGCGCTGGTTCGTGGCGACGGCCGGATCGGTTGCGTCGATGTCCTCGATGGGCGTCCCGAGCGCCAGTTCGGCCACGACCTCAGCCAGCAGCTCACGCGTCGCGGTCTGGTTCGGGCAGTCCTCGAACCACAGGAACTCGATCCGCGGCAGGCGGCCAGGATGACCCGCCAAGGGGTCTGGGTCGTTCACGGCGGGCCGCTCAGGGGCGATGACTCGAGCAGGCGCAACCGCAGCCGCAGGCCTCGCACCCGCAGCAGCGGCCACAGGTGCACTCACAGGCGGACAGCATCTCGAGTCTCCTTTCCGGTCTCGTGACCGACTCACGTTCCACAGCGGTGTCAGGTTTGTCGCCGCTGGCCAGGTGGCGCTCGAGCAGGGCCAGACGATCGTCGAGCTGGCTCAGGTCGGACAGGCGACGGGCGAGGTCGGCTCGCTGTCGAACGACGAGATCGCGCAGCTCGACCGATGCCTCGTCGCAGTGGCCGGCGACGCACAGCGTCGCCAGTTCGGCCGCGGGCTCCAACGGGAGATCCAGCGAGCGCAGCCCCACGAGCATTCGGATCCGCTGGAGGTCAGCGGGCCCGTACTCCCGATACCCGTTCTCGCCGCGGGACGGCGCCGGGACCAGCCCTTCCGATTCGTAGAACCGGATGGCCTTCGTGGTCGTCCCTGCCTGTTCGGCTATCTGTCCGATCCGCATGCATACGACTCTAGACCTTCCAGTAACTGGAATGTCAAGCTCCAATGGGAGTCACCTCGCGCGATCCAGCCGCTTTGACGTAGTATGCAGTAAGTCGAGCATGATATGCTGTGAACACCATCAGATACGAGGTATATTGCAGTAGTGACGCACGCGTCAACGATCGGTCGGCTTGGGGATCTCGTGTCGGACCAATGGGGGCTGGTGACGCGCCGCCAGGCCGAGCGTGCGGGCGTCCCGCGAGCGACCTTCGACCGCATGACCAGCGACGAAGGCCTCATGGAGCGCGTCGCCCGCGGCGTCTACCGCCTGACACTGGCACCGTCTCCCGACCACGTCGCCCTCCGTGCGGCCTGGCTGCAGCTTGCACCGGACGTGCCCGCCTGGGAGCGGACGCCCGATCAGGGTGTCGTGTCCCATCGGTCCGCCGCCGCCCTCTACGGAATCGGGGAACTGCCGGCCGATCATCACGACTTCACCTTCCCGACGAGGAAGCAATCGCGGCGCGCCGACGTCCGCGTTCATCACCGGCAGCTGGGGTCGGGCGAGTGGATCGTGCTCCGCGGTCTGCCGGTGACGCGACCAGCCCGCATCGCCAGCGACCTCCTGCGAGAGAACGAGGACCCGGAAGCGGTAGCCCAGATCACGGCGGATGCGATTCGCGCTGTCTACGACGATCCGGGGACCTTTGCCGAGGCGCTCGCGCCGCACGCGGCGAGATTCGGCCTCAGACGCGGTGACGGTCTCGCCCTCCTGCGCTGGCTGCTCGACCTCGTGGGCGATGCCGATACGTCCCGGTGGATGACCGAAGCTCGCGACAGCATCCAACGAGACGAGCGCGACCAGCGAACGCCAGAACGTGTCGCGACGAGTCGGCGATGAGCGAGGGTCACGCGTATCCGAGCCCGCAGGCGTTCCGCCAGGCATTGACCGACAAGCTCAGGGAAGCCGCGAACCTCAGCCCCTGGACGCTGGCGCAACTCCAGCGCCAGATGGCCTATGACCGCCTTCTTGAGCGGCTCTACCTCGTCGACGACGGCTGGGTTGTCAAAGGCGCAACGGCACTGCTCGCCCGAGGGATCGGCGTGCGCGGCACGATCGACGTCGACCTCTATCGAGAGCGGGCCCGTGAGCTGGCTGAGGCGGAGCTGCGCGAGGCTGCCTCTCGAGACATCGGCGACTGGTTCACGTTCGAGTTCGGGCCGGGTCGCGCCGTCGCCACGGACGCCGCGGTGCGGATTCCGGTGACCGCCTACGTTGGGACGGCCAGCTGGGCCGCGTTCCACGTCGATCTGGTCGGATCAGATCTGAGGATGACCGGCGAACCCGAGAGGGTACCGCCCCTTGCTCGTGTGCTGATGCCAGATATCGAGCAGCACGGGTACCGAGCGTATCCGCTCGTCGATCACATCGCCGACAAGGTCAGCGCGACCGTCCAGCGACATGGCGATCAGATGCGGCCATCCACTCGCTTCAAGGACCTGGTCGATCTCGTCGCGATCGTCACGCAGGTGTCCGTGCTCGCCGATCTGCAGATGGCCGCGCTGGCATCGGAGGCGCTGCGCCGCGGCACAAAGCTGCCGGCCGCGTTCGATGTTCCCGTGCGGGAACTCTGGGAGCGCGGTTACGCCGCCGAAGCAGGGCGATCGCTTCTGACGACCGCGCCGACCCTCACCGAAGCCCTCGCCGTGGTCCGTCCGTTCGTCGATCCGCTGCTGGTGGGGGCGGCGGTTGGGCGGTGGGACCCGAAGCTCGGCCGCTGGACTGGGTGACTGCCCGTGATCCTCAGAAGAAGACGTCGAACTCCCGGTTCCTGGCGTCGACGCCGAAGGCCCCCGGATCGAATTCGTCGCCCACCCACTCGAGCATTGCGTCGTGTTCGGCGTGCTTCGGATCGGCGATCGCCTCCAGGAAGTCGACGTAGCCGTAGGGCCCGCCGACGTCTTCCGGCGGACAGGCGCGAGCGCCCGCCAGGACGCGCGGGTAACGAATCCGTGGCTCAGGCGGGTGGACGTGCTCGACAACGATCCGATGCGTCCATCCATCGCCGAAGTCGTACAGGTAG
Organism: Chloroflexota bacterium; assembly: GCA_919901745.1. GTDB lineage: Bacteria > Chloroflexota > Limnocylindria > Limnocylindrales > CSP1-4 > CAKKPP01. The sequence goes on along the minus strand of CAKKPP010000002.1, from coordinate 257 downwards.
GCGAACTCCACGCCGACCCCGTCGACTGCCCGACTCAGCCGGACACGGCGATCGTCCTTGATCTCGCGATCGTCGTCGAACTCCGGATCCGGCTCGCCATACGCCAAATCACCGATCCGGAACTCGTGGAGGTGGTAGTCCAGCCAGCCCATTGCGACTTGGATCACCGAGTGCAGCTTCGCGAGCGTGATATCACCCGGGACTGTGAGTGAGCACGAATAGTCCAGACAGATGAGCACGAAAAGTACAGAGGCCCT
>CAKKPP010000001.1 GCA_919901745.1 Chloroflexota bacterium | reverse complement strand
CAATCCAACCCCCGGTCAGCCGGTCAGCACGCGCGTTTTACACCAGCCACCTAGGCCATCCTCGTCCGCGTTGCGGCCGCGTTCTGGGCCGCGACGATCATCGCGTTGGCGTTCTTCCCGCTTCCGCTGCCACCGTACGAGACCTCGCTGGAGGCCTTCGGGGATTACCGGGGCTGGCCGTATCCGTGGGTCTCACCGATCCCGTTCGAGACCATCACGTCGAGCATTGGTCTCGGGTTTGAATGGCCTGCGGCGAGATACCTCCTGGGGAACGTGGCTGCCTTTGCGCCGCTGGGCGTCCTCGCGCCGCTCCTCCGTCCCGGCCTGGATTCCTGGGGGCGGATGGTCATCGTCGCGCTGGCCGTCTCGCTGAGCATCGAACTGGCCCAGCTCGGCGTCTCGCTGCGCGTGGGATTCGCGTACCGGGTCGCGGACGTCGACGACGTGATCCTCAACAGCCTCGGAGTGCTGGCCGGCTACACCGCTCTCCGGTTCGCGCGGAGCAGGCTTCGTTCGGGCCGGCGCGCGCTCGGGCGGGAATCGGACCGCGTTTGACGATCGGCCGGGCATCCAGTTCGACTCGCTCGATCCGGTTCGAGTCGTCCGACCGCCTCCGGCGGGCTCCGGGCTCCAACTGCGTCACCGGGCGTGGGAAACCTCCCGGCGATGGACGGGTCGGCCGAGCTTGTCACGCCGAACAGACGGCCCTGAGCACCACGCCGATGCAGACGTTGATGATGGTGTGGCTTGCCGACTTCGAGCGCGTTCCCGCTATGCGGGCGGGTCGGCGGTCCACCGGAGGATGTCGCCCGGCTGGCAATCGAGCACCCGGCAGATCGCGTCCAGGGTGGTGAAGCGAATGGCTTTGGCGCGCTCGTTCTTCAGGACGGCGACGTTCGCCGGGGTGATGCCGACGGCGTTGGCAAAGTCGCCCACCGACATCTTGCGTCGGGCGAGCATGACGTCGAGCTCGACGATGATGGCCATCAGATCACCTCGTCTAGCTCGGTGCGGTCGGCGATCGCCGCCTCGAGCAGGCCTCGCATGACGACCATGAGGAGCACGAACGCCAGCCCGCCGGCGACGCAGGCGGCCAGGTAGTAGATCATTGGTCCGCCGCCGCCGGGGACGAAGCCGAGCACGTGGATCAAGACGCCTGCGCTCAGAACCGTGGCGACCGCCGCGCAGGCCGTGATGACGTCGACCCAGCGCAGGGAGCGGCGGGTGAAGATGACCCCGCCGCTGACCAGGGACAGCAGCCGCCAGACGACGAGCAGCGCCACCTGACCGCATCCGATGAAGAGGATGGCGGCCACCGAGTACGGGACGACGAGGTACGCGACTTCGGGGAAGGTCGTCCCTACCTCGGATGCGAACACGGGCAGGAGTACCTGTGCGAGCACGGATCCGAGCAGGAGGACGACGAGAGCGACGCGGAGAAGCTGTCTCACGAGCTTGTTCATCTATCGAATGTCGACGTTTTTCGATCGACTGTCAATAGGTCATTCGGCATCCGGCGGCTTCATGACCGACAGGTTTCACACACTGGGTGGCGCAGTTGGTCCGACCGCGGCGTTTGACAGGTCGGGCGTGCTCACCTACGGTCGGTCGCGGCTCATCCCGAGGGAGTGAATCCCGGTCGCCGGAGCGCCCGTCCCGATCCAGGAGTCCCCATCCTGCGCACACGTTCGCAATCCGACCGATCGCCCGAACGGCGATCCGAACAACCTTCGACGCCCGCCCCTCGATCGTCATGAACACCGTCTGGGCCGGCCTCCCCTACCCGCTGGGTGCCACGTACGACGGCGGGGGCACCAACTTCGCGCTCTTCTCCGAGGTGGCCGACCGCGTCGAGCTGTGCCTGTTCGACGACGACGGTGTCGAGACCCGCATCCCGATGCCCGAATCGACCGGCTACGTCTGGCACGCGTACCTGCCGCGGATCGTTGGTGGCCAGCGGTACGGCTACCGCGTGCACGGGCCGTGGGATCCCGACAACGGCAACCGGTGCAATCCGGCCAAGTTGCTCCTGGATCCGTATGCCAAGGCGATCGACGGCGAAGTCGACTGGAATCCGGCGGTCTTCCCGTACCACTTCGACAATCCGGAAGGTCCGCCCAACGAGGACGACAGCGCCCCCTTCGTGCCGCGCTCGGTTGTCGTGGATCCCGACTTCGACTGGGAGGACGATCGCCCGCCCCGTCACCCGGCCAACGAGACGGTGATCTACGAGGTTCACGTCAAGGGCTTCACCGCGCGTCATCCGGGGATCCCTGCGGAATTGCGCGGCACGTACGCGGGCATCGCCCATCCGGTCTCGATCGACTACTTCACGTCGCTTGGCGTGACCGCCGTCGAGTTGCTCCCGGTCCACCAGTTCATCCACGACGCGCACCTCATGGAACGCGGGTTGCGCAACTACTGGGGCTACAACTCGATCGGCTTCCTCGCTCCGCACAACGGCTACGCCAGCGATGGCCGTAGTGGCCGGCAGGTGCCCGAGTTCAAGGCGATGGTCCGAGCCCTCCACGCGGCCGGCATCGAGGTGATCCTCGACGTCGTCTACAACCACACCGCCGAGGGCAACCACCTCGGACCGATGCTGTCCCTCAAGGGCATCGACAACGCCGCCTACTACCGGCTGATGGCCGACGACCGCCGCCACTACATGGACTACACCGGCACCGGAAACACGCTCAACATGCGCTACCCGCACAGTCTCCAGCTGCTCATGGACAGCCTCCGTTACTGGATCCGCGACATGCATGTCGACGGCTTCCGGTTCGACCTGGCGGCGGCGCTCGCGCGCGAACTGCACGATGTCGATCGGCTCTCGGCGTTCTTCGACCTCATCCACCAGGACCCCACCGTGAACGAAGTCAAGCTCATCGCCGAGCCGTGGGATGTCGGTGAGGGCGGCTACCAGGTCGGCAACTTTCCGCCCCAGTGGGCCGAGTGGAACGGCCGCTACCGCGACACCATCCGGGACTTCTGGCGCGGCGCTCCGGAGCCACTCGCAGACTTCGGGTATCGCCTGACAGGCAGCTCCGACCTGTACGCATCGACCGGTCGTCGGCCCTACGCCAGCGTCAACTTTGTGACGGCTCACGACGGTTTCCCACTGGCCGACCTCGTCGCCTACCACGACAAGCACAACGAGGCGAACGGCGAGGACAACAGGGACGGCGAAAACCACAACCGCTCGTGGAACCACGGCGCCGAGGGTCCCACGAACGATCCGGTGATCCTGGCCGCCCGTTCGCGCGACCAGCGCAACGTCCTGGCGACCCTGTTCCTGTCGCAGGGCGTCCCGATGCTCCTGGGCGGTGATGAGATCGGACGAACGCAGGGCGGGAACAACAACGGGTATGCGCAGGACAACGAGATCTCGTGGTTCGACTGGGAGCGTGCCGACCACGGGCTCCTGGCCTTCACGCAGCAACTGATCTCGTTCCGCCACGACCACCCGGCCTTTCGGCGACGCCGCTGGTTCCAGGATCGACCGATCCACGGCGAAGAGGCCACGGAGATCGAGTGGTTCTCACCCGACGGAACGGAGATGGGCGACGACCGCTGGACCGATCCGCTCGAGGCGGGCCTCGGCGTCTTCATCTCGGGGAAGGGATTGGTCGACGTCCACGGCCTCCCCGTCGAGGACGACTCGTTCTTCGTGGCCTTCAACACGGGCGGGGAGAAGCGCCGGTTCACGCTCCCCGACGGTGACCGGGCGACGGCCTGGCAGCTTTGCCTCGACACCGCTGCGACCCGGCCCTTCCCGGCGCGCGGCAAGAGAGTCGCAGCAGGTGGCATGGTGACTCTGGCCGGCCGGTCCGTGGCGGTCCTTCGCGGACTTCCTCGATGAGTGGCCCGCGACCCGAGCGAGCCGTTCCGGGCGCGGCAGTCGTCGCAACCTGAGGCGTGCGTCGCGAGCGCGACCGTTTGACACCTTCTGCGAACGTGGCCTAGGGTCAGGGGGAGCAACGGACCCGTCCTTCCCCACGCTTGGTCCGCGCCCATCGGACGATCCAGGGAGGTCCCATCCTCGATCAGGCACGCGCCAACAGTGATGCCCCGGGCGCGACGCAGGCTCCGAGCGACCTGCCCGGCGACGGCCGCCAGCGCGGCATCATCGAGTCGATCACGCCGCAGGTCGATGGAGGCCGCTTCCCCGTGAAGCGGACCGTCGGCGACACGGTCGTCGTCGAAGTTGACGCATTCGCCGATGGTCACGATATCGTCGACGTTCGTCTCCGCCATCGACCGCCCGGCGCGACCGACTGGATCGAGCTGCCGATGGACGAGCTGGGCAACGACCGCTGGCGGGCCTCGTTCCGCGTCGACGCCCTGGGCCGGCACGCCTACACGGTGGCCGCGTGGACCGATGCGTGGGCGACGTGGCATCGCGACCTGCGCACGCGGCTCGACGCGGGCCAGGACGTGAGCGTGGATCTCCTGATCGGGGCCGCGCTCGTGGATGGCGCCATCTCGCGGGCGAAGGCCGGTGGAGCCACGAAGGACGCCAAGGCGCTCGCGAACTGGGCCGCGGCCCTCCGCGCCGAGCGCCCCGCCGACGACCGTGCCGGGCGCGCCCTCGACGAAGTCCTGGACCGGCTGATGACGAGCCACGCCGATCGCGCCCACGAGACCGTGCATGAGCCCGCGCTCGAACTGGTCGTGGAGCCGGAGCTCGCCCGCTTCTCGACCTGGTACGAACTCTTCCCGCGCTCCGCCTCGCCCGACCCGAAGCGCCACGGCACGTTCAAGGACGTCATCAAGCGGCTGCCGTACATCGCCGACCTCGGCTTCGACGTCCTCTACCTGCCGCCAATCCATCCCATCGGCACGACCTTCCGCAAGGGCCCCAACAACGTGACGGAGCCCGGCCCCCGCGACCCGGGCGTCCCGTGGGCCATCGGGTCGAAGGACGGTGGCCACGACGCGATCCATCCGGAGCTCGGCTCGCTCAAGGACTTCCGCGCGCTCGTCGCCGCGGCCGAGAAGAGAGGCCTCGCGATCGCGCTCGACATCGCGTTCCAGGCCTCACCGGACCATCCGTGGGTCACCGAGCACCCGACGTGGTTCCGCCGGCGCCCGGACGGCACCGTCCAGTACGCGGAGAACCCGCCGAAGAAGTACCAGGACATCTATCCGTTCGACTTCGAGTCCGAGGACTGGGCCGGCCTGTGGGCTGCCCTCGATGGAATCTTTCGGCACTGGATCGCGCAGGGCGTCCACGTGTTCCGGGTCGATAATCCGCACACGAAGGCGTTCCCGTTCTGGGAGTGGGCGATCACGCGGATCAAGGCGGACCACCCGGACGTGCTGTTCCTGGCCGAGGCGTTCACCCGCCCCAGGGTCATGTATCGCCTCGCCAAGCTCGGCTTCAACCAGTCGTACACGTACTTCACGTGGCGGACGAACAAGGTCGAACTCGCGGCCTACCTCGTCGAGCTGTCGCGCCCGCCGGTGTCCGAGTTCTTCGGGCCGAACTTCTGGCCGAACACGCCCGACATCCTCCACGCCACGCTCCAGGAGGGCGGCCGGCCGATGTTCCAGGCGCGCTACATCCTAGCCGCGACCTCGTCGTCGAACATCGGCATCTACGGGCCTGCCTACGAGCTCGGCGTGAACACCCCCCGCGAGCCCGGCAGCGAGGAGTACCTCCACTCCGAGAAGTACGAGCAGCGGACCTGGGACCTCAAGGACCCCAACAGCATCGCACCGCTCATCCGCCGCATGAACCAGGTTCGTCGCGAGCATCCGGCGCTCCAGTCGAACGCCGGCCTCACCATCCACGAGATCGACGACGAGCAGTTGATCGCCTACTCGAAGCGCACCGAGGATCGCTCGGACCGGATCCTGACGATCGTCAGCCTGGACCCGAGCCGGGTGCGAAGCGGGACACTCCACCTGGACCTCGCCGACCTGTGGCTGGACGCACAGCGCTCCTATGAGGTCGAGGACCTCATCGATGGCGGGATCGAGCACTGGGAAGGCGACCGGATCACGATCGAGATCGACCCGGAGAGGCTTCCCGCCCGCGTGCTCTGCATCCGGGGCCGGACCTGATGACGAGTGCCGCTCCACAGGAGCCTCGGGTCACCCGAACCGGCCGCGCCGCGCGAAGCAAGGCCCTCGGTGCCGAGGCGCTCTGGTACAAGGACGCGATCATCTACGAGGTCCCCGTCCGCGCCTACCGCGACAGCAACGGCGACGGGATCGGTGACTTCCGCGGCCTCACGGAGAAGCTCGACTACATTCGCGATCTGGGTGTCACCGCGATCTGGATCCTGCCGTTCTACCCGTCTCCCCTCCGTGATGATGGTTACGACATCGCCGACTTCACCGGCGTTCATCCCAGCTACGGCAACCTGCGCGACGTCAAGGCGTTCATCCGCGCCGCCCACGCCCGCGGCCTGCGCGTCATCACCGAGCTCGTGTGCAACCACACCTCGGACCAGAACGCCTGGTTCCAGAAGGCTCGTCGGGCGAAGCCCGGCAGCACCGCCCGCGACTTCTACGTCTGGAGCAACAACCCCGATCGCTACGCGGACGCACGGATCATCTTCACCGACACGGAGACATCCAACTGGACCTGGGACGCCGTGGCCGGTGCCTACTACTGGCACCGATTCTTCTCCCATCAGCCGGATCTCAACTTCGACAATCCGGCGGTCCACGACGCGGTCATCAAGGCGATGGATTTCTGGCTCGCGATGGGCGTCGACGGCCTGCGCCTCGACGCCATCCCCTATCTCTACGAGCGTGAGGGCACGAACTGCGAGAACCTGCCCGAGACGCACGCATTCCTGAAGAAGCTGCGCAAGCACGTGGACCGAAGCTTCCCCGGTCGGATGCTCCTGGCCGAGGCGAACCAGTGGCCCGAGGATTCGGTCGAGTACTTCGGAAACGGCGATGAATGCAACATGGCGTTCCACTTCCCGGTGATGCCGCGCATGTTCATGGCCGTCCGGTCCGAGGATCGCCTGCCGATCGTCGACATCATGGAGCAGACCCCGGCGATCCCCGCGAATGCCCAGTGGGCGATGTTCCTGCGCAACCACGACGAACTGACCCTCGAGATGGTCACGGACGAAGAGCGGGATTACATGTACCGCGCCTACGCGCACGACCCGCAGATGCGGATCAACGTCGGGATCCGCCGCCGCCTCAGCCCGCTCCTCGGCAACAACCGCCGCCGGATCGAGTTGATGAACGGGCTCCTGTTCTCCCTCCCCGGGACGCCGGTTCTCTACTACGGCGACGAGATCGGGATGGGCGACAACGTCTTCGTCGGCGATCGCAACGGCGTGCGCACCCCGATGCAGTGGAACGGCGACCGCAACGCCGGGTTTTCGAGCGCGAACCGCCAGCAGCTGTACCTGCCCGTGATCGTCGATCCCGAGTACCACTACGAGGCGGTCAACGTCGAGGTCCAGCAGGCCAATCCGCAGTCCCTGCTGTGGTGGACGAAGCGCCTGATCGACCTGCGCAAGCGGCACCCGGCGTTCAGCCGCGGGACGCTCGAATTTCTTCATCCCGAGAATCACCGGATCCTCGCCTTCGTCCGCCGCTTCGAGGGCCAGGTCATCCTGGTGGTCGCGAACCTGTCGCGCTTCGTCCAACCCGTCCAGCTGGACCTGTCGGAGTTCGCGGGCCATACGCCCATCGAACTCATGGGCCGCGTCGACTTCCCCGTCGTCGGCGCGGACCCGTACGTGCTGGCTCTCGGCCCGCACGCCTTCATGTGGTTCACGATCGAGGCGCCGGCGACCGACGTTGGCGAGATTGGCAGCACTGGGGCCCAGGAGCTTTCCATCCTCCCGGCCGCCGGTTCCGTCGTCGAGCTGTTCGATGGTGCCCGATCGGCGGCCGTGGTCTCCGTCCTGACCCGCTGGATCCGCGATCGACGCTGGTTCCGCAGCCGGACACGCCGCATCAAGAACGTGGCGATTCGCGACGTCGTGCCGGTCCCGCTCGGGGATCGGACGGCGGCGGTGGTCCTCGCGGAGGTTGTCTACACCGATGGCGATCCCGAGCTCTACCTGATCCCGCTCACGACGATGTCCGCGCGGGAGGCTTCCACCATCCTCGATGCGAGCCCGCATGCGGCGCTCGCCCGCATTTCGCCATCGAACGGCAGGCGGACGGAGAGCCTGCTGGTCGACGCCACCCTGGACCCGGCGTTCATGACGGCGCTGCTCGACGCGATCGGCGGAAGGAAACGCCTCCGCGGACGCGTGGGCGAGCTGGCCGGCAAGCCCGAGAGAGCATTCCGCTCTGTCGTCGGTGGGGATCGCAAGGCGCTGGCCCCGACACCGATCCGCGGCGAGCAGAGCAACAGTTCGATCGTCTTCGGAGATCGGGCGATCCTCAAGCTGTACCGGGTCACCCAGCCGGGCATCAACCCCGACCTCGAAATTGGCCGCGCCCTGACCGAGCGCGGCTTCGAGCACACGCCGGCCATCGCGGGATCGATGGACTACCGGCCCGATCGTGGACCGGCCATGACGGCCGTCCTCGTCAACGCCTTCGTGCCCAACCAGGGCAACCTGTTCATGCACACACTCGACGAGCTGCGCGGTTTCTTCGAGCGCGCGGCCGCCGAGCCCCGACGGGCGGACGGCGAGGGCCTTGATCCGGCCAGCCTGATCCGGGCATCGGGCGAGACGTCACCGCCGGATGTCCACGGGGCAATCGACGCGTATCTCGAGACGGCGCGGCTGGCCGGGATTCGAACCGGCGAGCTGCACGCGACGCTCGCCCGGTCCGGCGACGATCCCTCCTTCAAGCCGGAACCGTTCAGCGAGCTGTACCAGCGGTCCCTGTTCCAGTCCATCGGTGGTTCGACACGGCGCAGCCTGGACCTCCTCAAGCGTCGACTGGACACCCTGCCGGAGGAAGCCGCAGCGGACGCCGCGAACGTCCTCGAACGACGTGATGCCATCGACGCGCGCCTGCGCGTCCTGCTCAGCCACAAATTCGGCGGAATGCGCATCCGGACCCACGGCGACCTGCACGCCGAACAGATCCTCAATACCGGTCGCGACCTCATCATCATCGACTTCGAGGGTGAGCCGACCAAGCCGCTGAGCGAGCGCCGGCTCAAGCGCTCCGCGTTACGCGATGTGGCCGGGATGCTGCGCTCGTTCCACTACGCGAGCTACGGCTCGCTGCTCCGGCAGGAGCTGGGCGCCGAGATCCGGCCCGAGGACGTCGGCGCGCTCGACGGCTGGGTTCGGGCCTGGAATCGCTGGGTCGGCGCGACGTTCCTGACCGGCTACCGCGAGGCCACGGCTGGAGCGTCGTTCCTGCCCGCGGACGACGGCGACTGGGCGGCCCTCCTCGACGCGTTCCTGCTCGAGAAGGCCTGCTACGAACTGACCTACGAACTGAACAACCGACCGGGCTGGGTGGCCATCCCGATCCGCGGCATCCTCCAACTGCTCGGCGGGTGAACGAGCGCACTGGCGCGGCGGGGCTCCGCGTCTCCCGTCCGGCCCAGACCCGCTATGGGATCGACGCCGCGCCCACCGGCCGTCGGGGCGACGTCGAGCTGGCCGGAGGCACAGCCGCGCGAGCCGTCGCCGCCCAGATGAACGCGGCCCGCGCCCCCGGCACGGCGTCCGTGCAGGCGGGGGACGTGGCCGCGCTGAGCCTCCTGCACGAGATCGCACACCTGCTGGTCGAGCGCTTTGAGGCAACCGCCGTGCCAAAGGCGCGCGAACGAGCGGTCGAGGGCCTCCGCGCCCGTCTCGGCCGCGACGGCGACCGCGTTCTCGATCAGTTCGCGAAGACGTTCCCGACCCGGCTTGCCGAGCCGGAGGACGCCGCCAGCATCGTCGGAGAGTTGATCCTGACCCGCCTCGCCAACGAGAACCCGGCCCTGGGGCCGCTGCGCGAACTCGTCGATGACGCCCCGCTCGCCCGGTCTGCCAGGTACAACCGCGCGGTCGGAGAGCTGGAGGCGCTGCTCGTGGCGGCCGGGCCGGTCCCCGGTGCCGGCGACGGCGGGCGGGCGGCCGAGAACCTCCTGGACCTGCTGCGAGCGCCGACCCGCCACGCGCCGACCTCGCTCGCCGGCCAGCTGCGCTACATCCGGGAGAACTGGCCCGCCCTCCTCGGCGACGACCTCGGCGGGTTGCTCGACCGACTCGATATCGCGCTCGGCGTCCTAGCCGAGGAGGAGCGTGGACTTCACCAGCGCTTCGGCGGTGGCGGCGGTGGGCCGGGCAAGCTCCGCGCTGGGCCCGAGTTCGTCGGGCTTGACACGGAGGTGGAGCGATTCAGCAGCGATTCGGACTGGATGCCGCGGCTCGTCCTCATGGCGAAGGCGACATACGTCTGGCTGGACCAGCTCTCGAAACACTACGAACGCGACATCCGCACCCTGGACGCCATCCCCGACGAGGAGCTGGACCGGTTGCGCGCATGGGGCGTCACCGGCCTCTGGCTGATCGGCCTGTGGCAGCGCTCGCAGGCATCGGAGTCGATCAAGCGCCGTCGTGGCAACCCCGACGCCGTCGCATCGGCCTATTCGCTCGATGACTACCGGATCGCCGACGACATCGGCGGCGAGGCGGCGTACGCGAACCTGCGCGATCGCGCGTGGGCGCGCGGGATCCGCCTCGCCAGCGACATGGTCCCCAACCACATGGGCATCGACTCGCGCTGGGTGGTCGAACACCCCGATTGGTTCCTGTCGGTGCCGGAGCCGCCGTATCCCGCGTACACGTTCACTGGACCGGATCTGTCAACCGACGGGCGCGTCTCGATCGTCCTCGAGGACCACTACTGGGACAACAGCGACGCGGCGGTCGTGTTCAAGCACCACGACCACGCGTCGGGCGTGAGCCGCTACGTCTATCACGGCAACGACGGGACCAGCTTCCCCTGGAACGACACCGCGCAGCTCGACTTCAGCAAGGCCGAGGTCCGCGAGCAGGTCATCCGGACGATCCTCGACGTCGCCCGTCGGTTCCCGGTCGTCCGGTTCGATGCCGCGATGGTGCTCGCCCGCAAGCACATCGAGCGCCTGTGGTGGCCGCTGCCGGGCGCCGGCGACGGCATCCCGTCGCGCGCCGAACATGCGATGCGCAAAGCCGCGTTCGACAAGCTCATGCCGACCGAGTTCTGGCGCGAGGTCGTCGATCGAGTTGCCGCCGAGGTCCCCGACACGCTCCTGCTCGCCGAGGCGTTCTGGCTCCTCGAGGGCTACTTCGTGCGAACGCTCGGGATGCATCGCGTCTACAACAGCGCGTTCATGCACATGCTCCGCGACGAGGACAACGCGGGGTATCGCAGGGTCATTCGCGAGACGCTCGAGTTCGACCCGGACATCCTCAAGCGCTACGTGAACTTCATGAGCAACCCGGACGAGGAGTCCGCGCTCGAGCAGTTCGGCTCCGGCGACAAGTACCTGGGCGTGGCCACGTTGCTGATGACCCTGCCCGGCCTGCCGATGTTCGGCCACGGCCAGGTGGAGGGCTTCACCGAGAAGTACGGGATGGAGTTCCGCCGCGCCCGACTCGACGAACGCCCGGACGAGGGCCTGGTCGCGCGCCACGAGCAGCTCCTCTTTCCGCTGGTCCATCGCCGCGCGATGTTCGCGGAGGCGCACGACTTCCTGCTCTACGACCTGGTCCGCGACGACGGGTCGGTCGACGAGAACGTCTACGCCTACTCGAACGGGACGGGCGAAGGGCGGTCGCTGGTCGTCTTCCACAACCGCTTCGGCGACACGGCGGGGACGATCCGCGAGTCCGTGGCGTTCGCCGTCAAGCAGCCGGACGGGTCGAAGACCCAGGCCCGCAGATCCCTGGCCGATGGCCTGGGGATCTCAGCGGATCCGGACGTCCTGATCGGCTTCCGCGACGAACGGCATGGCCTCGAGTACCTGCTGCCGGCGACTCGCCTTCGCAGCGACGGGCTGCGGCTGACACTCGACGCCTATCGCTGCCACGTGCTCACCGGCTTCCGCGAGCTGCGCGACTCCGCGGAGCGGTCGTGGAGCCGAGTGGCCGCGGAGATCGGCGATCGGGGCGTACCGAGCCTCGACGACGCGTTGCGAGACGTCGAGCTGGCACCGGTTCACGACGCGCTCCGCGCCGCGGTCGCGGACCCGGGTCGGCTGCCGGAGCTCCTCCATGCGATCGAGGCCGTGGCACCCGCTGCGACCGCGCGGCCGGCGAAGTCTGATCGACCTTCGAAGGCCGCCTCCCGTCGTCGCCTCGTTGCAGACCCGACGATCGACCGCCGTGCCGCCATCGCCTCGCTGGCGCCTCACCCGCGAACCGCCGCCGTCCTTGACGCCTGGTCAGTCCTCGAACCCGTGATCGTAACCTTCGGTTCGTCGGTCTTCGCCGATCTTCATCTCGGCGGACCGCTCGACCGCGCCCTCGCCGAGCGTCACGGGCTCGACGCGGGGTCGGCCCACGACCTCGGCTGGGACGGCGTTGTTCTCGCGGCCGCGATGGCTGCGCCCGCCTCGCCGGACCGTGCCCGCCTCGCCGCCTGGGCCGCCGACCCGACCGTCCGTGCCGGCCTCAAGGTCCACGAGTGGGAGGGCGTCGAGTACCTCGACGGCGACGCCTTCGCCGCAGTCACCGATCGGGTGGCTCTCGCCGAGATCGTCGACGGCGCAACCCCCAAAGCTGCTCGCACGCGGGCCACGCGGTTGCGCAGCTCCGCGACTGCTGCCGCCTATCGCGTCGCCACGCTCGCAGTTCCGCCCGAATCACCGCGTCGGAAGACTCCTCGAAGAGCGTCGCCGAAGCGCTAGACGCCGGAGCGGTCCTCCTTGGGGCCCCGGGGACCAATGGAAGACGATCATCGTCTAACGCGTCGCGGCAAGCGACCGATCCAGTCGCGCCCTGGTCATCGTCAGCACACTCTATCTACGCCCGTCGGAGGCGGATCGGTTGGGTTGCGTCCACTTGGGATTCGATGTGCTACATTCATGTACATGAGCAGAACCGTTGGGATCGCAGAACTACGCCAGAACCTGAGCCGCTACCTCCAGCGGGTGGCCGAGGGCGAACGGCTGCTCGTCACCGACCGCAACCAACCGGTGGCCGAGCTCGGCCCTCCCCCCAGTACGGGTGAGGCCCTCGACCGTCTTATCGCGGCCGGGCGGGTCACGAGGCCGGTCCGGCGCGGTCTTCCGGGTCCGTTGCAGATGGATGGCGACCCGCATGCGCTGAGTCGGGCCCTCGACGAGATCCGCGGAGAGCGCTAGTCGGTGGCCCTCTTCTACGCGGATTCATCCGGGCTGGTCAAGCTGGTCCGCGACGAGCCGGAGAGCCGGGCGCTCCGAGGGTTCCTTGACGACGCGGATCTGGTCTCGAGCGAGCTCGCCCTCGCCGAGGTGCCGCGCGCGATCCGTCGAGCCGCCGCTCTCGATCCGCGACTGGCATTGGACGTGCTCATGAGGCGCACTTCCGAGCTGATGGACGCGATCGCGCTGCTGCCCGTCGATCGCCCCCTGCTCCTGGCAGCTGGTGCCTTCGATGAGCCGTCACTCCGGGCCCTCGACGCCATCCACGTCGCGTCGGCGATCGGTATCTCACTCCTTGACGGGTTCGTGACCTACGACGAGCGGCAGGCTGCGGCGGCGCGACTGGCGGGGCTACGAACCTTTGCGCCAGCGTAAGGGTCAGGCTATTCCAGCTGCGGCACGAACTCAGCTGGTCTCCCATCAGCCTCGGGATCCGGTACCACGAGTCGCGGGTCAAGCTGCGGGACTGACCGAAGCGCATCGAGATTCATCGGCTCGTTGCCCCAGCGCACGAGCAGAGCCGGGCCAACCCGCGTCGTTACCGCCTCGGGCAGCGACGCCTCGATCTCCGTTCGGTAGGCCGGACCGTACCAGGCTAGCCAGGTGGGGACGGCCGGCAGCCCACGGAACCAGCCCCCCTTCGGCAGGGGGTACTGCTCGCTGTCGGGCGTGAACCAGATCTGTCTCTTGAGCAAGACGTTGCGTCGAACGTAGGCATGTGCGAACACGGCGTCGAACCGCTCGGCCACCGCTCGGAAGACCTCCACGGTCCGCTCCAGCCACGCGGGTTGGCTGCCGACCGTCGAGCCATCGATGTCGAGGTCCAGGCTCGCCACGCGTCGGACACCAGGCGGGCGGTAGATATCCCGCTGGTCGGGCAACGTCGCGGAGCCACCGAGCACGGGCCGCGTCGTCGTCCAGAAGAACGTGCTGCCGTGCACGACGGTAGCCTCCTCGTCCCAGAACGCGGCGAACGCCGCGTCGGCGCCATCGCCCTCGAAGCGATGCTGCAGCGGCTCGTACGTCCCATAGCGTCGCGGGAGCGCCTTCGGACACACGTCCCGCAGGACTTCTAGAAGCTCCGACGGAAGCGGCGACACGAGGCGGGACGTGGGCAGGAACCACTTGAGCGTGATGAGCGGAATGCGCCGGTCCGAGCGTCGGACAGCCTCGCGCACCGGCGTAACTGGCCAGAGAAGCAACTCACGTTGCGGGTCGAACACGGCGCCGTCGCACGCGCGCGCGAGGTGGATCGCCAGGGCCTCGATGACGGGCAGGTCGCTCTGGACGCTTGATCCGTGGAGTTGGAACTCCATGAGCCATCTGGGGCTGAGCAGGCCGGAGAGGAGGGTGTCCGACAGGTCCCCCGCCTCGGCATGGATGGGGCCATCAGCGGTGGCGATCGCCCCGCGCCGGAAGAGCCCGCGACGGTGGATCACGAGTCCCATGCCGTTTGGACCCGTAGCATCGCTCACGCGGATATCCGAGCGCGTTCGGATCCAGTCCTCGACGTGCTCCGGGGCCGGCTTGCGAGCCGTCGCGAGCTGGATGTCGTAGCTCATCGCAGCGCCGCTAGGTTCCCCGCTCGAGGACCAGCTCCCGCAACAGCGGCAGCGGCGGCGCGCCGTGGGCGATGCACGCCTCGAGGTGGTCGCGGTAGGTGAAGCCCGGCGTTGAGCCGAAGCCGCCGACGAGCGGTGGATCGGGCACGGCCGCTGAGCCGTCCGGGTCGCCGGCCGTGGCGGCGGCACGCCTTCGGGCGGTCAGCTCGAGGTCCCAGAACCCGATCGAGCCCACGAAGTAGGTCGACAGCTGGGTCGACGTCAGGCGGGCGCGGCGGTACTTGTTGCGGGCCTCGGCGTCCTCCTGGAAGCCGCCCTCGACCATGAGCTCGACCGCCTCATCCTCGCCGATCCCGTCGACATGGACGCGGACGTCGAGGATCGCGTTGATTGCCGCCCGCAGGTAGAACTTCCAGTGGACGAGGGCGAGCGCCGGGTCGTCGGCGCCATAGCCGGCGTCGATCATCACCTGGGTCACGTAGCACGCCCAGCCCTCGGCGAAGACGCCGCTCCAGAACACGCCGCGGGCCAGCGACGGGCAGCGGTTGCCGTGGACGCCCTGGAGGTAGTGCCCGGGGACCGCCTCGTGGATCGTCAGGACCCGGATCTGGCGATCGTTCATCTCGCGCAGCCACGACTCGCCCTGCTCCGCGGTCCAGTCGTCGGGGACGGGCGTGATGAAGAAATCCGCGGCGAGATGCCGATCGAGCGGCCCGGGCGTCCACAGCGACGCGCCACCGAACGCCCGCAGGAACTCGGGCGTCCAGGAGATTCGCAGCGGCTCGTCGGGAACGCCGATGAGGCCGGTCGACGCGCAAAACGCATTGATCCGGGCCAGTTCCTCGCGGCAGGCATCGACGAGCCCATCCCCTGTCGGGTGTTCGGCCACGACGGCATCGAGGACGCCGCGAACGATGGCCTGATCGTCGTCGGGCATCGGCTCCGACGGACGCCACGACGGCCACAGGTCGCGGGCAAGGCGCACCATCTCGGCGCGAACGGCCGAGTACTCGCGCTCGGCACGAGCCAGAACCGCCGCGGGGGTCATCGCTGGGTCCCTGAGATTGTGGGCGAGCTTGGCGCCGTACAGGTCGGCGCCGAGTCGACCGTCGCCCTCACTGGCCGGAAGGACGACATCGCGCAGGTGCGCTTCGAAGGCCTCGACCGCCTCGCGCGCCAGGGACGCGGCGGCGCGAAGGCGGGGCATGACCGACGCGGACGCGCCGCCGGACCCTGCGTCCGCCGCGCCCTGGGCGAGCGCGTCGTCGATGAGCGAGGTCACGCCCGGCAGCTGTTCGATGGCCGCCTCGGTGTGAAGGCGGGAGACGGGTCGCCCGGGAACACCGCCCAGCGTTTCGCGTGCCGCGTCGAAGACCGCCGGCAATCCCTCGAGGCGTGCCGCGACCGACGTCAGGCGCGCGTCGAGCGGCGCGAACTCGCGCGCGAGCAGCAGGAACAGGCCGCTCCCGATGAACTCGATCCAGCTGAGCGGGCTCCAGGCCTCCTCGCGAAGCTCGCTGTCGCCGAAGCGCATCGCCGCGACCTGACCGAGGAGCACGTCTCGATCCACGCGGTCGCCCACCGTCAGCGTCTCACCGGACAGCCCGTCCAGCTCCCGCGTCCATCGATCGGCAAACGCGACTCGGGCGAGTCGTCCGGGCTCTCCGAGCGCCGGCCACCGATCGTCGTGCGAGTGCTCGCCGACGTCCGTCGCGTGGACCGGATCGAGGGCGAAATACTCGCGGAAGAACGCGTCGACGGCGGCGGCAGCCTGGCCCATGGGACTCCCTGGACGATGTTGGAGACTCCCGGAGTCTAGCGGGCCGCTACCATCGCGGTCGTGCAGCCTCGCCTCGATCCCGCCGAGCCGCCCTGGGTCAGCCCGGTCACCCTCCCGGGTGATCGCGTTCGTCTCGAACCGCTGTCACTGGATCACCTCGAAGGCCTCGCTGAGGTCGCGTTCGATCCCTCGATCTGGAGCCTGACGATCGCCCGCCCGACAGACCTGGCAGGACTCACGGCCTGGCTGGATACGGCACTCACGAACCTGGCCGCCGGGACCGAGATGCCGTTCGCCACGGTCGACGCGCAATCCGGCCGCCCGATCGGGAGCACCCGCTTTCTGAACATCTCGCCGGAGAACCGGCGCCTCGAGATCGGCTGGACGTGGCTGGCGACGGCTGCGCAGCGGACGGGCGTCAACCGGGAGGTCAAGCTCCTGCAGCTGACGCACGCCTTCGAAACGCTCGGCGCGAACCGGGTCGAGTTCAAGACCGACTCGCGCAACGACCGCTCGCGCGCCGCCCTCCTCGGCATCGGCGCGGTGTTCGAGGGGATCTTCCGGAACCACGTGATCATGCCGGACGGGCCACTCCGCCACTCCGCCTGGTACAGCGTCACGGTGGAAGACTGGCCCGGCGTGAAGGCGCGGCTCGAGGGGTTGCTCCGGGCGGGTGGCTCGGCGGCGGTGGCGGCGGAGAGCGGGTGAAGACCATTCGTACGGCCGACTACCACACGGGCGGCGAACCATTTCGGATCGTCGTCGACGGCCTTCCCGAGATCCCCGGTCGAACCGTCCTGGAGCGCCGTCGCTGGGTTCGGGACAACCTCGACGATGTCCGTCACCTGCTCATCGACGAACCGCGCGGCCACGCCGACATGTACGGCGCCTACGTCGTCCCAGCGAACGACGACGGCGCCGATCTGGGCGTGATCTTCTTCCACAACGAGGGCTACTCCACCGCCTGCGGGCACGGCACGATCGCGCTCGTGACGTGGGCGCTGGAAACGGGACTGCTCCCGACGACAATCGACCGGACCGAAACGCACGTCACGGTGGACGTGCCGTCGGGAAGGCTGCTCTGCGTCGCCCGCCGCGAGCCCGATGACGCGGAGCCGGGCTCCCCGCCCCGCATCGACACCGTCCGTTTCCGCAACGTGCCGTCGTTCGTGCTGGCCACCGACGTCACCGTCCCCACGAGCCGCGGCGAGGTGACCGTCGACGTCGCGTTCGGCGGCGCGTTCTACGGATCGGTGAATGCTCGCGCCATCGGCCTGGACGTGTCGCGGGCGAGCCTCCCCGCGCTCATCGCCCTCCAGCGTGAACTGCGTCCGGCCCTTGAAACCGTGCTGGACGTGGTCCACCCCGACGAACCTGAGCTGCGCGGCATCTACGGCGTGATCTTCTGGCAATCCGAACCCGACGAGGACGGCGCGGACCTCGTCCAGCGCAACGTCACCGTGTTCGCCGACGGCGAAGTCGACCGGTCCCCGTGCGGCAGCGGGACCTCCGCACGCCTCGCCCTGCTGGACGCGGCCGGTGAACTCCGTCGGGGCGCCACGCTTCGCCATCGTTCGATCGTGGACTCCGTGTTCCACGGCTGGGCCGTGGCCGATGGAGCACGCATCGGTGGCAGGGCGACCCTGGTGACCGAGGTCGAAGGGTCGGCCTATCGCACCGGTAGCCACGAGTTCGTCCTCGATCCGCGCGACCCGCTCGGGACCGGCTTCCTGCTGCGCTGAAACAGGTTCGCGGCCCGCGGGACTGGACGCATCTGCCATGATCGGGGCCAACGCCTCATCGGCTTGCCGATCCGGGCGGGCAGGAATTTGCTAGGAGACGTGTCGATGACCGACCTCGTCGTCAAGGTGGCGATCAACGCCGTGGGCGTCTACATCGCGATCCAGATCGTGCCCCAGCTCTCGTTCGACTTCGGCGAAGACTGGTGGAAGCTGGGCGCCGTGGCGCTGATCCTCGCGCTCGTGAACAGCTACCTCAAGCCGATCGTCAAGCTCCTCGCGTTCCCGATCACGCTCATGACCCTGGGACTCGTGGCGTTCGTGATCAACGCGGCCATGCTGCTCCTCGTCGCGCTCGTGTCGGACCAGTTCGCGCTCGGATTCCGAGTCGCCACGTTCCCACCGGACATCACGGCCGACGTGGTCATCGGTGCGCTGCTCGGCTCGGTGGTCATCAGCCTCGTGTCGACCGGACTGTCGATGGTCAACATGGGCCGAAAGATCGTGATGTAGGGTCGCTGCACACGATCGCTCGACCTCCGAACTCGTCGCGCGCGTGACAGCGGTCGCGGATGCGGCCGACCGGCTGGCGCCGATCGCCGACGCGCTGCGGCGCGCCGCGCGACGATTCGGGACCCCGCTGTACGCGACCGATGTGACCGGGCTGGCAAGCGCTGCGGCCGCGGTCCGCTCGGCGTTTCCGGATCCGTGGATCCGGATGTTCTCGGTGAAGGCGAACGATGTCGCGCCGATCGTCGCCCGCGTGACCACGCACGGATTCGGCGCGAGCGTCGTCTCCCGCGGCGAGTGGGCGGTCGCGCGAAAGGCCGGGCTGGCCAATGAGCGGATCGCCCTTGAAGGCGTGGGCAAGACCGATGCGGACCTGCGGGCTGCCGTCCGCGCGGCGCGCGAGGGGGCTCCCCTGCGCTGGATCGCGATCGAATCGGTCGATGAGGCGGTCGCCCTCGCGGCGATCGCCCGCGCCGGACGTGCCCGCGGACGTGCCGGCGCCGGACGTGCCCGCGCCGACCGTGCCGTGGCGGCGCCGGCCCGACCCCTTGACGTCCTGTTTCGGCTCAACCCCGACGTTGCCCCGGAGACACACGAATCGCTCGCGGTGGGCGCCGGCGGCTCCAAGTTCGGGATGACCGAGGCGGAGCTGGGTGCCGCGATCGAGATCATCGTGGCCGTCCCCGCTGGGCGTCTCGTTGCCCGCGGGATCCACCTCCACGTCGGATCGCAGCTGGGCGCCATCGACGCGTGGCGCGACGCCGTGCGGCGGGGCCTCGCCCTGCTCGCGCTCCTCCGGGGCACGTACACAAGCTTTGACACGCTCGACGTCGGCGGTGGCTTTCCGGTCGCTCCGATCGGCCAGCCGTCACCCGATCCCGAGCGATTCGCCCGCGAGTTGCCCGCACTCCTCGAGGCAATCCCCGAAGATCGGCGGCCCGCGCGCCTGGCGATCGAGCCGGGTCGCGCGCTGGTTGCCCGCGCGGGCTACCTCGTGGCGCGCGTCCTCCACGTGCGGGAGCGCGGCGGGCGCCAGGTCGTCCTCGACGCGGGCATGACCGAGCTCATCCGGCCCGCGCTGTACGGCGCGTTCCACCAGGTCGTGGCGCTCACGAGTCTCGGCAGGCCCATCGCGACCGATGCGTTCGCGAGCGGCGCGGCGCGCGCAGATGTCACGCGGGCAGTCGTCGAGGGCCCCATCTGCGAGTCCACGGACCATCTCGGCGTCCACAGCCTGCCCCCGCTTCGCCGCGGCGACCTGGTCGCCATCCGCGACGCCGGTGCCTACGCTGCCTCGCTGGCCTCCACGTACAACGGCCGCCCGCGCCCACCGCAGGTCATCGTCGAGCGCGACGGCACGCTGACGCTCGCCCGTCGGCGCGGGTCGTTGGCCGTACTCGGCTGATGCGCACGGTGCGCGGGGGGGCCATGCCGGAGTCCTCTGGCGCTCCCTCGGAGGTGACTGCCAGTCAACACCGACCGGCCCACCGCTGCGCTCGCGTGGTCGGGAGGGCGGGAAGAGCCGAGCGGGGGATGGTTCGGCGCCCCGTGTTGACCGGGAGTCACGGGAAACATGGCGAACCCGTCACCGCGCCACCTTCGAGTGCTCGTTGTTGACTGCCAGACACCGCGCGGTCCGGCACGACTCCTGCGCGGTCCGGCAGGACACCGCGCACCCCGGCAGGACACCGCGCGGTCCGGCAGGACTCCTGCGCGCCCCGGAGGCTCCGCCCCCGCCGCTGAGCCTGGCAGATCCGCGGGCCGGCCTCCGTGCCGATGCCAGATCGCCTGACACAGCGGGCGTCCGACTGGCTACGCTGATCGGTATGGAGAAGCTCGCCAGGTCAGGGCTCCGAGACCGCGACGCTCGATCGACGTGGATCGCCGCCGCGGTATCGGCGCTGCTGCTCGTCTTCGCCCTGCCGCTGGCCGTCCTGGCCGCCGATCCCCCACCGCCCGGCCCGCCGTTTCCGGATCCTGTTGCCGACCAGGCCGTCTACGACTTCGCCGGCGTCTTCAGCCCGGCCACGATCGCCACGGCCGAGGCGACCATCGACGAGATCGAGGCCCGCACCGGCGCCGAGATCGCCGTGTACACCCAGAACGTGCACGTGAAGCCATCCACCGAAGAAACCAACGACAGGGCACGGGCGCTCATCGACCAGTGGGGTGTCGGTCGGCGCGGCTTCGACGACGGCCTGGTCATCTTCTTCGACCTCGACGACAGCCTCGTCCATGGCCAGGTCCAGCTCTATGCCGGCGCCGGCTACGAAGCCGCGTTCCTGTCCCGGTCCGAACGGCAGGCGCTGTTCGACGACGAGATGCTGCCGCTCCTGCTTAACGAGGACCTCGACGGAGCCCTCCTGGTTGCGCTCGCACGAATCGACGCCAACGCCACGCCCGGGCATGCGTCCACCCTGCAGGTCGCCCGCCAGATCGACGCCGCCGTGGGTCTGATCGGGGCACCCGTCGTGCTCTTCCTGCTCATCGGGTGGGCGTGGCTGAACTGGTGGAAGTACGGTCGCGACCCGGTCTATCTCGACGACGCGTCGATCCTCATGCCCGCGCCACCGGCCGAGCTGTCCGCGGCCAGTGCTGTCTTCATCCTCGAGGGCGGGCCTTCGCGCCGAGCTCTGACCACGGCGCTCCTCGACCTCGCCAGCCGGGGCGTCCTGGCATTTCGGAAGGTGGACGAGGCGTTCGCTCCGGACAAGGTCGCGATCGACATCGACCCTGTTGCGCTCGACGACGTCACGCGTGCCCAGCGTGCCCGCAACAACCGTCGCCCGCTCAGCCCCGCCGAGGTCTTCGCCGAGGAGAGCCTGCGCGGGATCGCGGACCCGTCGGGAACCATCGATCCGGCGAAGCTCCTGGAATTCGGCGCCAAGGTCGCGGACTTCGACAAGAAGCTCGAGCGCCACACCGTCGAGCGACGCTGGCTGGCGGCGGCGCCGTCCAGAGTGACCCAGCAGTGGGCGCTCCGCGGCTTCCTGGCGATCGGGGTGGGGATCGCGCTCCTGGTCATCGGTGGAAATCTGCCGAGCCAGGGGGTTGCGCTCGTCGGCGTCGCCGCGTTGATCGGAGGGGTCGTCGTGCTGGCATTCGCGCGCGTGATGCCGGCGGTCACGATGCCCGGCGCGATGATCCGGGCCATGCTGGCCGCGTTCCGGCGGACCCTTCACAGGACGATGGAGCAGTCCCGATCGATGGACCAGGTGGTCGCCGGTTCCGGACTGAGCTGGCTCGAGACGCCCGATCAAGCGGTCGTATGGGGCACCGCCCTGGGACTTCACGAGGAGATCGAGCGGGTCCTCAAACGAAGCCTCGAGGATGTGGAGCGCGGCGTCGCGACGGCCACCTCCACCTACCTGCCGACGTGGTATCACGGGTCGGACGGCCAACCCTTCTCGTCGAGCGCGGGCGCGTCCGGCGGGGGCGGACTGTTCTCGAGTTCGGCCGTGCCCAACATCGGTGGCATGATGGCCTCGCTCGGCAGCATCGGGAACTCGCCGTCGTCGTCCGGCGGGGGTGGTGGTGGATTCAGCGGCGGCGGGGGCGGTGGCGGGGGCGGCTCAGGCGGCGGCTTCTGAGCCCGCTCGGGTACACTCCGCGCGATGGGTGCCGTCGACACGATGGAAGTCTTCTTCGAACGCCTCAACGAGGGTGATCGTGAGGGCGCGGTCGCGCTCATGGCCGAATCCACCGAGATGCGAATTCACGTCGGCGACAGCGTCCAGACGCTGCGCGGCATCGAACGCGTGGGCGGGTGGTTCCTGCGCTCCGACCGCGGTCTGCGCATGATCCCGGGCGGGGTTCGCGACATGGGCAACAGCTACGAGGCGGACCTGCTCGTCGTGCGGCCCGGCGCGCCCACCCAGCACCTCGATGCCACGTTCCGGGTCGAGGCGGGCAAGATCACCTCGATCAACTTCGCCCCCCGGTAGGGCCCCGGTAGCGCCTCGGCAGGCCGGCGAAGCGACTCATCGTGGCCTACGGCGGCGGTAGCGACGTGGCCTACGGCGGTGGTAGCGACCCGCTGGCACCCGGATCCACGAATTCAGTCGGTGCGGCAGCCGGAATGGTCACCTTGTCGCCGATCTTGATCTTGTTCGGGTCGGGGATCGTGTCCTTGTTGGCAGCGATCAGGTCCGACAGGCTCACCCCGAAACGCTTGGCGATCTTGGACATCGTGTCGTTCGGCTGGACCTCGTAGACGATCGGCGTCGGCTCAGGAATCGGCGTCGGCTCGACCGAGGCGCCGGGACTCGACGATGCCCCAGCGGAGGTGGGTGACGGCGTGGCGCCCCCGTCGGGGCCACCGACACCGAGCAGTGTCGGCAGGATGAAGAGGCCGACGCCGGCCAGGACAATGGCGGCGGCAACGACGGCCAGACGCGGGATCGCCGGAAGGCCGATGCGCGTCTTGATCGTCGGGTACGCCTCGAAGCGCCGCGGCCGCTCCCACGAGGGACCGCGCTCGTCCGGCGCCGGGCGCGGCCGCGACTGACCGACGACGGGCCGACGACCGCCGCTCGAGCCCACCCCGGCTCGATGGCGCGCCTCCCGCTCGGCGCGACGGCGCGCCGAGCGTTCCATCGGGTCCTCGTCCTCGTACCCGGAATCCTGGTCGTCGGCCAGATCTGGATCGGACGCTTCGTTCAGCGAGCTGCCTTGATCATCTCGTTCCGGTTGGAATCGTCGAGCGTCGGGTTTCCAGCGCGGCGGCACAACCGGCGGGGCGGCGTCGCGTCGCGGGCGCGGGAGGTCGGCCAGCGAGTCGGCATCGGCGGATTCGCCTCGATCGTCGTCCGCTTCCTCCCACAGACTCCCCGGAGGCGGTGCAGGCGTGGCCCACGGCGGAGGCTCCGACCAGCCGCGACGAGGCTCGCGACCGGCAGACGACGCGTCCTCTTCAGAGCGCCCGGGGCTGCCGAAGTGGTCGGAGTTGTCCGCGTTGTCGGCGCCGGCGGAGTCGACGTTGCCGGCGCTGCCGGAGTCGGGACGGGCCGGCGCCGGGCGGGCCGACGCGGCCTCGCGGCGAGCCCAGTCCTGGAATGTCGGACAGACCGGGAAGGCGCCCGAGAGGCAGTACGCCTCCTGGTGAGCGAAAGCCCGCTCTGCCGGGCGCACTTCGGCGAAGCAGCGGTGGCGATGATCAGGGCTGGTCGAGCGGGCATCGCGGTCGTCCTCGAACGCCACGAACGGGCACGCCGGAGAGCCGTCGACGGTGGGCAGCTCGCGGTCGGTCATCGGGCCGATCATACGCGTCCCGGCGGTCCGTCGAGCCCCCGCGGACCATCGAGCCCCTGTGCTTCGGTACTGTCGGGTGAACTCCGGAGATGTTCGGTCGTGGCATGATGAGGTCCGCGTCTCTGGAGGACTTCATGCGCTCCCCCGCCCGCCGACCCGTGCGATCGTCCATGGTCGCCGTCGCACTCGGACTCCTGGCGGCCGTTGCCGGATGGCTTCCAGCTGCCGACTGGGCACGCCCGATCGCCGATGCTGCGGTCGTCGGCCCCGCCGAATCGACCCGGGGATTCCAGCCCGCCGGGACGCCCGCAGCGCCGCTCACCCCAGGGCAGATGGCGTCCCGTCTGTCGCACGAGGTGTACGGCTACCTGCCGTACTGGGAACTCAACAGCACCGTCAACGACTACCTGCGCTACGACCTGCTGACGGACATCGCCCTGTTCTCGATCGGCGTGACGTCCAGCGGCGCGCTCGACCCCGGCGGGACCGGCTACCCGACCGTGACCGGCAGCACGGCGACGACGATCATCGACAACGCCCACGCCGCGGGTGTCCGCGTGGACATGACCTTCACCTCGTTCGGTCTGGCCAAGAACTCGGCCTTCTTCAAGGACCCTGCCGCCCAGGCCACGGCGATCGCCCAGTTCGCCGACTTGATCGCCGCCCGCGGCCTGGACGGCATCAACGTCGATGTCGAGCTCCTCAACAACGAGGACTTCGCGGCGTACGGCGCGTTCGTCGGCCAGCTCCGCGCGGCGCTCCAGGTCACGAATCCGGCGGCTCGCGTGTCGGTCGCCACGAACGGGTCGCTGTCGGGCGCGGGCATGGCGGCGGTGGCCGTCGCCAACGGGGCCGACCGGGTCTTCATCATGGGCTACAACTACCGAACGGCCGGGACCAACCCTGCGGGTGGCGTCGCACCGCTCGCCCGCACCGACGGCGGCAAAAGCCTGACGACGACCCTCGACCTCTATGCGGCGAACGGCGTGCCGGCGAATCGCATCCAGCTCGGCCTGGGCCTCTACGGCCGCACGTGGCCGACCGTCTCGAGTGACCTCCATGCCGCGACGACCGGCCCAGGGCCGGCGTGGTTCCCCAAGACGGGGCTCTCGAGCATCCCGGCCGGCGCGATCATGGGCTACGACACGATCGAACAGGTCCCCTGGTTCGCGTTCCAGGATTCGGCGACCGGGGCGTGGAGCCAGACCTATTACGACGATCCGACGAGCCTGCGGGCCAAGTACGCCTTCGCGGCCGGACGAGGCCTCGCCGGCGTCGGGCTGTGGGCCCTGGGCTACGACCGGGGACAGCCCGGGTACTGGGAAGCAATCGCCGGCTCGTTCGGCGCGATCCGTGTCGCCGGCGCCGACCGCTTCGCGACGGCTGCGGCCGTCAGCGCCAACGCGATGGCCCCGGGCGTGGATACGGTCTACGTCGCGACCGGGCTGAACTACCCGGACGCGCTGGCCGCCGCCGCGCTCGCCGGACGCGTGGGCGCCCCGGTCCTGCTGGTGCACCCGCTGGTGGTGCCTGCGGCGACCGCCGCCGAGCTTGCTCGCCTGCAGCCGCGGCGGATCGTCGTCCTCGGCGGCGCCGCGGTTGTGTCCGATGCCGTGTTCGGCGTGCTCGGTGCGAGTGCTGCGGAAGGGGCCATCCGGATCGCCGGTGCCAATCGTTACGAGACGGCCGCCGCCGCGTCGCAGGCTGCGTATCCGAGTGGGGCCCCCGTCGCCTACCTCGTGAGCGGCCGAACGTTCCCCGACGCCGTGTCCGCGGCGCCCGCCGCGGACCGTGACGGCGGACCGGTCCTTCTGACCGATCCAGTGGCCCTGTCGGCGGCCACCGCAACCGAGCTTTCGCGCCTCGCCCCCTCCCGCGTCGTCATCGTCGGCGGGGACGGTGCGGTGTCACCGGGCGTCGCGGCCCAGGTGAGCGCCATCCTGCCGTCGGCGGTGATCGAGCGCCTTGCCGGGGCCGATCGCTACGCCACGTCGGCCGCGGTCGCCGCGACGTTTGCGGCGGGTGTTCCGGTCGTCTACGTGGCGACCGGGGCAAACTTCCCGGATGCCCTCGCGGGGGCGTCGGCCGCCGGAGCGCGCGGCGGGCCCATCGTGCTGACGGCCGGCGGTACACTGCCGGCGCCGGCTGCGTCGGTGCTCACCTACCTCCTGCCGCGACATGCCGTGATCGTGGGCGGCACGGCGGTGGTCAGCGACGCCGTCCTCGGCGCCGTCCGTGGGTTCCTAGGACGACTCTGACCGCGGCTCCGTCCGGCGATACGGCATCTGCGATACCGCACAGGGAGGACGTGATGGACTTCAACGGCATCCTCATCGGGTCGGACGACCCGGGGCGTCTGGTCGAGTACTACGCACGGGTCCTCGGCGAGCCGGGTTTCTCGGACGGCGGTTACACCGGTTGGAAGCTCGGCTCGGCATACGTGACCGTGGGGCCGCATTCCGAGGTCACCGGCAAGAACACGCATCCGGGTCGGATCATCTGGAACATGGAGAGCGGCGACGTGGCGGCCGACTTCGAGCGGTTCAAGGCCGCCGGCGCGATCGTCATCGCCGCGCCGTATGGCTTCGAGGGCCGGCCCGACGCATTGATCGCGACCTTCGCCGACCCCGACGACAACTACTTCCAGCTCATGACCCCGATGGGGATGTAATCGGCTGGCGCCACCCGTTTGACAGCCTCTTCGCTGGCTCGGACACTCATGGTGCCCGAACGTCCCCGTTCGAGAGACCCAGATCCATGCCCCGAGGAGGCCCCATGTCCGCCCTGACCCGTTGGCTCGCGCCCACGACCGTCGCCCGCGCCCACTGCGACATCCCGTGCGGCATCTACGATCCGCACGGTGCCGAGATCGCCGCCCGAACCGTTGCCCGCATGGTGGAGCTCATCGGCCAGCTCCCGGTGATCGACGACGCGGCGCCGAGCCTGGCCGATCGCAACAAGTTCGTCCGCTACGTTGCAGTCAAGGAGGAGCACGCCGAGCTCGTGAAGCGTGAGGTCCAGGTCATCTGGTCCGACTACTTCAAGCCCGAGCATCTCGAAGCCTTCCCCGACCTGCACACGACGGTCTGGCAGATCCTCAAGCTCGCCGGCAAGAACAAGCAATCGGTGGATGCCGAGGCGGCCGCGCAGCTCGAGGAGGCGGTCAAGTCGTTCGGCGAGGCGTTCTGGGCGACGAAGAAGTAGCCGAAGCGGCCGAAGCCGCGCGCACCGGCACTCGATAGCCAGCGTGCCGCGCGGGGTCGCGCGCGCAACACCGCTTCGGGACCGACTTCGCGGTCCCTGGCGGATCGTCGTCGACGAGGCATCGATGCTGCCGACGATCGCGCCCGGCGACTGGCTGCTCGTCGACCCGACGGTTCGCCACTGGCCGCGGCGCGGCGCGGTCGTCCTTTTTCGGGAGCCCGAGAGCGATGGCCTCGCGATCAAGCGGGTGGTCGGCGGACCCGAGGACACCGTGCCTTTCGCGGAGGGCTTCCTGCATCTCGCCGCCGATGAGGCGTGGCTGCTCTCGGACGCGACCGAGGAGCTGGCGGCCGCTGCCGGGTTCGGATCACCGATCGACTCAAGGCGCTACGGTCCGGTCTCGATCGGGGGCCTCGTCGGACGCGCGTGGTTCCGCTACGGGCCACCCGGGCGACCGATCGGTCGGCTCGGGCCGGCTCCGGATCCACCGGGGGCTGACGGCTCAACCGGTGCTTGACAGGCGGCCGCGACTGGCGGACGGTTCTATCGCGACGAGGGAGGGCCAAGCGCGAAGTGGCAGGTGAGCAGGCGAGGCGTCCGAAACGCCCCCGCACGTACCGAAGCAAACCCAGGCGCGAGCCCGACTCCGTCTTCGCAGCGATCGTGGCGGTATTCGCGGGCGCCGTCGAACGATTCCGATCGAGTCGGTCGATCCCGTCCCGATCACCGGAGCAGCTCCTTGGGGACGACGACTCGAACGTTTCCTTCTCGTTCGAGGAACGGCTCTGGGACGACGAAGGCGACGGAGGCCTGGCTACATCGGGCGTTCGGAGGCGTCCTCCGAATCATTCGGGTTCGGGATCGGCGGCCCTGATCGAGCCAGATGACGATGGGAACGATACCAACGTGGGCGAAGGCCCTCCGGATCCTCGGGCCAAGTGACAGGCGTCTCACGCTCCGTTCCGACGTGCGGGCCCGTCGATGAGTCCGCCTCCGGTCCGTTCTAGACTCCGATCGATGAGCACTCCGCCGTTCGATCCCGAGGCGCCGCTCGCCGGCCCGCCCGATCCCTGGACCTGGACCTCGATGCCCTCGCCGCGCGACGACGCCCCCTATCACATGACCGAGATGATCGCGGCCGAAGCCCGGCTGGCGCGACGAATCCTGGGGCGACATGCGGATCCCGGGAGCCCTGCGGCGCGCCTGGCGGCCACGATCCGTGAGACCGCGGCGGCCGGCCGGCCGGTGGTCCTCGTGGGCTGCGGCACGAGCGAGCACGGAGCGCTGGGCGCGGCCGAGATCCTGCGTGAGTCGATGGCCGAGCTGGGCCTCCCAAATCGCCCCGGCCAGGGTGGAGCACCGATCGCCGTCCAGGCCTTCGAGGCCAGTCTCGAGCCGACTCCGGGCGGACTCGTCATCGGGATCTCGCACGAAGGATCCACCGGCGCCACGAACCGGGCGCTCGAAACCGCTCGCGCCGCCGGCGCGCGAGTGGCCATCCTGACGGTCACCGATCGCTCGCCGGGAGCGGCCATCGCAGACGCGGGCCTCGTCGTGACGACCGAGGAGCTCGACCACTCGTGGTGCCACACGATCGGCTACCTCTCGCCGCTGCTCGCCGCGACGGCGGTCGCGGGCCACATCCGCGGTGCCGCCCCGGATGCCGCTGCGGCCGCTCGGCTACTCGCAGCCGGAACGACCGACGAGGCCGGGGCCGAGGCGATTGCCGCTCATCTCGCCGATGCGCGAACGCTGCTCGTCGTGGGCTCCGGCGCCGACCGACCGGCCGCGCGGGAGCTCGTCCTCAAGGTCGAAGAGGCGTCGTGGCTCCCGTCCGCGATGCGCGACCTGGAGACGTTCCTCCATGGGCACCTGCCTTCGACGGACGCGTCGACCGGCCTCGTGCTCATCCTCACGGATCGCAGCGCCCGCCCCGAACGCGTCGCCCGCGCCCGCGAGGCCCTGGCCGCGGCCAGGATCATCGGGATCCGTTCGGCAGCGATCCTCGCGGAAGGTGCGTCCGCCGACCTGGACCCGATGCTCACGCCGGCGGGCCGGCTGGTCGTCGGCGAGGAGCCGGGTCTGCCCGCCGCGGTCGCGGCCCTTCTCGGCAGTGCGACGCCGCTCCAGCTCCTGACCGAGCGGATCGCCCGCGCCCGCGGCACCAACCCCGACCCGATCCGTCGAGACGACCCGCGCTACCGCGACGCCGCCGCTGCCGCGGAGTAGCCCGCCCGCGTCGCGAGTATCCCAGTCCCATCGATCGTTCTGGGCGGCGCGCTACGGCGCGCCTCGGGCCGCCGCGTTCGGCATCCGCGTCGCGCGGTGATGTGAGCGACTACGGGTCGCCGAAGATCGAGTGACCCCCGATACGACGCCATCGGATCGCGGGCTCATTCTCGATCACGATCCACTCGAAGGTCGCGCGCCCGTCCGGGCCCGAGAAACTCCAGGTCATTTCCCAGATCCCACGAGCGCCCTCAACATCCTTGACTCGCAGCTTCTTCGGCCACGGCGCCGTGGGCTGGGTCCGGTGTCGCTCGCATGCCGGATGGAATTCCCCGCGGACGACGGCCCGAAACAGGGCCCGCTCTGCCTCCGTGAGACGACCCCAGTCGCCGTCGAAGGCAGGGGTGGTCTCGAACTTCACACCACTTCAGTCGTTCAGGTGCGCGTCGAGGTGATCGAACAATGCGTCCGGACCATCGACCACGGTCACCCGTCCAGCGGCGACGTGGTCATCGACCTCATGCTCCATCGCCTGCCATCGCTCCGTCCAGAACCAGCGCTGGTCGGCCGGCACGGGCAGGACGGGTCGAAGCTCGACTCGGCCATCGTCGCCCTCGACGATCTGGATCTGCGCTCCCGGTTCATCGAGGTGGAGACGCCGACGAAGCTCGGCAGGCAGGGCCACGGTCCCACGCGACTGGACCGTGACGTAGTGCGTCTTCATGCAATACAGCATAGCTGCACTGCGGCTCTGGTCAAGTGGGTCGGCCTGCCAACGACCGACCTGACGCAAGGCATGGGTACCCGCGGTACAAGGCCACGGCGTGCTAATGCACCTTTCAGGCTCGATGCGTGTCGAGGCACCAGCATGACTGGTACCGCAGCAGCAAACTCCCGCCCTGTCGAGCGATCTTCGTCATAACACCAGCGGAGCGAGTACGCCCGCGGAGGCGGAGCTGGGGCGCCCGCGGAGGCGGAGGGAGTACGCCCGCGGAGGCGGAGGGAGTACGCGCGCGGAGGCGGAGCTGGGGCGCGCGGGGCGAGGGCGCGCGGGGCGAGGGCGCGCGGGGCCAGGGTGATCGTGGGATCGACGCCGGAATGCCTGGGGTCAGACGCGGCCGATCAGCTCCGCGCCCAGCAGGTCGATCATCTCGAGGTCCCAGGGCAGGAAGTCCTGGAGCATGATCCGTTCGATCCCGGCGGCGGCGAAGCGCCCGATCATCGCCCGCGCCTCGTCCGGTGTCCCGATGATCCAGCGAGCGCGGCGCGCCTCCAGCCAGTCCGACGACGCGTCGGTCACCCCCAGAGCGCCCAGGAGCTTCGCCGCGCGATCCGCTACCTGGGCCTGATCCGCGCCCATCAGCGTCCCGATCATCGCCGAGCGGGTCAGCGACGCCGGATCCCGATCGGCCGCGAGGCACGCGGCCGTCAGCTTCGCCTGCTTCTCGATCGCGAGTTCCGGCCCGGTGGAGCTGAGGTTGAACTCGTCGGCCCACCGGACGGCCATGCGCATCGACCGCGGCGCGCCCTCGCCGCCCACGATGATCCGGGGACGAACGGCACCCGACGCCGTTCGCGGTCGCCCCGCGACATCGACGGGCTTCGGATCGAACTGCGCCCCGACAATGGTCACGTACTGCCCGTCGAACGACCAGCCGTCCGGCTCCGTCCAGAGGCCGTGCGCAACGGCCAGCTGCTCCTCGAGCATCGCGGCGCGGACGTCGATCGGTGGGAACGCCAGTCCGTTCGAGCGGTGCTCCTCCTCGTTCCAGCCGGCACCGAACCCCGCCTCCAGCCGCCCGCCGCTCATCTCATCGACCGTGGTCATGAGCTTCACCAGCTGACCGGGGTGACGGTAGGTGACCGGCGACACGAGCGCACCGAGCCGGATCGTCGTCGTTTCGCGGGCAATTCCGGCAAGAACGCCCCAGGCGTCGGTCGTGGGCTTCCCGGAACCGCCGGGGAAGCTGGCGTAGTGGTCGGAACGGAAGAACGCCTCGAAGCCGGCCGCTTCGGCGCGCCGTGCGACGGCGAGCTGGTCGAGATAGCTCAGGCCCATCTGGGCCTCGATCATGATCGCGAAGCGCATCGATCCCTCCCGGCTTCCTCCGTCCCGACTCGACCATCCGGCTTGACAGGACTATTCAGATCGCTAGGATAGTTCATCTGATGCGAACTATCGACGATCCGGCGACGCCCGCCTCGCCCGTGGACGCCATCCTGACAGAGATGGAGGGCGCCTTCCGTGAGCTCCGCTGTGCGGCCACGGAGCGGATGGTGAAGCAGGGCGTGAGCATGACGCAGGTCCACATCCTGTGGCTCCTGGGCCATCACGGCGAGCTGCCGATGAGCCGCCTCGCCGAGCTCCTCGACGTCTCCGTCTCCAATGCCACCGGTCTCATCGACCGGATGGAGGAGCGTGGCCTGGTGGAGCGCGTCCGCGTCGCCGACGATCGCCGCGTCGTCCTCGTTCGTCCGGCCTCCGGCGGACGGCAGATGCTCGAGGAGGTCGAAGGCCTCCGGCGAGGCCAGATGCGCAGCGTGCTGACGCACCTCGACGCAGCGGCCCAGGAGCGGGTGCGCGGCGCCTTCTCGGATCTTCGCGAAGCGATCGCAACCGAACTCGGTTCGGATGCCGATCACCAGCACTTCACGGCCGAACGTGCCGGTCGCTGACCAATCAGTCGAACGAACCATCGAGACTCACCGAAGGGACGGGGAATTGGAATCCATGCCCATCGGCGCCGACACGGCGCCAACAGTCGCCGACGATCCGGCGCTCGGACTCGATCGCCGCACGAAGGTCGAGATTCTTGGCGCCGTCATGCTCGGCCTGTTCCTCGTCGCGCTCGACCAGACGATCGTCGGCACCGCGCTCCCACGGATCGTCACCGATCTCAAGGGCAACGACCTCTACACGTGGGTCGTCACGATCTACCTGCTGACGAGCACGATCACCGTCCCGTTCTACGGCAAGCTTTCCGACATCTATGGGCGCCGCCCGATGCTGATGATCGGCATCACGCTGTTCCTCGCCGGCTCGGCCCTTGCCGGCCTGAGCCAGGAGATGTGGCACCTCATCCTGTTCCGCGGCATCCAGGGCCTCGGCGCCGGCGCGATGTTCCCGATCGCCCTCGCCGTGATCGGCGACCTGTTCAGCCCGGCCGAGCGCGGCAAGTACCAGGGGCTCTTCGGGGCGGTCTTCGGGATCTCCTTCCTCATCGGCCCGGCGCTGGGCGGGTTCCTCACCGACACGATCAGCTGGCACTGGATCTTCTACGTCAATCTCCCGATCGGCCTCGTCAGCATGGTCGTCATCTGGCGGCTCCTCCCGAACATCAAGCACACCGAGATCCGCCACGTCCTCGACTACCTCGGCGCTGCCGTGTTCACGGTCGCGATCTCGCTCCTGCTCATCGGCCTCACGAACAAGCAGACCGGCGATTGGGCGGATCCGGCGGTCGGCGGCCTGATCGCGGCCGGCCTGCTGCTGAGCGTCGTGTTCGTGGCCATCGAATCGCGGGCCGTCGAGCCGATCGTTCCCCTGGACCTCTGGCGCAACCGGACCTACGCCGCGTCGCTCCTCTCGACGTTCTTCGTCAGCTTCGGCTTCTTCGGCGCGATCATCTTCCTGCCGCGCTGGTTCCAGGTGGTCCTCGGGACAAGTGCAACCGAATCGGGCTACCAGGTCTTTCCCTTGCTCATCGGGCTCATCGGGAGTTCGATCGTCTCGGGCATCGTGATCTCACGGACCGGCCGCTACCGGGCGCTGATCGTCGGCGCGCTGGTGTTGATGACCGTCGGTCTCGCACTGATGACCCAGATCACCGCCGACACGGACCTCCCCGTCCTCTGGTTGTGGATGTTCATCACCGGACTCGGGATCGGTCCCACGCTCTCGGCCTTCACGATCGTCGTCCAGAATGCGGTGCCCTTCTCGAAGCTCGGTGTCGCCACGAGCAACCTCACCTTCTTCCGCCAGGTCGGCGGTTCCGTGGGGCTGGCGATCGCTGGGACGGTCTTCGGGAGCACCCTCCAGGACAGGATCCCCGGCGAAGTCGCGCCGGTGTTCGAGGAGTTGCGGGCCTCCGTCCCGCCGCCGTTCCAGGCGCAGTTCGACCAGTTCGCCGCCGGGGCGCCGACATCGGGCGAGGGTCTCGACCTGAACGGCCTTGCCGGCGTCGGCCAGAGCTTCGGCGGAGCGATCCGCGATCTCGTCACGGCCGGCGTGCCGCCCGAGGCCCGGGGATTCATCGACGGCATGTTCACCCCGATCATCCCCAAGCTCGACCACGCCTTCTTCCAGGCGTTCAGCCTGGCGATGGGTCAGACGATGTTGATTGGAGTCATCACCGGAGTGCTCGCGGTCGGGTTCGGACTCTTCATGCGGGAGATCCCGCTGCGCACCACAACGGGCCCCGCGCTCAACGTGGAACGATCCAGCGAAGGCGGCCCCACCGGCCGTGTCGCTCCGCCGGTCGCTCTGGACTGAGGGCCCGAGTCGATCTCGGGGTAGGATCGAGCCGATGAGCACGAAGGCAGCCCCCTACCCCGAGCACCTCGTCGCAGCCGGTGTCGGCGCTGCCTTCGAAACCGTCCTCGATGTCGCCGACCTGCCCCCTGGGTCGATGCGCCGTGTGACTCGCGGCGACCTCGACATCCTGGTCGCGCACACGCCGGACGGCGTCGTGGCCGTCGACGATCGTTGCCCGCACATGTCGGCACCGCTGTCGATCGGCACCCTGGACGGCTGCGTCGTCGCGTGCCCGCTGCACGAGGGAACGTTCGATCTGGCATCCGGCAACCCGGTGCAGATGCCGACGACGGGCGGCCTGGACCCCGACGGCCGGTACCACCCCACCTGGTCGACCGCCGGCCGCGAGCCGAAGGTCGATCCCCCGGGCCTCAAGGCCGAGGCTCGCCGCCTGACCCGCGTCCGGCGGTTCCGCTACTACCCGGTCCGGATCGTGGACGGCCGGATCGAGATCGCGCTCCCCGAGGCTCCGGACGCGCCATGACTGAAACCACGTCGCCCGACCTGGATCTGTACGCGCGCCGGCTCGCGTTCGAACGTCCGCTCGCCGCCGACCTGGACACGCTCCGGGCGCTCCAGCGGGCCCACCTGCGCACGGTCCCGTTCGAGAACTCGAGCGTCCTCTTCGGTGAACCGATCGTCCTTGACCAGGCCGCGTTCGTGCGGAAGCTGGGCGCTCAGGTCCGCGGCGGTTTCTGCTACGAGCTGAACGGTGCTTTTGCCTCGCTCCTGGTCGATGCCGGTTTTGCCGTCGAGCTCCTGGAGGCACGCGTCTTCACGGACGGCGGGCGGGTTGGCCCACGTTTCGACCACCTCGCGCTCCGCGTCACGATTGACGAACCGTGGCTGGTTGACGTCGGCTTTGGATACTCATTCCTGGAGCCACTCCGCCTGTCGACGGACGCCGAGCAACAGGATCAGATGGGCACGTTTCGATTCAGCGCGGCGGCCGACGGCATCGACCTCGAGTGGCGCCATCGCGACGGCCGGTGGGTCGCGGAGTATCGGTTCGATCCGAAGCCACACGACCTCGAGGACTTTGGCGACACCTGCGCCTACCAGCAGACGTCGCCCGACTCGCCGTTCGTTCAGGGTTGGATCTGCTCGCTCGTCGACGGCAACGGCGCGACCACGCTCTCGGATCGGCGCTTGATCGTCAGCAGCGGAGAGACGCGCACCGAACAGGACGTGGACGACGCCGATCTGCCTGCGATCCTCGCGGCTCGCTTCGGCATCCGGGCCCGCCTCGAGGGTCGCCGCTGGATACGGGCTGGAGGCTGACGTGAGCCGATCGCCGATGATCCTTGGCGGACTGCTCATCACGAGCGGGCTCATCTTTGTCGGTCAGGGGCTGGGATTTCTGCGCGGCAGCAGCTTCATGGTCGGCGACGTCACCTGGTCGTGGATCGGCGGCGCGATGGTCGTCGTCGGCGTCGTCCTGATCGTCGTCGACCGGTTGCGTCGGCGGCCCGGGCGCTGAACGGTGGAGACTCCGGTTCAGTCGACCTCGACCGCCAGGACGGCCATCGCCCGCCACGCGGCCTCGTCCTTGCCGGCCGCAAGCCGGTTCCCGGTCCTGACCAGGGGCAGCCGAAGGAGCCGCTGGTTCGCCAGCAGGCGCTCCGCCAGGGCGTCGTCCGACATCGTCAGGTAGGCCAGGCCCGCGTCCTTCCACGCCCGACCGTCCGTGTCGGCCAGGGCCGTCGCCCCGAGACGCTCCACGAAGCGACGCAGCTCACCGAGGGCAATGGGCTTGCGCCCGAGATCCACGAGGTGCGGAGTGAGCCGCCGCTCCTTGAAGAACCGCAGCGCCGCGCGGGTCGCCTGATCGTCGGCCCGCCCGAAGATCTGGATCACCTGCGCAGTACTGGCGGCGGGCCGGCGTCCGGGCCTGCTCATCGGGTCGCCTCCGAAGGTCCGCGTGATTCAGTCACTGGTTCCGCTTGCTCGAAACGAGCGGTGGGCCAGGTCACGCCGAGCAGGGTAGCGCCCGGCCCTGCGCATCGTCGGGCCGTTGGGCGGTCGCGGCGGGTACCATCGCAATCCACAGGAGGTGATGGCGGTGACGGTCTGGTTCACGGTCCGGCTGAAGGACAGTCCCGGCTCTCTCGCGCGCGTCGCCGCGGCACTCGGCGAGCGCGGCGTCAATATCTCGGGAATCGTGGGCGTGGCCGAGGACACGGACGGAGCGCTGATGCTCGAGACATCGGATGCGGCCGCGACCACGGAGGCGCTGACAGAGCTGGGCATCCCATTCGAGGCGCACACCGACGACCCGGGACTGGCGCTGCCGGACATGACCGTGGCCGACGTTCAGCGGTGACCAGGCGGCCAGCGTTGCACCCGGTCGTTGCCGTTCGACTGGTACTCGACGACCTGCCGGCGGCCGTCGTCGGTCTCGCCGACCGGGTGGCCTCGGCCGGAGGCCTGCTTCGGACGCTGAGCACGGTCGGGCGGCTCGAGTCCCGCGACGAACTCCCCGCGCGCACAGAGCTCGAGATCGAGGTCGAGGGACTGGACGAGGAGGCACTGATCCGCGCCATCCACGACCTGCCCGGCCTTCGCGCCAAGCGCCTGACAAAGTCGCTCGATCGGATTTTCGGCAAGCGGGTGATCGTCATCGGTGGCGGAGCCCAGGTCGGACAGGTGGCGCTCGGCGCCATCAGCGAGGCCGACCGGCACAACCTCCGCGGCGAGCGCATCTCGGTGGACACCATCACGCTCGTCGGGGAGTCCGCGATTGCTGCCGCCGTCCGGGCCGTGGCCGACCTGCCCCGGGCAAGGCTGCTCGTGCTGGCCGGCTCGATCATGGGCGGCGAAATCACGGTGGCCGCCAGGGAGCTACGGGAGACGGGCATCCCGATCATCGCGCTCCGGATGGCCGGCTCGCTGCCGCGCGAAGCCGACCTCGTGGTGTCCGATCCCGTCCAGGCCGGCGTCATGGCCGTCATGGCGATCGCCGACACGGCCGTCTTCGACCTCGAGCGGCAGCGCGGTCGAAGCTACTGAACCTCTGAATCGAGGCCGCCCAAGCGATGCGCATCGCCACCTGGAACGTCAACTCCCTCAAGGCGCGCCTCGAGAAGGTGGAGTGGTGGCTCGAGCGAGCCGCTCCCGACATCCTCCTCCTGCAGGAAACCAAGCTGTCCGATGCCGATGCGCCCATCATGGCCTTCGCGATGGCCGGTTACGACATCGTCCACCACGGAGAGGGCCGCTGGAACGGGGTCGCAATCGCCGTCCGCAGCGGGACATCGGTGACAGCCGCCCAGGCCAACTTCGGTGATGGACCCGTCCGCGACACGTCGGCGGGGGCAAGGGGCGGAGGCAGCGAGGACGACTTCGATCCCTTTCGTGAAGCACGGCTCC
The DNA here is from genome assembly GCA_919901745.1 of Chloroflexota bacterium. Taxonomy (GTDB): domain Bacteria; phylum Chloroflexota; class Limnocylindria; order Limnocylindrales; family CSP1-4; genus CAKKPP01. The sequence goes on along the minus strand of CAKKPP010000001.1, from coordinate 51,267 downwards.
TGGCGGCGACAGTGACCCTCCCCGGGGCCGTACCGATTCGCGTCGCCAGCGTGTACGCCCCCAACGGACGGGTCGTGGGATCGCCCTTCTATCACGGCAAGCTGGCCTGGTACGACCGCCTCGAGCGATGGCTGGCCGCCGAGATTTCGACCGGGCAGCCCTTCCTGGTCGGCGGCGACTTCAACATCGCGCCGAGCGACGAGGATGTCTGGGATCCGCGGGCAGTCCATGGCGGAACCCATGTCTCCGCCCCGGAGCGCGCGGCGTTCGCGCGGCTCCTGGATCTCGGCCTCATCGACGCATACGGCTCCCGTCGCACCGAACGCGGTCGGTTCACCTGGTGGGATTACCGGGCCGGCAACTTCCACAAGAACTTCGGGATGCGCATCGACCACCTCCTCGCCACGCCGGACGTGGCCGCGCGGACCGCCTGGGCCGAGATCGATCGCGAAGCCCGCAAGGGCAAACCGATCCCTTCGGACCATGCACCGCTCATCGTCGATCTCGATGCGCCGGGTCGGGAAATCGACGCGGGCTGGGGTGGCGCGGGAGAGCGCATTGCGGCGCGCCGCGGCTACCGCCCGGACTGACGCCCCAGCAGGCGTCGCACGCGCCCGCGTCCGGGTTTGCTCCCGGCGGCTGGATCCGTTGCCGGCGCCGCCGGGCCGATGATCCTGGTCAGGATGGTGATGCTGGGCACCCACCCATCGAGGCCGTCGGCGCTGCGGATGTGTGTCCAGTCACCGGCGGTATCGAGCACCTCGACCTCATCGCCTCGGTCCAGGCGGCCGAGCTCGGCGGACCGGAGGTCGTCGGGGGAGTCGCCGACCCGGACCAGGCGGTAGCCAACCACGCGACGATCGGCTTCGTTGTGCGGCTCGTCCGCAAACCGAATCGGCTCACGGACGATGTCGCTGGGAGGACGGCTGCGCCGCGCCGCCTCGAGCGATGGCCTTCGCCACCGAGGGATGTCCGCTTCGACGTCGAGCGGTGCGGCTGCAAGCGCAGCGCCAACGGCGCTCGGCTGCGACACGCCTGGACTGAACACCATGGCTGTCGCAAATCGCAAGTCGCGACCCTCGCCCGATCTCCGGCGCATTGCGATCGCGAACATGACCAGTCCGCCAACGGTCGACAGGAACCACGAGACGATGGGGATCACGACATCGTCACTCCAGATCGCGCTCAGGATCGAGCCGTTTACGCCCCCACCCCCCGGGTCATTGCCCCCTGAGGACGGATCGGATGCCCCGGAGCCGCCGTGAGGGCCTCCCGTGCCGGCTCCTCCTGGTGCCGCCGGATCCGGCGACTCCCTGGCCGACAACCACCGGTCTGAACCAACCGGTGGGGTTGCCGGACGTGTCCCGCCCCGCGGCGTCGTCGCCACGTCGGAGCCGCCCACCGGGCCGCTTGGGGATGCCTCGCCGGAGCCGGACGCGGGCTCGGTCGACGTGGGTAGATCGGTCGGATCGGGCGGCGCGGGTGGCGTGGGCGGTGCGGGCGAATCGGTCGGCGCGGGTGGATCGGTCGGCACCGGTTTTGGATTCGGAGCCGGAGTTGGCCCCGGAGGTGGCGGCGCGGCGGCGGCGACGATGATCGTAGCAGGCGAGACCACGTCCAGGGTCGCGACGATCCTGCCGGGGCCCGTTCCGCTGATCGCCTCGAAGCGATAGGCCCAACTCCCGACGGGGAGTGATCGGCTCACGGCGTAGGCGACACTCCCGTCAGGAGCCGTCGCGCCGGCAGTCATCGGTACCGTGGCGAGGCCGTCGACCACGAGCGTCACCGTCGGCGTACATCCGGCATTGTCGACGTAGCGAACGATGAAGGTGAAACCCGTCTGCGTCGTGCCGGAACCCGGCGTGGTGCGCCCATCCACCAGTGATGCCTGGTGCGACGCGCCAGCGCAGGAGGCCGCCAACAGCGTTGCGGGAGCGGCCAATCCGATCGCGAGGAGGACCGTCAGGGCGACCACACTCGCAAGGGCGGCGGTCCGGCGACGCCGTTCAGTGCGGCGGTCGAGCGCAACCCGCACAGACGCGGGAGCAATCCCGCGGGCATGCGCCGGCCCGCTCACGATCACAAGCATCCGTGGATTCACCCTTGGTCCCTCGACGTGATCTGGACCGTAGGTCGACGCGCGAGAGGCGTCTCTGGCTCCATCGGATCGGGGCGCCGGTACCTTTGGTGCGGGCCAACAGGGACCGCGGTCGACTACACCTTTGTGCACACGAGACCGACCGGATTGCCTGTCGGTCCCGATGCCCACCATGATTGACATTGAATCGCAGCATGCCGCCACAGAACGCCGTCACCGGAAGATCCGGCGGGGCGTGGTTGTGGTTGTGCTCGTCCAGTTCGTGCTTCTCATGGGGATCGCCGCGATCCAGGGGTTCTGGCCCGGTGGTGGCCTCGGCGGCAGCACCTCGATCGCCGTGCTCTTCGCCAGTGGTCTCATCGTCCCCCTCCTGATCGCGCGCATGGTGAGACGGATCCTCGCCGGGGTCGACACGCTGGAAGTCGAGCAGCAGCAACTCGTCGAGTTGTACGGGCGCGCGCGCCACGAATCACTCGTCGATGCCCTGACGGGTCTCGGCAACCACCGCGCGTTCCAGGAGGAACTGGCTCGCCAGCTGGAGTACGCGCGCCGCCACACACGCCACTGGCGCTCCTGCTTGTCGACGTCGACGAACTGAAGGGCGTCAACGACGCTCGCGGCCACGCGTCCGGAGATCAGCTTCTCACCGCGCTCGGAAGGATCGCGCTCGCCGCGATGCGACGAACCGACCGAGCGTTCCGCGTGGGCGGTGACGAGTTCGCGGTGATCCTGCCCGGTTCCAGCATCGACGATGGCCTGTCGGTGGCACGGCGGATCCTGGCAAGCGCCCTGTCCGGGGGCGACCCGAGCGCCCCGATCGAGCCGTTTTCGCTGTCGATCGGCGTCTCGGCGATCCCGCTTCCCAGCGCCGAAGGGCACCAGCTGTATCGTCACGCCGACGCCGCGCTGTACTGGTGCAAGCGCCACGGGCGCACCTCGGCGGTCGCCTACGACCCGGGCCGGCACGGCCGCACCACGGATGAACGGTCCGTCGCGGACCTCGCCGCCGCCGTCTCCGGGATCGTCTCGGCCAACCAGCTCGCCGCGGTCTATCAGCCAATCGTATCGCTGGCCACCGGCCGCCCGATTGGCTTCGAGGGACTCGTCCGACCTGCCGAGGGCGCGGCGTTTCCGGACGCCTCCAGCCTCTTCGCGGCCGCCGAGATCGCCGATCGGTCGGTGGAGCTCGACCTTGCCTGCATCAAGATCGTGGCCGAGGGCATCCGGCCCGATGAACCCGGCGCGTACCTCAGCGTCAATGTTTCGCCGCGCACGCTCGAATCCGACCTGTTCCAGCTGTCGGACTTCATGAGCATCTTCAAGCGACGCGGCATCCAGCCGGACCAGATCGTGCTGGAGATGACGGAACGCGAGTCCGTCGAGGACCTCGATCAGCTTCGCCGCAACGTCGCCGCGTGCCGGAAGGCGGGAATCAGGATCGCCGCAGACGACGTCGGTGCGGGAAATGCCGGCCTGCGCCTCCTCTCCGAAATCCAGTTCGACATTCTCAAGGTCGACCTGTCGCTCGTCCAGGGCGGCATCGTGCATGACCCGTCCTACGCGGTCCTCCGCGGCCTCCAGGAAATGGCCGATCGATGGGGAGCCATCGTCGTCGCCGAGGGCGTCGAGACGCCCGAGCAGCTGGCCGTCCTTCGTCGACTGGGGATTGGTGCAGCCCAGGGCTACCTGCTGGGCCGCCCGAGCGCGGTCCCCAGCATTCAGCCCATCGACCTCGACGCGATGTCGGCGGTGTCCGACATGCCGCTGGATGTTGCCCTCCGCCGGTCCAGGGACTCGTCCGCGGCCTGACCCCGCGTTCGGGCGGTGGCGCGCGAATTACTCCGCTCGGGCTCGCTCGCGTCGCGGGTTGCGCCGCCGAGCGCCCGCCGCATCGGGCATCGCCACCGGCTCGAGGGCCACGGGCACCGCGGGGAGCTCGACCTGTGCGGTGAACCCGGAACGGATGATCCGGCGCAACTCCGCGTCGATCGCCGGATCCGTGACCAGGGGCTGATAGGCGGCCAGCCGGCGATCGACGTCCTCGCAGGCCCTCGTGTAGGCGTCCTTGCCGCCGGCCTTCAACCAGTTCTCGCGGGTGTCGCGATCGATCGTCGGGCCGGTCAGGTAGAGCTCCTTCGGCCAGTGCTCGAGCGTGTGCGGGGCCATGATCAGGTGCTGGTCGGCCCGCAGCTGGGCGACCAGATCGGTCACCGGCAGGTCGTCGACGACGCGGATGTCCCGCACGAACTGGAGCGCCTGCCCGCACATCTCGTCGTCGAAGACGAGCTTGGCGAGGCTGAACACGAGGACGAAGTCGAGCATTCCCGGGCCGGACACGGAGTTCACGCCGGCGAGCGCGGCCACGAGGGCACTGCCGAACGTTTCCGCGCCGGCCTGGGCATCGAGGATCTTGCCGTCTGACAGGGCCATGTATGACTGGCAGGGCAACCCGAGCCGCTTGGCCACGGCGACATACGCGGCGTCGAGACGGATCGCTTCGATCGCCGCCATCGGTGAGCTCGCCGCCTTCATGTGGAAGGTCGCCGGCGCGCCGCCAAAGAGGACCGGCGTCCCGGGCCGGACGATCTGGGCCATCGTGATCCCGGCCAGCACGTCGGCCGTGTGGAAGACGGTCGCCCCCACGATGGTGACCGGCGCGATCAGGCCCATGAGCGTGACGGGCACGATCTCCACCGCGATCCCCGCCTCGACGCAATCGATGAGGTTCTGGCAGGAATCCTCGCTGTAGCGGAAGTTGCCGGTCGCGGTGATCGTGAAGATCGACATCGGGCGGGCGATCAGGTCGGCGCGGTCGCGTCGGAACAGCTGCATCATCTCGACCATCCGCCCGACGCCGTGCTCGGTGAACGCGCCCGACACGACCGGCTTGCGCGAATTCGTCAGCGTCAGGTAGAGCCGCCACGCGTCGGAGACCTGGGCTTCGATGTCATCGTTCGTCGAGAACGCGGTCGCCAGGTACGCGATGTTCGGCAGTCCATCCCCGAGGCGAACGTACTCGGTGAAATCGGTCGTGTTCGCGAGGCGCGTCTCGCCGGTCCGGTGATCCAGGACGCGAAGACCGGACGAACCGGGCACGAAGTGGACCCGGTCGCCGCCGATGTCGGCGTGCGGATGGCCGTCGCGATCGTGCAGCCAGAACGACGCCGGCGCGGTCTCGATCGCCTTCTCGACGACCTGTCGCGGGAAGAGCACCCGCTCACCCCTGGCATCCATCGGCAGGCCGTGATCGAGCAGGAGCCGGCGCATCCCGGGGCCACGAATCTCCATGCCGTCTTCGGCAAGGACCCGCAACGCCTCATCGACGATCCGATCGATCAACTCGTCGTCGAGGACGGTCAGGCTCGGGCGCACCGGCTACTCCAGCTCGACACGTTCGTGCCAGCGCGGGATGTGGGTCGCGAATCCCAGGGCCTGGACCTTCGGCTCCAGCGCGCGCTGCGCGTCCGGGTCCCCGTGCACGAGGAAGACCCGGCGCGGGAAGCCGGGTTCGCCTGCCGACCGACCTGCGCCGAAGTTTCCGAGCCACGCCAGCAACTCCGTCTCGTCGGCATGCGCAGAGAAGCCGGAAATCGAACGGATCCGACAGCGGACCCGACGGACCTGGCCGTCGATGCGGACGGTCTCGGCACCGGACTGGAGATGTGCGCCGGCAGTCCCCTGACCCTGGAAGCCCACGAACAGGATTGTGGCCGTCGGGTCGTCGACGATGTTCTTCAGGTGGAGGATCGAGCGACCGCCGGTCAACATCCCGTTCGAGGCGACGATCATGTAGGGGCGAGGGGCCCTGACGATCGCCTCGGCTTCCTCGTGCGAGCGGGTGAGGATCTGTTTCGGGTAGTCGAGCGGGGTCGCACCATCACGGAACAGCGCGGCGGTCTCGGGGTCGTAGTAGTCGGTGTACTTGCGGTAGACATCGGAGGCCCGCGAGGCCATCGGCGAGTCGAGATACAGCGGGAGCAGCGGGATCTCGCCCTTTTCGATCAGCCGGTCGAGCTCCCAGACGATCTCCTGCGTCCGCCCGATTGCAAACGACGGGATCAGCAGCACGCCGTCGACTTCATGGACGAGCCGGACCGTTTCCGCGAGGACGCGAATCGCCTCCTCATGGGAGTCGTGCTCCCGACCCCCGTAGGTCGATTCGACGATCACGTAGTCGGCCTCGGTCGGCTCCGCCGGGTCGCTGATGATCGGCGTCCCCGGTCGCCCGAGGTCGCCAGAGAAGACGACGATTCGTTCGTCATCGCCATCGTGGTCGACGACGCGGAGGCGAATGATCGCGGAGCCCAGGATATGTCCCGCGTCGAGGAACGTCGCGTGGATTCCCGGCGCGACTTCACGCTCGGCTCCGTACTCGATCGGCCGGAAGTGAGAGAGCACGGCGTTGGCGTCGCGCTCCGTGTAGACCGGTTCGTCGAGGTCGATTTCCAGCTCCGCCGCCTGCGCCCGAAGATCCGCTTCCGGATCGATCACGTGACCGTCGACTGGTTCGACGGCGGTCTCGTAGTGCCCGGCGTCATGGTCGGAAGGACCATTGATCGCGCCGCCTTCGACCGCCTGCTCGAGCGCCCGTTCGAATTGTTGCGCCTCGCGAGCGTCATCGGCGATCGCCTTCGCCGGGTTGCGCTTCTCCCAGCGGGCCTCGCGCTTTGCGAATCGCTCCTGCAGTCGGCCGCTGTCGAGCATGACCAGGCGCGCCAGTTCGGCCGTGGCCCGGGTCGCGTAGATCGGGCCGTCGTAGCCCTCCCGAATCGCGACCGGCAGCAACCCGCAGTGGTCGAGGTGTGCGTGGGTCAGCAGGATGGCGTCGAGCTGTTCCGGGTGAAAACCGAGCGGGATGCGGTTGCGGACCGACTCGTTTGGGCCACCCTGGAACATCCCGCAGTCGACGAGGACATGGGCCCGGGACGTCTCAAGGAGGAACCGCGAACCCGTGACGGTGGTCGCGCCGCCCAGGAAGTGGATCTCCATCGCGCTAGTGTCGCAGGGGATGCCCGCGGGTGCGGAGCCTGTCGCACCGCGCGGCTCAGTCGGGGGCCGACGCAGACGGCTCGCGTATCCTCCGTCGGTGCGCGAACGGTTTGACTTGCGAGTGGCGCTGCCGCGACTGCCCGGCCTGGTGGTGGGCCTCGTTGCATTCGGCGGGGGCATCGCGTTGATGGCTCAGGCCGGGATCGGCCTGGGACCCTGGGAAGCGTTCCACCAGGGAATCAGCGTCCACACCGGCATCGCCCTTGGGACCGTTTCGATCTTGCTCGGGGTTCCGATCCTGCTGTTGTGGTGGCCGCTCGGTGAACGGCCCGGACTCGGAACCCTGATCAATGTCCTGCTGATCGGCCTCGCCACGAATGCCGGTCAGGCCGTCATCCCCGTCCAGACGCAGCCCGTCGCGCAGCTCCTGATGATGCTGGCCGGTGTCGTCGTGATTGGCGCGGGCAGCGGCCTCTACCTTGCCGCCGATCTTGGGCCGGGCCCGCGTGACGGCCTCATGACGGGTATCCACCACCGGTTCGGCTGGTCGATTCAGCGTTCCCGAACGGCCATCGAACTGACGGTCCTCGGCGCTGCCTTCCTGCTGGGCGGGACCATCGGCCTCGGCACCATCACGTTCGCGTTCGGGATCGGGCCGGTCGTCCAGATCATGCTCCGAGTGTTCGACAGGGAGGGGCGCGTCTCCCGTCGGCGTGTTGTCCGAGCCCTGGAACAAACGCCGGGAACCGTCGGCGAGTAGGCGCTCAGGTCGATCGGCCGCGACTCACGAACCACGCGCCACCGATGATCGCGACGCCCAGGATGCCAACCGCGATCGCCGGTCCGACGAGGCCGCCGGCGACGGCCGCCGGATCTGCCGGGTTGGGCTCGGCGGGCGCCGCAGTTCGGGCCGATTCCGGACGGAACTTCGCGAAGTCCGGCTGCCACTCACTCGTGAAGGTGCACGGGCCGTCGACCAGGCGGCCGTCCTCGACGTACGGGAAGAACAGGTAGCGGGCACCCGGCGTGTAGGTCCGGTCCCAGACGGACTCCGGGTCGTCCGCCGGGCGAACATTGCCGACCTCGACCACGGCGGGGAGATCGGGGCCGGCCCACACTTCCTCGACCGAGATGGACGCCAGGTGCGCGTCGTTGGCCACGGCGGTCACCGTCCCGACGAACGCGATCTCGGCCCGCACGACCGCCTCGTCCATCGGAGGCGGCGCCATGCACGAGAGCGCCCACGCGGCCGGAGGATGGGCCGCGGCCGTCGCGAGGAGCCAGAGAAGGGCCATCGCCGTGGCCTTGGGCACCGTGCGAACAGCCCACGGGTGCAGCAGGCGTGTCATGGGCCGACGGACGCCGCGCACGGAGCATTGGTTCCCTCTAGGCTTGACCGGTGAAGGCGCTGATCCTGACCAACGAGTACCCGCCCGACGTCTACGGCGGCGCCGGCGTCCATGTCGAATATCTCACCCGAGAGCTGGCGCGCCTGATCGACGTCGATGTGCGCACATTCGGGACACAGGATGTGGCCGCAGAGCAGCTGAGGGTCCGCGGCTTCTCCGTCGCCCACGACCTTGCTGCCACGCCGGAGAAGCTTCGCCCGGTGCTGGCCGCGTTCAGCCGCGATCTCGCCTTCGCCGCGCAGCCGATCGATGCCGATGTCGTCCACTGCCACACCTGGTACACGCACCTCGGTGGGATCGTGGCCAAGCTCGCGTACGGGATTCCATTGGTCGTCACGACACACTCCCTCGAACCGCTTCGCCCGTGGAAGCGCGAGCAGCTCGGCGGCGGCTATGACGCCTCACTCTGGGTCGAGCGGACCGCCATCGAGATGGCCGATGCCGTCATCGCCGTCTCGGCGGGGACGCGCGACGATGTGCTCGCGAATTTCGATGTCGACCCGGACCGCGTCCGCATCATCCATAACGGGATCGACACCGACGAATACCACCCCGACCAGGGCACCGACCTCCTGGGCCGCTTCGGCATCGATCCGACCATGCCCTTCGTCCTGTTCGTTGGTCGGATCACCCGCCAGAAGGGCATCGTCCACCTGGTCCGTGCGATCCGCCACCTCGATCCGGGGTATGCGGTCGTCCTCGCCGCCGGGGCTCCCGACACGCCCGAGATCGCGGCCGAGATGGAGGCGGCCGTCGCCGCGGCGCGCGCGGTCCGCCCGAACGTTCACTGGATTGCCGAGATGGTCGACAAGCCGACCGTCCGTCAGCTGTACGCGAATGCCACGGTCTTCTGCTGCCCCTCCGTCTACGAGCCGTTCGGGATCATCAACCTCGAGGCGATGGCCTGCGGCACCGCCGTCGTGGCGAGCGCGGTGGGCGGAATCCCGGAGGTCGTGATTGACGGGAAGACGGGCCTGCTGGTCCCCTTCGAGGCGGCCTCGCCGGGCGCCTTCGAGCCGAGCGATCCCGAGGGGTTCGAGCGCGGCCTTGCTGCCGGGATCAACACGCTGATGGCCGACCCCGGACAACGCGCGGCCATGGGCGAGGCCGGACGGCAACGCGCCGTCGACAACTTCAGCTGGGCCTCGATCGCAGAGCAGACCGTGGAGCTGTACCGGTCCCTCTGATCCCGCTGCGCGCGTCGCCAGGCACGACGAAACGTGACCGGACTGGGTCAGGCGTCGCGAGCCCGGCCGATCATCCAGGCTCCACCGATCACGCCCAGGGCGACAATGGCCACGCCAAGGATCGGCAGGAGGAACCCGAGATCGACGCCGCTCGGCGTGTCCGCTTCGGCCTGATCTGGCCCTGCCCAATCGGCCGGGCGGAACGCCCCAAGGTCATCGACCCACGCGGTGGTTCCACTGCAGGAGTTGTCGGACAGGATCGCCCCATCCCGGAAGAGCGTGAACAGGTAGCGACCCTGGGCGAAGGTCCGATCGACCGAACTCGCCGTGCCCGGTTCGGGGCCGCCGCGGACCTCGACGATCGCCGGTAACGGACCGCCCTTCCAGACCTCCTCGACGGAGACGCTAGCCCAGCGCCCGTCGTTGGCCAAGGCGGTCACCGTCCCCACGATCACGACCTCGGACCCGGCGATCACCTGCTCCAGCGGCCGTGGCTCGACGCACGAGGCCAGCGCAGCCGGCACGGGAACCAGCGCGGTCAGGGCGAACACGGCGACGAGGGCCCGCAGGGCAGTGCGTCGGTTGATCGACATGCGGCGCAGACGACGGACCAACGCTCCCGGTTCCACGATCACGCGACGGGACGAGAACCAGGACGTCGAGGGCCTTCGCCCGTCAACGTCGGTTCGAGGTCGCTGATCGAGGAGCGGTACAACCGAATCCCACGGATCAGCGCCAGAGGAGCCCGTACGGATGCTCGCCCACGAGGGGCCGACCCTCGGCGAACCGGCGCAGCGCGTAGGCGGAGAGGTCGACGGTGCGTGACCGTCCGTCGAGGATGAGTTCCGCCAGGCTCGCTCCGACGGCCGGGGCGGTCTTGAACCCCGTGCCGGAGAACCCGCAGGCGAGGAGGAAGCCCTCCGGACCCGCCTTGTCGATGATCGGGCGCTGGTCCGGCGTGATCCCGTCCTGGCCACCGTGGGCAGTCCTGAACGTTCCGCTTCCCATCCACGGGACGCGCCGGCAGACGCGCTCCGCCATCTGCTCTGCGACGTCCCCGGACATTGCCGCCATCGGCCGGTCCGGTGAACCGCCGATGAGGTTGTCCGTCTCCAGGCCCACGAGCAGGAGGTCCCTGCCCTCCGGGCGAAAATAGACGCCGTTGATGTCGTCGATGACGATCGGGAAGTCGGTGGTCCGTCCCGGCGGGAGTCCGAAGTACGCGGTGTCGTGGCGCCAGGACTGGACCGGCACGTTGACGCCCACCGTGCGCGCCAGCGCGGCCGCCCACGCACCCGCGACATCGACGACCACCGGAGCGGCAAACCTCCCCTGCGCCGTGTCGACCCCGATCACCCGGTCGCCGTCGGTGACCACCGTCTCGACCCGGCAGCGCTGGACCAGCCGCGCACCGCGGGCCCGCGCCGCGGCGATGAACCCGGATGCCGTCCCGGCCGGGTCCGCGTAGCCGGAGTCGGGCTCGTAGGCCGCCACGCCGACATCGTCCGTGACGATCCCCGGGGCGAGCGTGGCCAGCTCGGCCGGTCCGATCGTGCTCGTCCGGATCCCGATCCGCTGGTGCATGGCGACATTCGCCCGGAGGTCGTCGTCCAGCGTCGCGGGCACCAGCTGGACGAATCCGGTCCGGACGAAACCGCAGTCGCCGTGACCCACGCGGCCCGCCCAGTCCGCGAAGTACGGGTACGAGGCCCAGGCCAGCCGCGCATCGATCTCGAGGTCGTAGTGCATCCGCACGAAGCCGGACGAGCGCCCCGTCGCCTCGCCACCGACCGACCCCCGCTCGATGACCAGCACGGAAGCGCCGCGCTCTGCGAGGTGGAAGGCGAGACTGGCGCCCTGGACGCCGGCCCCGACGACGATGACATCGGCCACTTCGATCACGCCCGCGGTCTCCCGGTCTGCTCTGACCGCTGCGGGGACAACCCGAGCATGAAGGGCGAGCGGTCGCCCCCATGATACGAGCCGCGTGTGAACCACAGGGCCGCCGCTTCCTGCCGGACGGGTCATCCAGACCGACGATCTCGCGCGCGCGTTCGGGTGGGAACCCGCATGAAGTCGGGCTGATCGCCGATCGCGTCGCCGGCGGAGCCGGCTTGGCCACCGTTTCGGCTCCTCGACCTACAGGTTTGCACCCGAACGCTGTCCATCGCGCTCCCAGGCGCGGACCGCGGCAACGACCGAGCCGAGCGCGATCAGGATTCCGACGAGGAGCGGTGCGACGGCGACCTCGGGGAGTGCGCCACGGGCCGGCGATCCGCCGGCAAGAACGAAGGCGCCCGCGACGATGGCCGCGCCGGCGACCACGCCTGCCAGCGGTTGAACCGGGCGCGGGATCCGGTCGCGCTCTGCGGCAAGCCGCCGGAGGGACCGCCGGAGGGACGGCCGGAGGGACCGCGACGCCGACGAATAGCCAGAGTCGGTGTCATGTCGGTCGGCGGACTCGGCGGCCCGTACTGCATGTCCGGTCCCCACGAGAGCGACGACGATTCCCGCGACAAGTACGAGCATGTCCGGCCCGACCTGGGGGATGCCCCTGATCCGGGTGGGCAGGACCGAGATGGCCAGGACGACGAGGATCGCGCCGACCGGGATGAGCGCGACCCGTCGCCGCAGTTCGGTGTGGAGGTCGGCCGGTTCTCTCGAGACTGGCCGCGGTGGCACGGGCTGGGTGAGGTAGTACTCGAGCCACCGCCGCGCGATGGAACCCAGGCCGAGGATGATCGCCCCGAGGAGGACCAACGGGATGAGCGCGACGACCGCCCCCCAGTCGGGGACGAGGATCGATTCGAGGATGCTCAGCAGCGCCGCCCGGATGTCCTGGATCGTCTCACCCACCGTCGCTCTCCGGCTACTCGGCCATCGGGACGTCCGGCTCCCCGATGGCACGGGCGATCCAGCCGACGAGCCCGGCGACCCCTCCGACTGGCAGGCCGATGAGGATCGCGGGCAGGATCACGGTCGCTGGCTGGAGCGGCGGAACCACGTCCAGCGAAAATCTCCCGGCCGCGTTGAAGGAGCACTGGAAGGTGCCGGAGTCGGCGGCAGTCACGGCCAGCTCGAGGATGGCGCCCGGCGCGATCGTGTAGGCGCCAACGCGGTGGGCCCGGCCGTCGTCGTTGCGCAGGACGAGGGTATCGCCCGTCGCCAGTCTGACCGCACTCGGCGGAAGCCCGGCAGCGCCGGCCGAGCTTCCGGCCACGTCGCCCCTGGCCAGTCGATCACCGGTCCCGGCCTGGATGGCGACGACGACTCGCTCCGCGACCCGAGCCTCGGCCGTCGACGCGAAGGCGCTCCATGCGATCACCCCGAGCAGCCCGCCGCTGATCGCGCCGGCAATGAGCGCACCGCCGATGAACGTGATCATCGGGCGGTTCACGGTGATCCGGGGGCGAGAAGACGGGAGAAGTGCCCGGAGCTTCACGTCACAGCAGATACAGGACCGGGAAGATGACCAGCACCCAGATCAGGTCCACGTAGGTCCAGTAGATGATGCAGCCGCGGATCCCCCAGGTGGAACCAGCGGCGAAGTGGTTGCGGCGAAGAAGCCGGATCCCGAGGGCCAGGGCGATGAGGCCGCTGATGAGATGGGTGGCGTGCAGGCCGGTGACCGAATAGAACGCCGAGCCGTACGCGCTCGTGATCGAGAACTCCGCGGTCGACCACTCGATCGCCACCCCGCCGACGAAGCCGAGGCCGAGCAGGACCGTGCCGCTGAGCCAGCGCGCGGCGGCGCGCCCGTCGCCGCGTCGGAGCGCCGCGAGTCCCCGGTACGAGAGCAGGCTGCTGGCGACGAGGAGCGCCGTCAACACCACTCCAAGCGACAGGTTGACGTGCTCGGGTTTTGCCAGGCCGGAGAGGTACAGGCGCGCCGAGATGAACGCCGCGAACAGGAAGGACTCCGAGAAGAGGAACAGCAGGAGCCCGAACCGGCCGACATCGGCAGGATCGTGGCCCTCGTGTCCGGGAACGTCGGCGGCGGCTGCGGCGGACCCGTGCTCGTCTGCCATGGTGGCGCTGGTCTCGAGCGTGTTCATTGGGCCGCCTCCGGCTCGACACCCGGCAGGACCGCATGACGCGGAGCGGGTCCGCCGTAGTCATAGGGGTGGCTTTCGACGACCGGCAGGACCGGGAAGTTCTCGAGGGGCGGTGGAGACGAAACCTGCCACTCCAGGGTTCGCGCCTGCCACGGGTTCGCGACCGCGCGGGGAGCACTCTTCCGGGCCAGCCCGACCATGTTGACGACGAATGGGATGAAGCTCGCACCGAGGATGAAGGCCATCACCGAGACGAGGACGTTCAGGTCCTGGAGCGCGGGCTCGTACGAGGCGACGCGCCGGTTCATCCCGCCGAAGCCCACGAGGAACATCGGCAGGAACGTGGCGTTGAAGCCGAGGAACATGAGCCAGAAGTGGATCTGGCCGAGTCGCTCGGAGTACATCCGCCCCGTCATCTTCGGGAGCCAGTAGTAGATCGCCGCGAACAGGGCGAAGATCTCGCCGCCGATGATCGTGTAGTGGAAGTGGGCGACGACGAAGTAGCTGTCGTGGAGCGCCATGTCAGTCGGAACGTCTGCGAGGAAGATCCCGGTGATCCCGCCGATCAGGAAGCTGAACACCACCCCGAGCGCGAACAACATCGGCACGCGGAGCCACAGGCGTCCCATCCAGATGGTGCCGAGGGCGGCAAGCATGACGAGGCCGGTCGGGATGGAGATGAGCTCGGTCGTGACGAGGAAGGGGGCGAGGAGCTCCGCCGGTATCCCGGCGACGAACAGGTGGTGGGCCCAGACGACCCCCGACAGCCCGAGGATCCCGAGGAACCCGGCGACGGCCCAGCGGTAGGCGAACAGCGGCTTGCGCGAGAAGTGGGTGAGGACCTCGAGGGCCACTCCGAAGCCCGGCAGGACCATCACGTAGACGGCCGGGTGCGAGTAGAACCAGAAGACGTGCTGGTAGAGGAGCGGCGCCCCGCCGTTGCTGACGTCGAAGAACGCCGTCCCCGCGATCCGGTCGAGCAGGACCATGATCAGGGCCGCCGCGAGGAACTGGGTGAAGAGCAGGGCGATCCAGCTCATGGCGTAGATCGACCAGGCAAAGATCGGCAACCGACCCCAGGTCATCCCGGGCGCCCGGAGCTTGTGGATCGTGACGAGGAAATTCATCCCGCCGAGGATGGACGAGAGGCCGAAGGTGATGACCGCGAGGTTGAACAGGACCTGGCCGGATGCGTTGCGGACGCTCAACGGCGGGTAGGCCGTCCAGCCGGAATCGAAGCCACCGAAGGCCAGCGACAGGACGAGGAGGATCGCGACCGGTGGGACGAGCCAGAAGCTCAGGGCGTTGAGTCGCGGAAACGCGACGTCGCGCGCCCCGATGAGGAGCGGCACGAAATAGTTGCCGAAGCCGCCGGCGAGGGAGGCGACCGCGACCGCGATCATCATGATCCCGTGCAGGCCCATGACGTTGTTGTAGAGGTGCTCACCGAGGACGCTCCCGTCGGCAACCATAAGGTGGACCCGCAGGACCATGGCGAGGAAGCCGGCGAGGAGGAAGAGGGCGACGAACGTGACGATGTACTGCACCCCGATGACCTTGTGGTCGAGCGTGAACGCGAAGTAGCGGCGCCAGTCGGACGGGCCCGCGTCGGCCACGGGTCGGCCGAGCCACTCGCGCGCCCAGCGCTCCCAGACACCGATGCCCAGGAGCCAGGCTGGCAGGGCGACCATGTACCCGAGCGTGAAGTTCTGCTCGAAGTCCCAGGGCTCCGCACCCGCGGCGGTCCGGATGGCCGCGGCCATCGCTGCCCCAATCGCGAACCCGGCGACTCCGAAGAGGAGGCCACGGACGATCCAGCGGAAGGCCCAGGTCCCCGGGCCTCGGGCGGCGGCCGTTGCCGGGACCGTCGTCATTCGCCGCCTCCTACTTGATCTCGAGGGTGCCGACCATCGTGGTCGGGTGGATGTCGCACTTGAAGATGTACGTGCCGGGCGAGAGCGCCGCCAGAACCAGGGTCTGCGCCACCGGCCCCAGCACGACCTCGGTACGCTGTCCGATGAGGTCGCCTCCCTGTTCATAGACGGCGATGTTGTGGAACACGCCGACGTCCTGGTTGTCGAACGCGATCGTGATCGGCTTGTTCGCCGGGGCCTCGAGTCGGTCGGTCGAGAACAGGATCTTGTCCGCAGAGATCGAGAGTTGAGTCGCCCCCGCGATCGGCGACGCCGTGGGTCCGCCGGAGATGCTCGCAGCGACCCAAGCGTCGAACGCGTCGCGCGTGACGACGCGCACAGGGAGCATCATGACCGCGTGGGCGCCGCCGCACAGCTGCGAGCACTGCAGGCGGAAGAGCGGGTCGCTCGAGTAGTCGCCGACGGTCGTCGTCCGGATCGACATCTGGGTGGTCAGCCCCGGAACCGCGTCGATCTTCATCCCGAAGGCAGGTACCCAGAATCCGTGGACGACGTCGAGGCTGGTGATGTCGAACCGGATCGACTCGTCGACCGGCAGGACCATCTCCCGTGTGGTCTCCAGCGCCAGGTCCGGGTACGTGATTCGCCAGGCCCACTGGAACGCCTCGACCTTCACGACCAGGTCGGGGTTCTGCTCGATGGCGGCGATCTTCGGGAGCTCGGTCAGGCCGGGATAGACCATGATGAGCAGGGCGAGCGCCGAGGTGATCGAAAACCACGCGACGGGGACTGCGCCGCGGCCGTAGATCAGCGCGCCGCTACCGGAACCGTCGGCCGCCGGCTGTCCCCGCGTCCGGAACCGAAGGACGCTGTACGTGAGGACGGCGACGACGAACGTGAAGACCGGCACGGACAGGAGGAGCAGGAACCGGAAGGCCCGGGCGATGTCCTCGCCTTTGTCCGACGCAGGGGGCGGCAGAAGCTCGAACTGCGTCAGCCAGATGCCCGCCGCCGTGAGCAGGATCCAGAGGCCGGTGACCGCCAGGACGTGTCGGCGCATGGAGTGGCTGCCCTCCCTTCACGCTGCTCGCGACAATCGTCGGCCGGACGTCCGTAAACCGTTCGGGCAAGTCTCCCTGAACCGGCCCCCTGTCGGCATGGTGCGTTCGCACCAAAGGGCCCCGTCGCACGAGCGGACCGCAACGGCGCAGGGGCCGCACGTCTCCCGCAGCCGCGCGAGGTGATCCCCGCCCACCCTCGACGTCCCCGAGGCCGGCAGGGTCATGGTCGCAGCCGTGGAACGAGCTACAGGAGGCCGTTGAGTGCTGCGTGATAGATCATCTCGACCCGGCTGTGGGCGCCGAGCTTGCGCTCGATGCTCAGGATGTGGTTCCGAGCGGTGAACGGGCTGATCGTGAGGCGCTCGGCGATCTGTCGGGTTGTCCGCCCGGTCGAGAGCAGTCCGAGGACCTCGAGCTCCCTTGGGCTGAGCGGGTTCACGAACGGTGGGATCTCATCGCTCTGTGTCCCCGGGGCCACGTCCGCGACGCGCCCCGCGAGGGAGCCGTGGCCCGCGACGGTGCGAGGCCGGGCCAGGTGGACGAGGAGCGGCAGCGCATCGGGCGCGCCGTTGGGATCACGTCGGCCGGCGACTCCGACCTCGTCGACGCGACCGTGGTGGGTGACGAACGTCGATAGTCGGATGTGCATCAATCGCCCATCGGCGTGGCGAGCCGCCATGTCCGGATGGGCGATCGCACGCCCTCGGCGAGCCTCCAGGATGGGCCGACATCCGGGCACGCACGGGGGCTGACGGTCGAGTGCGCCGAGGACTTCGTGGCAGGGTCGCCCGATCACGTCCTCGGAGGCACGGCCAAAGAGCAGTTCGGCCGATTCCGACCAGGCGACGATCCGCTGGTCGGCATCGGTGACGAACAGGCCGTCGTCCGCTTGAATCGCGCCCAACCACGCGAGGGGGCCTGCAGAGCTCGAACGATGAGAGGCGGAAGGACGGGCCATCATGTTCCTGCTCGTGGGACGCCAACCAGAGGCTACCACGCGGCAGGAAGACTCTCGCCCGTGGGGAACAGCGAGCCGCACGCCTCCGCCGCGGGCTTCACCTCGCGGACTTGCAACACCTCCGGGTCAGGCGACCGGGACGAGGACCAGCACGTCCAGCGCGATCGCTCCGAACAGCAGCGTGAGGTAGCTGATCGAGTATCGGTACAACCGGATCGCCCCGGCGGTCGATCGATCCTCGGAATCGGCGACCCGCCACAGGCGATACGCCTGCCACAGGAAGACCGCCCCGAGCACGGCCGCGGCCACGAGGTACACGAGGCCCATCTGGGCAACAGCCGCGAACACGAACGAAATGGCGACGAGCAGGATCGTGTACAGCCCGATCTGGCGCGCCGTCTCCGGGATCCCGTGGACCACCGGCAGCATCGGGATCCCGGCCGCGGCGTAGTCCTTGCGGATCCGGAGCGCGAGGGCCCAGAAGTGCGGAGGCGTCCAGTAGAAGACGATCGCGAACAGGAGCAGCGCCGGCAGACCGACGCTGCCGGTGACCGCCACCCAGCCGATCACCGGCGGGAGGGCACCCGCGGCACCGCCGATGACGATGTTCTGGGGCGTCGAGCGCTTGAGCATGATCGTATAGACGACCACGTAGAAGGCGATCGCGAGCAGCGTCAGGAACGCCGCGAGAAGGTTGACGAACCAGGTCATCGCGGAAATGGCGACGATGCCGAGGACGATCCCGAAGACCATCGCGCGATCCGGCGCGACGCTGTGCGTCGGGAGCGGGCGGCGGCGGGTTCGAGCCATCAGCTCATCGATGTCCCGCTCGAGATACTGGTTGATCGCGTTCGCCGAACCTGCGGCGAGCGTCCCGCACACGAGGGTCCAGAACGTGAGCCACGCCCAGTGACCCAGCTCGATGCCGGGAACCTCGCGGGTCGCCAGGACCATGGCCGGCACGGTGGTCACCAGCAGGAGTTCGATGATCCGCGGCTTGGTGAGCGCGATGTATGCGCGAATGGACGCGCCGCGCGTGTGCGCCCGGGGCTCGAGCGACAGCGCGCCACCATCGGGGTCGGGGCCGGTCCCCGCGGCACTGCCGAGGAACGCCGCCTCGCCGCGCTCACGGATCGTGTAGTAGCTGGCGATCGCGAGAGCGGCGACGGCGGTCCAGATGATCGTTCCGAGGGCCACGTGCAGGACCTGCGTCCACTCGTCGAGGCTGGTGAGCACCTGGAGCCCGCCGACGACCGCCTGAAGCGGGTAGAGCACGGCCGCCACCAGCGCAAGGCGGACGATCGTCGGGTGGCCGCGTTGCGTTCGAATCGCCGCGACGGCCAGTGCCGCCACGACCAGGCCCACGACCACTCCGACCCATCGATGGAGGATGTGGGCCGTCGGTCCGACACCTTCGAGGGGCGGGATCAGGCTGCCGTTCATGAGCGGCCAATCGGAATACACGAGTGCCGCGCCCTGCGCCGTCACGTGCGAACCGAACAGGAGCAAAGCGAACACCGACGCCGCGCTGAAGGCTGCGAGGAGCGTGAACCGCTGACTCCCGCGTGGGCCGGGATGTCGCTCCGGCGAGGACGACCGAACCAGGAGATACGCGAGCAGGCCGACAAGAACCATGGCGGCCGCCAGGTGGGCGGTTACTGACTCGCCGCTGTTGCCGAGACGGACGGTCTCGCGGCCCAGCCAGGCCTGAAATCCGACCAGCAACACCGCGACGCCGGACGGCCACACGAGACTCGGGCGATCCCGATGGTCGCGCACGGCCACGCCGGCCATGGCCAGGATCAGCACGCCGATGAGGGCCGCAATGGTTCGGTGGATCCACTCGACCCAGACGTTGAAACCGTCCTCGAGCGCAGGCAGGAACCGGCCGTCGAAGCAGCCGGGCCAGTGCGGGCAGGCGAGCCCCGATTCCGTCGCACGAACGGCGACGCCGATGGTCACGAGCGTGAGCGTCGTCGCCAGGGTGACCGCGGCAAGGCGTTGAAAGCGAGTCAAGGGTCCTCCATGGGCCGACGCCGCCGGTCGAGCGGGTCGTCGTGGGACGCCCGGCATTCTACCGCGCCGCCCGAACTCATTCAGCCAAAGCTCTCGCCAAAGCACGGAGTCGCCGGCCGGGCTACCCTCTGCTCGATGGAGCGACACATGGTCGGACGAGGCGCTGCCCTCGGGCTGGCGCTCAGCCTGTTCGCGGCCGCATGCAACCCGGCGGCATCACCCGAGGCCTCGCCGCCGGGCGACCCCGCTGCGTGCACGGCATCTCCCGAGGTGACCTCGGCGCCCGGATGGGACACACCGGCCGCGACCCCGGCCGTCATCCCGATCGTCGTGTCGTCCATCCAGGCCTGCGGCATCAACCGATTCGTGTTCACCCTCGTCGATGCCGGCAACGTGCCGGTCGCCGCGCCCGATCTGGCAGTGACAGTGGCGTTCTTCGACCTGGGGCTGGACCCGGCGACCCCGGTGGCAACCGTCGATGCCGACTTCGTCTGGGCGATCGAGGGCAGCCGCGGTGCGTACGTCGCGAACGTCGATTACCCGAGCCACGGGACCTGGGGCGCCGAATTTCGAATCACGACTCCCGGGCAACCCGAGGCGCTGGTCCGCCTCAGTTTCACGGTTCGCGAGATCTCGCCCACGATCGCCGTGGGCCAGCCGGCTCCCGTATCGAAGACGCTCACGCTTGCCGACGTCGGGGGCGACATTGCACGCCTGTCAACCGACCGCGAACCGCTGGCTGCCATGTACGAGACGTCCGTGGCGACGGCCGTCGCCGAGCATCGACCCTTCCTGCTTGCCTTCGCCACCCCGAAATTCTGTGCCAGCGCGCAATGCGGCCCGACCCTCGATCGCGTCAAGCCGTTCGTGGCCGACTATCCGACCGTGACGTTCATCAACGTCGAGCCCTACCAGCTCGAAGTCGTCGACGGACAGCTCCAGCCCGTCCTCACCAACAACCAGTTGACGACGGTCGCGGCCGTGAACGAATGGGGATTGGTCTCCGAGCCGTGGATCTTCGTGGTCGATCGGGACGGCGTCGTGCGCGGCTCGTTCGAGGGGATCGTGCGCACCGAGGAACTGACGGCCGCGCTCGACTCGGTCCGCTAGCGGCGATCGCTAGCGGCAATCGCTCGCGGACCCTTCGCGGCGACACGTCGCTCGCGGCGACCCTCGCGGCGACCGCTACCCGGCGTCCTCGATCCGATCGGCGATGAGCGTCGAGCCTTCCCCGTGGAACGTCACGCGTACCGGCGTCACGGTCGCCTTGTGCTCGACCAGATGCGCTGGTGGAAACTCGGTGGCGTTCTCAAGGGCACGGATTTCGAAGGTCCACGAAACGCCGTCGGACGTCCTGATCGTGAAACCGCGAACCTTGTCGACGCCCTCCGTGTCGACCTGGGTGACGATACCCTGGAGCGGCGAGCCCGGGACCGAGGTCGGCGTCGGGCTCTTCGCGCCGCCCGGCGCGTACGGGTTGGGCGCGGGCGATCCGCCGGCGTTGCAGGCAGCCAGCGTGACGAGCACGGTCAGCGCCAGCGCGATCGGGAAGGCGCGGGCGCGGTGACCGCGAATTCGGGCTGCCGCCCCGTTCATCCGGCTGCTCCGGTGCTGCCCGGCGCGTGGAGAGGCGACGCGACCGCGCACCCGGGGCAGTTCGCCACGCCTGGGTCGTAGGTCGGAAGATCGAGTTGCCAGAGCGATCGGACGGCATACACGCGGCCACTTGCCGGCGAGGTGAGGGTGGAGCGGCCGCCGGACCGATCCACCAGCACCGCACACTCGATGATCTCGCCGCCCATTGCCTCGACCGCCGGGATCATCGCGAGCAGGGAACCGCCGGTGGTCAGGATGTCGTCCACGAGCAGCACGCGCTGACCGCTCTCGATGCGGAAGCCGCGGCGGAACGCGCGTCGTGTCGGGCCGTCCGGGTCACGGACCTCCTCGGCGAAGATGGCCGGGACGCCGAGCTGTCGCCCGGTCTCGAAGGCGAGGATCACACCGCCCGTGGTCGGGCCGGCAACGATGTCAACGGCGACGCCTTCTCCCCCGGCGGAGCCTGGCGCGCTTGCCGAGTCGACCGTCGTCGCCAGGTGGGGCGCGGCGAAGAAGCCACACAGCTCACTCGTCGCCGCCGGGTTGGACAGCACCGCGAACTTCTCGACGTACGCGTCCCCGTGGCGTCCGCTCTTGAGCTGGAAGTGACCATCGCGGAGGGCGCCCGACGCCCGGAAGAGGGCCTCGGTGCGAGCGGCGATGGCACCGCGAATGGCGGGATCGAGGGCCGGACGAAGGGTCGTCACGGTCGAGAGTGTAGCCGCGGACCGTTCGGGCAGCGCCCCAGGCCGTCACGGCCGGTATTCGACGCCCTTCGATGACGGTGCGGCCGGCTTGCGCGGGAGGGCAGTGCCGATGAGCGGTCGGTACGACGGCAGTGCGCGTCGGCGGCACTCCTCATCCAGTTCGTCGACGAGGCGCACCGGAAGCGTCGGGTCGGCGAAAATCGCCGTGCCGACCTGCACCGCGACCGCTCCGACGGCCAGATAGTCCAGGACATCCGCGAGCTCCGTGACGCCCCCGATCGCGATGACCGGGATCGACACGACCTGGGCCACCTCGTACACGACCCGGAGAGCGATCGGCTTGATCGCCGGCCCCGACAGACCGCCGTAGACGTTGCCGAGCAGGGGCCGACCGTGACCCGGCGCCACCGCGATCCCCGACAGCGTATTGATCGCCGTGAGCGCGTCTGCTCCGGCGTCGGCTATCGCCCGGGCGATCGGGCGCACGTCGGCCACGTTCGGGGACAGTTTCACGAGCAGCGGCAGGTCGGTCGCCCGGCGGACGGCCGCGGTGACGCCGGCGGCGGCGTCCGCGTCGATCGCGAACTGGAGCCCGCCCCGGCCCACGTTCGGGCACGAGATGTTGAGCTCGATCCCGGCCACGCCGGGCACGCCGTCGAGCCGGCGGACGACCTCGACATAGTCGGACACCGACTCGCCGGCGACGTTGACGATCACGGGCGTCCGCCAACCCACCCAGGTCGACGCGTACCTGTCGATGACCGCATCGACGCCCGGATTCTGGAGGCCGATCGAATTGAGCATCCCTCCGGGGGTCTCGGTGACCCGCGGCGTGACGTTGCCGATGCGCGGCTTGAGCGTCGTGCCCTTGCAACAGATGCCGCCGAGTCGATCGACCTCGACGACCTCCCCGTACTCCACGCCGTAGCCGAACGTGCCCGAGGCGACGAGGATCGGGTTGGGCAGGACGAGGCCTCGCCCGAGGTCGACGGACAGGTCGACCACCACGTCCGACCGCCCGGCTGCCTCCGAGACTGGTGACGTCGCACGGGCCGAGGTTCCGTCGGCGGCCCCCTGATCGCGGCCGCCCCGACGCCCGCCCTGCGACGCGGATGCGGACGCCGGCACGATCGCCGACTTGATCCGCCGTATGGTGGGCGTGCGTTTGGGCCCGGTGGACAGGTTTCCCGTGGGTCGGGCGTCGCCGGATGTCACCACCCTCCGCTTCGCCTTCACCAGCCGGCCTCCCAGGCGATCTCGTCGGACGCGAACACCGGGCCTTCCCGGCAGACCCGCTGCGGAGTACCGGACGTCGCCATCACCACGCAGCCAAGACACGCGCCAACGGCACAGCCCATGTTCTGCTCCATCGAGACCTGCAGAAAGGCTTTCCGTCGCGCCGCCGCGGAGCCGGCCGGCACCACCTTGCCGCCGCCTCGTTTCCGACCCAATCGGGCCACGCCAAGCCGGCCGCGACGCCCCTCGGCCAGCCGCGCGAGGGCTGCCAGCATGGGCTGGGGCCCACAGGCAAAGGACTGGTCGGCCCACGCCTCGTAGTCGGGAACCAGCTCGGTGACGAAGCCGCGATGGCCGAGCGAGCCGTCGTCGGTGGCGACCACGTACTCGACCTCGTCGGGTAGCAGCGTCGACGGGTAGACCTCGGCGGCTCGTGCGGCTCCGAACAGCAGCGTGACCCGCCGCCCGTCACGGATCGCCTCGTCGACCAGGAGGCGGATGCCGGCCATGCCCAGGCCACCCGCGACGAGGAGCAGGTGCCGGCTGCGCGGGTCGACTTCGAAGGGGCGCCCGAGCGGCCCGAGCATGTCGACCCGGTCCCCTGGACGAAGCCGCGTGAACCACTCGGTGCCGCGACCGATCGCCCGAAAGTGAATCGTGAGCATGCCGGTGCCCGGGTCCGCGGTGTTGATCGAAAACGGTCGCCGCAGGATCAGGCCGGAGTAGTCGCCGGTTCGGACGTGCACGAACTGGCCGGCCCGCGCGCCCGCCACCAGGCCGGGGGCGTGAAAGGTCTGGAGCCACTGATCCGGGAGAATCTCCCGGCTCTCCGCGAGCTCCGCGCCGACGAGCCGCATCGTCACGCGCGAGCGTCAGCCCTTGTCGTCGGCGGCGTCGGCGGCACCATCCGCCGCGTCCTCGGCGGCATCTTCGGCGCTGTCTTCAGCCGCGTCCTCGGCGGCATCAGGGTCGTCACCGTCCTCCGGCGCGATGCCGGGGTAGGCCTCTGCCAGGGCGTCGGCAAGATCCCCGAACACGTCCGTCGGGTCGTAGAACTCGACGAGCTCCGTGGGCGTCGAGAGCGATCGCCATTCGCCGTCGCCGTCCTCGGGCACGACCTCGGCACGGAAGGTGCCGTGGGCGTCGAGAGTCAAACGCTCGTCGTCGTCGTCGACGATCACGAAGTCGCCGATCAGGCTGGCCAGCTTGCTGGCCGCCGCCTCGAAGGCTGCCAGCAGACGCGCCTCGCTGTCCTGGCTGCGTTCCTGGTACTCCAGGGCCAGGTCGTACAGGCGACGGGCCGCGGTATCCTCATCGTCGGCGTCGGGCACGACAGGCTGTCCGGCTGCCCATTCGTCGGCGGCCTCGGCATACAGCTCGCCCGATTCCGATGCCCCCGCCGGGGCGGCCTCCAGATCCGGGACGAGATCGTCATCGCCGGCCGGACTCGATGCGGCGTCGCCGTCTCCGAGACTGCCCGCCGCTCGCGCGGCGTCGGCGAACGCGGCATAGATCTCCGCGGGGTTGTAGAGCTCGACCAATTCGGGCGCGTCGACGACCTCGATCTCGGTCCGCCAATCGCCCGTGTCAGCGTCGAGGAACCGACTCTGCGTCTGGAAGGTCAGGTCGGGAAGGACGGAGAGGAAGTCGGGCTCCTCGTCGATCAGCGTCAGGCCGCCGAGGGCGACGATCCGGTCGCGATTGGCGTCGAGGAACCGAATCATCTGTTCGGCGGCCACCCGCAGGGAGTCGCCTCGCTCCAGGTCGGCGTCGAGCGCGAGCTCGCGGAGCAGATTGGCGCGGCTCGTGTCCATCGTCTCGCTCCTTCAGCCGTGATATTCGAGGTCCGACCCCATTCGCTCCCGCAGGAACATCGAATGGTGCCGCTCGAAGATCCATTCCCCGGCCCGGTGGCCCAGGATGCGCGCTCCCTCGTCCGCTTCGAGTCGATCGAGGGTGCCGTAATCGGGGAGGTCCAGCATGATCACGTTGTCGAAGTCCCACCCGTGCGCGACGTTGTACCACCCGAGGAACCGGATCCCGTATTTCGTCTCGTACTCGCGGACCTGGCGCGGGAAGATCGTGCGCATGAAGAACTTGAAGAACGGGTCGCGACCGCGTCGGACGCTGAAGTAGGTCGCGAGCACGGGCACGGGCGACGTTCCTCCTTCGGCGCTGATCGTACGACGCGGGACGAACGGGCGTTCCGTCGATCCGCGGGTATTGTCGCATGCGGGTCGGGCCTTCCGATGATGGGCCGAGCGCGTGCCTACGAGGGGCTCGATTCGTCTCCGGTCCCTGTGTCGGGAGTCCCTGTCGCGTCGGCGTCCTCGAGCTCTCCGACCGTCCTCGTCTGGCTCGCGAGCGGGCGACGCCGCCCGGCGGCCCGGCGGTCCGCGGCCACGAGCCGGAGGAGAAAGATGATCGTCTGACCGGTCAGCAACAGGAGGCCGAGGACGACGAACAGGAGCACGGCGCTCACCCCTGGCGGCCAGTTCCAGACGACGCTGAGCGGCGTGAGCACAACAACGATGCCGAGCACGATGAGCTGGAAGCGGAAACAGCCGAGCCCCGGGCCGCGCTCGCCGTCGAGCGGGGCGCCCTTGTACTCCACGCCGCGCTTGGTCGGCGGCGCGGCGTCCGGAAGCGGTTCGGTCACGGCCGGACTGTAGCCGACGCCGATCGATCCCGCGCGTCAAGCGCGGCCCGTATCATCGACTCCCAACTCGGCGTCGGCATGCGGGCCCGCCCGAGGCACGCCCAGGGAGGACCGATGCGCATCGCCGCCGCCCAGATCCACATCGTCGCCCCGGTCGCGGGCGAGGAGCGGTTGGTCGCCGCCGACATCGACCTGGCTCGCGTGCGCGAGGAGCGCCAGAACTTCGACCCGACCGGCCACTACAGTCGGCCCGACGTGTTCGACGTGCGCGTGGATCGGCGGCGTCGAGCGGCCGCCACGTTCAGCGACGGCGAATAGCCCCGCCGATGCGCGAGAAGGCGTCCCGCGGCCCCGAAACGCCTCCGGACTTTCAGGATCGCTTCCGGTGGCACCCCGAGCCGGAGCTGCTCGGGATCCGGGACGCGGGCACGTCCCGGGAGGCGCTGACCGCCGTCGGCGCGGCCACCTGGGAGGCGGCCCTCGACTATCTCTACGACCACGCGTTCGTGCGCGGCATGGGCGAGAACACCGCGTACCAGGACCTGCGCGCCGGCTACTACGCCCCAAGCGATGGCCCGGGGCGGGCGCCGACCGGCCCCACGCCTCTCGCCGAGCTCCTGGCCGACTTCAGCCGGCGGATTGCCCCGCATACGCTCAGCGCGTACCACCCTCGCTCGTTCGGGTACTTCACGCCCCCACCGCTCGTCGCCTCGATCGTCGGGGAGGTGCTCTCGCAGTTCCTCCAGCAGGGCGTCGACGTCTGGCACGCCGGTCCCGTCGCGGCGTTCGTGGAGGAGGAGGTCGTCGGGTGGCTGTGCGACCTGGTGGGCTATCCCCGGCTCGACGGCGACGGTGTCGGCCTGCGAGGCGGGCCAGATGCCAGCTTCGGCCTCCTCACCTCTGGCGGCGTCATGGCCAACTTCATCGCCATGACCCTCGCCCGTGACATCCACGTCCCGCGGGTCCGGGCCGCGACCGGCGGCGATCCACGACCACCGCGCGGCGCAGCGCTCGAGGGCCTCCGCGTCTATACGTCGGATCAGACGCACTTTTCGATCGGTCGAGCGCTCGACGAGCTGGGGTTTCCCGCCGACACGCTCGCCGTCGTGCCCTCCGACGATCGGTTCCGCCTTCGCGGAGCACCGGTGGCCGCGGCGATCGCCCGGGATCGCGCCGCCGGCCTGACGCCGATGGCGATCGCCGCGGTCGCGGGCGCGACCAACACGGGCTCGGTCGACGCAATCGGGGAGCTGGCCGACGTGGCGCAACGCGATGGACTCTGGCTCCACGTCGACGCGGCATACGGTGCGGCGGTACGTCTCTCGGCGCGCGACGCGGCTCGGGTGCCGGACCTCCATCGCGCCGATTCCGTGACGGTCGATCCGCATAAATGGTTCTTCCAGGCCTATGACATCGGCGGCCTTGTCGTTCGTCGCGGGGCGGATCTCGAGGCGGCCTTCGGCGGCCGACGACCCGAGTACTACCGTGGCGGCGACTTCTCGGTCGGCGGGACGGGCTCGTCGACCGACGACCACGGCCACGATGCCCATGACGATCCGGGCCAGCTCAACTTCTGGAAGCTCGGGTTCGAGGGCACCCGGCGCCTCCGCGCCCTGAAGTTGTGGCTGTCATGGAGGCACCTTGGAACCGAAGGACTCGGCCGCCTGATCGAGGCCAACAACGATCTGGCCGCGCACCTCGCGCGCCGCTGCGCGGAATCGGACGACTTCGAGGCCTTCCCGGCCGAACCGGAGCTGTCGGTCGTGTGCTTCCGCCACCTGCCGGGCGGTCGCAGCGCGGCCGCGGCCATGGATCCGGCTGCCCTCGACGACCACCAGGACCGGCTCCAGGGCGCCCTCGAGCGCTCCGGAGAGGGCTGGCTCTCGACCACGCGCCTGCGCGGCGCCACCTGCCTCCGGGCCGGGATCGTCAACACGCAGGCCACCGAGACCGATGTCGACGGCCTCCTTGACACCTTGCGCCGGCTCGCGGCAGGGGGCTCCGCGTGACCGCTCGCCGGACCGCCGGCGAGCCGGGTGACGAGCTGGGCGACGAGCTCAGCGCTGGGCCTTGAACGAAAACTTGATGTCGACCATGCCAGTCGAGGTTCCGCCCTGCGTCAGGGCAGGCGCGTCGTTGCACTCGACTGTGCCCTCGACTGCCGAGGGATCCTTCCGCGATAGATCGAACGTGCACACCCCATCATCTGGTGATCCACCGGTGATGATCGGCCCACTCATCGCGAAGCCGCTCTGCTCGCTGCCGCCTGCACTCGCGAACACGAGCTGGACCACCCATGGGTCGGCGTTGCCGAAGACGAGCAGCGTGAACCCCTGGGCGGTGATGCTCCCGCCGCCCTGGAGGTCGAGGTCCTGGTTGGCGGACTCGCTCCCGCTGATCTCGAACTTCAGGCTTCCGCTCGTCCACTGCCCGGCCACAAGGTCGGCGAGCGACCACCCACCAGTTCCGGCCGACCCATCGTCGGTCGGCTCCGCAGTCGGTCCATCGGATTGCGGCACGTCGGTGGGCTGGCCACCGCTCGGCGGATCGGTGGGCTGGTCACCGATCCCGGGTGTCGCCGGGGCGGGCGAGGCGGCGCCACCACAGGCGGCGGCCAACAGGATCAACGAAAGCAGGAACACGAACGGCAGGCGGCGCATCCGAACTCTCCCCATCGGCATCGACCGCCCCCGCGGCGGTCCCGCTCGATGCTAGCGGACGCGCCGGTTCCGCGCATCGATGTTCAGCCGACGCCGCCACCACTTTCGAGACGTCCCGCCTTCGGTCCCCCACCGCGTGCCCGCCGGTCCTGGATCCGGAACCATTCGCCGACCAGGGGCAGGAACCACGGCCGCCCCTCGTACGGTGCCGGGACCAACGGGAAGCGCAGTTTCGCGATGACCGGCGGTTCGCCGCCCTCGATCCATTCGGCCGCCTTCGTGCCGAGGTACGTCGAGGCAACGACACCCGTCCCCGAGTACCCCACCGAGTAGGTGATCGCCCCGTTCGCGCCGCCGATCCGCCCCACGTGCGGCATCCGGTCCATCGTCAGGGCGACCTTGCCGCCCCAGGCATAGGCAACGCGCATGCCTTCGAGCTGCGGGTGAATCGTCACGAGCTGGTCGTAGAGGAGTTTCGCGGTTCGGCCCGTCCAGGTGGGCATGAAACTCACGCGACCGCCGAAGATCATCCGGCGGTCCGCCGAGATGTGCCAGTAGTTCAGGAAGTTCTTCGTATCGAAGACGGCGCGGCCGGTGGGCAGGGTCTCGCGGACCTGCGCCTCCGTCAGCGGCTCGGTGGCGATGACGTAGCTCCCGATCGCGATGAGGCGGCGGCGGACCGACGGCGCGACACCGTCCGTGTAGCCGTTCGTCGCGATGAGGACGTGGCCGGCGATGATCGGACCGCGCTCGGTTTCCACCACGACGCGACCGTCGGACTGGCGCCGGAGAGCGCGGGCACGAACGCCCTCATGGAGATCGGCTCCGGCGCGGTCCGCGAGTCCGACGAGCCCAGCGAACCACTTCCCGGGGTGGAGGACGCCGCTGCCGTCGATCGCGATCGCCCCGAAGTAGGCGTCCGTGCCGATCTCGTCGCGGATCCGCTCAGGCGCGACCACGTGCGACGTGACGCCGACCGCGGCGAGCGCCTCCCGTTCGGCCTCGAAGTCGGCTGCGTCGGCCCGACCCCAGGCAACTTCCAGGTGGCCACTCGTGCGGAGCTCGCAATCGATGCCTTCATCACGGATGAGGCCCGTCAGGAACGCGAACGCATCGATGGTCTCGCGATAGAGCGCGCGGCCGGTGTCCTTTCCCCAGCGCTTCACGAGCGTCTCCGGACCCCACTTGAAGCCGGGGTGGATGATCCCGCCGTTGCGCGTCGACGCGCCCCAGCCCAGGTGGTTGGCCTCGAGGAGGACGACCCTGCGCCCGCTGCGCGCGAGGCGTCGTGCCGCTGCGACTCCGGTGTACCCGCCGCCAACAACGACGATGTCCGCGGTGTCAGGCAGCTTTCGGCCTCGTCGATCTTGGAGCGCAGGCATCGTCGCGTGCCAGTAAGGCCGTCGCTCGTAGTCGCGGTTCAGGCTGGGCGTTGCCATGTCGGCCACATCGTAGCCGCCCGTTCAGCCAGCGATGATCGGGTTCCGTGGATCGACCCTGTCGTGATCGTTCCAGCCAGGTCAGGCGGCCAGGCTGGTCTGGCTGGTTCACGGAACCCCGCCAGCCCTTTGGCGCCAAGATGAACCATCGGCACGTGACCGGCATCAGGTGAGTGAGCGCGCTTCAGGAGGGAGCCATCGGACCCGCGACCGACCGGTCGACCGTCGACCGGGCCCGACACGGCGACCTCAGCGCGTTCGAGTCGATCGTCCGTGACCGGATGGATGCCGTGTACCGATTGAGCCTGGCGATCCTCGGCGACGAGGCCGATGCCCACGACGCCACCCAGGAGGCCTTCGTGGCCGCGTGGCGCCAGATCGGCCAACTCCGCGACGCGGATGCCTTCGATGCTTGGCTCGGGCGGATCACCGTCAATGCCGCCCGGATGACGCTCCGTTCCGCACGCCGTCGCAGGGTGCGCGAGATTCCGAGCTCCGAAGTGGATCGCCTGGGCAAGCGAAGCCTCGACGAGGCGCACGACCGTACCTTCGTGGACCCGACGGACGGAACGCGTCTTGCTGACGCCCTTCGCTCCCTGTCACTCGAGCAGCGCTCCCTGCTCGCCCTTCACCATCTGGACGGCCGGTCGGTCGCCGAGATCGCCGAAGTGCTCGAGATTCCAATCGGCACCGTGAAGTCGCGCCTGTTCACCGCGCGTCGGGCGCTCGATGCTGCGCTCGGCACCAGCGACACCGGCGAGGCAACCAGATGACGGACGAACCGCGCTGGGACGACGAGCGGGTCGACATCGCGTTCCACGAAGCGTTCGACCACCCAGCCCCCGCCCACCTGGCGACGGAGACTGTCGCCCGACTCTCCACGGCGTCACGGCCCCGCGGTGAGCGGTGGCATCCGTCGCTGATGGGCGTCGCGGGAATCGCAGCAGCCCTGGTGGCAGCCATCGCCGTCCTCTCCGGTCCGCTGCGTCCCACCCCGAACGTCGGCGATCGACCGACGGATTCGCCTACCCCAGCGACGACGCCCAGCCCGGCGCCCATTGACTGGCCCGCATACCCCGATTCGGTACACGGTCTGCCGGTCATCACGGTCTCGGACGCGATCGACCACCGCGATACGGCGCTCGACGACACGGAACTCGCGGTCGGCGGCTTCTATGTCGGATCGGGCCCGATCTCGTGCCCCGCGCCCGCCCTCGAGTACCTGGTGTCCCCGATCTTCCCGAGGTGTCCCGCAACGTTCACGTGGATCCTCGACATTCCGGAAGAGCTGGTGAAGGAGCTCCCGAACGGGTGGGAGGGTCGCCCGCCGACACGTCCCGGCCTGAACCCGATCTTCGACCTGGCCAGCGGCTTCGACGCGCCGCCCGGTGTTCGATTGTCCGGCCGGATCGTCCCGATCGTCGCCATCGGTCACTTCGCTGACCATCGCTCGGTTCTCTGTCCGGACTCCGACGTCGAGGTGTGTCGGCGCCAGTTCGTCGTCGATCGCGTGGCATGGGTCGACGGCACGGTGACCGAGATCGCGCCATGGCAGTCGCTCGAGGTGTACGACGCGAGCGGCGCAGCGAAGGCCCTCGTGCCGACCCTCGACGAAAACGCCGTCCGATCCCGCGTCGCATCGATCGCGTCAGGCGACCTGCTTTCGATCGGCGCGATCCCGTTCTCGCGCGTCTCCGAGATCGAACCAGCCGCGAATTCAAGGGCGATCGTGGCGGATCATGTCGTCTGGATCGCGCGGGTGCTGGTCACGGCGACCGGCACTCCTCACGTCCGGACGCTGCTGGTGCACGAGGGCACGTCCGGGGTCTCCGAGATCCTCGGGGACGGCAGCGCGGCGCCGGCCGGCCCGTCCGGAGGCATCGTCTGGCTCCCGCCGTGGTCCAATCCGGGAGATGCCCCGGCCGAAGTTGCGACGAGGCCGCCGCTCCCGTTCTGCGGTCTCGAGGGTTCGATGGACCAGCTGTTTCTGTTCCCGGACGACGCGGCGCGATCGTGCTTCCTCGACGCCTGGGAGACGGGCACCGCGGCGGAACTCGCGCGGATCCAATCGACCATCGAGGGTGATCCGATCGCGACGATCCTGCGCATCGAGCCGGGAGGCCGGATCACCATCTACCGCGACACGACCCAGGACGCCTTCGGTGCGAGGGTATGGACGCGTCAGGAGTGCGTGGACCTGCTCCCTGCTCAACCCGTTGACTTCGTGCTCGGCGGTTGCAACGAGGGCGTGGTCCTCGACTGACGCCCGCGTCGTCGCGCTCCGTAGATTCCTGGGCTACGTATCCTCGTGCGCGATGCGGCCCGACGCGATCGTGAGGAGCACGGTCCCAACGAGATCTCGGCCCAGCACCGGCGAGTTCGTGCCGCGTGAGTGCAGCAACCCGGGTTCGACCGTCCAGGACGACGATCGATCGAAGACGACGAGGTCGGCCGGGGCGCCCTGGCGCAATCCCGGCTCCGTGCCGAGCAGGCGCGCGGGGCCGCTCGTGAACGCAGCGATCGCCGTGCCCAGCGGGAGCCGTCCCGCATCGACCGCGGCAAGCACGAGCCCCAGCGCGGTCTCGATGCCCGAGATCCCGTTCGCCGCGAGTCCGAACTCGACCTCCTTGTCGACGACGCTGTGCGGGGCGTGGTCGGTGGCGATCGCGTCGACCGTGCCGTCGAGGAGGCCGTCGAGGCAGGCCGCTGCGTCGGGTGCGGATCGGAGCGGCGGGTTGACGCGGAGCGAGGTGTCGTAGGGCGCGGCCACGGTGGCGCCGTCGTGCCACGGGTTGCGGGCGCGGCCTGGCCCGTCGCCTTCGTCGTCGAGGGCCTCCCAGGCCCAGCGGCGGGCACCGGCGATCCACTCGTCGGTGAGCGCGAGGTGATGCGGCGTGACGTCGCAGGTGACCGGCAGGCCGGCG
This sequence comes from Chloroflexota bacterium, assembly GCA_919901745.1. GTDB lineage: Bacteria > Chloroflexota > Limnocylindria > Limnocylindrales > CSP1-4 > CAKKPP01. Next base: position 18,399 of record CAKKPP010000001.1, on the reverse strand, counting down.
GCCTTGGCGCGCCGAACGAGGTCGATCGAAGCGGCCGTCGAGAGGTGGGTCAGGTGGAGCCGCGCTCCCGGGACATCGCGGACGACCTCGGCGAGGATCTCGAGGTCTCGAGCAACGGCGGAGGCCTCGGCCGCGGCAGGCCACCCACGCAGCCCGAGGACCGTGGCGACGAGGCCGTCGTTCGCCTCCGCCCCGGCGGTCTGGGTCGAGTCTTCGGGATGATCGACGATCGGAAGACCGAGAGAGCCGGCATAGGCGAGGGCGTTCCGCAGGATCGAGGCGGAACGCACGGGCGAGCCGTCGTCCGAGAAACCGACGACGCCGGCATCGGCCAACTCACCGAGAGCCGCGAGCGTGTCGCCGTTTCGACCCGCCGTGACCGCGCCGTAGGCCTCGACGCGGATCGGCGATCCCGTGGCCGCGACCGCCGCCCGGACGCGGGCGAGGACGCTCGGCTCGTCGAGCGCGGGCGTCGTATTCGGCATGAGGCAGACCGTCGTGAATCCCCCGTGCGCGGCCGCGGCGACGCCCGTGGCGATCGTTTCCGCGTTCTCGTTGCCGGGTTCTCGGAAGTGAGCGTGGAGATCGATGAACCCCGGCGCGACAACGATCCCCGTCCCATCGACCCCGTCGGCCCGCGCCTCATCGGCCTCGTCGCCATCGAGCCAGGTAACGGCCTCGAGGATGCCGTCACGGACGACGATCTCGCCCGGTCCCTCGCGGCCCGATGCTGGATCGACGAGCCACGCCCGGCTGATGTCCAGCTCCGCGACCAGTTGCCCTGTCGTCGACTCGATCTCGATCACGCGGGCGCCTCGTTCCTGCCGGCCGGGCCGAACGCAACGGACGCACCGGACTTCGCGGCGCCGGTCCGGACTCCAGCCATCAGGTACAGCAGCGCCATGCGCACCGCGACACCGTTCGAGACCTGGTCCGTGATGACCGATCGATCCATCGTCGCCACGTCGGGCGCGATCTCGACGCCCTCGTTCATCGGTCCGGGATGCATCACGAGCGCATCCGGTTTCGCGTTCGCGAGTCGCGCACGGGTCAACCCGTAGCGTGCCGCGTACTCGCGGAGCGACGGGAGGAGCCCGCCCTCCATCCGTTCCTGCTGGATCCGGAGGGCCATCACGACGTCGGCGTCGCGGAGCGCGTCCGCGACATCGGAAGTTACCGTGAACGTCCGTCCCGCGGTTGCGCCGGCCTTCGCCCAGGCCTCGAACCCGCGCAGCAGCGTCGATGGCCCACACAGCCAGAGATCGGCGCCGGCCGCCGTCAGCGCCCAGATGTTCGAGCGGGCGACCCGCGAATGCATCACGTCCCCGAGGATCACGACCTTGCGCCCGGCGAGGGACCCGCCGGGGAGTCGCGCTCGCATCGTGTACAGGTCGAGCAGCGCCTGGGTCGGGTGGGCGTGCCAGCCGTCGCCGCCGTTCAGTACCCCACCGCCGAAGTGCTGCGCTGCCAGGTAGGGCGCTCCCGATGTCCCGTGGCGGATCACCAGCAAGTCCGCGCCCAGCGCCTCGACCGTGCGCACCGTATCGATGAGCGACTCGCCCTTCGTCACCGACGACGTGGCCGCGGCAATGTTGACGACGTCGGCCGACAGGTTCTTCGCCGCGACCTCGAAGCTCACCCGGGTCCGCGTCGATGCCTCGTAGAACAGGATCGTCACCGCGCGACCGCGCAATGCCGGGACCTTGGGGATCGGCCGCGCGAGGACCTCCTTCATGGCATCCGTCGTGCGCATCACGAGCTCGATCTCGGGCCACGTCACCACGTCGAGGTCGAGCAGGTGCCGATGCGGCCAGCCGATGCCCTGCGTCTCGGGTGCGTCGTCGACGCGAGGGACCGAAACGACGACCCGGGCTGCCTCCGAACCAGCGTCCCCGATCGGCACCGAGGGGTCCCCGGCCCCCGCAGCCACGTCCGCCTCGATCGAATCGTCGATCGCGCCGGCCGTGCGACCGTCCGGCACGGCCACGCTCACGCGACCGGCTCGGCCGCCGCCACCGGGGCCGCGCGTTCGATCACGACGCCGTCCTCGCCGTCGAGTTCCTCGAGATGCACCCGGACCCGCTCCTCGCGGGAGGTCGGCACATTCTTGCCGACATGGTCGGCACGAATCGGGAGTTCGCGATGGCCGCGATCCACGAGGACCGCGAGCCGGATCGCCTGGGGCCGCCCAAAGTCGACGAGGGCGTCCATCGCTGCCCGGATCGTCCGTCCCGTGTACAGGACGTCATCGACGAGGACCACGGTGCGACCGTTGAGATCGAACGGAAGGTCCGTCCCCTTCACCACCGGCTGTTGGGCGATGACCGAGAGGTCGTCGCGGTAGAACGTGATGTCAAGGGCACCGACGGGGATGCGCACCCCTTCGTGCTCGGCGATGGCATCGGCGATGCGCCGTGCCAGCGGGACGCCGCGGCGCTGGATCCCGACGAGGGCCAGGCCGTCCGTGCCGGCCTGCTTCTCGACGATCTCGTGGGAGATGCGAACGGTCGCCCGACGAATCTCATCGGCGGTCATGATCTGGCGGCCGTTCATCGGCGCCAATCCGCCGCTCCGTCGGCCGACCGGAGGTCCGGCGCCAACTCGTCGCGCGTCGTGCGTCGCACGATCCGTCTCTCCTTCCCGGCCTCGCGGGGCCCATCACCGGCTCTCGCGGCCGGTCTCGAAGGTCGGACGCAAGGATACCGCGACCGCCGCCATCGGGCGGGCGTCAGATGCGCTCGGGGTGAGTGCCGAGCACCACACTCGCAGCCGTGGACGACCAGCGTGTCGGTGCAGTCATCCGGGCCCTCCGCCTTCGACGGGGTTGGCGGCAGATCGACCTCGCGGTGGCTGCCGGCGTCTCGACCGCGAGCATCTCGCGTGCCGAACGTGGTCACATCTCCGAGATGGCCGTCGAGATGGTCCGGGGAATCGCCGCAGCGCTCGATCTTCGGCTGGACCTCACGCCCCGGTGGCGCGGAGGCGACCTGGATCGCCTGATCTCGGATCGCCACGCGCGGATGCATGGCGTTGCCGGCCCGCTCCTTCGCCAGCACGGCTGGCAGTGCTGGCCGGAGGTCTCGTTCGCGGTGTTCGGCGAACGCGGCGTCGTTGACCTGCTCGGCTGGCATCCAGGGCGGTGCTCGGTCCTCGTCGTCGAGCTCAAGACGGAGATCGTGGATGCGAACGAACTCGTGGGCACCATGGACCGAAAGCGGCGACTGGCCATCGGCATCGCGCGCGACCGCGGACTGGATCCGGTCCGTGTCGGCTCGCTGCTGTTCGTCGCGGGTTCGGCGACCAACCGTCGGCGTGTGGCTCGGTACGACGCGCTCCTGCGGTCTGCGCTGCCATTGCGAGGTGCATCGATGAGTCGCTGGCTACGGAACCCGTCAGTCGAGGGCCACGGACTGCTGTTTCTTGCAGACGATCATCCGGGGAACGTTATCCAAGGACTCGCGACCCGAAAGCGGGTCCGGCATCGGTCCAATGGGCCGATTCGTGCGGCGGACTGGACGCGACGAGCCCGCTGAGAGGCTCGGGGTGTCGTCTGGCAGCCCCGATTCGTGGATAACGTTCCGGGGGCGGCAGTATGAGAAGAAACGACGGGCGACCGCGGCGCGCGGGCGCGCGGGCGCGCGGGCCGCAGGCGTGCGACCGCGGCGGGCGGCGGAGGCAGGCGACGGCGGGCACAGGCGGCGGGTGCAGGCGGCCGAGCGGGCGGGCTCGACTCGGGCCTCCAGGACACCGACCGCCGCCGACGCCATGGGCGCTGTCTCATCGGTTTGCCTTGTGCCACTCGCCTTGCGCCACTCGCCTTGCGCCCACTCAGCGTTTCCGCGCCCCGCCGAATCCTCCACGACGCTTCCGGTCAGTAGACCCGAACGGTCACCCAGGTCGTGCCCGCAAACCATGGGCAGCCGCAGATCTGGAAGAAGTCCGGCCGGTACAGGTCGACGATCCGGATCTCCTTCTGCGGGCCGTAGTCGTTGACCACCCGTTCGATGCAACCGCTGTCGCCGCAGATCACGACGCGCGTGCCGCGCGGCAGGCGCATCGCCGTCGTTCCGTTGTCGTAGAACGTGGCATAACCCGACAGCGTGTAGCGCGGCGCCTTCCACTCCCAGCCCGATCGACCGGCGGGTTGCGCGGCTTCGGCGCGCGGCGGGAGAACCCAGACCTGTCCAGGCTCGATGAACGACGCGTCGGCGTTCAGGAAACTGGAAGAGCGATGGCCAGCGTCGAGCGGATCGATCACCAATTCGGTTCGATCCGATGCCGCCGGGATGACCATGCCCTGGAACGCCGCCCGGTCAACAGCCTGATCGGGGTCGGGTGTTCTCGACCCCGCAAGACCTGGCAGCGAACCCAGCGCGAGCGCGGCGGTGAGCGCTGCGCTCGCGACCGTTCGACTGGGTCGCATGGATCGAATCTAGGGCATCGCGGCGATTGCCGCCAGACGCGTTCGCGCGTCCGGTCACTGCAGGACGATCAGCTCCGATCCGGGCCGCGACTCGATCGTGCCGAAGCGGTCCAGGGACCACGCCACGACGTGGAGGCGGCTGCCCTCGCCGTCCTGTCCAGGCGGCGTGATCCAGGCCAGCCGGCCGCGTTCCAGCGAGAACCCGCGCAGCGCCGGTGCGCCGTCAAGACGGTCCTCGGAGGGCGACAGGACACCGGTGTCAGGGTCGACCACGAACAACCGCAACGAGCCGATCTTCGGATCGGCCGGGTCGGCGATCCACACCGCGAGGCGCGTTCCGGTGGGATCCCAGCGGGCGTCGAAGTCGACGACCGGACCATCGGCAAGAACGGTTCGCAGGACGACCGGCGGCGGTGACATGGACGGATCGAGGCTCGATGAAGGTTCGGTTGACGCGGGCGCGCTGGGGGTGGGCGCGCTCGATGTGGGCGCCGGCGACCCGGTATCCGGCGACGGGCTTGCATCGGGATCGATCGGGGGCTGGGGCCGCTCGGGCGCAATCCAGGCATCGAGCAGGAGACGCCCTTCGCCGAGCCCCCAGCCGACGCCCGTGCCGTCCACCAGAAGCGCGCCTTCCCAGAAGACGACCAACCGTCCGCTTGGGTCCACGACGGGTCGCCACGAGGAGCCAACCAGGTCGACCGACGCGCCCGTGGCCGGATCGAGCACGAATGCCACGCCATCGAACACCTCCGGGATTGCCGGCGAGGCGCCCGGGTCGGGCGACGATGTCGATCCCGGGTCCGTGCCGGGAGACGGGGGGCCTGCCGTGGCCGGTGGCCGCGTCGCTGGGCTCGACGTCGGATCGAGGTCGTCGATGATCACGCCGATCGGCACGGCGCGGCTACCCAGGACCAGGTCGTCGATCCACCCGGTGAACACCGAGCGGCCGTCGAAGGTCACGGGTCGCGCCATCTCGTCGCTGGACTGCCAGACGTAGATGTCAGGGCCGGCGGACCCATCGGCCGGACGGGCCGAGAACGCGAACCACGTGCCGTCGGGGGAGTAGGCCGGGTCGCCGACGACGATGACGTCGCTGATGATCGCCACGGCGCCTTCGGCAATCGGGATCGGGGTGGGTGCCGGCGTGACGTCGGGGGTGGCGTCCGGCGAGCCGGTCGGTGACGCGCTGGGTTCGTTGCTCGGCGGCGGCGTCGGTTGTGGCGTCGGCGTCGGGTCGGGCGGCGGCGTCGGGTCTGGCGTGGCGATTGGCGTGGGGCTGGGGGTCGCACTCGGATCGAACGAGGGCTGCGGCGCCGGCACCGGCACGATGAACACGGAGCCGCCGGTGGTGCTTGCCGCAACGTCGACCACCACGATCTGGGGCGCCGTCGGGGACAGAACCACCGAGCCGGGCGCCCGACTCAACTCGACCGACTTGCCGGCGCTGGAATCGATCGGCGCACACTCGGCGCCCGCATCGACGCTGCACACGGCATCGAACCCCACCACGAACAGGTCGTACGTTCCCAGGTCGTTCTTCTGTACCCAGGCAACCTGGTTTGGCGGGATGGCGAGCGGCGTGGAGCCCGGAGTGGCATCCGGGCCGGGCGTGGCCGGCGGCGCGGTGGGAACCACGGCCGTCTCGGGCGGGGTCTTGCCGAACAGCGTGACGCCGACGACCACGGCGACGACCAGCAATCCCGAGGCTGCCCCGAGCGGCACGTGCCCGATCCGAGGCAGTCGCCACGCGCGGACCGCACCCCAGGCCTCCTGTTCGATGGCAGCCGCCGTCCGCGCCCACAGGTCTCGGGGCGGTTCCGGAGCCGTGTCGCGGAGGGACCGGAGCAGCAAACGGTCGGCCTCGTAGGCGGCCGCCAGCTCCCGGCACGTGGCGCATTCAAGCAGGTGGTCGGACAGCCACGCCGCATCGGACGACGGCAGGCGCTCAACGAGGTCGAGCGCCGAGAGGACGCGGGCCCGCTCGTGTTCGGAGGCCCAGTCATCCGGTCGGCGGCGTCGGAACATGGTCATCGCTCGCCGGCCTCGATCGTCGTCGACTCGAGGGCAGCATCCGCGGCCCGCTCCTCGGTCAGTGCCTGGCGGAGGCTCCCGCGAGCGCGCGAGAGAAGGGCTCGCGCGGCGATATGGCTGACGCCGAGGGCCGCGGCCAGTTCGAGCCCGGTCAGATCGTGCAGCTCGTTGAGGAGGAGGGCGGCCCGCTGACGCTCCGGAATGCGGGCCAGCGCGCGCTCGAGATCGCCCGAGAGACGCAGATCCATGGCGAGGTGCTCGGCCGACGGCGACGACCCACGCGACTCACCGGTCCAGGGAATGAACCGCACGATCTTGCGTCGGCGAAGCTCATCGAGCGCCACGCGATGGGCAATCTGGTACAGCCAGGCCCGGGCGTTCTCCGGCTTCTCGAGCGTGTCGTACGCCTTGTACGCCTTCACGAACGCGTCCTGGGTCAGGTCGGCGGCGAGCTCGCCATCGCGGACCATGCGGTACAGGTAGGCGTAGATCTCTCCGTGATGCTTGCCGAACAGCACCTCCACGAACGCCCCTGCGGCGCCGCGGTCCCAGGTCGCGCTCACGGCGCGGCCACCACGAAGCAGCGCGCCGTTCCCGAATGGGAGGTTGCGGGCGTCGTGGGAGAGCGCAGACATGGGGGTGCCGGCCACGTGACCAAGACGATGGGTCCTGCGACGGTGTGACGCGGCTGCGTGGAATTGCGATCGCTCATCGATCCGGGTGCTCCACGTGCGTCATGACGCGGGCGAGGAGCTCCTCGACGGCATCCTCGGGCGACACCGGGTTGACCGGCAGTCCGGTACCCACCTCGAGGCCGGCAATCTCGCGGAGACGGGGATGGACCTCCCAGTGCCAGTGGTACGTGGAATCGACCTGCTCGCGCAACGGAGCCGTGTGCAGGAGCAGGTTGTAGGGTGGCCCATCGAGGCTCACGGCCAGGCGGGCGAGCACGTTGCGGAGCGCCTCGGCTGTGGCCCGGATGTCGGCGTCCGTGGCGGCGCTGAAGTCGGCTTCGTGGCGCCGGGGCACGATCCACACCTCGAATGGCGAGCGCGACGCCCAGGGGGCGAAGGCAACCGTATCCGTGTCCTGCCAGACCAGCCGCTCGGGTCGCGACACTTCGTCGCGCACGAGCCGGCAGTACGGGCACTCCCCTTCTCTGATCACGAAGCGCGCGGCCCCTCCCAGCTCCTCGGCGATTCGGTGCGGGACCTGGGGGACGTCGTACAGATCGAGGCACAGGTGGTTGGTCCGGGCGCCGGCCTGATCGCCCCAGTTCTGGACCACCTGGAGGTAGTCCGTCTGGCCCGCGGCACGGGCCTCGGCGAGCGCACCGCGGGCAATGCGGACCATGGCCTCGATGACCGGCGTGCCGACAGCGTGGAGCGGGCGGTGTTCGCGCGGCGGCGCAACGATGGTTCGCCAGCTGCCGGCGGCGCGCGCGTCGGCGATCGACACCTGCCCGAGCCCGGTGGCGAGCGCTCGAGCTTCCGCCTCGGTCCCGACGACGTGAAAGGCGAAGTCCTTCAGAACGCGGAGACGAACCCCGTCGCCGGCCGGCTCGACGCAGTTCGCGCACGCACCGCCGTCATCGATTGAGGCAGCGGCCGTCGCGAACCGGTCGCGGTGGAACTCGCGGTCGACGACCGTGGCCACCCACCAGCCCGTGATGGGATCCTTGCGCAGCTCGAACAGTCCGGCCGCCATCGATCAGCCTGCCCCGAGTTGCCGTTCCAGCAACTCGGCGAAGATCGTCGCGGCTCGCTCCACGGCGTCCGTGGACGGCGCTTCGTCCGGCCGTCCGGCTTCCCGTGCGATCGATGTCGAGGCCACGCCGGGCATGCCGCACGGATCGATGAGGTCGAAGTCCCCAAGATCGGGGTCCACGTTCAGGGCGATGCCGTGGTAGCTGACTCCGCGCTCCACCCTGATGCCGAGGGCGCCGATCTTGCGCGGGATCGGCCCGTCGGGATCGCTCCAGCAACCGGGGTGACCCTCGCGCCTCCCAGCCTCGACGCCGAGCGCGGCGCACGTCCCGACCATGGCAGCCTCGAGCGCGCGTACGAGCGGGCGGAGCAGGAGGCCGCGATCGGCCAGGCGCAGGATCGGGTAGGCCACGAGCTGGCCCGGTCCGTGGTAGGTCACTTCGCCACCGCGTTCGACGGCGATCACCTCGATGCCGCGCGCGGCAAGCAGCTGAGGCGTGGCCAGGACGTGGGACGGATCCGATTGGCGCCCCAGGGTCAGGACCGGCTCGTGCTCGAGAAGGAGCAGCTGATCGGGGATCGCGCCCGCCGCGCGCCGCTCGACAAGCTGCTTCTGCAGCGCCCAGGCCTCGCGATAGGCGATCCGACCCAGCCAGCGACGCTCGATCGTCCGGGGGCGGGTGTCCATCGCGACGGCGACGGCGGTCGTGTCCACGCTCCGCACGATAGCAGGAGGCAGCTCGAGGGCAGCGGGCGTGACGCCCGTGCGAGACTGGGCAAACGCACGGAGGGCGAGCCATGACCAAGGCGACCATCGGGGCGGGCACGCTTGGAGCATCGCGCCCGTCCGCCGGGTCCTCGTTCCCCCCGATCTCGGACTATGCCTTCCTGTCCGATGGCGAGGTCACCGCGCTCATCGCTCCCAGCGGCAATGTCGAATGGATGTCGGTGCCGCGCATGGACTCGCCGAGCATCTTCGGCGCCATGCTGGACCGCGACGCCGGCGGGTTCCGGTTTGGACCGGCCGATGTCCTCGTCCCCGCGGCGCGGCGCTACCTGCCCGGAACGATGATCGTCGAGACCAGCTGGGGCACCTCCACCGGCTGGATCATCGTCCGCGACGTCCTGCTCATGGGTCCGTGGCATCACGATCGGGAGCGATCGCCGACGCATCGCCGACCGCCCACCGACTATGACGCCGAACACGTGCTCCTGCGCATCGTTCGGTGTGTCAACGGCGAGGTCCAGCTCTCGCTCGAATGCGATCCGGCCCTCGACTACGGCCGCGCGCGCGGAGCGTGGACGTACGCGGGCGAGGGCTACCGGCAGGGCATCTACGCGGCCGCGGGAATGGACATTTCGTTGACCCTCACCTCGGACCTCAACCTGGGCCTGGAGGGATCACACGCGATTGCCCACCATCTCCTGAAGGAAGGTGAAACACGCTTCGTCGCCCTGTCGTGGGGTCCCGAGGCGCCGCTCCTGGAGCCGGACGACGCGTACGAGCGGCTCGTGTGGACGGCCCATCACTGGCAGCACTGGCTGGCCCGGGCGCGCCTGCCGGATCATCGCTGGCGGCCCTATCTCGAGCGGTCGGCGCTGACCCTCAAGGGCCTCACGTACGCACCGACGGGCGCGATCATCGCTGCACCGACGACATCGTTGCCCGAGGATCCCGGCGGCGAACGCAATTGGGACTATCGCTTCTCGTGGATCCGCGACTCGACCTATGCCCTGTGGGCGCTCGACACGCTCGGCCTCGACTGGGAGGCCGCCGACTTCTTCAGCTTCCTTGCCGACGTCACGATCGTGGACGACGACCTGCAGGTCATGTACGGGATCGGCGGCGAGCGTGACCTCAAGGAGTCGACCCTCGACCACCTCCACGGCTACGAGGGCTCACGGCCGGTCCGGATCGGGAACGGCGCGTTCCGCCAGCGCCAGCACGATGTGTGGGGTGCGCTGCTCGATTCCGTGTACCTGCACGCGAAGACGCGTGACCAGCTCGACGATCGGATCTGGCCGATGCTGATCCGCCAGGTCGAGGCGGCGCTCACGCACTGGCGCGAACCCGACCGCGGCATCTGGGAGGTTCGCGGCGAGCCGAAGCACTTCACCTCGTCCAAGGTCATGTGCTGGGTGGCCGCCGACCGTGGCGCGCGCCTCGCCCGCCTCCGCGACGACGAGGCGCTGGCGACCCGCTGGCAGGCGGCCGCGGACGAGATCCATGCAGACGCCTGCGCCAACGGCGTCGACGCGCGTGGCGTGTTCACGCAGGCCTACGGGGCGTCCGGGCTCGACGCGTCGGCCCTGCTCATTCCACTCGTCGGATTCCTCCCGGGTTCGGATGCCCGTGTGCGTGACACCGTCCAGGCGGTGGCCGAGGAACTGGCCGTCGACGGCCTCGTGCGCCGCTACCTCCCCGAAAGGACCGACGACGGCCTGAGCGGCGGCGAAGGAGCGTTTGTCATCTGCTCGTTCTGGCTGGTATCGGCATTGGTCGAGATCGGCGAGACGGCCCGCGCCCGCCGGATGTGCGAGAGCCTCCTGGCGAGAGCCAGCCCGCTCGACCTGTACGGCGAGGAGATCGACCCCGAGACGGGGCTGCATCTCGGCAATTTCCCCCAGGCGTTCACGCACCTGGCATTGATCAATGCGGTGATGCGGGTGATCGCAACCGAGAGCTGACACCGGGTCGGCTGGCTGGCCGGCCGGCTGCCAGCGCTGCCCGCGGGTTGCGTGCCCGCGGGTTGCGATGCCCGCGGGTTGCGCCCGCCGCGCAGGGTTGCGCTCGCTGCCTATGCTTGATACGGAGCAAGTCCCACCCGCGGGGCACAAGGAGCGAGGGATCGATGTCGGCTGTCCGGGAGTGGCTTCGCCTTGCCGCCGATCCGACGATCCTGCGCCGCTCCCTGGTCACGTGCATCCTGGTCGGGCTCGTGCTGACGGTCATCAACCACGGACCGGGCTTCGTCTCGGGGATGAGCGATCCGACGTTCCTCCAGCAGTTCTTCCTGACGCTGCTGGTGCCGTTCGTTGTCGTGACGATCTCAAGCGTCGCCGCCGTCCGCGGGCGTGGCGCGCACGCGATGCAGGAGTACCTCCTCCTCGAACGCGAGACGGAGGTCATCGGCAAGTTCCCCAATCAGAACCCAAACCCTGTGCTTCGCGTGTCGCGGGGCGGGAGGCTCCTGTTCGCCAACGACGCCAGTGACCCGATTCTCGAGACCCTGGAGGCCGAGGTCGGCGAACCGCTCCCGGACGAATTCGTCGCGAGCCTCAAGGCAGCCGCCGCCGAGGAGCCCCCGCGGCCGATCGAACTCGAATGCGACCACCGGACCTTCGCGATCCTGCCCGTCGATGTCGACGGCTTTGACTTCCTCAACCTCTATGGCACGGAGATCACCGCGCAGAAGGCGATCGACAAGTTCCCGGCGTTCAATCCGAACCCGGTGATGCGAATGTCGCCCGACGGTCGTCTGCGCTATGCAAACGCAGCCAGCGAACCGATCGTGAAGAGCCTCGGAATCGTCGAGGGCGACCAGTTTCCGGACGACGTCCTTCAGCGGATCCGGCGATCGTGTGCCGTGACCCGCGAGACGGTCGAGGTCCAGGGCATGGGCCGGATCTACTCGCTCTACCCCGTGGAGATTCGCGAGCTCGGGTTCACGAACCTCTACGCGACCGACATCACCGCGATGCGTGCGCTCGACAAGTTCCCCGACGCCAACCCGAACCCGGTGCTCCGAGTCTCACGCGCCGGCAAGCTCCTCTACGCGAATCCGGCGGCGGCGCTCGTGAAGGAGGCGCTCGGCGCGGAGATCGGTGAGGAACTGGAACCCGCCATGTGCGATCGCATCCAGCGGATCGCGGAGGCCGAATCCAGCGAGGTCATCGAAGTCGAGCGCGACGGCCGGACGTGGGCGCTCCTGACGATGCCCGTCTTCGAATTCGAGGCCGTGAACATGTACGGCACCGAGATCACCGCCGTGCGCGCCCTCGAGCTGGCGCACCGCGAGAACGAGCGTCTCCTCCTGAACATCCTTCCCGAATCGATCGCGAACCGACTCCGCGGCGGAGAGATGACCATAGCCGACCAGTTCGACGAGATGACGGTGCTCTTCGCCGATGTCGTGGGCTTCACCCAGATGTCGATGGCGATGGCGCCGAACGAGTTGATCGATATGCTCAACCGGGTGTTCTCGATGTGCGATGAGCTGTCCGAGAAGTACGGCCTGGAGAAGATCAAGACGATCGGTGACGCGTACATGGTCGTGGGCGGACTGATGAGCCACGAGGCAGACGAGGCGGAGCGCGTCGCCGACATGGGCCTCGAGATGATCGACTCGGTCGCGCGCTACGCGACGGAGACGGGGATGGATCTCCAGATCCGCGTCGGGCTGCACGCTGGCCCGGCGGTCGCCGGCGTCGTCGGCATCAAGAAGTTCATCTACGACGTCTGGGGCGACACGGTGAACACGGCGTCGCGGATGGAGTCCCACGGGATACCGGGGCGGATCCAGGTGACCGAGACCACGTACCAGCGACTCCGCGGTCGTTCGAATTCGAGAAGCGCGGGGTCGTCGACGTCCGCGGCAAGGGCCCGATGACGACCTACTTCCTGGTGGGCCGGCGGGGTGGCGGGGATGCCCGCAACGGTCACGCCGTGGCGACCGGCACGGACGCGCACTGACCGCCCTCCGACCCGGCCGCCCGACCGTTCGCGGCGTCACGACTCGCCGACCGATCCGATTGACAATCTGGATGCAGTTGTCATGCTTGTCTCCATCGCCCTCAGCACCGGCTCAACCTGAGAAGATTGAATGCCGCTCTATCTCGACACCCACGAACACATTCCGGGCCTGACCGCGGAGGCCCTGGCCAAAGCCCACGCCGCCGACGTTGCCGTCGGGGGCAAACGCGGCGTGACCTACATGCGCTACTGGTTCGACGAGGCGACGGGCAAGGTGTTCTGCCTGGCCGAGGCCCCGAGTGCCGAAGCGGCGATCGCCGTTCATCGCGAGGCTCACGGCCTCCTCGCCGATCAGATCGTCGAGGTCACAGAGGGAGCGTAGCGAGCGCCTCGTTGGGCGTCATGAGGCGACCCTCCCTGCGGGCAGCTTCAAATCGATCGCTCCCGAGTCGGGCCTCGAGTTCCGCCAGTTGCTGGTCATGGCGGGCGGCGGCCTGCGGAGGAACCATCGCGCGAATGGCGCCACGGAGCGCCTCCGCGGCGCCATCGAGCCGGGCGGCAGACTCGGCATCGTCGACGGCAAGCGCACCGGCCAGGCTCTCCATCGCGCCAGCCAAACCAGGCATGTCGCCGAGTTCCTGACGGATCGCGAGGCTCTGGCGGAACAACCCGCGAGCTCGCTCGGCGTCGCCGTCAGACAGCGCCAGGTCCGCCAGATGCGACAGGCCCCGCGCGACGCCGCGCCGGTCGCCCAGTTCCGCGAGGATCGCGAGGGCATCCGTGTGGAGCGACCGGGCCGCCTCTCGATCGCCGGCGGCGGCGATGGCGCGCCCGAAGGACCCGAGGGCAAACGCTTCCATCCAGTGATCACCCAGCTCCCTGATTGATGCCAGGATCTCTTCGTGGAGGGCGCCGGCCGCGGCCAGATCCCCCTCGCGCGTGGCTACGTCGGCCAGATTGATCGACCCAAAGGCGACACCGCGCAGATCGCCGAGTTGGCGAGCCAGCCCTATTGACTCTTCGTAGAGCGACCGTGCCCGCGCGTGATCGCCGACCTGCAATGCGGTGCTGGCCAGGTTGCTCGCCGCGTAGGCGATGCTCTGCTGATCGCCCATTTCACGATGGAGCGCGAGGCTGCTCTCGTGGTGCGACCACGCGGCCCGAACGTCGCCCTGCAGCAGAGCCAACGCCCCGGCGCCTGTGAGGGCATCGGCTCGCAGCCGCGAAACCTCCGCTCCCACTTCCGCCAGCATGCGCTCGAGCCAACCACGCCCCTCTGTGAGATGACCTCGGATCTCCCAGTAGCGCCACAGACCGGCGGCGATCCGAAGGCCCGACCGACCTTCGCCCGGCTGGCCGAGGCACCACTCGAGGGCGGCGCGCAGGTCGTCGTGCTCCTGGTCGAGGCGCCGGAGCACATCGACCGGCTCGGGACCGCGGAAGAATGCCGGCGACGCCTCATCAACCAGGGCCAAGTACCAGTCGCGGTGTCGGCGCGACGTCGTCTCGCCCTCGCCCGCTTCCACGAGACGGCCTCGGGCGTACTCGCGAACGGTCTCGAGGAGCCGGAAACGAGCTACGCTCGATGTCGGGTCGGTCACGATCAACGACTTCTCGACCAGGCGGCCGAGGATGTCGATTGCGTCGACCGAATCGACCGGGTCACCAGAGCACACGGATTCGGCCGCCTCCAGGCTCGCGCCGCCGGCAAAGACGGAGAGTCGGCGCAGGACCGCTCGCTCCGGTTCCGTCAGGAGGTCATAGCTCCAGTCGATCGTCGCGCGGAGCGTCTGGTGGCGGGCGACGGCCGCCCGACTGCCCCCCGTGAGCAAGCGAAATCGATCGTCCAGGCGGGGCGCGATCTGCTCGACCGGCAACGAACGAACGCGCGCAGCGGCAAGCTCGATCGCGAGCGGGATCCCATCCAGGCGCCGGCAGATCTGGGCAAGGGATCGGGCGTTCTGATCGGTGAGGACGAACGTGGGCAGGACGGCGCTCGCGCGCTCCACGAAGAGCCGGCAGGCGTCGACCTCCGCGAGGTCGCGCGCGGCGACGGTCGGTCCGACCTCTGGCGTCGCCAGGGAGGCGATGGGCAGGATCGCCTCGCCGGCGACCCCCAACGCTTCGCGGCTGGTCACGAGGATGCGAACGGCCGGACACGATCGCACAACTGCCTCGGCGAGCTCAGCGCACACCGACAGGACGGGGTCGCAATCGTCCAGCAGCAGCAAGAGCCGCTTGCCCCTCAGGTGCTCCACGATGGCCGGCAGGAGTGCGCGACCGGCCGGTTCCGTCAACCCGATCGTGCTCGCGACCGACGGGAGCACGAAGTCGGGGTCCGTCAGGGAGCCACATTCGACGATCCAGGCCCCGTCCTCGAACGTGTCCCGCAGCTGACGCGCCAACCGAAGGCCGACCCGCGTCTTGCCGACGCCTCCGGGTCCGGTCAGCGTGAGGAGCGACGACTGACCGAGGATCCGCATGGCCTGTTCGATCTCGCGCTCCCGGCCGATGAAGCTGGTGACCTCCAGCTGGAGATTGCTCCGTGGCGCTTCGGCAGTCCGCGGCGGCGGGAAGTCGCGGGCGAGGCCCGGGGCGGTGACCTGGTACAGCCGCATCGCCGAGTCCAGCGAGCGGAGATGATGGACGCCCAGGTCGATCATGCCCAGCGGCGAAGGCAGCTCATCCGCGATCAAGGCGTGGGTCGTGTGAGAGATGAGGATCTGGCCGCCGTGGCCGGCTGCACAGACCCGCGCCGCGCGATGAACGTCCAGGCCGACGTACTCCTCGGACACGCCCCACGGCTCCCCCGTGTGAACGCCCATCCGATCGTTGACGGCGATCCCGTCGGGCCACCCATGACCGGCAATGGCAAGCTGCCCGTCGATGGCCGCCTGGACCGCGGCCCGCGCCGCCGGAAAGACGAAGTAGAGTCCGTCGCCGGCCGAACCGCGCTCGAGGGCGCCGTGTCGGGCGAAGGCCTCTCGGGGGAGGCGATGGTGGTCGGCCAGCACGTCCGGATAGCGGTCGCCCAGCGCCTGGAGCAGGCTCGTCGAGCCCTCGATGTCGGTGAAGACGAGCGTGACCGTCCCGGCCGCCCGCGCAGGCTTCGGGGAATCGAGGGACGCCAAACGTGACTCCTGTCTTCGACCAGTGCGCCCCGCAGCCTACGCGCGGATCCGCATGAAGGCAACGACGGAGCGCATTGTCTGGCGGAGGCTACGACCTGGTGGGGTCTGGCGGGTAGGTCGCGGTGCTTGTTTCCCCGCTCGGCAACAGACTGGACGCACGCGCCGCCAAGGCGTAGCTTGATCCGGATCGTTCACGCAATCGTGGCCGACGACGAGCCGACCAGCCCCGCCCTCCGGGCCCGGCTTGCGGATGCGCTGCGCGACTCGCACCCAGGTAGATATCGAAGGACATCGATGTTGCCGATCGATCCCGACACGGTTGATCGATGGGGTCGCGACTTCGATCCCGATCGCCTCGCGGCCCTCGAGCTTCGAATGTGGAAGGCGTACTACCGGCGTCAGCCGGCGCGCCTGCTTGGATTGCTCATCCTCGCCAACCGCGAACAGGCCCGGGTCGGCTGGCCGCGGGCCGTCGTGGCGGCGTTCTGGCTCACGCGGGCCGCGATCGGATTCGCTCGTTCGATGGGCGAGTACGAGCGGTTCAAGCCCGACATCGTGCGCGGCTACCGAAGGCTGGGTTTGCCGAAGCACGTCGACGCGGACGAGGTGGCGCGACGCGAGCTGCGCTGGTGGGTCGTGCGGCGCGAGGTGGGCCTGGCCGCCGGTGCGGCGGCGGGAGATGCCATCACTGCCGTGTACGCAGCGATCTACGGCGTGCCCGAGGCGAGCGTCTCGGAGGCGGGTCGGCTGCGCGGGCTCGCGGCGGAGGTGCGCGACCGGGGCGCGGTCGCGGATCCGGACGGCCCAACCGCGCCCGGCCGGTATTGGCCCGAGGTCGCCCGCCTGCTCATGGCTTCGTATCGATCCCTGCACGAGGCGCTCACGACGGGCTCAGCGGAGCCCGTCGCGGACGTGGCGCACCCTGACAGCGACCGGGCCTGAGTTGATGGACGGCCTCGCCTTGGTCACGCTGCTGGCGGTCATCCTGATCAAGGAAATCGGTGTGCCGATCCCGGTCCCCGGCGATCTTCTCGTCATCACCGCCGGGGTCGCGGCATCGGGTCAGGGCATCTTCGCGGTCGCCGTTCTGATCGGGATCCTGCTCGCCGGGTACGTCGGTGGAAGCGTCCAGTTCGTGCTGGTTCGCGGGGTGATGCGCGAGCGGCTGCTCGCCCTGTTCGCCCGTTTGGGTGTTCCACGGGCGAGGCTGGACCGCCTCGCAGACAGACTTGCCCGGCACGGGTCGCGCGGGGTGGCCGTGGCGCGGATGACGCCGGGCGTGCGCATCGGAGCGATCGCCGCGAGCGGGCTCGCCGCCCTTCGCTTCCCGGTCTTCGCCGGTGGCCTGGTGGTCGGCAACGCGGTGTTCGTCGGCGGTCATTTCCTGCTCGGGTACGCGGTCGGCCAGCCGGCGCTGGAGCTGATCGGGCGGGCGGGCGGGGTGCTTATCGGCGCAGCGTTCCTGGGCATCCTCGCCGTGGGCGGCGCGATCGGCTGGACGCGTCTTCGACCGTCAAGGCGGTCGCCCGCCGACGGCAGCGGCCTGCCGGCGTGGGCCGACGCCGCGTGTCCAGCGTGTCTCGCCGTGGCGGCCGTCTCGAGTGCGCGCCGATAGATCGAGGCGGACGACTCTAGCCTAGGAAAGGGATCAGGGAATGAACTTCCTGCACTCCAGGGTCCAGGTGGGCCCTGGGCAGGCTGTGTTGGTCGAGCTCGACCACGCGGCGAACGTCAAGGTCATGGATGATCCGAACTTCGACCGGTATCGGCGTGGCACGCAGCACCAATACTTCGGCGGCCACGCGACCCAGAGTCCGGTTGCCATTCGGCCGCCGCGACCCGGGCAGTGGCACGTGATCGTCGATCTCGGTGGATACCCGGGACAGGTCCGGGCCGGCATCTCGGTCCAGTAGGTGGCAGGCCGGAGCCTTCCGAAGGGGTCCGGCCTGCCTTCGACCCTTCTGTCCCAAGGGCACCCTCGGGCGACCGGGCGGCATCCCCTCTTGACGCACTTTGGCCGTCGACTACCGCCAGTTCCTTTGTGGCACGGGCGCGCGAGGCGTCTGGGTATGTGCCGTAGCTGAGGATCTGCGGTTGTGGACCTCTTGGCAGAGAGGGGACCGCAATCCTCGCAGCCGGGGCACTTCTGTCCAGTGGACACCGCCCCATTCAAGGTCCACACTCGCTCGGCAAACCACATCCGGGGGCCTGCGCACATGCAACTTCCGCGTCGATTCGTCCACGTGGCGCCACTCGCGGCGCTTGTTGTGAGTGAGCACGAATAGTCCAGACAGATGAGCACGAAAAGTACAGAGGCCCTCGGGATGACCCGAGGGTCTTTCGTTTGGGTCGACAAACCCTCTCTGCCAAGATTCGGTGAGACGCCCCGCCTCCTCTGATTACTGAACGAGG